>NZ_JBIJCN010000071.1:0-9413 GCF_044344655.1 Gemmatimonas sp.
CGGTGATCGTGATGGTCGTGTTGTTGAACGTGGCGCTGACGTGGGCGATGCCTTCCGCCTCGACGACGCGCTTGGTCTTCTTCGCGGTAGCCATGGCTTACTTGGTCACCTTCTTCTTGCCCGCGATGGCGCGGCGCGGCCCCTTCTTGGTGCGCGCGTTCGTGTGCGTGCGCTGCCCGCGCACGGGGAGGCCACGACGGTGGCGCGTGCCACGGTACGAGCCGATGTCCATCAGGCGCTTGATGTTCATCGCGACTTCGGTGCGAAGCGCACCCTCCACGCGATGATTGCGCTCGATTTCCTGACGGAGCTTGTTGAGATCGTTGTCGTTCAGGTCGCGAACGCGCTGCGCGCTCGACACCCCTGCGGCCTCGAGGATCTTCTGGGCGGTCTTGCGACCGATGCCGAAGATGTAGGTCAGGCCGATCTCGATCTTCTTCTCACGCGGAAGATCGACGCCAGCAATACGTGCCATGTGTTGTGCGCTCCCTTAGCCCTGACGCTGCTTATGCTTCGGGTTACGCTTGCAGATGATGCGAGTCACGCCCTGTCGCTTGACGACTTTGCAGTGCTCACAGATCGGCTTGACGCTGCTGCGAACTTTCACGGGTCACCTCGGCGCTCACGCGCCGACGGAGTCTCCCGCACCGCCATGCATCGGCGGCCGGCCGGACTCCCCATGCTGTTCATCGCTCATGAAGCATCGTGGTCCGGGTGAGACCCGGATACCGATTCCGCGCACGAGCGAAGCGAAAGTGGCCAGCGGATTGGCCGGTGAATTCTCACACCGTCGGACGCCACAAAAGGCGCCCAAAACGGGCAAGACCTGCAGATTAACGGACTTGGCAGCCTAAGGCAATCCCCGCCTGACTGCCGCCATCGCCGCCACCGGATCGGCCGCCCCGGTCACGGCCCGCCCGAGAATGATCCAGCGGGCCCCGGCCTCGGCAGCCGCCGCCGGCGTCATGACGCGGCGCTGATCGTGCGCCTCACCGCCGGGCAAGCGAATACCGGGAATCAAAAGACCCAGCCGGTCACCGAACGCCTGCCGGACCGCCGCCGCCTCGTGCCCGGAACAGACGATGCCCGCCGCGCCACCGCCCGCCACCAGCCCGGCCAGTCGCACCACCTCCGCCTGGACATCGACCGGCGGCCGCCCCCAGGCCTCACCGGCCCCCGCGCCGTCCATGCTGGTCAGAATCGTCACCCCCAAAATGGCGCACCCACCGTCTGGGCGACCTTCGTTGGCCCCCTGCACCGCCGCCGCGATCATCTCGGGTCCGCCACTGGCATGCACCGTGAGCAGTGACGCGCCGCGGCGCGCCACGCTGCGGGCCGCGCCACGCACGGTATTGGGGATGTCATGCAACTTGAGGTCGACGAATACCTGCTTGCCGATCCCTCGCAACCACGCCACGATGGCCGGCCCCTCGGCGGCAAACAGCTCAAGACCCACTTTGTAGTAGTCACAGGCGTCCCCGAGGCGCTGCACGAGCGCCTCGGCGCCGGCACGGTTGGGGACATCGAGCGCAACGATCGGGGTCACGGGGGACGCGGTCACGAGGGCCACTGCAGGGTTCCGATGAGGGTGGTGAGGTCGTTGACCCCTTCGCGCTCCGCCCACCGGCGCATCTGCCGAGCGATGCGCTCCGGGGCACGCGGGTCACGCAGCGCGGCGGTGCCCACGCCCACGAGCGAGGCACCCGCCATGAGGTACTGAATGGCATCGTCCCCGGTACTCACGCCGCCGAGCCCGATGAGCGGCACACCGGGAAGTGCCCGACTCACTCGCCATGTCGCCAACAACCCGATCGGCAGTACGGCCGGGCCGCTGATCCCACCGCTTCCGAAGCTGATCTTGGGACGCCGCGCCTGCGTGTCGATCACGAGGCCGGGCATGGTGTTTACGAGGGTGAGCCCCGTGGCGCCCGCGTCGACCGCGACCCGTGCGGCGTCGGTTACCCCCGTGCCCAGCGTGGGGGAGAGCTTGACGAAGACCGGCCGGGTGGTCCGGGTGCGCGCCGCCGACACCAGCGCGGCGAGTGCTTGCAGATCGGCGCCGAATTCCAGCCCCCCGGCCTTGACGTTGGGGCAGCTCACATTGAGCTCAAACCCGTCGATGCCGGGCATGCCGTCAATCGCCTCGACGACCGTCGCGAAGTCATCCACACTGTTGCCGACGACGTTCACGAAGACGCGGGTGCCCGGATGATGGGCGGGGAGCCACGGCAGGTAATCGCGCTTGACCGCCTCGAGCCCCGGGTTGGCGAGCCCGATCGCGTTGATCATGCCGCCGGCAAACTCGCTCACCCGCAGTGCCGGATTGCCGGTACGGGGGGCAATGCTCACGGCCTTCGTGCAAATACCGCCGACGGCGTCGAGGTCAACGACATCCTCGAGCTCCATACCGAAGCCGGCGGTGCCGGAGGCGAGAACCACCGGGTTGCGGAACTCGAGCCCGGCCACCCGCATGGCGGGTAGCGACGCGGCGTTCCCGCCGGCTGAGGAACGGACGGGGGCGACAGTGGCGGCAGTGGCGGCAGCAGTCACGGCGACGGATGCGGGCAAGAAGAAACGAAGACGGTCACGTTCAGGGCGCGCGCGGCGCGGCGCGGGTCCGGAGCTTTCGAACACTATCACTCCACACGCGGACCGCCTCGCCCCACCGCAATTTCAGCAAATCGGGCGCGCGCTGATAGTCTTCCGCCGTCGCCGGATCATCGCCGCGGAGCCGAGCGGCCACCGGCGACGCCGGATACTCGGTACGGATGCGCTGCACCCACCGTTCGGCGCTGTCGGGGCGGAGCAGGCTCGCCGCGTACCACGCGAACGGGGCGAAGACCGACGACCCGTTGGTGCGGGCAAAGGACGAAAACAGCGCCTGCGCGAGAAGCGGGGTACGCAGTGAATCGCGCACCACCTCACCTGCCAGGTACGCCGACGCGCCGGTGGGATCGTCGCGCCCGCGCAGTAATTGCACGAGCAGCACGTGCTCACCGATCTGTCGGGCGAACGATGTGGCCCATGTGGAGGAGTCGACACGGGCGAGGATCGAATCGGCCGCGGGCATGCTCTCGGCGCGGCGCAAGTCGAGCAGGAGCATCCTCGCACGCACATCGCTCCGCAGCAGCGTGTCTTTCCCCACCAAGGCCTCGGCGCGCAGGAGCGTGCGCCGCGCGAGGGTATCCTGGCCGGTGCGCGCGAGCTGCGCACCCAACGCGTAGTACAGTCGCGCGCGATCGCTCTCGCGCACCCGCGTGTTGTCGTACGCCTTTACGATGCGCCCCGCCGCTTCGAAGCGCGCCGCGGCAGCGAGGTCGTTGACGGTGCGCGTGACCTCGGAGCGGAAATCGCCCGCCCCGGCGCGCGCCACCACCACCGACTCGGCGCGTGCGTAATCACGCGCCGCAAGTGCAGCGTTGACCACTTCCCACGGGAGCAGTCCTGCGTCGAGCGACCCCAGATAGCGATCGACGGCGGGGAGGTCACCTTGTGCAAGCGCGGCGCGGGCACTCCAGAGGCGGGCCTGGCGTCGGCTTTCGCCCTCTGGCAGTCGGCCAAGGAGTGAGTCGAGGCGGGCACGTGCCGAGGCGGCGTTGGACTGCCGCAAATCGCACGCGGCCAGCGCAATCGTGGCGCGTACGCGGTCGTCGTCCGGCACCGTGGGCACGAGCAGCAGCACGTTGAGTCGGGCCACGCCCTGCTCGCAGCCACCGGCCAGAGCAGCGCCGCGACCAGCCAGGTAGAGCGCCCGCGGGTACCACGACGATGTCGGGGCCCGAACGAGGACGGATTCCGCGTGGATCGCCGACAAGCGAAAATCCTCGCGGGCCGCCTCGTCTTCGTTCCGTCGCAGCTTTCCGTCACCACGCTTGGCGACGCGCTCGGCGTTGTATACGCCGTTGTAATAGACGCAGCCAGCGGCAAGCAGCCATGCGCAGGCCACCGCCGCTACTCGTGCGGCCCCGCGCGCGGCCACGCCGAGGCGGCGTATCATCCGCTCACCTTGCGTTCGTACTCGGCGAGGTAACGCGCGACGGCATCCGCGATCGTTTCGGCGAGCTCCGCCTGCTTGTCAGGTGACGTCATGTACGCCGCTTCGTCCCGGTTCGTGCCGAACCCAATCTCCACGAGCACTGCGGGCATGAACGCCGTGACCAGTACGCGAAAGCCTGCCTGCTTCACGCCCCGGTTGGGACCCGGGTGCACGGCGCGCATGCTCCCCTGAATGAGATCGGCGAGGCGCAACGATTCGCGCAGATGCTCGTTTTGCGCCATGTCGCGAAGGAGAAAACCCAACGGATCACCTCCGGACACGTCAGCCCGCGTTTCGAAACGCACGGCCTCGTTTTCCATGGCGGCCACGCGGCGCTCATCCTCGGTCTTGGCTTCGGCGAGGAAGTAGGTCTCATAGCCGCGGGCACCGCCGGGATTGGCCCACCGAGGATTGGCCGCATTCACGTGAATCGACACGAAGAGATCACCCTTGGCGTCGTTGGCGATGCGTCCGCGATCGGACAGCGCAATCAGTGTGTCCGTGGTGCGGGTCATCACGACGCGGATCCCGCGCTGCTGCAGCGCCCGTTCCAGTTGCTTGGAGACCGCGAGGGTGATGTTCTTTTCGTACACCCTGGCATCGCCCAGGAGCGGACCGGACATGCCTCGATCCGGCCCGCCGTGGCCGGCGTCGACAACGACAACACGCTGGCGACTGCCACGCAGGTCTGCCGGAGAAGCGGCTACCGGTCGACGGGCCGCTGCGGTGCCGCCGGGCACCGGAGCCGTCTTGGCGGCCGTATTGGCGGCCGGAGGTCGTGCGGGGGTGGACCGCGCGCTGGCGACACTGAGCGCGAAACGACGCAACTCACGCTTGTCCACATCGAACATCACACCCGCACCGACACGAGGCAGCAACTCGGTCGCCATGGCCATGGGGACGTACACCGCCCCCCCGTGCCGAAAAACGTCGGCCACGAGCGGCACCGTGTCATCGACCACGACCGCGAGGGTGGACCCATGTTCGATGTCGATGCCGGTGCGCCCCACTTCGAAGCGATAGCGGGCGGAACCCGCACTTGTGGGCACCAACTGTCCGCCAAGGGCTTCAGCCAAGACATCGGCGCGCAAGGCGACACCGCCGGCGGGGTGCGCCACGGCCGGCACCGTGCGCGTGCGCTCACCAAGCCGCACCGTCAACGATGGCGGCCGTGCCGTATCCTGTGCCTGCGCCGCGAGGTGCACGGCCGGTAACGCTGGCGAGCCAGCCAAGGCCAGCAGCGGCACGGTGAGCGCGATGGTGGCGCGCATGCCGCTCACCTCTTGCGCAGCACGCGCGCGATCTCCCGTTCGGCGTCGCGCTTCTTCAGGTCTTCCCGCTTGTCGTGCTGCTGCTTGCCGCGGCCGAGGGCGATGCGCGTCTTGACCTTGCCGTTCTTGAAATACAGGTCGAGCGGGACGAGCGTGAGGCCCTGGCGTTCGACGGACCCGATGAGACGGCGGATCTCACGCTTGTGCAGGAGCAGCTTGCGCGTGCGGGTAGGATCGTGATTGAACACGTTGCCATGTCCGTAGGCACCGATGTGCAGGTTGAGCAGGAACACCTCACCATCCCGCACGTAGCCGTACGCGTCGGTGAGATTGGCTCGCCCGTCACGCAACGCCTTGACCTCGGTTCCAGTCAGCACGATACCGGCCTCCCAGGACTCGAGAATCTCGTAGTCATGACGCGCGCGCTTGTTCCGCGCGATCAGCTCGTTGTTGGTGTCGTCGGTGTCCTGTTTCGCCATACGTCCTTCAAACGTAATCGCTCCGTGAGAATGACGAACCGGCCCGGCATCACGTTTCTGGCCTTTGGCGTTGACTTTCTGCCCCTTTCCGATCTATCCTTCCCGCCCTGCCGTTCCCGTGGCCATTGGCCATCGGGCGCGGATCTGCCGGAGTGGTGGAATTGGTAGACGCGCTGCGTTCAGGGCGCAGTGTCCGCAAGGACGTGCCGGTTCGAGTCCGGCCTTCGGCACCTCGCGTTCGTATTACACAAAACGGGCAACGTCGCTTCGGCGCACGGTGCCCGTTTTGTCGTTTCCCGGCGACTGCCGGGACGCAGGCCCGTCAGCGGCCCAGGGTGCTCCGGCGCACGCTGCTCGGGCGGAGGGCGCTCGGTCGCACATCGTCGGGCAAGGAGGCGGCGCCGAAAGCGCTACGCAGCTGCTCGTTCAACGCGGCGCGCAGGTCCTGCACGTACTGGGTGGCCTGCAGCACGGCCGCTGCGTCAGGTGCGTCCATTCCGGCGCCCGCCAGCATCACGCGGGCCAGACGCGTGGCCGGCGGTTCCGGGCTACCGCGCAGCGCCAGCGCCGCGGTGTAGGCCCGCCACCGCTCCGTCCAGGCGCGTCCAGCGTCAACACTGAGTCGCGTTTCGGCCAGAATCACGGGCGCCAAGTGATGCGCCACATCAGCGGCGGTTCGGTCATCGAGGGCATCGCGCTCAGCCACAATCAGGCCGAGGGCACGTTGTGCAAACATCAGTTCGCGAAGGGCGATCTCGGTCACTCCGGTCGCAGCCGATAACCAGCGGAGCGCTGCGGGGTCTGGTTCGCGTAGCAGATGATTGAGGTACCCCTCGACGCGCTGTCGCCGCGCGCGCGTGGCCTGCCAGTTGGACCAGAGCCCCATGACCGTCGTCAGCTCTGAAGAATGGGAAGGCCCCCGGGAGTCTCCGCCGCTGCGTCAAACTGCGGAATCCCCACGCGGTCGCGCACGACCGACTCATCGTCGAGCAGATCACTCAGCTTCACCCCCTCGAGCACCTCGTCGATGCGCTTCTGCAGGAGCATCCAGACAGGTCGAATACTGCAGTTCTCGGCTTCGGCGCAACGCCCAGCATCGACCGGGTGCGACACGCAGTGCAGATCGAAGGTCGTCAGTTCGGACGCCTGGATCACGTCGCGGACCGTGATCTCCTCGGCGGCGCGCGCGAGCGAGTACCCGCCCCGAGCGCCGCGGGTGCTGTTCACGATGCCCGCTCGGCGCATGCGTAACAGGATCTGCTCGACGTAGTCGCCGGGGAGCCGCTCACGAGAAGCCACATCACGGCCCGTCACCGGACCGGAGCCCGCCCGGCGTGCCAGATGGAGGGCGCAAATCAGCCCATATTCGGCCCACGTAGTAATCCGCATACCTGAGAGTCTAGAACCGCCACGAATGACTGACAAGAGTACCAGTCCCGCGGGCGTTGCGTATGCGCCGGTTCACCCCGCCGGACCACCGCTTCATCCCCTGCCCCTCGGTGGCCAACAGGCCACCAACCGGCCGCCAGTCGGCTCCGGCGCCACCCCGGCGTCTACGGGGCGTCTACCCGCCACTCACCAAGCCGTGGGTGCCGATGGGCACCCCGATGTTCGTCAGGCGATGGAGGTCCAGCACCGTATCGACTTGATCGGGCGGGAGCACCTGTTCCCGCTTCACGAGATCCCGGATGAGCGTGCCCTCCCGCACCGATCGTTTGGAGAGTTCGGCCGCGGCCGCGTAGCCAATCTGCGGCATGAGGGCCGTCGCCAGCGCGGCCGACCGCTCTACCCAGTACCGGCACATCGGCTCGTTCGCTTCAATGCCGCGCACACACCGCTCGGTCAACACGGTCATGGCGTTGGTGAGGAGCTGCATTGACAGCAGAATGTTGTGGGCAATGACGGGCATCGTGATGTTGAGCTCCAACTGTCCGTGCTCAGCGGCCATGGCCACCGTGAGATCGCACCCCATCACCTGCAGACACACCTGATTGACCATCTCCGGCACGGAGGGATTGATCTTGCCCGGCATGATGCTGGACCCCGGCTGCACAGCCGGGAGCACAATTTCGTCGAGCCCCGTACGTGGACCGGACACCATGAGCCGGAGGTCGTTCATGATCTTCGAGAGCTCGACGGCGAGCAGTCGCATGGAACTACTGAAAGCGGCGGCGTCGCCCATGCTCTGCATGAGCTGAATGCGGTCATCACCTACCCGCAGCGCATCAATTCCGCTGATGTCGCGCAGATGCCGCACCATGAGTGCGGGGTACACCGGCTCCACGGTCACACCGGTACCGACGGCCGAACCGCCAATGCCGAGCTCACCGAGATAGTCCGCAGCCTGCGCCAATCGTTGCCGCGCCCGGCGTAGGGTACCCGCGTACGCGGCAAACTCCTGGCCGAGGCGGATGGGCATGGCGTCCTGCAGATGCGTGCGCCCAGCCTTCACGATGTGATCGAAGGCGAGCGCACGCTCGGCGAAGGCGTCGGCGACCCCGTCGATTGCCGAGGCCAGCGCTGGCCATTGGCGAAGCACCGCGAGCCGAATGTTGGTGGGGATCGTGTCGTTGGTGCTTTGGGCCATGTTGACGTGATCGTTGGGGTGCACCGGCGCGTACGCCCCTCGCGGCTCGCCCAACAACTCGTTGGCTCGATTGGCGAGCACTTCGTTCACGTTCATGTTGTGCGATGTGCCGGCACCCGCCTGATACGGATCGACGACAAACTGGTCGCGATGAGCGCCGTGCAATACCTCTTGTGCGGCAGCGACGATGGCGCCGGCACGGGTGGCATCCAGGCGCCCCGTGTCCCTGTGAGTCAGCGCCGCCGCAAGCTTGATCCATACGTGTGCCACCACAAATGGCTCGAGCGGCCGCAGGCCGCTGATGGGGAAGTTGTGCATCGCCCGTACCGTCTGGATGCCGTACAACGCGTGGGCGGGCACCGGCAGTTCACCGAGTGAATCGCGCTCAATGCGTGTGGCGTTGGACTGGGACATCAGCACTCCCGGAAGAGATGGACGCAGGGCCTTCGGGTGATGAGTACCCTCAAAAACAAACGGGCGCGACCTCGACAGTCGCGCCCGTTGCCATTACGGAAACCGTCAGGGGATAACGACGGTGGTATCGATGCTCGAGGTAAGGTGCAGCCTCGCGTCATTGTTGCTCACGAGGTTGGTGCGCCAGCGGACGAGCGTGAGCGATCGGCGCGTACCGGCCGCCTGAAATTGTGTGAGCAATCCGCCGGGGATCACAACGGCACCGTCGTCCTTTAGCGCGCAATACACCTGCTCGTTGGCAAAGCTCGTCGCGGCCGGGTTGGGATATTTGAGCTGCAAGATGATGGCCGCCGTGGGATCATTCGTGCCGTTCCAGGTGACCGACATGTTCTGGCCGGCTGCCGGCACCACCACGGGGCCGACCTCCAAAGGTTCGACCAGCTTCACGCTACCGGAGATGGCCGGAAAGTTGGTTCCGTCCCCCGGCACTGTGACCTGCCCCACATCACCCACTGCGTACCGGATGGGTTGGCCGACCGGCGTGATGTAGCGCTGTTCGGCGTCGACATACGTGAGCTGGCGCGTGCTCCCCCCCACGGTAATGCCGATGGCGGAACCAGCCTTGC
>NZ_JBIJCN010000072.1:0-9317 GCF_044344655.1 Gemmatimonas sp.
GAGGTCAGCTCTTCGACGGCCCGCGGGAGGTCGCGCGCGCCTTGGGGCCCGCTCGCCAGGCGGCGGCCGATGTCACGGATGGTGAAGCCGATGCACGGCTCCTCCCCCTCCGGCACCCACACCGCCGATACCTCGACCTCCGACTGGTTGCCATGCAGCCCGCGCGCCGAGGTGGCCATGAGGCGCACTGCCCCGTTCTTCCGCAGCATGCTGGTGAACACGGGGAAATCCGCCCCCGGCCGGCCGATGTACGTAGCCAGAGCGGTTCCGCGCACCTGTTCCTCGCTCGCCAATTCAGTGATGTCGAGGAAGGCGCGGTTGGCCGTGAGAATGGTGCCGTCCAGCTCGGTTACAACGAACGCATCGGGGGAGCGCTCCAACAGGTCCACCAGGCGTGACGGCGAGTTGGCACCGGTGCTGCCGGCCTCAGGCAGTGCGGCAGGGGAGAAGCGCACCAACAGCAGCGTCGCCGACTCCTGGCGGAAGCACGACGCTGAGGCGTGAAACACCCGCCCGCCCTGCAGGGCGAGGCTGATGTCGCCGGCGCGACCGGCGCTGCGCGCCGCCGAGAGGAGCTCTTCGAGTGCCTGCGCCGCCGGCGCATCCATGCCGAGCGGGAACGCACGCCCAATCAGGCGGTCGGTCGGCTCACCGAAGATCTGCCCGGCCGCGCCGTTGGCGTCGAGCACCTTGAGGGTCGACGCGTCCAGCGCGAGAATGCCGTCGCTGGCCAGCTGGAAGAGCAAGCGGTAGCGGGTTTCGACATGACGCAGGCGCCAGTAATCGCGCTCCATCGCCTGCTGGGCTTCCACCAGCCGCTGTTGCAGGGCCGACACGTGGCGCATGTCGCGCCCCACGGCGACCAGACTGCCGTCCTGCCCCAGCTTCACGGTGGTGTAGCTCACCGGGACGTCCGTCACGTCGCCCATGACGTGATTGACCTGACGGCGCTTCGATACCCCCTGATGGACCGCCTCCCGAAGGAGCATGTCGATCTTGGCGCGCGAATCCCCGGATACGGTCTCGTTCCACGGGCGCCCGACCCACTCGGTGGCGGTATCGAACTGCGAGTCACCACCGCCCGTGAGCGCCACGTCGCGGATGACGCCCGCGCCGTCCATCACGAGTGCGATATCGCCGGCGACAGCCAAGAGGGCCGCCGCCGTGCGGGCGTCGAGCGCGCCGAACGTGGGATTAGTCCCGTCGGAGGGCTTCACGGAACTGGCCATACTCGCCAAGCCCCTCCGAAGGGTGTGCGTCCGTCACATCGGCGCGGGCCGCCGCGAGCAACGAGCGCGCGATGGTCGGCGCCTGACGGGCGTCGGCGGCAATGGCATTCGCGCCGACCTGGTCGGCCAGCGATGCATCCTCGGCGAAGAGCTGGCCGCCCACCATGATCTGGATGTTGGGATTCCGCGACGCCGACTTGAGGCGGCGGATGTCGCGGCGCAGCACCGAGAGGCGGCTCTCGGTACCGACCGAGAAGCCGATCACGTCGTACCACTCCGTGGCGACCAGTGAGAGCAGGTCACTGTCGGTCCAGGGGGCACCCACCAGCACGCGCCATCCGTCGCGCAGCAGGAACTCGCCGACCATGATGATGCCCAAGGTGTGCTGCTCGCCGGGGACGCAGGTGAGCAGAATGTTGCCCACCGGTTCGGTGTGTCCCGACTCGGCGAGGAACACCTGGGACAGGTCGCGCAGCAGACGCTGCATGCGGCCAAGGGCGACGGTCACTTCGACGAAATCACATTCGTCGTTGTTCCACATCTCGCCAAGCCGATGGGCCGAGGGGGCGAGCAGGTCGAGGTAGACCGCTTCGACCGTGGCGCCCTCGGCGAGCACGCCGCGGACGAACTGCGCGCCGCGGCTGTCATCGTGACTGCGGACGGCATTGACGAACGTCGTCACATCGTCGTCCGAAAGTGACCGGGCCGCCGCAGCCCCCACGGACGGCGAGACGGGGCCCACCCGGTGACTCGTCATGAGACGAGGCACGAGGTCGTTCTGAATGGTGCGCTCGAGGCGCTCAAGGCGGTCGAGGCGCTCGCTGCGGCGCGGCGAAGACAGGTGATCCATGAGATCAGGGCTGGAGCCCGGGCCGTGGGTCACCATGGAGAGGCCGGCAGCTGGCTGGAGGAACGCGCCGAACATGGCCGCGAAGTCTCCTGGGCGCGGTGGCGGAAAACGGTGAGAGCCCGGGTATGCGGGACACACATTAACCAAAGCTCGGAGATAATGGTACCGCGTGGTCCAGTTGTCAAGAAAAGTGTACGTCAAGTTTTCTTGACAACTTCCGGGCCCAATCACACATTGGACGCATCTGGGCAGCGAACCCCCGGAAGAGACGGCTGATGACTGTTGTGCCCCAACCCAAGACGGCCGCGAACGACGCGACCGCCTCCCCCCGCGCGTCAACCACGACGGTACGCACGGGTCTCTATACGCCAGAAGAGCGCAAGCGCCGCGACGATACGACGTGGACGCTGGTGCAAGGTATCCTTGCGCCCGTCCAGTTCCTCGTCATGGCGGTGTCGGTCTTTCTCGTGCTGCGCTACCTCAAGACCGGACAGGGACTCGGGGCGGCCCATCTCTCCATCGTGGTCAAGACGCTCGTGCTGTACACCATCATGGTGACCGGCGCGATCTGGGAGAAGGTCGTGTTCGGGCAATACCTGTTCCACGAAAGCTTCTTTTGGGAAGACGTCGTCAGCTTCTTCGTGATCGGCCAGCACACGGCCTATCTCGTGGGGCTCTACCTCAAGTGGGACCCGCGCTTCCTTATGTGGATGGCGCTGGTTGCCTACGCCGCCTACACGGTGAACGCCATCCAGTTCATTCTCAAGCTGCGCGCGGCCCGGCTCCAGGAAGCGGCGGAAAAGGCCGTGCGGCTGGCGCACGCGGGCGCCGGCGAGGTTACCGCCCCGTGAGCGCGCTCCTCGAATTGCCCGTCATCCGCGAGCGTGGTCAGCGTGAGGTCTTCTGCGGACTGACCGGCATCGTGTGGCTGCACCGCAAGATGCAGGACGCCTTCTTCCTCGTGGTGGGGTCGCGCACCTGCGCGCACCTCGTGCAGTCGGCGGCCGGCGTGATGATCTTTGCCGAGCCTCGCTTTGCCACCGCCATCTTGAGCGAACGCGACCTGGCCGGCTTGGCCGACGCCAACGACGAGCTGGATCGGGTCGTCCAGCAGCTGCTGGCGCGCCGCCCCGACATCACCACGCTCTTCCTTGTGGGATCGTGCCCGTCGGAGGTGATCAAGCTCGATCTTTCGCGTGCCGCCGAGCGGCTCAACACGCAGTTCATGCCGCGTGTGCGGATCCTCAATTACTCGGGGAGCGGTATCGAGACCACGTTCACGCAGGGTGAGGATGCCTGCCTGCGCAGCATGGTGCCGCACCTTCCGGCCACCACCTCCGCTGCGCCCGAACTGCTGATCGTGGGCACGGTGGCCGATGTGGTCGAGGATCAGTTCGCGCGGATGTTCGCCAAGCTCGGGATCGGGCCGGTGCACTTCTTTCCGCCGCGCCGCGCGCGGGAGCTGCCGCCGATCGGTCCCAACACGCGCCTCCTGCTTGCCCAACCGTTTCTCAACGACACCGCGCGTGCCCTCG
This sequence comes from Gemmatimonas sp., assembly GCF_044344655.1. Classification (GTDB taxonomy): domain Bacteria; phylum Gemmatimonadota; class Gemmatimonadetes; order Gemmatimonadales; family Gemmatimonadaceae; genus Gemmatimonas. The sequence goes on from NZ_JBIJCN010000072.1 coordinate 3,615, forward strand.
TGGCCCGCGGGGCGACGTTACTCTCGGCGCCGTACCCGTTCGGGGTGAACGGTACGACCGAGTGGCTCCGCGCCGCGGCCGATGCGTGGGGGGTCGCCCCGGCCACGTTCGAGGCGGCCGTCGCGCCCAACGCCGACCGTGCCCGCGTGGCGCTCTCACGCTACCGCCCGCAGCTCGCGGGGAAGCGCTTGTTCATGTTCCCCGACTCGCAGCTCGAGATTCCGCTCGCGCGCTTCCTGCATGAGGAGTGCGGCATGGAGCTCGTAGAGGTGGGGACGCCCTTTCTCGATAAGCTGCTCGTCGATGCCGAGCTCTCGCGGCTGCCGGCCGGCGTGCAGGTCAGTGAGGGGCAGGATGTGGAGAAGCAGCTCGATCGCTGCCGGGAGGCGCGCCCCGATCTGACCGTGTGCGGTCTGGGGCTCGCCAATCCGCTCGAAGCGGAGGGACTGCGCACCAAGTGGTCGATCGAACTCGTTTTCTCTCCCGTGCACGGCTTCGAACAGGCCGGCGATCTGGCCGAACTTTTCGCGCGCCCGCTCGATCGTGCGCAGCGGCTTGCGGTCTGAGGCGACCATGGAACTGACGCTCTGGACGTACGAAGGCCCCCCGCATGTGGGCGCCATGCGCATTGCCACCTCGATGACCGGGGTGCACTACGTGCTGCATGCGCCGCAGGGCGACACCTACGCTGATCTGCTCTTCACCATGATCGAGCGGCGTGATCGTCGCCCACCCGTTACGTACACCACGTTCCAGGCGCGCGACCTTGGTGGCGACACGGCGGAGCTGGTGAAAACCTCGGTGCGTGAGGCCTACGAGCGCTTCAAGCCCGACGCGCTCCTCGTGGGCGAGTCCTGCACCGCGGAACTCATCCAGGATCAGCCGGGGTCCCTCGCACAGGGCATGTCCCTGCCGGTGCCGGTCGTCCCCCTGGAACTCCCCGCGTACTCCAAGAAGGAGAATTGGGGGGCGAGCGAGACGTTCTATCACCTCGTCCGGGCATTGCTGCAGCCGCTGGCTCCCGCCGTCGGCACGGTGCGTGAACCCGTGATGACGGTGGTGCAGCGCGAGCAACGCCGCCCGCGCGCCAACCTGCTCGGTGCGACCGCCCTCGGATTCCGCAATCGCGATGACGTGCGCGAGATCACACGCCTGCTGCACGACCTCGGTGTGGATGTGCATGTGTGTGCGCCGCACAACGCCACGGTGGCGGATATCCGTCGCATCCCCGAGGCCGACTTCAATATCGTCATGTATCCCGAAGTGGCGGATACGGCCGCGCGCTGGATCGAAAAGACGTTCCGCATGCCCACCGTCAAGACGGTGCCGATCGGCGTGCTCGCCACGCGCGAGTTCGTGCAGGAGATCGGCCAGGTGACCGGCATCGATGTGCAGCCGCTCCTCGAGCACGAACGTGCCGGGGCGGCGCAGGTCGACGCGAGCCGGTCGCTGCTGCCGTGGTACTCGCGCAGCGTGGACAGCACCTACCTCACCGGCAAGCGGGTGTTCGTATTCGGCGATGCCACGCATGTGCTGGCGGCCGCCCGCATCGCGAAGGACGAGCTCGGATTCCAGGTGGTGGGCATCGGCACCTATGCGCGCGAGTTCGCGCGCCCCGTGCGCGACTATGCGGCGAGCATCGGCGTGGAGGCCCTCATTTCCGATGACTACCTCGCGGTGGAGCAGAAGGTCAGCGAGCTGGCGCCGGAACTGGTGCTCGGCACGCAGATGGAGCGGCATATCGCCAAGCGTCTCGGTGTCCCCTGCGCGGTGATCTCGGCGCCCATCCACGTGCAGGACGTGCCGGCGCGTCACTCGCCGCAGATGGGCTTCGAGGGCGCCAACGTGATCTTCGATACGTGGGTGCACCCGCTGATGATGGGGCTCGAGGAACATCTGTTGCACATGTTCCGCGACGACTTCGAATTCGGTGATGGCACGTCGCCGTCGCACCTCCACCATGCAGCACCCAAGGCGGCTGCCGCCGCGGTGCCGGTGCGGGAGGCGGTCCGTCCGTCCGCCACGGCCACCGGCACGTTCATACCCACAGACGCGCACCAGCTCATCGCGCCCGAAGCCGCGAGTGCGGTGGGGCTCACCGAAGAAGAGAACGAAGCGCCCGCGACAATCAACGAGGCACCGGTCCCGGTGACGAGCACCCGCTGGCTCCCGCCTGCGGAGGCTGAGCTCAAGAAGATTCCGTTCTTCGTGCGCGGCAAGGCCCGCCGCAACACCGAACGGTACGCGCTCGAGCAGGGGATCGCCGATATCACGGTGGACACCCTGTACGACGCCAAAGCGTTCTATGGCCGCTGACACCCGCACTCCCGACATGCGCGTCTGTATCACGACGCTGGATGCTCACCTGGCCGACGCGTTCGAACGCGCCAAGCACGGCCTCAGGCGCGTCCCGGGATTGCACGTGTCCATGCATATCGCTGCGGACTTCGGTACCGATCCGAAGGCGGCCGAGCGCGCGCGCCAGGACATCGCGAACGCCAACATCGTCGTGTGTACGCAACTCTTTCAGGAAGAGTACGCCAACGAGGTGCTGCAGGCGGTGCTCGATCGGCGCAAGGACGCCGATGCCGTGCTGTGCGCGTTGTGCACGCCGGAACTGGTGAAGTGCACGAAGCTCGGCAAGTTCGACATGATGGGTGGCGAGAGCCGTTCCCCCTTCTCGCCGATTTCACTGCTGAAGAAACTCCGTGGCTCCCGCGGTGACGGCAAGAGCAGCGGCGAGCGGCAGATGAGCGCCCTGCGCACGCTCCCCAACCTGCTCAAGTTCATTCCTGGGACGGCGCAGGACGTTCGCGCGTACCTGCTGCTCATCCAGTACTGGCTCGCCGGTTCCGACGAGAACATCGAGCAGATGATCCGGTACGCGGTCGACCGCTATGCCGCGGGGCCGCGGGCGACGTTCAAGGGCGCGCTCAAGCCCGCGCAGCCGGTCACGTATCCCGAGGTGGGGCTCTGGCATCCGGCGCTGGCCAATCGCGGTATCGCCGAGGAGCTCTCGGCGCTGCCGAAACGGGCCACCAGCACCGGCACGGTGGGCATGCTTGTGGGGCGCTCGTACCTGTTGGCCGGCAACGTGGCGCACTATGCAGCTGTGGTGGCAGCGCTCGAGGCGAAGGGCCTCAAGGTGATTGCCGGCTTCTCGTCGGCGCTCGATGCGCGGCCAGCCATCAGCAAGTACTTCGTTGATGCGCACGGCCACGCGACGATCGACGCCATGATCAACCTGACCGGCTTCTCGCTGGTCGGCGGCCCGGCTTACAACGACTCGGTCGCGGCGCAGGCGGTGCTCAAGCAGCTCGACGTGCCGTACCTCACGCTCCAAACGCTCGAGTTCCAGACGATTGAGGAGTGGCAGCGCGATACGCGCGGGCTCAACCCGCTGCAGGCCACCCTGCAGATCGCCATCCCGGAGCTCGACGGCGCAATCGTGCCCACGGTGTATGGCGGCAAGGGGCCGCCCGTCGAGGGCAAGCCGGCGGCCTCCGAGCCCATCCCGGAGCGTGTGGAGCGCGTGGCCGAGCGCGTGCACAAGCTCGTGTCGCTCCGGCGCAAGGCGCGCGCGCAGCGCAAGGTCGCCATCATCCTCTTCAATTTCCCGCCCAATGCCGGCAACACCGGCTCGGCGGCCTACATTGCGGTGTTCCCGTCGCTGCAGCGGGTGCTGGCCGAGATGAAGGAGGCCGGCTACACGGTGGATCTGCCGGCCAGCGTCGACGAGCTGCGCGACCGCATTACGCAGGGGAACCGCGAGCAGTTTGGCGCACCGGCCAACGTGCATACGCGCATTCCGGTCGACGACCATGTGCGCCGCGAGAAGTATCTCAAGGAGATTGAGAACACGTGGGGGCCCGCGCCCGGGCGCCAGCTCGCCGACGGCCAGTCCATTCAGGTGATGGGCGTGCAGTTCGGCAATGTCTTCGTGGGCGTGCAGCCCAGCTTCGGCTGGGAAGGCGACCCGATGCGCCTGCTGTTCGAGGGAGGCTTTGCCCCCACCCACGCGTTCAGCGCCTTCTATCGCTGGCTCAAGGACGACTATCAGGCCGACGCGGTGCTCCACTTCGGCACGCACGGCGCGCTGGAGTTCATGCCCGGCAAGCAGTCGGGGCTCGACAACACGTGCTGGCCGGAGCGCCTCATTGGCGACCTGCCCAACGTGTACCTCTACGCGTCCAACAACTCGTCGGAAGGCACCCTCGCCAAGCGTCGCGGCAACGCCACGCTGGTGTCGTACCTCACGCCGCCGGTGGCGAACGCGGGACTCTATCGTGGGCTCGCCGATCTCAAGACGAGCCTCGATCGGTGGCGTCAGCTGGATGGAGGGCGCGCGGCCGAAGCCGACCAGCTGCGTACGCTTGTCCAGCAGCAGGCCGCGGCGGTAGAGCTGGCGGCGGCCGAGCCGGCGTGGACGGCGCAGGAGACCGACGCGCGCATTGCCGACATTCGTGAGAAGCTGCTGGAGCTCGAGTACAGCCTCATCCCCACGGGCCTCCATGTTGTGGGTGAGCCCATGACGCCGGAAGCGCGAGTGGAAATGCTCGTGGAAATGGCGCGCAGCGGCCGCCCGGAAGTGGAGCTGCCCAGCATCGGTGAAACGGTGCTGGCGGGGCACGGCGACAAGCGCAGCGACGACACGCAAGGCGCGGCGGTGGAGGCCATCGTGCATGCTGCCGTACACACGCTGGTACACAAGACTGATCTGCGCGTGGCGCAGCAGGCCGGCCGTGCCGAGGCCAAGGCGCGCGGCATGCGGCTCGCCAACGACAAGCAGTTCGATCAACATCTCGAATTGCTGGCGGGCTACGACGTCTCGCTGCGCGAGGATCGCGAGGTGGAGGGTATCCTGCGGGCGCTCGACGTGCGATACGTGGAGCCTGCCCCTGGCGGCGACCTCCTGCGCAATCCGCAGGTCCTCCCCTCCGGGCGCAACATCTATGGCTTCGACCCGTATCGCGTGCCGAGTGCGGCGGCGATGCTGGAGGGACGCGGCCGCGCCGATCAGCTGTTGGCCAAGCACAAGCAGGAAACCGGCGAGCTCCCCGAAACGGTGGCCGTCGTGCTGTGGGGGACCGACAACATGAAGAGCGAAGGCACGCCGCTCGCGCAGGTGATGGCCATGATGGGTGTGGTGCCGCGCTTCGACAGCGTGGGGCGCCTCACCGGGGCGCGTCTCCTGCCGCTCGACAGCCTGGGCCGCCCGCGCGTGGACGTGGTGATCACGCTCTCCGGGATCTTCCGCGACCTGCTGCCGCTGCAGGTGAAGCTGCTGGCCGAAGCCTCGTTGCTGTGCGCGAAGGCCGAGGAAGACCCGGAGATGAACTTCATCCGCAAGCACGCGCTGGAGACCATGCGTGACACCGGGTGCACGATCGAGCAGGCGTCGCTTCGCGTGTTTTCCAACGCCGACGGCGCGTACGGGTCGAACGTCAACTTGCTCATCGAGACGGGCAAGTGGCAGGACGAGAACGAGCTCGCCGACCTGTTCGTGCAGCGCAAGGGCTTCGCGTACGGCCCCGACGGCAAGCCGCAGTCACAGCCGGCGCTCATGAAGCGCGCGCTGGGCAAGGCGACGCTGTCGTTCCAGGGGCTCGACTCGGTGGACCTCGGTGCCACCGACATCGACCAGTACGTGGAATCGCTCGGTGGCATGACGCGCGTGATCGCGCAGCAGAACGATGGCAAGAC
>NZ_JBIJCN010000075.1:0-9132 GCF_044344655.1 Gemmatimonas sp.
GCGCGGCGCTTCGCTGGCGCGTCGGGGGTGGGGGTCGGGGCTACTGTGGTGGGATGCTTGCTTTCAGGGCGAGGAGCATTCGCTGCACGGTCGCCACCTCGTCACGAAGGTCGAACACGACCTTTGCACTCAACACGTCGTGGTCGAGGCACACGGTCAGATGTGCTTCTGTTTCGGCAGCCGAGCCAAGCGCGATATCGAGATGTCGGCGGAACTGCGGGTTGGTACCGAGTCCACGTCCCTCCGCGATATTGGCGCCGATCGATTGCGATGACCGGCGGAGCTGCGAGACCAGCGCCGGATCTGTAGACGCGGGCTTGCCTCTGGTGGCGTCGTAGATGCGGGCGGCGAGATCGTGCGAGCGCTGCCAGACCTTGAGATCGCGATGTGATGGCATGGCGTCAGCATACCGTCTGCTTCGCACCCGACTGTCATCGGAATCGTGCGCGCTTGGTCAAACCACCGCCGGTCGGGGTCAAAGCCGCGGAAGAGCCCCCCCCCCCCCCCCCCCCCCCCCCCCCAACCCCCCGCCCCCCCCCCCCGCCCCCCCCACCCCCCCCCCCCCGCGCCCCCCCGACGCGCCAGCGAAGCGCCGCGCCACCCCGACGCGCCAGCGAAGCGCCGCGCCACCCCAAGCAGCGACTCCGACCGTAGGAAGACCACGACCGTCGTTGCTGTGCCCTGACCGTAGTGGCCGTACCCCGACCGTAGTGGCAGTGCCCCGACCCCGACCCCGACCAACAAGGCGACCAGCCCGGTTAGATTGTCCCCATGCCGCGATTTTATCTGACCACCGCCATCGATTACGCGAACGGCGATCCCCATCTCGGCCATGCGCTCGAGAAGATCGGGGCCGACGTCATCGCCCGGTACCGTCGCCTGTGTGGTGACGACGTCCATCTGCTGATCGGCATGGACGAACATGGCCAGAAAGTCCAGCAGACCGCGGCCAAAGAAGGCGTGGCGCCCCAGGCCTTTACCGATGAGATCGCCGGACGCTTCAAGGCCATGTGGGCCAAGCTTGGCGTGTCCTACGACCAGTTCATTCGCACCACCGAGGCGCACCACAAAGACGGCGTGAGCGCGCTGATCCGGCGTATCGCCGAGCGCAGCCCGGACGACTTTTACGAGCGGTCGTACACCGGCATGTACTGCGTGGGCTGTGAGGCCTTCAAGCAGGACGCCGACATCGTGGACGGGACGTGCGTGTTGCATCCCACGCGCACGCTGGAGGAAGTGGAGGAGCGCAACTGGTTCTTCCGGCTGTCCAAGTATCAGCCATTCCTGCAGGAGTTGCTCACCACCAACCCGTCGTTCTGCGAGCCTGAGAGCCGCCGCAACGAAATCCTGGGGCTGTTGGCGCAGGGGCTCGAAGACATTTCCGCGTCGCGGGCGCGTCTCGAGTGGGCCGTACCCTTTCCGCTGCCGTTGTCGACGGGCGAGACCCAGGGCACGTACGTGTGGTTCGACGCACTGCCCAACTATCTCACGGCCACCGGGTTTCCCGACGCCGGCTACGAGGCGCGTTGGCCTGCCGATCTGCACATCATCGGGAAAGACATCACCCGCTTTCACGTGGTGATTTGGCCGGCCATGCTGCAGGCGGCCGGGTTGCCGTTGCCGAAGCAGGTGTGGGCGCACGGGTTCGTGCAGTTGGGCGGCGAGCGATTCTCCAAGAGCGCCGGCGTGAAGCTTGATCTTGGCGAAGCGGTGGACCGTTTCGGCGCGGATGCGTTCCGCTACGTGTTGCTGCGCGAAGTGCCGTTCGATGGGGACGGCAACTTCTCGTGGGAGCGTTTCGAGGAGCGGTACACCGCGGATCTCGCCAACAACTTCGGCAATCTCGCCAGCCGGGCGATCGCCATGGTGGAGAAGTATTGCGATGGCGTGGTCCCGTCGGCGGCGCGTCCTGCGCACGAGGAGGGCGACGACGCCGAGATCGCGACGTATCACCGTGCCATGCATGGCGACGAGGGCTGGCTGCTGCACGACGGGCTGTCGGCGGTGTACCGCCTGACCGCGCGCGCCAACGAGTACACGGCGGCGACGGCGCCGTGGGCCGTGGCCAAGGATCCGGCGCGGCGTGCGGAGCTCGAGCAGATCCTGGCGTCGCTGATCCGTCGCATTGCCCGGCAGACCGTGTTGCTCGCCCCCTTCATGCCCACCAAGGTGGAGCAGGTCTGGCAGCAGCTGGGTGGTCCTGGCGCCGTCGCCGATCAGCGTTTTGCGGGGCTGGACGCCCTCGACGTGGGCGGCTGGACGGTGACCAAGGGGGAGCCGCTCTTTCCGCGGCCGGCGTGAGATCCGAACGGCGGGCGGCCACCGCACGATAGCGCTGGCCAGCCGGCCGGATCACACGGGCGGCACGGAGTATCACGCGGGCTGCATCTGCCGTTACGGCCGCGCCCCACGTCGTCCGACGTGCGCGTCGTGCCACGGCCGGCATGTTGCCTCATGGCGAACGGTTCGTATGTCCTGCGTGACGCCCTCGCTCAGGAGAATCCACATGCGAACCGATCGATGGGCCCCGTTGCCCGCCGCGCCGCGGCGCCGGACGGGGTTTGCGCTGGAAGTCGTCCTGCTGATGCTGGTCATGTTCTCGGTGATCGTGCTCGCCGGACTGTCTGCCGTGACGACCATCTCGCGGACCTCCAATGCGGACTATCGTGGCGCGCGTGCCAGCTATGCCGCCGAGGGTGCGGGCGACGACGTGATGTCGCAGCTGGATGCCGCGATGCAGGATGGCATCATCGATGGCGAGGACATTGCTGGCATTCAGCGCCCTGAGCTGTCGGGCTTCCGCATCGAGCAGTCCACGCGCACGGCTGGCGTGCCGGTCTCGCGGACCATCACCAGCGGCCCCTTCGCGGGGCTCTACGCGCTCAATCAGCCCATCGACATCGAGGTCTCGGCGCGCGACAGCTCGGGCAACCGGGCGCGGGCCGTGCTCTCCGTCAACGCGCAAACGATCCCGCTGTTTCAGTTCGGCGTGTTCTACGAGGACGACCTCGAGATCCTCCCGGGGCAGCCCATGACCTTCGCCGGGTGGGTGCACTCGAACGGCAACATCTACCTGTCGTCGAACAGCGCGACCTTCCAGAGCAACGTGACCACGCCCGACAGCGTGTTCTGGCAGCGGAAGGACCGCAACGAGCGATTGAACGGCGTGTTCATTCACAACGCCACCGGCACGCCGGTGCGGCTCGACTTCGACTCACGCAGCCTCGCCGGCGCGAGCTTCAAGACGCGTAGCGAGCAGCTCTTCAACGGTCGGCTCATGACGTCGGCCTACGGCGTGCGGCCGCTCAAGCTGCCCCTCCCCTCCGACATGGCCGCCGTCACCTTGGTGCTGCCGCGCGACCACGCCGATCCCCCCATGGTGCGCGACGTGAAGATGGCCTGGAAGTCGGATTGGCACGTGACCGTGGACGCGAGCGCGTTGGCGGCGGCCACCCCCGCGCAGGCGCAGGCCCAGTTGTGCAGCACCATCGCGTACCAGCGCACGAGTGGCCTCGACGTGCCCGACGCGGCCACGTGCGCGCAGATTTTCCGACCGGTCGCCAACGCATTCTACGAGGGGCGCGAAGATCTGCGCCCCGACCTGATCGACATCCATCTCGACGCCTTGCGTCAGTGGACCGATGCGGCGCCGGCCACGCGCACGCCGCGCATCCTGTACGTGCAGGTGACGGGGCAGACCACCGCGGCCGCCAACGACTATGTGGCGGTGCGGTTGCGGCAGGGGGCGCAGCTGCCGGCGCCGCGCACCGCCGGCACCCCGGGCGGCCTCACGATCGCCACCGACCGGCCGCTGTACGTGCTGGGCGACTTCAACACCACCAACTGGCGTCCGGCCGCGCTCATGGGGGATGCCATCACCTTCCTGTCGACGCCACCGAACCCCGGCATGGTGTCCACCACCGCCGTGCCCGTGTCGGTCCGTTGCACGACGAGCAGCACCGGCTGGTGCGACGGCTTCCAACAGAACTTCGCACGCCGCCCGGCACGCGAGACGACCGTCAACGCCGCACTACTGGTGGGGCACTCGGCCACCAGCTGTGACTACGCCCGCGGCTGCGGCACGCCGACCTACGGCGGCGGCCTCGAGAACCTGCCGCGCTTCCTCGAGAGCTGGAGCGGCGTGGTGTTCCGCTACAACGGCTCGCTCGTCTCGCTCTATCGCAGCCGGTTTGCGACCGGGCTCTGGGGGAACACCCTCAACCCGGGGTTTTCCAACGGCAGCTACTACGATCCTCCCACCCGACAGTGGGCCTTCGACATCAACTTCCGCTTCCCCGACCGACTGCCGCCAGGCACACCATCCGTCGGCACGGTCATCCAGACCGCCTTCCGTCCACTGTACTGATCACGACGGATTCATGCGCGCAGCCCGTCGTTCGCCGATGCCCCGCCTCGGCTTTTCCCTGATCGAACTGCTCGTGGTGCTCGTGATCGTGAGCATCGCCATGGGGATGATGCTCCCCCGCTTCCGCATCACGGCGTACACCGCCGTGCAACTCATGGGCATGCAGATGGCGCAGGACATCGATGTGGCCCGGACGCGTGCGCTCACCACCCGGTTGCCGGTGCGCGTGCGCTTCCATACGTCCACCGGGACGTACGGGGGCTATCTCGACCACGACGGCGACGGCGTGTTCGCCGAGTCGGCGGTGGAGTGGCAGGCGTTGCGCGGTTTTGGCGAACGTCGGCTCGACCAGGGCGTGCGCTTCGGGCGCGGCAACGCCCCGCCCATCCCCGACAACAGCGCCGGCGGCGACATCACCTTCGCCGAGGCGCGGGTGGACTTCGACGCGCGCGGCCTCGTGCGCCCCATGGGCACCGGTGGGGTGGTGTATCTCGTGAAGGCGGAGAAGCCCGACGCGGTGGTGGCCGTGGCGGTCACCCCCTCCGGCAATACGCGCCTGTGGACATGGCGCACCGAGGAGGGATGGCGATGAGGCGACGCATCCCCCGCACGCGGCGCGGCTTCTCGCTCGTGTCGATGATGGTGGCGATGATCCTGCTGACGGTGGGACTCCTGTCCCTCGCCGGGGCGAATGCGCAGACCGTCACCCTGCAGACCGTGGCGCAGAACCGCACCAATGCGATCGCCATCGCGCGCAGCTACGCGGAGCAGCTGCGCACGCGAGACCCCTGGCGCGTGCAGAGCGAACCCGTAACGCGCCTCTCGGCCGATGGCGTGCCGCAGGTCAACGGGCCGTATCGGCGCTCGGTCGTGGTGCGCGACGTGCGCAGAAATCTCCTGCAGCTCGACATCGTCGTGGACTATCCGCGCTCGGCGCAGCCGGTCAGACTCACCACGGCGCTGTTTCGCGGCAACGGACTCTCGGGGGCCCTATGATCCAGCACCGGCGGATCCATCACCAGGGACCGCGGCCGGCGCGGCGTGGGTTTACGCTGCCCGAGGTGCTCATTGCCGTCACCGTCGGCATGATCGTGCTTGTGAGTGCGGTCAACTTTTCCGTGAGCAGCTGGACCACGCGGCGTGGCTGGACGCTGCGCGAAACGGTGGACCGCGACGCCCGGTTTGTGGGCCTTTCCCTCGCCCGTGACGTGCAGGAGGCGGGGATCGCCTTCACCAGCACCCCGGTCTTCGCGTCGGTCGATGCCGGGGGCGATACGCTGTCGGTGTTGTCCGTGCCCTTCTCACCGGCGGAGGCGCCGGTGTATCCCATCTACGACGATGGCGATCCGGCACCCACCTACCCGCCGGGTGGCACCTGCGGGGCCACCTGCATCGAGTTCCAGCGCGTGGACGGCCGCGTGGATCTTGCCGCCGGCGATGTCGTGCGGCTGCAGGTGGGCTCGGTGCGTCGGCTGCTGTTGCTCACCTCGGTCACGCCGATGGGCACGACCCAATTCCGCGTCACCTTTCTCCCCACGGGGCGGCTCGTGAACCGGCCGGCCGGCATCGACAGCCTGCTGCTGGCGCGCACCGGGACCAGCATCCAGAAGACCACCTTCGTGATGTACTGGCGCGATCCGGCCAGACGCTCCCTCATGCGCGCGGACCGCCTCGATGCGAGTGGACAGCCGGTGCCCTCGATGATGGCCAGCGAGGTGGAGGCGTTTGAAGCGCGCCTTCTGTTCACCGCCGGCACCGAGCACCCCAGCTACCACGGGCTCGATGCCGACACCACGAATGACGGCAATGACATCATTGGCGTGAAGATTCGCACCAAGTTGCGCAGCCAGCGCACCGACCCCGCCGTGAGCGGCGGTCAGCCGATCTCGCGGTGGTACGAATGGCAGGTGGCGCCGCGCAACTTGCTGTACGAGAAGAGCCGGTTGTAGCGCGCTTACTTCTTCTCGAAATCCACGGTGGGCGCCGAACGCGCGGCGGAGTCGGTGACCTCGAAGTACGCGCGTGCCGTCGCGCCGGTGGCCTTGGCGGTGAGCACCTGCGGGAACTTGCGGATGTACTCGTTGTACTGGCGCACCGCGGTGTTGTAGTCGGTACGGCTCACGGCAATACGGTTTTCCGTACCGGTGAGCTCATCCTGCAGGCGCAGGAAGTTCTCGTTCGACTTGAGCTCCGGATACGCCTCGATCGCGACCGTCAGGCGCCCCAGCGCGCCGGTGAGCTGCTGGTTGGCGTTGGCCAGTTCGACCGGATCGGAACCGCCCGACTTCTGCAGGGCGCCCACGAGACCGGCGCGCGCCTGGGTGACCTCGGTCAACACCCGCTCTTCCTGGGCCGCGAAGCCCTTCACGGTGTTCACGAGGTTGGGGATGAGGTCCGCCCGACGCTGCAGCTGCGCATCGATGTTCTGCTTGGCCTGAGCGGCCTGCTCATCGAACGACTGGATCGAGTTGTAGCCGCACGCGCCGAACGCGAACGGAAGAGCGAGCGCGAACAGCATCGCGCGACGACGGGACTGGCGAAGGAACGACACGGAAGACTCCTCGGAATGGCCTGAGATGTGGTGCAGAACATACTACGGACGGGGGAACCGTCTGGTTACAGGCGCGGCCGGCCTTACCCGCCGTCCAGCGCATCCAGATGCGCCACCAACGCCGACATCCCCGCGACGTACCCCTCGAGCACGGTATCGGTCTCGGTGGGCGAGAGGGTGCCGCCGCGCTTGAGCGCGGCGACCTGCGTGAAGGGGTGCGCGTCGAAGCCGCAGCGCGCGCTGGCCGCCGCAATGACCTGGGCGGCGTCACGCGGGGGCTGCTCACCGTGCAGGCGCATCACGGCGCGGAAGAGCACGAGCAGCGTGCTGAGGCTGGCCCGCAGGAGCTCCTGCTGCTTGGCGGTGTCGGTGCCGGCCACCATCACCCCGCGGCGCAGCCGCAGCAGCTTGCCCATGCTCTCCTGCTCGAGCTGCAGGCGCAGGTGTTCGGGGCGCACGGTGATGCCCTCCAGCGGCAGCGTCCCATGGAGCACGCGGTGCCGCTCGAGGATGTCGGCGTATTCCATGGGGAAGATGTCGGCGGAGGTGCGCCATTCCTGCACGGTCATCTCCAGCACCGGCGGATTGCCCGCCTCCGACCATGCCCGCATGGTTTGCCCAAGTGACCGCATGGTCGACAGCGGCAGCGCGGTGCACAGCACCATCACGTTCACGTCGGACTGCCCCGTGATGGCTTCACCGCTGGCGGCCGAGCCGTACAGCACGACTGCGGCGAGCGCGTCACCGTGCGACTGCGTGAGCTGCGCCACGAGCGCATCGAGTGACAGAGAAGGAGTTGCCATGGAGTACGAGAGGGGAATCGAGGGATGCGAAACACTGCGTACGAACCTGCCGGCCTTGGCCGCTACCAGTCGGAGCTACCAGTCGGAGCCACCACCGCCGCCGCTGAACCCGCCGCCGCCGCCGAAGCCACCGAAGCCACCCCCGCCAAATCCGCCGCCACCGAAGCCCCCGCCGCCCCAGCCGGAGCCGCCCATGGAGATCGTCGGGCCCGGCACGGGAATGGGCAGGCAGCCAACGCAGCCGCGACGGCGACGACCGCCCAGGGAGCTCAGCACGAAGAACGCGATGACGAGGAGCAGCGCCACCGGAAACTGGCGGTCGCCGCCACGACTCCGACGCGTCCGCTCGGGGGGCCGGGGCTGGCCGTCGAGCGTCACCGTAAACGCGGCGGCATACCGGTCCGCCACGCCGAAGGCGATGGCCTCCATCGCGCCGGCGTAGTCCTGCTCCTTGAACCGCGGGGTCTGCGCACGACACAGGTCGCCCGCGGTCGCGTCGGTGAGGAACCCCTCGGCCCCCTGCCCCACCTCGATGCGGCATCGGCCGCGCCCGTCGGTGGCGGTCTCCTTGGGGACCAGCAGGATCACCACGCCGGCGTTGCGCGCGGCGTCGCCGATCGCGGCGTCGGCGCCGATCTTCCACTCGCGCCCGAGACGCAGGGCGACCTCCTCCACCGGCCGGCCCCCGAGGTCGGGGAGCGTGACGACCACCATGTCGCCGCGGGTCGCCGCATTGAGGCGAAGGGCGAGGTCGGTGAGCCGCGCTTCGGCCTCGGGCGGGAGCACATTGGCGAAGTCGTTCACGTACCCCACCGGCTGCGGCAGCGCCGGCGGCTGTGCTCCCCCCGTGGCCCCGGGAAGGAGAAGCGCCAGGCAGACGGCGCCAACCGTGAAGAACCATGCCAGCGATGGCCTGTGGGTGCTGCGGCGGGTACTGCGAGCAAAGAAGATCACAATGCAAAATACTACGGCACACGCGGCTGGAGGGTTCAATGCCAGGCCGGCCGTGGCCGGCCGTGGCAGGCCACGGCCGGGCGCGTGGGGTGCGCCATCGGGTCCGGGACGCTAGGCTTCACCTATGCTCCGTCTCCTTCCCGTCCTCCGCGCTGCGGCGCTGATCGTGTCGCTCTGCGCCACCGCCGCGTGCGGCCGAGCGGATGCCGCATCCAGACAGCGCCCCGTCGACGCCGAAGCGACCTCGGCGGTCACATCGGGGAACGCCGGTACGCCGTCGGCCGGCACGCCCGCCCTGCGCGATTCGCTCGCCGACGTGGCGATGATGCAGAAGGCCGACAAGAGCCGGCTGCTGGGGGCGGAGTCGGCGATGTGGGTGGTGATGATCAGCGACTTTCAGTGCCCCTACTGCAAACAGTGGCACGACTCGTCGATGGCGAAGCTCAAGCGCGACTACA
>NZ_JBIJCN010000008.1:0-81764 GCF_044344655.1 Gemmatimonas sp.
TCATCATGCCGACCGTGGGGCTGCTCACCGGTGGCATCGATTTCACCAATCGCTTCGTGACCGTGGGGGACGGTCCCTTCGCCACCCTCGCCGAGGCCAAGACCGCCGGGGCGCCCACCATCGCCTATGGCCTCTTCCTGAACCAGGTGCTGACCTTCCTCATCGTGGCCATCGCCGTCTTCATGGTCATCAAAGGGGTCAACCGTATGCGCCGCACCGAGCCCGGCGCAAGCTGATCGGCCAGTCAAGCCGATGCGAGTGGACCGATTTCGACGAGGACTGCCCCCTTATCCACCGCCTGCCCCGTCACCGCGCGTACCGCCGTGACCACCCCGGCCGAGGCACTCCGCAGCTCGTTCTCCATCTTCATGGCCTCGATCACGACCAGCCCCTGTCCCGCGGAAACCTGGTCGCCGACTGCCACGGCCACGCGCACCACCAAACCGGGCATGGGCGCCACGAGCGGCGCCGGCCCACTCGCCGTGGCCGACGCGGCCGTCAGGTCCTTGATCGCCCGCATGCGCTCGTCGAGGGCCTCGGTTTCCACGCGGGCGCCATCCACATCGAGATGCCACACCCCTCGTGAGCCCCCACGACGCGCCACCACGCGGTGCACTTGCTCGCCAATCCGGACGAGCCGCACCGGTGTTCCGGGAACCTGCAGCAGCGCCACCTCGTGACGGATCCCGTCGACCGTTGCATGGGCGCCGTCAAGCTCGACCGCGATGCGCTCGCCGTTCACATCCACCAAGTACTTCATCGGTCCTCCTGCGATGCCGATCGATGCAGCACGCACACGGTCTCCACGTGCGCCGTCTGCGGAAACATATCGAAACACTGCACCGTCTCCACGCGCCACGACGGAAGGCGCGACAGGTCGCGCGCGAGTGTCGCGGGATCACAACTCACATACACCACGCCCCGGACCCCGAGCGACGCCGCCCCTTCCAGCCATGCCGTGACATCGGCGTGCACCCCACGGCGGGGCGGATTGAGCACCACCACATCGACGCGCGGGGCCCCCTCCCCGAGCGCGGGCAGCGCATGCTCCATCAGGTCGCACACCACCCGGACCCGCGAGGTGATCTCACCGCCAGCCCGCTGCAGCCTGCGGACGGCGCTTTCCGCGCCCGCCTGGTCGGCCTCGATCGCAACAACCTGCACCCCCTCCCGCGCCAGACGCAGCGAGAGATCACCGGTGCCCGCATAGCCATCAATCACCTGCGCCGGCGCAAAATTCTTCACGTGCGTGAACACAAACTCGCGCAGCGCGTGAGCGACCTGTGCATTCACCTGAGCGAAAGCGAGTGCCTCCCGCGCATCGGGGGCATACTCGACGGTCGACGCCGCCGCCCCAGACCGCATCGTCTCATCCGGTGCGCTCCGCGCGGGGGTCCACCAGATCGCGCGCACGCCAGGGTGGGCTTTTCGGGCGGCCGCCATCCACTCGTCTCTCGACGGCCAGGCACTGCCGCCTTCGACGACGAGGACCACCCCGTCCTGCTCGTCCGGCGGCCCCTCTTCATCGGACGCCGCAAGGCGAAGCCCAAGACGCAATGAGGACGCGGCCGACGAGGTGGGCAGCGCCGGCGTGTTGCTGCGCACGAGGAGCCGCAGCGCGTTCCACACCTCGACCAGCACGGGGTGCGCGATCCGGCACGTCTCGAGGGGAAACACCCGGGACGCATCGTCGAACGGATGAAGACCACCCACCCACCCTGCGCCACGCGGCAGCAGCGTGAGCGTGAGGCGGCTCCGATACTCCCACTGCACGTCGGAAACGATCGGCGGCAGCGGGATCTCGCGTTTGCCAATGCGATGCAGCGTCTCCTGCACGATCTGCCGACGCGCGGAACGCTGTGCCTCCACCGACAGGTGCTGCAACTGGCAGCCTCCACACCGGTCAACCACATAGTGCTGGCAGGTCGGCTCCACGCGATCGGGGGAGGGCTGCACGACCTGCAGCACTCGACCGCGGCCGTGCCGGGCGTGGGTCACATAGGCGGCCTGAACGACGTCGCCAGGCGCGGTGCGCGGCACGAACACCGCCATCCCGTTCACGCGACCCACGCCGTCGCCGCCCGCCGCAATCCGATCGATGGGAACCACACCGACCGACTCCGGCAGACGCGTGCTGCGGGGCGATGACTCCGCCCGCCGCCCGCCGCGCGGGGTCGAGCCTTTGGGCCGTCGGCTCACGAACGCAAACCTTCGCGCCGACCGACCGCAGCCCATCCACTGCCGGCGCGTGACACCGATGCAGGGCTGCCACCCTGCTCCGGCGCGGGCGATACCACCCGCCCGCCACTACGCTCCTCGTGCGCCACCAGTGCCGCCGCGATGGCGGCGAGCTGCAGCGTCTCACGGTCCGTCGTCGGCGACGTCAATGTACCAAGGCGCTGTTCGAGCCATTGGATACTGATGTCCCCCGACTGGAATTCCGGATCATCCATCACGCGGAGATGAAACCCACGCGACGTTTCGATGCCGTCGACCGTGAGCTCCAGCAAGGCGCGCCGCATGCGCGCGATCGCGAGCGACCGGGAGGGTGCGTGCACGATCAGCTTGGCCAGCATCGGGTCGTAGTGCAGCCCCACGTCACTGCCCGCTTCCACACCGCCATCCCACCGCACGCCAGGCCCGCTGGGGAGATGCAGATACTCGATCCGGCCCGTGCTGGGGAGAAACCCGTTGGTCGGGTCTTCGCTGGTGATGCGGCACTCGATCGCCCATCCGCGCGGTGCGAAGTCCGTTTGCTGGAAGGGCAACGGTTCGCCAGCCGCAATGCGGATCTGCCACTGCACCAGATCGAGCCCCATCACCAGTTCCGTGACGGGATGCTCCACCTGAATGCGGGTGTTCATCTCGAGGAAGTAGTACTGCCCATCGCGATCGAGCAGGAACTCACACGTCCCGGCGTTCACGTATCCGGCGGCCTTGGCCGCCGCTACCGCCGTGGCGCCCATGCGAGCGCGAAGCTCGGGCGAGACCGCCACACTCGGTGCTTCCTCGATCATCTTCTGATGGCGACGCTGCACCGAGCACTCGCGCTCGCCGAGGTGCAGCACGGTCCCGTGGGCGTCGGCCAACACCTGAATCTCCACGTGGCGTGGGCCCTCGATGTACTTCTCGAGATAGACCGCATCGTCGCCAAAGGCGTTCTTCGCCTCACGCCGCGCGCTGTCGAGCGCCGCCGACAACTCGTCAGCCGTCCGCACCACGCGCATGCCTTTGCCACCACCGCCCGCGGCGGCCTTGAGGAGCACGGGATAGCCGTACGTCTCAGCGATAGCGCGCGCCTCGTCCGCGTCCTTGACTCCCTCGGCGTTCCCAGGGACCACCGGCACACCGGCGGCGATCACCAGCTGACGGGCCGCCGTCTTGGAGCCCATTGCCTCGATCGCCTCGGCCGGCGGACCGATGAACACCAGCCCCGCCTCGCGTACGGCGCGCGCGAACCAGGCACGCTCCGACAGGAAGCCGTATCCGGGATGGATCGCTTCCGCCCCCATCGCCTTGGCGACCTCGATGAGGCGCTCACCGACGAGATAGCTCTGACTGGACGGGGCCGGTCCCACACAGACCGCTTCATCGGCTTCGCGCACGTGTGGCGCGCTCGCGTCGGCCTCCGAATACACGGCCACCGTTTTCACGCCCAGTTCCTGACAGGCACGAATCACGCGCAGCGCGATCTCGCCGCGATTGGCCACCAGCACTTTCTTGAACATGGCGGCGCTCAGAGGGGAAGGTTGCCGTGCTTCTTCGCCGGATTGCGATCACGCTTGCCACGCAGCGTCTCAAGCGCCTCGATGAGGCGCGGGCGCGTGTCGCGCGGATCGATCACGTCATCGACATAACCGCGCGCTGCGGCGATGTAGGGATTGGCGAACTTGTCCGTGTACTCAGCCACGCGAGCGTCGAGGGCCGCCTGAGGCTCCGCGGCCTCGGCGATTTCCTTCTTGTAAATGATCTCGACGGCTCCCTTGGGCCCCATCACCGCAATTTCCGCCGTGGGCCACGCCACGTTGTAGTCCCCGCGGATGTGCTTGGAACTCATCACGTCGTACGCGCCGCCATACGCCTTGCGGGTGATCACGGTGAGCTTCGGCACGGTTGCCTCGCAATAGGCGTACAGCAGCTTCGCCCCGTGCTTGATGATGCCACCGTGCTCTTGCGCTACGCCGGGGAGGAATCCGGGCACGTCCTCGAAGGTCACCAGCGGAATGTTGAAGCAGTCACAGAAGCGCACGAAGCGCGCGGCCTTGAGCGATGCGTTGATGTCGAGCACCCCCGCAAGCACCGCGGGCTGGTTGGCCACGATGCCCACGCTCTGGCCACCCAGGTGAGCGAAGCCCACGAGAATGTTGGCCGCGTAATCCGGCTGCACCTCATAGAAGTACCCATCGTCGACGATGCGCGTGATGACTTCACGCATGTCATAGGGCTTGTTGGGATTGTCCGGAATGACCTCCAGCAGCGATGCCTCGCGGCGGTCCCGTGGGTCCCGGCCGTTGCCGCGTGGCGGATCGTCCACGTTGTTGCTCGGCACGAAACGGAACAGTTCACGGATGTGCTGGAGGCAGGCGAGTTCCGAGTCGCAGGCGAAATGCGCCACACCGCTGGTGCCGGCATGCGTGTCGGCACCACCCAACTGCTCCATCGTCACGTCTTCGTGAGTGACGGTCTTCACCACGTTGGGTCCGGTCACGAACATGTAGCTCGTGCCGCGCACCATGTAGATGAAATCGGTGATGGCTGGCGAATAGACCGCACCGCCGGCACACGGACCGAGAATCGCCGAAATCTGCGGGATCACCCCCGAAGCGAGGGTGTTCTTGAGGAAGATGTCGGCGTAGCCTCCGAGTGAAACCACTCCCTCCTGGATCCGTGCACCGCCGGAATCGTTGAGGCCGATCACCGGCGCCCCGTTTCGCATGGCAAGGTCCATGATCTTGCAGATCTTCGCCGCGTGGGCTTCGGAGAGCGAGCCACCGAAGACAGTGAAGTCCTGCGAGAACACGTAAACGAGGCGTCCTTCGATCCGTCCGTGTCCGGTCACCACACCGTCGCCGTAGATCGGCGCCTCACCCTCAGCGAGGGCCCGTGACGTCACGAAGCGGTCGATCTCCACGAAGGAGCCGTCGTCGAGGAGCACGTCGAGTCGTTCGCGTGCGGAAAGCTTGCCCTTGGCATGCTGCTGCGCGATGCGCGCGGCACCGCCGCCCTGTTCGGAGGCATCCCGAGCGATGGCGAGCCGCTCGAGCTTGTCATGCATGGCGGATGACGGAGAGGTCGGAGTCATGCCGCGGGAAGCTAGCGCCCGCGCAGGGAAAAACGAGGCGCCGATCCCAGTGGGAGCCGCCACCGGTGCCGATCCGTGCATTTCTCGGGGTGGAAGCCGGCCTGCACCGCAGCCCACCGCCCCCTACGGGGCGCCGGATCGCGGAGCCCGCTGCGGCTGGGGCAGAGACCGCAGACCCGCCCCTACCGCCGGCGCAGCCGAGGGCTGCGCTAGGCCACATCCGAAGCTACGGTGGCCTCGGACGAGGCTGCTGGAACGTCCCTTGCACAACCACGGGGAGAGCCGTCCCCCACATTCCTCTCGCAGCTACCACCGCCATGTCCGACTTCCTCGATCTGCACGCCGATACCTCAGCTCGCCGTGTTCTCTACAGTGCCGCCGCCTTGCTGATTGCCGTACCCTTCGTCCAGGCCGGGTCCCAGATCTGGCCGCTTCAGCTGAGCAACCCGCAGTGGCGCTTCGGAGCGGCCAACGCCCTCTCGAGTATTCTGCTGCTCCCGTATCTGGGGCTTTCGTTGCTGGTCCTGATGGCGGGCGGCCTGAAGCGCCGTGGCCTTGCCCGTAGTGTGGGGATCGTCGCGGCGACCTTCACGGTCGGCCTGCTTGCCTGCCTCGTGGTCTTCGCACTCGATGCCCTGCAGCTCAAGGCGATCGTGAGCACGGCCATGACGGCATCGTTCACCAGCACCTCGGTGCGGGTGGGGCTCGTCACCACGGTCTTTCTCTTGGCGTTCGCGTACCTGACCGTCGCGGGGTTCAAGGCCACGCGCCGCACGTCCGCGTCGTCCCGCCCGCGCCCCATGACCAGCGCGAGGGAATCGGACGCTGAGGTGGGGCTCATCGTTGGGCTCCGTGAGGGCTGAGGGCTCGAGACGCGTGGTATTTGCCGCCGAATGCCGCCGTCCTGGCACGTCAGAATCCGCAGGCGTTGTGTTGCGCGGACGCAACAATTGCCCTGGCAGCACGACAAGGCACTGACCACATAAAGGAAAGCGGCCCCGATCCATGAGGACCGGGGCCGCTTGTACTACCAGAAACCGACGCGATCAGAGACCGAGTTCGTCTTCCGAGCTATGCACCTTGCTGGGCTCGGCCGGCTTGGGCGGCTGCTCTTCCGGCACCGATGTGACCGCGAGAACGATGCGACGGTGGATCGGATCCACCTCCAGCACGCGCATCACGAGGTTCATCGTTTCCCAGGCGAAGTCCGCCGGGTTGGTAACCGTGCCTTCCGGGTTCAGCTGGCTGACCGGAACGAAGCCCTCGATGTCGTTGCCGAGATCGACGACGACGCCCTTGTCCATGAGGCGCACAACCGTGCCGGGGAGCTCGGTGCCCACCGGGTAGGTCTCACCGATGCGAAGCCACGGATCCTCCTCGGCCTGCTTGAGGCCGAGCGAGATGCGCTTGTTTTCGCTGTCGATGTTGAGGATCACGACGTCGACCGCGTCGCCCTTCTTCACGACCTCTGACGGGTGCTGGACACGCTTCGTCCAGGACATGTCGGAGATGTGGATGAGGCCGTCGATGCCCGGCTCGATCTCGACGAACGCGCCGAACGAGGTGAGGTTGCGGACCTTGCCGTTGATCCGGGTACCAACGGGGTACTTGAGGGGCAGAATGACCCACGGATCCTGCTCGGTCTGCTTCATACCGAGAGAGATCTTCTCTTCCGTTTCGTCCACCTTGAGCACCACCGCCTCGATGGCTTCGCCGATCGACACGATCTTGGAGGGATGACGGACGTTGCGCGTCCAGCTCATTTCCGAGATGTGCACGAGGCCTTCGATGCCCGGCTCGAGCTCGATGAACGCGCCGTAGTTGGTGATCGAGACGACCTTGCCGCTGACGCGCGTACCCACCGGGTACTTGGCCGCCACGTCCTTCCACGGGTAGCTCTGGAGCTGCTTGAGGCCGAGCGAAATGCGCTCGCGCTCCCAGTCGATATCGAGGACCTTGATCTCGAGCTCCATGCCGATCTGGACCATCTCGCTCGGATGCGAGATACGGCCCCACGACATGTCGGTGATGTGCAGCAGGCCGTCCACGCCACCGAGGTCGATGAACGCACCGAAGTCGGTGATATTCTTGACCACGCCCTTCCGCACCTGATCCTTCGACAGCTCCTTCATGAGCTTCTCGCGCTTGCCGGCGCGTTCGGTCTCGAGGATCACGCGACGCGATACGACGATGTTGCGGCGACGCTTGTTGAGCTTGATGATCTTGAACTCGTACTTCTGACCGAGCAGCTCGTCGATGTTGGGCACGCGACGCAGCGCAATCTGCGAGCCAGGGAGGAACGCGTCGACGCCCATGAGGTCGACCACAACGCCGCCCTTGATCTTCTTGACGAGCGTCCCCTCCACCGGCTGATCGCTCTCGTAGGCCACGCGGATGCGCTCCCACACGCGCATGAAGTCGGCCTTCTTCTTCGAGAGGACGACCGATCCTTCCTGGTCTTCGAGGTGCTCGAGGAGGACTTCGACTTCATCGCCCGCCTTGAGGTCGGGCATGTCCTTGAACTCTTCAAGCGGAATCGTGCCTTCTGACTTGAAGCCGATATCGAGGACCACGAGGTTGTCGCGGATCTCAAGAACGCGCGACTTGACGATCTCGCCTTCTTCGATCGACGCGAGCGTCCCGTTGTACAGCTCCATCATGCGCTCGTACTCGTCGGACGAGAACTCGTCCTCCTCGTAGAGCTCGGGGCGGCGGTTGGCCAACGGACGGAGCTGCGACTTCTGCAGGTCGCGCTTCTCGCGGGCGGTCAGCTTGCCATACACGGGCGCGTCGGCATCAGCGTCGGCCTGGGCGGCGATTTCAGCGGCGAGCTCGGGGCTCAGTTCAGTGCTCATACGGTGAGGTATCTCCAAGTCGCGGACCTGCACTCGCCGCGCCGAGAAAGAGTTGAGAGGGAATAACCGGAACCCCGAAACATAGGGGGGAGGGTACCGGTCTACAAGTCACCGGCCGAGTCGCTGCCTCGTCGCTCTGGCCAGCGCCACGATGCGCTCCACCTGCTCCTCCTGGGTCACCGTGGTGGTATCGATCGTCACGGCGTCGTGGGCGGGGGCGCTCTGGGTGGCGTCCTGAGCGTCCCGAGCCACGAGCGCCTCCGTCTCCGTGGCGATCTCGGCCTCGGTGGGCCGACGCCCAAGCCGTTGCAGCAGTCGGCGGCGAGCGCGCTCCCAGCTATCTGCCACCAAGAACACCTTGAGTTGGGCGGTCGGGAAGACGGCGGTCCCGATGTCTCGGCCATCAACCACCACATCCACCGCAGCACCGGCGGACCGGACCTGCTCGTTGACCCAGGCCCGCACCAGCGCCATCGCTGCCACTCTGGAGACATGGCGCGTCACCGCCGCGCCGCGCAGCGCCTCGTCCTGATCCTGGCCATCTACCAGCGGGAGGACCGATCGCTCGGTCAGGCGCCACGCAACACGACCCGAATGCGCGAGGACGGACGCCGCCGTCCATGACTCTGGCACCTCCCCGGATTCCACGGCCAGGAATGTGATGGCGCGATAGAAGGCTCCGGAATCGACATGGCGCACATCCAGAAGCTTGGCGACCCACTGGGCCGTGGAGCTCTTCCCCGAAGCGGCCGGTCCATCGATCGCGATCACCAGCGGCGAGGATCCCGTGATCGACGGCGCGACCGACGCGGGTGCGGATGCCATGGAAGGAGCGACCGGTCCCACGGACTGGGACAAGTCACGCCAGAAGGTGGGATACGACACCGCCACGCACCCCGGATCGTCGATGGTGATCTGGTTACCGGGCAACGCTCCGAGCACGCCGAAGGCCATTGCCAGTCGGTGGTCGCCATGCGTAACCACGTGGCCGGCCAGCGGCGTCCGCGATCCCACGATGCGCATGCCATCGGAGAGCTCCTCGATCTCCGCCCCCAGCGCGCGAAGATTCTCCACCACGCCACGAATGCGGTCGCTCTCCTTCACGCGCAGTTCCTGCGCGTCAGTGATTCGGGTCTCGCCCTCTGCGCATGCGGCGAGACATGCGATCATGGGCAACTCGTCGATGCATCGCGGAATTTCGGCGCCGTTGATGTGCGTACCACGCAAGGTGGAGGGATGCACCACGAGCGTTCCGATGCGCTCTCCGCCGACATCGCACTCATCCTCGACATGCAGGACGGCCCCCATGCGCTGCAGCACGTCGAACGCTCCGGTGCGCGTGGGATTGAGGCAGACGTTCTCGAGACGCAGCTGCCCCGCGTCGGCGAGGGCCGCGAGGGCCACGAAGAACGCGGCCGACGACGGATCAGACGGTACGATCACATCGGCGGGCTGCACGACCTGCCCGGCGGGCAATGTGACACCCTCCGACGTCATCGCGAGCGCCACGCCGCGCGCGAGGAGCATGCGCTCGCTGTGATCGCGGGAGCGGAGAGGTTCGTCGACCGTGACGGCAACGCCAGAGGTGAGGCCGGCGAGGAGCAGCGCGCTCTTGACCTGCGCACTCGCCTGGGCATTGACGTACCGAATGCCGTGCAGGGCGGCCCCATCCACCTGCATGGGCAGCCCGTCATGGCCGGCCGCCCCCATGAACGTGACGTGCGCGCCCATGGCCGAGAGTGGGTCCGCCACGCGTCGCATTGGACGGCGGCTCAACGAGGCATCGCCTTCGAACCGCGCCGAGCGGCCCGCGAGCCCGGCCACCAGTCCGGCGAGCAGGCGAGCGGTGGTGCCGCTGTTGGCACAATCGAGCGTCGCCTCGGGAGAATGCAGCGACTGGACACCCTGACCGTGCACGACGAAGTCGTCGCTGAGTGCGGGAATACGGGCGCCCATCGCCCGGAGCGCCCCCGCGGTGGCGCGCACATCCGCGGACGGCAGGATGCCGCGGATGCGCGTTGCACCGCTCGCCATCGCCGCGAAGATGAGCGCACGATGGCTGATCGACTTGTCGCCTGGCGCGCGGATCGTGCCGCTGACGGTGAGCGGTGTTCCCGTCACCCTCACCGCAACCACGCCTCCAGTGCCGTCGCGGCATCCGTCTTGTCGTCACGATACTTCACGATCACGGGCGTCTGCAGCGACAGCCCCTGCGCCTCACCGAACGTCGACGTCACGCTGCGGGCGCCCGGCACGACCACGGCCCCCTCTGGGATGATCAGCGGCTGATCCCCCGTGGCCCGGTGGACGGTTTCCTTCACGAGGTCGTAGACAGGCGTCCCGCGCGTGAGGATCACGCCGGCCCCGAGCACGGCCTTGCTGCGCACCACGGTTCCTTCGTACACGCCACAATTGCCACCCACGATCACGTCGTCCTCGATGATCACGGGTGACGCGTTGATCGGCTCCAACACGCCACCGATCTGCGCCGCGGCACTCAGATGCACTCGCTCACCGATCTGCGCACAACTCCCCACCAGCGCGTGCGAATCGACCATCGTCCCACGGCCCACGTAGGCACCCACGTTGATGTACATGGGAGGCATGCACACCACGTTCTGCGCGAGATACGCTCCCCGACGCACCGTAGAGCCGCCGGGGACGATACGCACCCCATGATCGGTACGGAATGCGCGCGGGGGATAGGTGTGCTTGTCGATGAAGCTGAAGGGCGCGCCCGACGGCATCTCGGTCACCTGGCCAAGGCGGAAGCCAAGCAGAATGGCCCGCTTCACCCACGGTACGGCGTGCCACGTCCCGCTCTCATCGCGACGGGCCGCGCGGATCTCCCCGCGCTCCAGGTGCGCGATGGCCGAATCGAACAGCTGCTGCGCGTCAGGCGCGATCGGCGCACCACTGTCGAGCAGCAAGGGATCGTTGAAGCGTGCCTCGAGATCGGCGATCAGAAGAGCCATGGACTGGAGCCCCAGAGGGAGAGAAACCGCAAGCCTGCGGATCAGGAAAGGAGCGACGCGCGCTCGAGCGCACTGCGCACCCGATCACGGAGCGCGTCCGCGAGCGACACGAGCGGCAGCCGGAGGACATCATGCATGTGCCCCATCATCGCCAACATCGCCTTGGCGGGAATGGGATTGGATTCGATGAAACACGCGTCGATGACCGGTGCGAGTACGGCCTCGAGCCGCCGCGCCTCGACGAGATCACCACGCAACATCGCCTCGCACAGCGCCACGACAAGCGCAGGGGCCACATTCGAGGCGACGGAAATGACGCCATCGCCGCCGTGCGCCATGAGCGACAGGGTGAAGCCATCGTCGCCGGAGAGCACGGAAAAACCGTCGGGCCGCTCGCGAAGGATCTCCGTCATCTGCGCGAGACTGCCGCTCGCCTCCTTGACGGCCACGAACCGCGGATCGGCCGCCAGCGTCAGCGTGGTCGCCGCCTCCATATTCACCGCGGTCCGCCCCGGCACGTTATACAAGACGATCGGCAGCGCGCACGCGTCGGCAATCGCCCGGAAGTGCGCCAGCAGTGCGCGCTGCGGCGGCTTGTTGTACATGGGCGTGACCTGCAGCAGATGCGTGGCGCCGACCGCCTGCATCTCCCGAGAAAGGGTGATCGCTTTCTGGGTATCGTTCGAGCCAGCCCCCGCAACGACCGGAATACGCCCGTTCACCTGCTCCACCGTGATCTCCACCACGCGCCGGTGTTCCTCCGGTGTGAGCGTGACCGCTTCACCGGTGGAACCGCAGGGAATGATCATGCGCACACCAGCCGCGAGCTGGGCATCCACGAAGGCCCGCAGCGCCGGTTCGTCGAGTGCGCCCGCGGCGGTGAATGGCGTGACGATGGCGGTGCCGCAGCCGCGCAGAAGGTTCGAACGCATGAGTGCTTTCAAGGCGTGGGGACGGACGTCGACAGCACGTCGCGCATGGTATACAACGCGGGCGGACGGGACGCTGCGAGCCAGCGGGCCGCCGCGAGTGCCCCATCGGCAAACACGCGCCGGTCGCGCGCCTCGTGCCGGAGGGTGATCTGTTCGAACGCCGCATCGAGCAGGACGTCGTGCGTCCCGGGTACGCTGCCTACGCGAACGCTGGTGATCGGCACGCGCCGGCCGAGCCCCGCCTCAAGACGGTCAGCAATGGCGATGCCGGTACCGGACGGCGCATCCTTTTTGGCAGTGTGGTGCGTCTCGACCACGTGCACATCGAAGCCCAACACGTCGCGGGCGCGCCGCGCGGCATCCTCCGCGATGGCGAGGAAGAGTTGCACGCCAAGGGAGAAGTTCGGGGACCAGAGCGCTGCGCAGCCGCTGGACGCGACGGCTGCGGTCAGCGCGGGCAGCGCGGCATTCCATCCGGTCGTCCCGATCACGACCGGGCAGCCGAGGCCGAGGAGTGTCACCGCGTTTGTCACCGCGGCCTCCGGGGTGGTGAACTCGATCGCCACCTGTGCACCATGCAGATCGGCCATCGTGATGCCACGGGTCATCTCTGCCGCGTCGAGGCGCGCTACGATCTCGCACCCGCGCTCCGGGGCCAGTGCATCGAGCGCACGCCCCATGCGGCCCATACCGATCAAGGCCACACGGACCGGCGCCGTGCCGGCGCTCAGTGCGGCATCCCCTGCCCCATTCACGATGGTCGCTCGAAGAAGGTCGCGTGGAGACGCTGCATCGCCGGCACCACCTGGTCGTCGTCGATCACAAGGGTAAAGTTGATCCCCGTGGCGCTCAACGACGCCATGTGGACCGGGATGGGCCCCAAGGCGCCGAGCGCCTGCGCGATCGCCTGACTACCGTCGGAAATGCCGGCCCCGACGATCGCGATCAGCCCTGCACGGGGTGACACCGAGACCTCGCCAAACGCGGCGAGGTCCTGCAGGATCGCCGCCAGATTGGTGGCATCGTCAAGCGTGACCGACACCGACACCTCGGAGGTCGTCACCACATCCACCGAGGTCCGGTGGGCTTCGAAGACCGCGAACACGCGTCGCAGGAAGCCCGGCGCCAGCAGCATGCGCGACGAGCGCAGCTTGACCATGGTGGTCGCGCGCTTGCCGGCAATGGCGCGGACCGGCAACCGGGGCGCGTCGAAGGCAATCATCGTCCCCTTGGCGGCCGGGTTGCGCGAATTGAACACGAACACCGGAATGCCGCGCTGCACCGCCGGCGCGATCGTGGCGGGGTGCAACACCTTGGCCCCAAAGGCCGCGAGCTCGGCCGCTTCGTCGAAGCTGATCCGCTCGATGAGCCGGGCGCCGGGGATCACGCGTGGATCGGCGGTGAGCATACCATCCACATCGGTCCAAATCTCAATCGCCGTGGCATCGATCGCCGCGCCGATCAGCGACGCCGAATAGTCGGAGCCCCCACGTCCGAGCGTCGTGGTCACGCGCGCGGCAGTAGCCCCAACGAACCCCCCCATGACGGGAATGCGACCCTGCTGCAGCAACGGCACCAGCTGCTCCTGCGCGAGCTGCGCAATGCCGTTCACATCGGGCTCGGCCTTCGTGAAGACATCGTTGGTGCGCATCACGTCGCGCGCATCCACGTACACGGCATCATGGCCCTGCGCACGGAACGCCGCCGCCACGATCTGCGACGACAGCAGCTCGCCGATCGCCGCCACGGCATCGAGCGAGCGTGGCGAAAGATACCCGAGCGTCTTGAACGCCTCGGCCAGTTGCGCGAGTTCGTCGAAGGCGGCGCCAATGTCCCGGCAACGGTCATCCACCTCGGCAGCCCCATGGAGAAGGGTACGCGCCTCCCGCAGATGACGATCACGTAGCTGCTCGATGAGCTGCAAGGCCACAGGCAACTCACCGTTGGCCGCCTTACTCGCGAGATCGAGCAGCATGTTGGTGGCGCCACCCAGCGCCGATACCACCACCACGGGCTGCAGGGCGCGCTTGGCGTCGATGATCTCGATCACCCGCGAGATGGCTGCCGCATCAGCGACGGAGGTCCCGCCGAACTTACAGACGATCACGAGCGGGCGAGCCCCGCCAGCCGGCCACTCTTCACCAACAGCTCGGCGTTGAGGATCGAACCGCCAGCGGCGCCGCGCACCACATTGTGCGACATGGCCACCAGCTTGAGATCGAGGAGCGTATCGGCCCGCACGCGCCCGATCGTCGTCGACATGCCGCGGCCGGCATGCGCATCGCGGCGCGGCTGCGGACGGTCCGCCTCGCCCCGGATGATGAGCGCAGGCTCCGGTGCGGACGGCAGACCACGCACCGCCTCATGACCCGTCCAGGCGCGCAACACCTCGAGCGCCTGTTCAGCGGTGGGCTTCGTCGCGAACGCCACCGACATGCACACCGTGTGACCGTGCTCCACCGGCACGCGATTCGCATGCGCGCTGGTGACGATGTCGGCGTGCAACACCCGATCACCCGCGAGGCGCCCAAGCAACTTGTTCAACTCCGTCTCGATCTTCGGCTCCTCGTCATTGATGTACGGGATCACGTTGCCGAGAATGTCGAGCGACGCCACACCGGGATACCCGGCACCAGACACCGCCTGCATCGTTGTGGCGAAGACCTTGGTCACCGTGAAGGCCTCGTGCAGCGGCGCAAGCGCCGCCGCCATCACCGTGGTGGCGCAATTGGCGTTGGTGACGATACCACCGGTCCAGCCGCGTGCCGCGCGCTGCACCTCAAGGAGCGCGAGATGATCCCCGTTCACTTCGGGGATCACGAGCGGCACGTCGGCGGCCATCCGGTAGTTCTTGGCGTTTGAAAGCACGAGCCGACCCGCCCGCGCGAACGCCGGCTCCACCTCACCGGCCACGCCGGAATCGAGCGCGGAAAAGACGATCGGTGCCGTGATCTCCTCGGGGCTGCACGGCTTTACCGGCAACGATGCCACCCCGGGCGGCATCGTCCCCTCCAGCCATTTGGCCGCATCGCGGTACGCTTTGCCCGCGCTGCGTTCAGAGGCCGCGACCTCGACGAGATCGAACCAGGGATGGGCGTCGAGCAAGCGGACGAACGCCTGGCCAACGGCACCGGTTGCACCAAGAACCGCAACCGGCCAGCGGGTGGAGGAGGGTGTCATGCGAGAAGGGTGCGAACGATTCGAACGTACGCGTCGACCGACGCGTCGAGTTCCGCGACATCGATGTATTCGATGGGCGTGTGGGCCACGTGAATGGAACCGGGCCCGAAAAGCAGTGGTGTGCCCCAGCGATCGAGCAGCGGGATGTCGCTGGTGTACGCGACAGGCTCCACCTCGAACCCGTCGAGCGTTTGGAAGTGCTGCGCCGGGATGTGCGCCCCCCACACCAGCTCGGCGCGATCGCCCGCCCACGCGGTGAACGCCGCCTTCACGGGCTCAACGTCTCCCACCAGCCGAATCATGATCTCGGCCTCGGCGAGTCCGGGAACGATGTTGGCCTCGGTGCCCGCGCGAAGAACACCGATGTTGTAGGTCGTCTCCCCGAGCACGGGATCGCGCGGGAGCACAAGCGCCCGCAACTCCGGCAGCATGTCGAGCATCGCCTCGAGGGCACTTGCACCGAGGTGGGCATACGCGGAGTGCGCCTCACGCCCGCGCACGCGCACGATCACGCGCTGGGCGCCCTTGCAGCCCGACGCAAGTTTGCTCTCGGTTGGCTCACCGTTCACGAGGAACCGGCTTGTCGCCGGCAGCCGGTTGGCCGCGAGCGCGCCCGGCGAACCCTTTTCCTCGCCGACAACAAAGAGGAGGTCCACCCGCTCCTCACCAGACTCGGCCAATCGCTGTGCGGCGATCATCATCGCCGCGGCAATGCCCTTGGCATCACAGGCTCCGCGCCCATACAAGCGATCACCCTCGAGCCGCGGCGGAACGAACGGCGGTACCGTGTCGAGATGGGTGGAGAGTGTGACTCCGCCGCCGCGGCGCGTTGCCCAGACATTGGAACGCCCGCTTTCCACTTCCTGGAGCGACACCTGCCAGCCCCGCGCGATCAACCAGCGCGACACGAAGTCCACGGCGTCGCGCTCGCGACCGGTCGTGGACTCCAGGGATAGCAATTCGGTGGCGAGGGCGACGGCGTCAGACATCCTGACAAAATACTCTTACACCGTCCCCGGGCGCGCCCCCCCGCTCAGCTCGTCGCCCGATCCGAAAAGGTACGGAGCATCAGCCGCTCGAAAGATGGGCCGAGATGATGCCCGCCAGCTGGCTGTCCGGCATGTCGTCGTCCCACCCGTTCGGCACGAGGGCGATGACACGCTCCGCCCCTGAATTGCACTCGATCGCCACGGTATCGGCGGACATCGCCGCGGCCGCCTCACGGCGCTCCACGGGCACCTCGGGAAGCTCGAGACAGATCCAGGTCATGCCCTTCTGATCCTGCACGGTACGCAGCACGTGGTACTCCGGATGGTTGGGTGGAGGGGAACCCCGTGCAAGCTACTCGGTCCGCAGGGGAGGCGCGGCACTGACGGGCACGGCGGGGCCGCGACGGTCGGCACTCCCTGCCCTCCCTCATACCCGGAGCGGGACTCGAACCCGCACACCCTCGCGGATAAGGGATTTTAAGTCCCTCGCGTCTACCGATTTCGCCATCCGGGTCCAAGCGCAGGCCGAGGGCGCTTCGCGCTACCACACAGCATACGCGGCGCGCCCACCCAACGCAAAACGGGAGCGCAATCGGCGCCCCCGCTATGCGATGTTCTTCATCCTGACCTGCAGAGCGGGAAACGGGACTCGAACCCGCGACCCCAACCTTGGCAAGGTTGTGCTCTACCAACTGAGCTATTCCCGCATGCCCTGCCGCGCTGCCGAGGCACCGCGACGACCGCACCACCGTCGTGAGGCAAATACTAGCCCACGGTGTGGCCGCGGACAAGCACCCCGCTGGGATCAGTCCCGGACACCGAGCGCGTGTGCCGCGTACCAGAGCGTGTGCGCAAGCAGGCCAGCCAAGGCGGCATCACCACCATTGGCGAGCGCCCGCCCGTCGGCATCGACCAGTTCTGCCGCGATTCCAGTATCAAGAGGCGCTCGCCTGAGCCACGCCACGACATCCTGCGCCTCGGGACCGAGCAGCCGCGCGATCTGCGGCAGCAGCGGGGTCACCGCTCCCGGGTCACAACGCACAGCCCGTGCCGTCCGCCGGTACATGGAGTCCTCGCGTTCCAGCGCCTCGTACAGCGGGAGCCAGAGGACGGACCCCGACACATCATCATCGAGCGCCGTGCCACCCGCGAGATCGACAGCCGTTGCCAGTCGCGCCTTCTCGCCTCGCTCGACCGCGAAATGACGCCGCAGGGCCGCCCGCACCGCGGCCGGATCCTCCACATTCGCCGCGGCGTCTTCGTCAAGCGTGCGCCGAAACACGTCGAGCGCCAGCGCCACCACGGCGTTGCCGTGCAGCGTAAAGGGATGGGCCGCCGGTGCCCCCGACGGGGTCACCTCGGTCGCGTAAAGCGGCACCCGCTCGTCGCGCCGCGCATTGATGTCGTCGTGACTCAGGTAGAGCGTGTCCGCGACGACCGGATCTTCAACGATCTGATCGTCACCGGTATCCCGAATGTACCGATCGGTGGCGACCGCGAAGGCGGCGGGGCCCTCAATCGAAAATCCAGGCTGAAAGAGCGTGCCGTCGAAATAGTGCACCCCCTGCCCCGGCGCATATCCGTGCAACTCACAGGCGCGCACCAAGAGTTCACGCGCCAGCCCGGCATCGGCAAGTTGCACCGCGGGTAGCGTCCACATCAGCGCTTCCCAGTCGCGTACCGTACACCCCATGGAATGCCACGGCGCGCGAGAACGCACGAGGTAGTACTGCGCATCGTCGAGGCCACGCCCGACGGCGTAGAAGTACGTGAAGAGCAGATTGCGGTTGAGCAACCGGTCAATGCCGTCGTTCCCGGTGGTCTGCTCGAGTGCCGTCAATGCTTCCCGCGTGGCCGTCAGCAGCGAGCGCCATCCACGACGCCGCAGAACGCTCACGGTTGCCTGCGCCCCATCGCGCTCGGGACCGACGGCGATGTAGAAGGCGCACTGTATCGCGCCGCCCGCCGGTGCCGTGAGCGCCCGTCGAATGGCGAAGGGGCGCGGGGCGACGGATGCGCCCGCCGTGACCTCGATCGTGGCCGGCCCATCACAGCCCACGGCCACGGCGACCAGCCCGGGGATCGCCGCGCCTTCGAGGAGGACCACATCGTCCTCGGTGCGACTCACCAGATGCTGGTCGTCAAACGGGCGTGCGGTCCGTACCCGCTGCTGCCGATGCCCCAGCGTCCCTTCCATCGCCAGTTCAAGCTCGACGGCGGCGGTACCGCGGTTCTCCACCGAGAGGGTATACACGGCGCCGGCCATGTCAGCGTCACGGCCGTAGGGGGCGAAGATCGTACCGCGTACGACCAGTGAACCCACCGTGCACGTAAACGTGGGGAGCCAGCCCACCGCCCGTTCCCACGCAATCCCCTCGGCGGCCAGCGCCCGGACCTCCCCATTCACCCGTAGCACGGGCCCGAGCAGGGGCACCCCTTGACCAGAGGCGAAGTCGGACGCCCCCGCCACTTCGACGGCAGCGCGGGCGCCTCGATGCAACACCCCGAGGGCGTGGATCGACCCGTCCATGGGGTTGATACACGGAATCGTGAGCCAGTGGTTGCCGGTCAACTGCCACGGAACGGTCGGGATGGGACGCATGGACACCTGGAAATGACGGAACCAGCATGCCGACGAGCATTTGCCGGCGGCGGGGAGTACGGCGGTGAACCGCAGCGCACGGGTGACGCTGTGGCACCAGCCCGACCTGTGGCTTCGTTGACGTGCCCACGGTGCCGGGCTAAGGTGCTTCACTAGGCAGTGTAATCTAGCGTGGTCCCGTGCCGACTCCGTCCCCGACCGTCTGTCCGTTGCCCATCCGAACGTCACGCTTTCCTCAGGTACCAGAAGCACTCCGTGCCGCCCTGACGCTGGTCTCTCTGGCGTTGGCAGCATCGACGTTGGCACCGCGCGCCATGGCGCAACCCGTGGCTGGGGTGGGCGACGACGCCATCCCCATCCCCCACGGCGGTTTTCGGTTTCTGGTGGGAGGCCTGTGGAACGATTACCGCGCGGTATTCGCCCCCGGAGACGGGAAGCGTGAGTTGTTCGCCACGCTGGGCACCGATCGCTTCGGCACAACGCAACTCCCGCAACTCCAAGCCGCAGAAAGCTCCATTCGCGCCCTGAGCGGCGACAGTCGTTTCTCGCTGTCGCTCGGTGCGCTCGAAGCGCAGGGCGAGGTCCGCCAGAGCATCGCGCCGTTCACGATCGACTACGGCGTCACGCGCCGGCTCTCGCTGCGTGTGCTGGTCCCTTACGTGGAGTCGCGGGACGCCACGCAGTTCATTCTGAACCGTGCTGGCCGTGGGGCGAATGTGGGCCGTAACCCCGCCTTCGTGAATGCCGCCTCGCGCGCCACCAACGGCGCCGTCCTGACGCAGATCGAAACGGCGCGTGCCGCATTGGTGGCGCAGCTCACGCGCTGCGTGAACACCACTGCCACTGGATGTGATGCCATCCGCGCCAACGTGGCGGGGGCGCAGGGGTTGGTGAATCGGGCACTGCAGACGAGCGTGCAGCTCCGCACGGTATACGGCAACGCAGAGCGCGCGGGCTCCCCGGTGGTGCCCCTCGTGAACTCCACGCAACACGCCGGTGTGCTGCGCACGATCGATGCCCTGCGCACCGATTTCGGTGCATACGGCATCACCAGCATTGCCGCCTCGGCCGCGCCGGCCGCGGCCACGACGGTCCTCGGCCCCGCGTCGATGACCACCGTGGCAAGCGATACCTCGTTTGGCGTGGGCTATGAGCGCCTGGGCGATACGCGACGTGCCGGAATCGGGGACGTCGATCTCACCGCCACCTTTCTCGTATTCGACACGTTCCAGGCCGATCAAGTGCGCCGCCTCCTGACCCCCACACGTGGCATTCGCTCGAATGTCTCGATGGGATGGCGTTTCGGGACCGCGGGAGCCGACCGTACTGAAGACGCCTTCGATGTGCCGATCGGCGAGGGCGCCAATGCGCTGCTCGTGCGCAGCACGACGGATTTGATGTTCAACCGTCGAGCGTGGGTGAGTGCCACAGTGCGGGCGGTTCACCCGATCGCGGACCGCGTCAACGTGCTGCTGCCCGACCGCGACGAGGCGACCGCTTTTCTTCCGGTCGGCAGCGCCACCGCCGCGCGGGCCCTTGGCAACCGACTGGAAGTGGAGCTCGCGCCGCGCTATGCCGTGGGACAGTTCTTCGGCGTGTCGGCGGCTTACCTGTGGCGGCACTGGGGCGCCGACCGGTTCGATGTCGCCAACGCGGAGGGCACCGCATTGGAGGCGTCGAGATGGAAAACCCCCTCTCGTTCGCTCAGCGCGGCAGCAGTCGGCGTGACCTTCTCCACGCTGGCCAGCTACACCCGGGGGCGCTCACGGTTCCCAGCCGAGGTCATCTACACACACACGACGCCACTCTCGGGGAGCGGCGGGGTTGTACCCGCCGTGTCGAGCGATCGTCTCGAGTTGCGGGTCTACACCGGCTTCCCGCGGCGCTGACGCTTCGGCGTCGCACTCGGCGTGACTTCAAGCGTTGCCCCAACATCGGCCAACGCCTGCACGTCCTCACTGCCGCGGGTAAGCAGCTCGCGGGCATGGGCGCGACTCACCTCGCGGTCTGCGTCGCCACCGAGCATGCGTGCGATCTCCACCACACGTGCGTCATCGATGACGACGGTGGTGTCGGAGGTCGTGACCGTCCCCACGGCGCTCTTGTGTACCACAATGTGATGGTGGGCGCGGGCTGCGATCTGCGCGAGGTGCGAGATGGCCAAAACCTGATGATGCGAGGCAACGCGACGCATGAGTGCGCCCACCTGCCACGCGACGGCTCCCCCGACCCCCGCATCGACTTCATCGAAGACAAGCGTGGGGACCTGCTGCAGGCGGGCGAGCACCGTGCTCAGGGCGAGCATTACGCGTGAGAGCTCGCCGCCAGACGCAATGCGCGACAGCGGCCGCATGTCGCTTCCGGCATTGAGCGCCGCCACGAAGGCCACGCTCTCCGCACCGGCCGCACCGATGGCCTCGAGCGGAGCAAGCACAACCTCCACCCGCCCCTCGCGCATCCCCAACTCGGGGAGCAGCGCCGTCACGGCGCGGGCAAACCGATGCGCCCCACGTTGCCGCAGACGCGTGAGCTCTGCCGCCGCCTCAGCGAGCGCCCCCTCCGCGGAGGCACGGGCATCCGCAATGGCGGCCAGATCAAGCGTCCCGCCATCGAGGAGGTCGAGGGCAGTGCTCGCTTCAGCCGCCGCCGCCAGCACCTCCGGCATGGTGGGACCGTACTTGCGCATCAGCGACACCAGCTGATCACGCCGCCGTTCGAGTGTCCGCAGGCGTTGCGGATCGGCCTCGATGGTTTCCGCGTAGCTCTCGAGCTCCGTGGTGAGCTCGTCGAGCGCATAAACGGCCGCATCGAAGCCGGATTGCAGTCGCTCCAGCGACGGGTCGATGCGCACGAGCGACGCGAGCGCACGGCGTACGGTGGCAAGGCGCGTCAGCGCGGCTCGGTCGTCTCCAGTGATTGCCGCGGCCGCCTGCGCGGCGAGTCCCTGGAGCTCTTCGGCGTGGGCGAGACGCCGAATGTCGGCGTCGAGCGCGTCGTCCTCGCCAATGACGGGATTGACCTCCTCGATCTCGCGCGCCACGAAGCGGAGATAGTCCGCACGCCGCATCGCGTCCTGACGACCCTGTTCGAGTTCACGTTCACGCGCGCGCAGGGCAACAAGTTGCGCATGCGCGGCCGCCACGCCGGCCCGCGCGGCATCGGCCTGCACGTAGGCGTCGAGCACCTCGCGCTGATGGTCGGCATCGACGAGCTGACGCGAATCGTGCTGACCGTGCACGCTGACGAGGCGCGCGCCGACATCGGCCAGCACGGACGCGGTCACGGCGGAGCCGTTGATCCACGCGCGCGACCGTCCGTTGGCCCCGACTTCGCGCTTGAGGACGAGCAAGTCGTCGTCGGCCTCCACGCCCCGTTCATCGAGCAGAACGCGCACCGCAGGAAGGCCACGGAGGTCGAAGACCCCTTCGACGGTTGCGCGCTCAGCCCCGGCACGCACCCGATCGGCCGCGGCCCGCTCGCCGAGCAGCATGCCGAGGGCGCCGATGATCAGCGACTTACCGGCGCCCGTCTCGCCGGTGAGCACATTGAGCCCGCCGGCGAGGGGCAAGGAGACGGTGTCGATGACGGCGACGTTGCGGATACGCAGTTCGACGAGCATCGGAGGCTACCCCGGGAAGGAAAAGACGATCAGCCCTGTTCGCCGTCGCGCTCGGAGAGACCACCCCATCCCAGCTTGCGACGCAGGCGCGTGAAGAACGTAGTACCGGGGAAGCGCACGATCTGCACCGGATTACGGGCCCGACGCACCACCAGCGTTTCACCACCGGTGAAGGTAGTGCCGACCTGCCCGTCGATCGTCACCAAGAGTTCTTCCGGCCCATCATCCGCACGCACCTTCACCTCGACCTGCGGCGGCAGCACGAGCGGCCGCATGGCCAGCGTGTGCGGCGAGACCGGCGTGAGCACGATGCTCTCGACGGTCGGGACCACAATGGGGCCACCCGCCGAGAGCGAATAGCCGGTGGAGCCGGTGGGCGTGGACACCACCAGGCCATCCGCGGAGTAGGAGCCGATCGGCTCCTCGTCGACGAATACCGTGAAGCGCACCACGCGGGCGAACCCGCCCTTGTGCAGCACCACGTCGTTGAGCGAACGCCAGCCGCATCGTTCGCGCCCGTCCCGATCGAGGGCGCACGACTCGAGCGCCATCCGCGGCTCCGACATGAAGTCGCCGCGCGCAAACCGCCGCACACCGTCCTCGAAGTCGGTGCCGCTGCAGCTCGTGAGGAACCCGAGGCGACCGAGGTTGATCCCAAGGATCGGCACGTTGTGCCCGTCGAGCCAACGCGCGCCGCGCAGCAGGGTTCCGTCGCCGCCTAGCGTAAACAGCGCCTGCACGGTCTCGGGCGCGCCAAGCCGCTCGCCCTGCTCGGCAATCTCCCAGAGCTCGTCCTCGAAGGCCAGTTCAAGCCCGAGCGCGGGGGCGATGTCGTGGAGCGTACCCAGAATGGCGGGCAGTCCGACGTAGCCGCGATGACCGATAACGCCGACGCGCATCAACCCGCCAGTGCCTCGGAAGCGTGCAGCGCGCGCACGCAATCCGCGATCCCGGCAGCGTCGAGCCCGAGCGCCGCGAGCTGCTTCTTGCGCGGAGCCGAATAGATGATCTTGTCCGGCACGCCATGCACCATGGTGCGTACGTTCGGCGCTTGCCGGCTGATGACCGTGTTGAGGAAGGCACCGAAGCCATTGATCATCACGCCTTCCTCGACGGTCAGGATGTGCGTGTGTTCGGCGAGGATCGCGGCGAGGGTGACTTCGTCGTACGGCTTGATGTAGCGGCAGTTGACCACCGTCACATCAAGGCCTTCTGCCGCGAGCGCGGCGGCCGCCTCGACCGACGGCAGCACCATCGTGCCGGTGGCAAGGATCGCGACGTCCCTGCCCTTCCGCAGGACTTCCCACGTGGCGTACGGCGTGGCCGGGATATCGCGCATCGACACCGGCACATCCGGCGACGCATCGCGCGGGTACCGCAGGCAGAAGGGGCCATCGGTGTGTTCGACGCCGGCGCGCACCAGCCCGAGCATCTCCGTGCCGTCCTTGGGCGCCGTGACGGTCATATTGGGGACGGTGAGCATGTACGAGATGTCGTAGAGGCCCATATGCGTTTCACCATCCTCGCCCACCAACCCGGCGCGATCCATCGCGAACACCACGGGCAGCTTCTGCAGCGCCGCGTCGTGAATGATGTTGTCGTAGCCGCGCTGGAGGAACGTGGAGTAAATCGTCACGATGGGTCGCACGCCGCGCGTCGCGAGCCCCGACGCAAAGGTCACGCCGTGGCCTTCGGCGATCCCCACATCGAAGAAGCGCTCGGGGTACGCCTTCGCGAAGGCCGCAGTCCCGGTGCCACCGGGCATGGCCGCCGTAATGACGGCCACATCGGCGCGTTCAGCGGCGAGTTCAACGAGCCCTTTGCCATACACAGCCGTGTAGGCCGGGTTGCCCGCCGACACGCTGAGCTGCTTGCCGGTGGAGGGATCATGGCCGGGGGGCAGCGCGTGCCACTTCTCCCCGTGCTCACCGGCGGGAAAGCCCTTGCCCTTCTGCGTGATCACGTGGACCAAGCGCGGCGTATTCATGTCGCGCACCGCCGAGAAGGTGTCCATCAACGCATCGATGTCGTGTCCGTCGATGGGGCCGAAATAGCGGAAGCCCAACTCCTCGAAAAGAACGCCCGGGGTGAGGAACGACTTCACGCTTTCTTCCCACTTCCGGAGCAGCGTGCCAGCCGACTGAAACGGGCCTGGGGCATGATCGACGATATCGCCGATGCGGGAGCGCAGCCGGTTGTACAGCGGGTTGCGCTGGATGCTCGTGAGGTACTTGTGCATGGCGCCGACATTGGGCGCGATCGACATTTCATTGTCGTTGAGCACAACGATGATGTCGCGATCCGAGTGGCCGGCGTTGTTGAGTCCCTCATACGCAAGACCGGAGCCGAGCGAGCCATCACCGATCACGGCGACGGCCTTGAACGTCTCGCCCATCACGTCACGACCGGCGGCCATACCGAGCGCCGCTGAAATGGCGGTGGCCGCATGGCCGGCACCGAACGTGTCGTACTCGCTCTCCGTGCGCTTGAGAAAACCCGACAGCCCACCTTCCTGTCGCAACGTTTCCATGCGGTCGTTGCGCCCCGTGAGGAGCTTGTGCGGGTACCCCTGGTGCCCTACGTCCCACACGATCTGGTCGGTGGGGGTATCGAAGGCCGCATGCAGGGCGATGGTGAGCTCCACAACGCCGAGACCGGCGCCGATATGACCACCGGTGCGCGAGCACACGTCGATCAGCCGCTCCCGCATGTCCTGCGCGAGCGTGCGCAGTTCGTCACGGGAGAGACGACGAACATCGGCGGGAGACTTGATGCCTTCGAGGATGGACATGAAAAAGTCGGATGGAATGCGGTACGACCCAGACAACCAGGAATGAACGCGGGAACGGCCGCCGGTCTACGACCGGCGTTCCACGATGTAGCGGGCCAGCTGTTCCAGCGCAGGGGTGAGCAGCCCTTCGCCATGGAGGGCCGCGCACCCATCTTCTACCAACGCAACGGCCCGCCCGATCGCTCCCTCGACGCCCAGCAGCGCCGGATAGGTGCTCTTGTGCAGATCGAGGTCCCGAGCCGCTGTTTTGCCCAACTGATCCGTCGTGGCGGTTATGTCGAGCACGTCGTCCGCAATCTGGAACGCCAGACCGATCGACGCGCCGTACCGGGCCAGGGCCAGCCGACGTGATGCCGGGGCCAAGGCGGCACGCGCGCCCAGCGTGACCGACGCCATGATCAGCGCGCCGGTCTTGAGCCGGTGCACCTGCTCAAGCGATGCGAGGGTAAGCTGTTCGCCCTCGCCCTCGAGATCGAGAAGCTGTCCCCCAATCATACCGCCGCCGCCGGAGGCGTCCATCAACTCCCGCACGATGTCCGCGGATACCGCGGCCGACAGCCCGAGCGCCTGCGCCGAATGCCAGGCACTGCGCGCCGCGAGCGGGACCATCGCCAGGCCGGCCGCCGTGGCCACCGGCACCCCATAGACCCGATGCACCGTGGGGCGGCCGCGGCGCACGTCGTCGTCATCCATGCACGGCAGGTCATCGTGTACCAGCGAGTACGCGTGCACCACCTCTACCGAGGCGGCCAGATCGAGGGCATTGCCTGTCCCGCCGCATGCCCGGTAAGCCTCCAACAGCAGGATCGCCCGTAGCCGCTTGCCCTCGCCCAGCAAGGCGTAGCGGATCGCCTCGGCGGTGAGCGGCGCAATGTCGCCAAGCCAGCGCGCACAGTAGCCATCGAGGGCCCGCTGGACGGCCACCCGTTCGGCTGCGAACGCGCGCGCCGTGTCTTCCGACATCACAGAAGTTCCAGTCACGGCTCTGGCGGTCAGGATCCGAATTCAACGAGCGAGAATGAACCATCGGCCGCTTCCACCAGCTGCTGCACACGCGCGTCGACGGTCTTGAGCGCCGCACCGGCGGTTCGCAGATGCAGGATCCCCTCCTCGAAAAGGCGCAGCGCCTGCTCGAGATCGAGTTCATTGCGCTCGAGGTCGCGGACGATCTCTTCCAGTCGATTGAGCGACTGTTCGAAGGTCGGTTCCGTCATGCGTCGTCCTCCTCGGTGGAAACGTCCGGCACGACCGTGGTGGGATCGCCCATGCCGTTCGGCAGCGGCCGCGCGTCTCCGGCGGTCACCGCCACGATGCCGTCGCGCAGCCACAGATCAAACGGCGCGCCGGGTACAAACTGCGTGTAACTGCTCAAAGTAGCGCCCGCGGGCGTTCGCGCCACCGCGAAGCCTCTGGCGAGGGTGCTCAGCGGGGACAAGGCGTGCAGCTGCCCCGCGAGGGTCTCGGTGCGGCCACGGCGCCGTTCGACGAGCCGGGACGCCGCCGCCCCGAGGCGCTTGCGGACCTGGGACAACGCCGTACCGGCCCGATCCTCGCGCCGCCGCGCTGCGGCGGCAAGCCGCTTCCCGAGGGCATCGACCCGCGCCGCCAGTTCGCGACGCGACGGCACGGCCATCTCCGCCGCGGCCGACGGGGTCGCGGCTCGCACGTCCGCCACGAGGTCAGCGATGCTGATATCCGTTTCGTGGCCCACCGCTGAAATCGTGGGCACCGGACACCCGGCCAGGGCACGCGCCACCCGCTCGTCGTTAAAGGCCCAGAGGTCCTCCCGAGACCCGCCGCCACGCCCGATGATCAGCAAATCTGCGTCACGCCAGCGTCCGAGCCGCAGGATCGCCGCGATCAGGGACTCGGGAGCGCCCTCGCCCTGCACCGTGGCCGGGATGAGCACCACCTCGACCTCCGCACTGCGGCTGCGGGCGACGGTGATGATGTCGTGCAGCGCCGCACCATCGGGACTGGTGATGACGGCAATACGACGCGGGTGGGCTGGGAGCGCGCGCTTGCGCGCCGGGTCGAGCAGGCCATCCTTCTCAAGGCGGAG
The DNA here is from genome assembly GCF_044344655.1 of Gemmatimonas sp. Lineage (GTDB taxonomy): Bacteria > Gemmatimonadota > Gemmatimonadetes > Gemmatimonadales > Gemmatimonadaceae > Gemmatimonas. The sequence goes on from NZ_JBIJCN010000008.1 coordinate 27,308, forward strand.
TCGGGTCTGCTCGAGCGCCTTCTGCCAGAGCCCATCCCCCTCCGCCTCAAGGGCGCTCACGCTGAACTGGAGGTCGCCCCGCACCGGCCATACCGTCATCTGCCCCAGTGCCAGCACCTGCATCCCCTCGTCGGGCGGCCCGGGAAGGCGCCGAGCCGCCGAGCTCCAGATCACGCAGTTGACCTGCGCCTCGGCATCGCGGAGGGAGAAGTACCAATGCCCGTTACGGTGCGCCTTGAAGTTGGTGACTTCGCCACGCACCCAGAGCGGTGGGAAGGCCCCTTCGATGAGGTCCTTCGCCGCCGTGGTCAGGGTACGCACCGCGATGGCGGACTCGGGAGCGCCCCCGGGAGCCGCGTCGGATGGCACGGGCGGACCGTAGCCGCTGGTGCGACGCGATGCCATGCCCGTCTCCGGTCAGCGTGACACGGCGAGCGTGCGTTCCGCCGCACGCACCGTGTTGCGCAACAACATAGCAATGGTCATCGGTCCCACGCCGCCCGGGACGGGCGTGATCTTGCCGGCCACCTCGACGGCGCTCGCGAAGTGCACATCGCCGCAGAGCCGTGTCCCCGAGGCCCTCGTGGCGTCGGGCTTCGTGTTCATCCCGACATCGATCACCACGGCGCCCGGCTTGATCATGTCGCCCGTGATCATCTCGGCGCGACCGATGGCGGCGATCAGGATATCGGCGCGACGGGTATGGAAGGCGAGATCCCGCGTGCGGCTGTGGCACACCGTGACCGTCGCATCACCGCCGGCACGTCCCTGCACCAGCAGTGCCGCCATCGGCTTTCCCACAATGTTGCTCCGCCCGACAATCACGGCTTCGGCGCCACGGGTGTCCACACCACTGCGCACGAGCAGTTCAATCACGCCGGCCGGAGTGCAGGAGACGAAGCCATCGGTGTGGCCGATGAGCAGCTTGCCGACGTTGACCGGGTGAAACCCGTCCACGTCCTTCTCGGGAAGGATATGGCGGATCACGGTGTCCGGATCGATGTGCTTCGGCAGCGGCATCTGCACGAGAATGCCATGCACCGACGGATCGGCGTTGAGCCGCTCAACCACCAGGAGCAGCTCGGCCTGCGTGGTGGAGGCGGGCATGCGGATGGTCTCACCCTGCATCCCGGCCGCCTTCGAGGCCTTTTCTTTTGCCCCGACGTACGTGGCACTCGCGCTGTCGTCGCCGACCAGCACGACGGTGAGCCCGGGGACCACGCCACGCGCTGTCAGCGCCGCCACGTCGGCGGCCACCTCGTGGCGGATCGTTTCCGCAATGGCTTTTCCATCGATCAGTTCAGCGCGCAAAGTCCACCGCCCGGCTTTCACGGATGACCACGACCTTGATCTGGCCGGGATATTGGAGTTCCGACTCGATGCGGCGCGCGATTTCCTCCGACATGGCCGTCATGCGAGCATCGTCGACCTGCTCGGGCGTCACCACCACCCGGACCTCCCGCCCGGCCTGAATGGCGAAGACCCGCTCCACCCCCCGATAGCTCGACGCGATCTTCTCGAGCCCCTCCAGGCGCTTGACGTAGGTCTCGAACGCTTCCCGGCGGGCACCCGGGCGCGACCCCGAGATACCGTCGGCGGCCTGCACGAGCACGGACACCTCGCTCTCATGGGGCACGTCATCGTGATGGGCGGCGATGCAATTCACCACCAGCGGGTTCTCCCCATACTTGGTCGCGACTTCCACGCCGAGCTGCACGTGCGTGCCCTCGTGTTCGTGGGTGAGCACCTTGCCGATGTCGTGCAACAGCGCGCCGCGCTTCGCGAGCGCCACGTCGAGGCCGAGTTCAGCGGCCATCATCCCCGCGAGCCACGCCACTTCCTTGCTGTGTGCGAGAATGTTCTGACCGTAGCTGGTACGCCAGCGCATGCGACCGACCAGCTTGATCAGCTCCGGGTGCAGTCCCGTAACGCCTACATCATAGGCTGCCTGCTCGCCGGTCTCGATAATGGCGGCATCGACTTCCTTGCGGGCCTTGGCCACGACTTCTTCGATGCGCCCCGGATGAATGCGTCCGTCGGTCACCAGCTTCTCAAGCGCGAGACGGGCCGTTTCGCGACGAACCGGATCGAAACACGACACCACCACCGTATCCGGCGTGTCGTCAATGATCACGTCCACGCCGGTCGCCAGCTCGAACGCGCGGATGTTGCGCCCTTCGCGGCCGATAATGCGCCCCTTCATCTCGTCGTTCGGGAGTGACACCGCCGACACGGTGGTCTCGGCCGTGGTCTCAGCCGCCACGCGCTGGACCGCGAGCGCCACGATCTTGCGCGCCTCGCGGTCAGCGTTGCGTTTCGCACTCTCGCGGATCTCGCGGAGTCGGCTGGCCGCATCGGCCAGTGCCTCCTCTTCCAGACGCCGCACCAGTTCGGCCTTGGCCTGATCGGCGCTCAATCCCGCAAGCTGCTCAAGCCGGCGGCGCTCGTCGCCAATGAGCCGCTCCAGATCCTGCTCACGTGCCGTCGACGCCAGCTCGCGCTGGCCGAGTTCCTTGCCGCGGCGCTGGAGCTCCTGCTCGCGGGCTTCCAGCGACTCGCGTGCCCGATCGATCTGCGTCTCCCGCTCGGTGACCCGCTTCTCCTCGCGTTCCACGTCGGCCCGGCGCCCGCGGAGCTCCTGCTCGTGGGTCTCGCGGAGCAGCAGGAGCTCCTCCTTGCCCGCCACCACGGCGCCCTTGCGGATCGTTTCCGCTTCGCGGCGCGCCTCGTCGACCACCCGAGCCGCCGTTTCCTCTGCCGTGGCCTTGGCCCGCTGTTGGGCGCTCAGTTCGATGGCACGGCCGGACTGCCGCCCCACGAAGAATGCAACGCCAGCCACAACCACACCCACGGCGCTGATGAGCGCCGCCAGGGACAGTTCTCCCATGGGGATATATACTCCACCGCGCGCCGCGCGGGTTGGATCGTGAGCCCCTCGATCTATGAAGGCGGTCAGCTCACCGCCGTGCACGGCAGCCGGTTCGTCAGGCGCACGACCAAGCGCGACGAAACCGGCAGACCTGCACTCCGAAGGCCGACCCTGAGAACGTATGGCTCGACGGTAGGTGCCGCAACAGGGGCGCCCCGATTACGCCGCGCCCGGCTCCTCTCCGCGCTTGGCAGGTGGCAGTAGCGGCCGGATATCGGCGGCCAGCTGCTTCATGTCGTTGGTCAGCGACTCCATGGCCACGTGCTCACGAAAGAGCTCATCGGTAACCTGCAGGGCGGCGAGGATCGCCGCCTTCTGCGTTTCCATGGTCGAGGACCCGGAGAGGATCGCCCGGATCGTCCGGTCCACGTGCTCGGCCACCGCCTTGGTGTGCTCCGGCGAGGCCTCGGTGCGCAAGGTGTATTCCTCGCCCAAGATCCGCACCTTCACGACTGCCCGGATGTCCATCAACGTTCGGCTCCCTGTCCGACCTGCTGGCGAAGGAATCGCACCCGCTCGGTCAACTGCGCCGTCCGCTCCCGTGCGTCCTGCAGACGTGCGCGGAGGCGCTCATTCTCGCGGGCCAGTTGCTGATCTCGCGCTTCAGGGGTCGCCTTCGCCGCCAGGTCGGCAAAGGCCGTCGTGACCCGCTGTACCTCGTCGCGGGCCACCTCCAGCTGCGCCTCGACGGAACGTGCCCGCGACACGGCCGCATCACGCGCCGCCTGCGCGTCCGCCGCCTGTTCGCGCACCTCATCGAGCTTGCCCTGGAGACCGGCAAGAATCTGTTCGACCTCACGGGTACGCGACTCCGCGGCAAGCGCCCGCCGGCGGAAGCCCGCCAGCTGGTCACTCAGATTGCGAACGAGCGTATCGAGCTCGCGAAAGGCAACGACGTCAGGACGCACGTGGACGGATACCGAGTTCCTTGTCGAGGATGTCGAGCAGGCGTACCCGACGCCCGTCAATCTCCTTGTCCCGCAGGGTGCGCTCCGGATGGCGCCACGTCAACCGCCAAGCGAGGCTGCGCACGCCGGCGGGGATGCCCTGACCGCGGAACTCGTCGAACAGCGTGACCTGCTCCAGCAGTTCCCCGCCCGCCTCGCGCAAAACGGTCTCCACGGCCGCGGCACTCGTGCCATCGGGCACCAGTAGCGCCAGATCGATCTCCGCAGCCGGTGTGACCGGCAACGGCGTGTAGCGCACGGCGCGCGTGGCGCCGGACTCGCGGACAGCGGGCGCATGGGCCGCCTGCCCCGGCGCGGCAATGTCATCGGAGGACAGGACGCCGAGCGTCAGTTCGACCCCCCAGGCGTCACTGGCCCACACCGGACGATCGAGCGACACCGCCTCAACCTGCCCGACCCGCCCGAGTCCCTCCACATGCACCTGCCACATCACCGGCGCGTCGCCAGCGACGAAGCGCACAGCACGCCCGGGGAACGCGGCTGACGCCATGCGGTCAGCCAGCTCCTTCGCATCCCAGATGTCGAACGCGGGTGGGTTGGGATCGGTGAAATGCGCCGGACGACGCGCTCCCATGAGCAGCGCCCCCACGCGCATTTCCTCGAGCGGCAAACGCGAGGCACGCGACGTGAAGGTATTGCCCACCTCAAACAACCGAAGGTTGCCCTGCATGCGCGACAAGTTGTACTCGGCGCGACGCGCCAGCGTGTCGAGCACCGACGCGCGAAGATACGGCTCGTCGTCCGCCAAGGGGTTGCGTACGCGTGGCGTGTGTTCGTTGCCAGTCGCCGTGAACGGCATCGGTCGCGTTTCGGCGAGGCCGAGCCCAACGAGCACATCGCGCACCCGACGCGACGCCAGGTGCAGCGGATGATCAGGTGCCGTCCCCGGACGGAACGGCCGCAATTCATCGGGGAGCGCATCAAAACCGATGAGCCGCGCCACTTCCTCGATGAGATCCACTTCGAGCACAAGGTCATGACGCCACGTAGGGGCCGTTACCGCCAACGCGTCACCGGCATCCGCCACCCCACAACCCAGCGATTCGAGACGGCGCACGATCTCCGCCCGATCGACCGTCATGCCGAGCAAGCGGGCCAAGCGCGCCGGACGCAGCGCCACAGGCGATCGCGGGGCCGGCGCCGAACCCACATCGAGGATCTCCACCACCTCACCGCCGGCCACTTGCACGATCAACGCCGCCGCGAGGCGCGCGACGTCCTGGGTGTTGCCGGCATCGATCCCGCGCTCGTAGCGATAGCCCGCATCGGTGTTGAGCCCCACGGCCTTGCGGACGCGGCGTACAAACTTCGCATCGAAGACCGCGACTTCGAGCAGCACGTCGGTGGTGCCTTCCGTGACCTCGCTGTCGCGCCCCCCCATGACACCGGCCAACGCCACGGGCGCCGCCCCGTCACAGATACAGGTGGTGCCGCCAGCGAGCGCCCGTTGCTGTCCATCGAGCGTCACGATCGATTCACCGTCGCGGGTGGGACGCACGACGATCGCCCCGCCGGACAGCTTGGCGAGATCGAAGGCGTGCACGGGCTGCCCGAAGCCATGCAGCACGTAATTGGTCGCATCCACCACGTTGCTGATGCTGCGCGCCCCGATCCCGTCGAGCCGTGCCCGCAGCCAGTCGGGGCTGGGGCCCACCTTCACCCCGCGGACGATCACGGCCACATAGCGCGGGCAGCTGTGCGCATCATCGATCGTCACGCTGGCGTGCGTACCGCGAGCCGCCTGGCCCCCGGTGATCGCAGGCAGCGTGGAGAGTGCTCCCGTGAGATCGACCGGTACGACTGAGAGTGGCCTGCCCGTAATCGCAGCGACTTCGCGCGCCACGCCCAGGTGCGAGAGGAGATCGGGACGATTGGGCAGCACGTCGAGGTCGAGGCGAGCGTCCGCCATCGGAATCACCTCGAGCAGCGGCGTACCGGGCGCGGCCTCGGTATCCAGCGCGAGAATGCCATCGTGCTCGTCACCGAGGCCAAGCTCACGCGACGAACAGAGCATGCCGTTCGACGTTTCCCCGCGGATCTTCCGCTTCTCGATCTTGAGCCCGTTGGGCATCACCGTACCGGTGCGCGCAAACGGATACTTGGTGCCGGCCACCACATTGGGGGCGCCGCACACCACCTCGAGGAGCGTCCCACTGCCGTCGTCGACCTTGGTCACCCACAGGTGATCGGAGTTGGGATGACGCCCGGCTTCCACAACCTGCGCCACCACGAAGGAGGCGAGCTGGGTGCCGAGCGCTTCGATCCCATCGAGCGTGACGCAGTGGCGGCTGAGCGCCTCACCCACGTCCTGCGCCGTGCGGGTGTGCGGAACGAACTGCTTGAGCCATTCGTGCGAGACGATCATCGAGCGAACTGCTCCAGGAAACGGACGTCGGAGTCGTAGAGAGTGCGGATGTCGTTGACGCCGTAGCGCGACATGGCGATGCGCGCCGGGCCCATACCGAAGGCCCAGCCGGTGTACTTCTCACTGTCGAGCCCTGCCGCCTCGATCACGTTGGGATGGACCATACCACATCCGAGGATTTCGACCCAGCGAAGCCCCTTGCCATCGCCGAGATCGACCTCGACGTCCATCTGCGCGCCGGGTTCGACGAACGGAAAGTACGACGGCCCGAAGCGCACTCGGCGCGACGCCCCGTAGAAGCGGCGCGCAAACTCCGCGAGCGTGGCCTTGAGGTCCACGAAACTCACGCCTTCGTCGATGGCCAGCCCTTCGAGCTGCATGAACGCCGGCGCGTGTGTGGCATCGAAGAAGTCGCGGCGATACACCTGACCGGGCGCGAGGACACGCACCGGGGGCGCAAAGCGCTGCAGCGTGCGGACCTGCACCGGTGAGGTGTGCGTGCGCAACAGCGTATCGTCGCCGAGATAGAGCGTGTCGTGCAACTCCATCGCCGGATGGTCGGCGGGAAAATTGAGCGCGCCGAAGTTGTACCACTCCGTCTCCGCTTCAGGCCCGAGGGCGATGGTGAAGCCGAGTTCGCGGAAGATCTCGCAGATCTCGTCGATCACCAGCGTCACCGGATGCAGCGAGCCGCGCCACGAGCGGCGGGCCGGCATGGTGCCATCGACGCTCGCGGTGCCCGAGGTGGCAGCCTGTCGGGCACCGAAGGCATCGAGCGCGTCCTGGAGGGCCGTCTTGAGGCTGTTGAAGGCGCCGCCGGCGGCCCGCCGGTCTTCGGCAGGCAGCGCGCGCAACGCCCCTTGCAGCTCCGCAAGCCGCTCGTCCTTGAGCGCATTGAGCTGCCCCTTGGCCACATCGAGTCGCGTGGCGGGATCGAGCCCGTCGAGGAGCGCCCGGCACGCCTGCGCGAGCGCATCGGCCTGAGCGAGGTAATCGGAGAGGATCACGAGGAGAATCGGAGAACGGGAGCACGAAGGGCCGGCATCTTTCGACGCCGGCCCTCGCAATTTAACGACCGTGAGCCGCCGCGTGGCGGCACGCGGGGCCCATCGACTTACGCAGCCGCCTGGGCTTCGAGCGCCTTGCGGGCCTGCTCGGCGATGGCGGCGAACGCCTCGGGCTCACGCACCGCGAGATCGGCAAGCACCTTGCGATCGATTTCGAGACCGGCGGCGTGGAGACCGTTGATGAAGGCGCTGTACGACATGGAGTGCGTGCGCGCGGCGGCGTTGATACGCACGATCCAGAGGCGACGGAAGTCGCGCTTCTTCGCCTTACGGTCGCGGTAGGCGTAGCGCCAGCCGCGCTCCACGGTTTCCTTGGCAGCTTTCCAGAGCTTGGACCGGCCACCAAAGGCACCCTTGGCGTGCTTGAGGATCTGCTTCTTGCGCTTGAGACGAACGACGTTGGACTTGACGCGTGGCATAGTAGGAGATCCTCAGGCCAGGATGAGACGCTTGATACGCTTCGCTTCGCCGTTCGTCTCAACGATCGCCGGGCGACGGAGATTACGCTTCCGCTTGGACGTCTTCTTGGTCAGGATGTGGCTCTTGTAGGCCTTCAGGCGCCGCACCTTCCCCGATCCCGTTACGGAGAAGCGCTTCTTGGCGCCGCTGTGGGTCTTCATCTTCGGCATGTTTTACTCACGTCAGCGGTCAACCACCCCATGTGGGGCAGCCCTACGTCGGATCACGCGCTGATCACCCGGAGGTGATCACTTGGGCGCGAGGATCATCGTCATCGACTTTCCTTCCATGGCGGGCGCGCTCTCGGTCTTCGCCAGATCGGCCAGTTCCTGAGCCACGCGTTCCACGACTGCCTTACCAAGCTCGGGGTGGGCGATCTGACGGCCTCGAAACATCAGCGTCACCTTCACCTTGTTGCCTTCCTCGAGGAATCGCCGCGCGTGGCGGGTTTTCGTCTCGAAGTCGTGATCATCGATCCCGGGGCGGTACTTGACCTCCTTGAGATGGATCACGTGCTGCTTCTTCTTCGCGAGTCGGGCTTGCTTGGCCTGTTCGAACTTGAACTTGCCGTAGTCCATGATGCGGACTACGGGCGGCCGAGCAGCCGCCGCCACTTCAACGAGATCGAGCCCCAGCTCCTGCGCCATGGACAATGCGGCGTCCACTTCGAGGATACCCAGCTGACTGCCGTCGGCACCGATCACGCGAACGGGGCTGATCCGGATTTGCCGGTTCACCCGTGGCGGACGCTTCGTCGAATCCTGAATAGTGCGTACTCCGGTGGAAGAAACAGAAAAACGCGGACCCCTGTGAGGAGCCCGCGTCGCAAACGGCGTACCCGCCCGTAGACGCACGTGTGCGTGTACCGGGGAGCCGGCTTCGATGGACTCCAGCAGCACACCTCCGCCGGACGAACCGGTCGAGAGGGCCGAAGGGTGGGCCCGGCTTCGATGCCGGACCACTTGCTCGATTTTGGCGGCCCACCGATGAACGGTTGGCCAAGACACTCGCAACAGGGGAAAGGTAGGCGGCTGGGGCCGGAGGTCAACCCCCCTGCGAGTCCGCCAGCCGATATGCCTTGCCATCGTGGGCCACTCGCCCGAAGCCCACCTGTGCATCGTGTTCGAACACCACCACCCACTCTTCGCGCAGCGCGTTGGCAAGCAGCGTCCGCTTGGACTCGAGCGTCACCAGCGGTTCCACGTCGTACCCCATGATCCAGGGGAGCGGAAGGTGGTGCGCCGTGGGAACCACGTCGCCCAGAAAGCAAAGCGTCTCCCCGCCCGACCGCAGCAGCACACTCTGATGGTGGGGCGTGTGCCCGGGTGTCGGGAGCACCGACAGCCCGGGGAGCACCTCCGCCGCGCCCGACACCAAATCGAATCGGTCCGCCGCCATGATCGGCGCCCAGTTGGGGGGAAAGTAGCTGGCCATGGTGCGCTCATTCGGGCGCATCGCGTACTCGAACTCCCCCTGTTGCACGAGGTAGCGCGCGTTGGGGAACGCCGCGTGCACCTCGCCCGTGGGCGTCCGCCACGTATTGCCGCCGGCATGATCGAAATGCAGGTGTGTGTTGATTACGAGCGACACGTCCTCCGGGGTATGCCCGGCCTGCCGGATGCCATCCTCAAGCGCCGTCCGCCCGTCGCGGCCGCGGTTCTCGATCCCGTAGATGTCGTGGAACTTGGGCGTTTCCTTGTTGCCCGACCCGGTATCGATCAGCACCAGCCCGTGGGGATGCTCGATCAGCAGGCACCGCATCCCCATGGCAATCCGGTTCTTGTCGTCGGCCGGTAGACGCCGCGACCAAAGGGTCTTGGGGACGACCCCGAACATGGCCCCGCCGTCGAGCTGTTGCCCGCCGGCCTGGATCGCATGCACGGTGACGGAGCCAATGGAACGGGTCTCGACCAGCGGCTGCGGGAACGGATACACGGGGAACGGGGCGTCGGACGAATCGCTCACGCGGAGGAATCCTCTTGGACAGGAAGGGGAAAAGCCCGACGCCGACGGTCGCTGGCCGTGCGGCGACGCCGGGACGCCGGCGAGTTCACGAGGGCATCGAGCTCGGCCCACGTACGCACGCCGTCGCGCTCGGCAATGATCAACATGCGACACAACGCCTGCGCGGTCGCCACGGCGTCGCCAGCGGCCCGGTGCCGGGCTTCAATGGCAATCCCGAAATGATGCGTGAGGTGGTCGAGCGAACGGCGCGAGAGCTCCGGCAGCAGCACCCGGGCCAGCCGCACCGTGCACAACCGCGGGCCGGACAATTCATGCCCCACCCCGCGACGGATCTCTTCACTGACGAAACGCCAGTCGAAGCTGGCGTTGTGGGCCACGAACACGCTCCCCGCCAAGCGCGCCAGCACCTGATCGGCCACGTGCCGAAAACGGGGTTGATCGCGGACCATTTCCCACGAAATCTGGGTGAGCGCCGTGATGTACGGGGGAATGGGTCGTTCGGGATTGACCAGTTGGCTGTACACGTCGATCACCGCGCCGCCACGGACCGTGGCGATTGCGATCTCGGTGATGCGATCGTCCCCTGCCGCCCGTGTCCCCGTCGTTTCAACGTCGACCACCGAGAAGGTGATGTCTCGTAGTGAGGGGCCCGGATCGTCAGGCGCCGACTCGGGTGCGGCGAAGGCGCCGGTGGCGGGTGCGCCAGCGACCATGATCCCGGAAGGTCCACGGACGTCAGGCGCCGACGCCGACGCAAGCGCCCAGTGCCCTGATGGCAGCCGAATGAACTCGGGGTGACTCCCCAGCAGCGCCTGCGCCATGCGTTCGGCAGCATCGGCCTGCAGCCGCTCGACCTGACAAACCTCACGCATGAGGGTCACGGCGTCGAGGGGCCCCTGAGCGAGGCGTCGCGCCGCGCGGCCCGACAGGGTGGTGGGGCGCGGCGACGCGGTGGTGCCGAATGGGCGGGCACCGGCGGCGGGGGCGCGCTCAGGGGAAGAGAAACCAGTCACCTGCGCAAGATAGCAGCAGCGCGAACCATGCCGCTGGTATTGCCGTCGGCGATGTCCTACTATTCACCAGTCTTTGTGAAGAATTTCACAAGCCATCCACGACGCCGTGAAACGCATCGCCGACTCGACCGTACGCCGCCTGTCGATGTACCTCCGCTACCTGGAGGATCTCGACACCCGTGGCCAGCACACCGCGTCCAGTGACGAACTGGCCCACCTCTGCGGGACGACCCCCGCGCAGGTCCGGAAGGACCTGTCCTTTTTCGGGTCGTTCGGCAAACGTGGGCTCGGGTACCCGGTCCACGAGCTCACCGCGCGGCTCCGCGAGATCCTCGGCTTGCAGCGTGAATGGAAGGTCGTCATCATCGGCGCCGGCAAGATCGGGGCGGCACTCGCCAACTACCGCGGATTCCGCCAGCGCGGCTTCAGCGTGGCGGGGGTGTACGACAACGATCCAAGCAAGATCGGTCAGCCGTGGGGCGAGGCGGTCATTCGCCCGATGGACGCGCTGGTGGGAGACATCAGCGCCGACGACGCCCCCATCGCCGTGCTGGCCATTCCAGCGGATGGCGCGCAGGCGGTCGTGGACCGCATCGTGGCGGCGGGCGTGCGCGCCATCCTCAACTTCGCGCCAACGCAGATCACCGTGCCGCCGCACGTGAACCTCAAGAGCGTCAACATGGCGATGGAACTCGAAGGGCTGTCGTTTGCCCTCACGAACGCGGGCTATCTCGACGAAGGCGCCGCCTGATCGTCCCGCCCGCTCACGTCGGCCAGCGCCCGCACGAGTAATGCAAACTCGGCGGGCGTCAGTGTTTCAGGGCGCACTTCGGGATTGAGCCCGCAGGCCGTGACCACAGCCAAGGCCCGCTCCGCATCGAGAGACGCGGCCGTGCGGACCACTCGAACGAGTTGCTTTCGGCGAAGCCCGAACGCCGCCAGCACGAAGCTGCGGAACCGCTTTTCCAGCGCAGCCTCCACGACAGGCGTCGCCCTCGGCGTGAGCGACACCACCGCACTGTCCACCGCCGGCGGAGGATTAAAGGCACCGGGAAGGACTTTCCGGATGAACGTCACGTCCACGACCGACTGCAGGTTCACACTCAGGGCCCCATACGTCTTATCTCCCGGCGGCGCAGCCATCCGGTCCGCGACCTCTTTCTGCACCAGATACACCGCTTGGTCTGGCCGCGGAACCTCCAAGGCGTGGAAGATGATGGGGGTGGTGATGTAGTAGGGCACATTGCCGGCGAGGACGTATGGTCCGCCGGCCAACTCGGCAAGGTTGGTGTGCAAGACGTCCGCCTCCACGATCTCCACGTGTGACTTGCCGGCGTAGCGCGCGCGAAGATGTTGCACGAGATCCCGGTCGACCTCGATCGCGACCACCCGCCCTGCCCGCTCCACCAGCCGGTCAGTCAGCGCCCCGCGCCCCGGTCCGATCTCGAGGACGGTGCGGTCGCCGATCGCCCCGAGGGTGTCTGCGATGCTGTCGAGCACACGCCCGTCGGTGAGAAAGTGCTGTCCGAACCGCTTGCGCGGCGCCGGCAGTCTCCCTGCCCCGCTCCGCCCGCCGGGATTCTTCTCGGGACGCGATCCAAACCGACGTCCGCCGCTCACGGCCGGTCCACCACGACGACCGTGCAGTCATCACGAAGCGCGGTAGACCCGACGTGGGCCTGCAGTTGGGAGAAGAGTGCGTGGAGCATCTGGTCCGGGGTTTCGCCGTGGGTCATGGAAGCAAGGGTATCGAGAAGGGGCTGCTCGGTGAGGCGACGCCCCTGGGCGTCGCGCGCGTCCACCATGCCATCGGTGAAGAAGACGAGACGCTGCCCAGGCTTCCACGTAATGACGCACTCTTCAATCGTGTCATCGCACCAGCCGAGGGGTGGGGCCACGGCGCCAAGGCGCACGAGCTGCCCGTCTGCAGCAAGCACGAAGGCGTGCGGGTGCCCGGCGTTCGCGAAGCGCAGCTCGCCGGCCCGTATGTCGATCACCGCATAGCACATCGAGATCGACATCTCGGTGCTTTCGAGTTCGTCGCGCAACGAACGATGGACCGCCTCCAGCGCGATCGACGGATCAAACGCCGCCTGCACGTGGATCCCCGCGGCGCTGAGGGCGAGGGCCATGATCAGGGCCGACTGATAGCCGTGCCCTGAGACGTCGCCGATCAGCACCCCGGTCCGATCGCGATCGAGGCGTGCGAGCAGGAAGAAGTCGCCCCCCACGCTTTCCGCGGGAATCACGCGAGCCGCCGCACGTGCTTCGGGCTGCACCACGCGAGGATTGGGCAACAGCTTGAGCTGCAACTCATTGGCGAGCTGCATCTCGCGCGCCATTTGCTGCCGCTCTACAGCGGCCCGTACGAGCGACGCGTTGTGCATGGCCGTACCGATCTGCGTGCCCACGGCCACCGCCAGCTTGCGATCGCCCGCCGTGAAGGACGATCCACCCTCTCGACCGGCAAGCACCAGAACGCCCAACGGGGTGGCGACGGGATCCGTCGCCCGGCGCGTGGGAATCGCGAAGGTGCCCGTGATCCCGATGCCGCTGCTGGGCCGCGCGATCGCGACCGCGAGGAGCGGAGCGCCACGTGTCGCGAGCACCGGATCGCCAACCATGGCGGCCTGCCCATCCTCCGTGCAGGCGCCACCGGCCCGGTACGCGCGCACCGCGATGTGATCGTGGCGCTCCAGCGCGATGGCCTCGTACTCCGCGTCACCAAGGCCAAGGGTCGCGATCGGTGCGAGCGCGCCCTGCGAGCGATCCGCCCGGAGAAAGACCGCGCGCCGCGCGCCGATGGTGGCGGCAAGTTCGACGAGGAGCGTCTCAGCGACCTCCTCAACCGAGGTCGTCCCGCCCAGGAGCTCGCCGATCGCGTACAGGAGGTTGATCTCCTCGTAGCGCTCGGCGAGTTCACGGGTGGCGCCGTCCCGCTCACGCGTGAGTCGACGCACGACGGGCACCAGGCGCCCGAGGAGCCGATCCGCGTCGGCCGCGTGTCCCGGTTCGACGAAGAGCCAGCCCACGCTGTCTCCGGTCGTGACGAGTTGCGCGTGCAAGGCCTGCGCGCGTGCCCACGTGGCCACATCCCATGCGGCGGCGCCGGGCTCGGTACGATCGGCGAAGGCGACGGAAGAGGCTCCAAGGAGCGTGGGGGTGACGGCGCCCTCCCGTCGCTCCCAGATGGCAGCATCACGCCCGGTGGCCTCGAGAAACGCGGCCAGAAGGGCGGCGACCTCAGTCATGCCTTGTTCAGAATGAGCCGGAGCAGGTGGCCCGCGGCGTGATCCAGACAGCGGTTTTCCACCCGGTCCATGAGTTGCCGCATGAGAAAGACCCCGCGCCCGTCCTCGCGCTCGAGCCAGTCCACATCCTCGGGTGATTGCTCCACGCCATCGAGCTCGAAGCCACTCCCCTCATCGACCACCTCGACCACCAGCTGCTCCATGCTGACCCGCACGACCACCACCACCTGCTTCTCGTGCGCACCGCCGTTGCCACGCACCATGGCGTTGGTCACGGCCTCGGTGATCGCGATGGGTACGTTGAGCCGGCACTGCCTCGAGGAAAACCCGGCGGCCTGACAGAGGCACACCACCTCGTCGACGAGCGGAGCGATGTGCTGCACGTCCGAGGCAAGGACCCACCGCCGCGAGACCGTCGTCATGCGTGCCTCCGTGACAGACGCCGCCGTGACCGCCCGCACCGTGGACGCATCCACTTGGGGAGCGCGGGCGCGGGACGAGACACGGGTCGCCACCGAATCAGCGGGCCGCAAGCGCGTCGGCGCGGGTGGCGTAGAGGGGGAAGAGCGCATCGAGACGCGTGAGTTCGAAGAGCGTACGCAAATCGTCGTTGAGCCCCACCAGACGCAGGTCACCACCGACGTCGCGGAGACGTCGGCTGAGCGAGACCAGCGCGCCCAGCCCCGAGCTGTCGATGTAGCCGGAGGTGGTGAAGTCGACGACGACGACCCGTACGCCCTGCTCCACGGCGTCGAGAATCGCCTGCTTGAACTCCTGCCGGTTGGTGACCACGAGGTGGCCCTCGATCGTGACGATCAGGGCGTGGTCCGTGTGCTCCAGCGTGAAGCTCATGCGGTACCTGGGGTACAGGGAAAGTGGATCACGCCGCGCCTGCGACCTGCAGGGCGGTGATGGCCGCGACATGTGCAATGTCGTCGGCTGTCGCCCCTCGCGACAAGTCGCTACAGGGTTTGGCGAGCCCCTGCAGGATCGGCCCGATGGCCGTCCCGTGCGCAAGACGCTGGGTAAGCTTATAGGCGATATTGCCCGCATCGAGCGAGGGAAAGACGAGCACGTTGGCCGTGCCGGCCGCCGCCTCTCCCGGTGCCTTGCGGCGAGCGAGTTCGGGAATGAGGGCTGCATCCACCTGCAGCTCACCGGACACGATCAGCGACGGGGCCGCGGCCCGCACCATGGCCACCGCGTCCCGCACCTTGCTGACCGAGGGGCCATCGGCGCTTCCCATGGAG
Organism: Gemmatimonas sp.; assembly: GCF_044344655.1. Classification (GTDB taxonomy): domain Bacteria; phylum Gemmatimonadota; class Gemmatimonadetes; order Gemmatimonadales; family Gemmatimonadaceae; genus Gemmatimonas. The sequence goes on from NZ_JBIJCN010000008.1 coordinate 42,575, forward strand.
CTATAGGAGAGAAACGCCACCCGCGGCTCGTCGCCGACAATACGACGGCGATCCGCCGCGGCAGCGAGCGCGATGTCGGCCAGCTGGCGTGCGCTGGGGTCGGGCACTACGGCACAATCGGTGAACGTGAGTACCTCCGTCGCGCTGCTGCGGAAGGGCGGTACGATCAGATAGAACGACGACGATACGGTCTTCACGCCAGGGGCCGCACCGATCGTCCACAATGCGGCGCGCAACACATCGGCCGTGGTATACACGGCCCCCGCCACGCAGCCGTCGGCCTCACCAAGGGCCACGAGGCTGTCGGCGAAGTACAACGGTTCACGGGCCAGGCGTTCGGCATCTTCGCGCGTGAGCCCCTTGTCGCCCCGCCTGGCCAGCAGATGCGCCACAACCCGCTCGGTGCGTGGGTCCGTGAGCGGATCAAGGAGCATCGCTCCCGACGGCATTTCCCCTGTAGGGGCGTCGCCGCGACGAACGACGATCGGGCGGACCGACCCGCGCTTCTCCAGCGCCAGCACGGCCGACACCGTGCGGGGATCGGTCGCTTCGGGAAACAGAATCGTGCGCGGGGCCAGAGCCGCCCGCGCATGCACGGCATCAAGGAACGCGCCGGCGCCGGTCATCCCCGCCCTTCTCGCCCCATCGCCAGTTCGCGATAGCGCTCGATCAGTGCCCGCCCCACCACCGGGTGCACCAACCCGGACACATCCCCTCCGAACCTCGCCACCTCGCGCACCATGCTGGAGCTGATGTAGGTGGTGTCGAGCGAGGGCGTCATGAAGACCGTTTCGAGGTCTGGATACAGGTGACGGTTCATAAGCGCGAGCTGGAACTCGTACTCGAAGTCGCTCACGGCCCGAAGCCCGCGCACATTGACCCGTGCCCCGACCTCCCGCGCGAACTCGACGAGCAGCCCCGAGAAGGCACGGACCTCGATGCGCGGGTCGTCGCCAATACACTCGCGGATGAATGCGATCCGCTCGTCCACGCGGAAGAGCGGCTGCTTGTTGACGTTGTTCGCAACCGCCACGATGAGGCGATCGGAGAACGTCAGCGTGCGCTTGATCAGGTCCTCGTGCCCGTGCGTGATCGGGTCGAACGAGCCGGCATAGAGCGCGATAAGCGGGCCCTGGGCCCGCACACTGGTGGCATCGGCCTGGACGGCCGGATCGGGGGTCACGGAACGGTGCGAAAGAAGGTCAGAGCGGTGGTGCCATACCGGCGGGTCTCGCCGATCGCGGGGAGTGCGACCGCTGCTGAATGTTCAACGGCGAACACCGTGGCGAAAGGGACCGCCAGCCACTGCTCCACCAAACGGTGCGCCGTGTCTGAGGCGTACGGCGGGTCCGCGAAGGCGATGTCGTAGGCCTCCGCCGGCAACCGCTGCACGAATCGCACGGATTCGTCACGGTGCAGCACAGCTCCCTCGTGGCCTCCCAGGCCAGCGAGGTTCTTCTCGATCACCGTCAGGACTCTGGGGGCCTGCTCCACGAAGTCGCACTGCGCCGCGCCCCGGGAAAGGCACTCGAGTCCCAACGCCCCACTCCCTGCACACAAGTCCAGCACCCGCGCATCGGGCAACAGGGGGTGCACGATGCTCATCCATGCCTCACGCACGCGATCGCCTGTGGGGCGTACCGCCTCACCCGGCGGGGCCTCGATCCGCCGTCCCTTCCATCGCCCGGCAATGATCCGCACGCTCACTCCTCTCCATGACGAAGGTCGGCCAGGCGCAACTGCAGCCGCGACACGCCGCGGTACTCGTCACGCTCGAGCTTGAAGGCAATGTCCAATGCACGCGTCATATCCAAGGTGGCGGCACGCGGGGCCATGCCCCACCCGATCGCCTCGAGCTCTCCCCGGGTCATGTCGATCGACAGCTTGAGCCCGTCCGCGCCAACCTTGCGCGGTGCACGGGTGAGCCGGGCACCGCGGGCATGAAACAGCGGCGCCGCATTCCCCACCCCGAACGGTTCGAAGTGACGCACCAACTTCTCGAGATCCTCCCCCACCAAGTGCAACGGCACCTCGAGATCGACACGCAACTCCGGCACCAGATCGTCGGGGGCAAGGCGCTTCCGCGCCACCGCGTCAAAGCGGTCGACAAACGCCGGCAGCTGCTCTGCGCGCATGGTCAGCCCCGCCGCCGCCCGATGGCCGCCATAGCGCATGAACAGCGAAGCACAGTCACCCAGCGCACCATGCAGATCAAAAGCGCTGATCGACCGCCCCGATCCCTTGCCAATGCCATCCTCAACGGCGACCAGCACGGCCGGGCGGGCGGTTTGCTCCACGATGCGCGAGGCAACGATGCCGATCACTCCCGCATGCCAGCCGTCCTGATACAACACGTGCGCGTAGCGATCACGCATGTGGGGTTGCTCGACCTGACGCATCGCCTGATCGAGAACGACCTTGTCGAGTTCCTGCCGGGCGCGATTGAGTTCCTCCAGCTCGCGAGCAATCGCGTTGGCCTCATCGTCCCGCTCGCAGAGCAGCAGTTGCAGCCCACGCTTGGCATCGGCGATGCGGCCAGCGGCGTTGAGACGCGGCGCCAACACAAAACCCACGCGACCCGCCGTCAACGCCTTGCCCTCGAGTCCTGACGAGCGGATGAGCGCACGCAGACCGGGGTGGGTGGTTTCGTTGAGCAGCTTGAGCCCATACCGCACGAGCACGCGATTCTCGCCGCGAAGGGGGGCGACATCGGCGATCGTTGCGAGAGCCACGAGATCGAGCTGGCGGTGCGCGAGCCCGGCCGAAACACCGAATGCGTCGCAGAGCGCAAGCGAGAGTTTGTAGGCCACGCCAACGGCAGCAAGATCCTTGTCTGCCGAGCGACAGCTCGGATGACGCGGGTTGCACACCGCATAGGCGGGCGGCATCCCGTGGCCCGGCAAATGATGATCGGTAACGATCACATCGATACCGGATGCCATGAGCTCCTGTACGGGCCCATGCGCACTGGTACCGCAATCACAGGTGACCACGAGGGTCGCGCCAGCGGCACGGGCGGCGGCCACCCCCGCGCTGCCAAGATCGTAGCCATCGGTCAGGCGATTGGGCACGAATGGTACGACGCGCAGTGCTCCCAAGCCTCGGAGCACGCGTGTGAGCAACGCGGTCGACGACATGCCGTCCACATCGTAGTCGCCGTGCACGAAGATCGTCTCCTGGGCCCGTACCGCCTCAGCGATTCGCGACACGGCCCGGTCGCTGTCGTGAAGCGCGGACGGGGCCTCCACGTGCTCGAGACGCGGCCGCAGGAATCGCTTGGCGGCGTCCGCGTCACGATAGCCGCGCGACACCAGCAGGCGGCAGACCTCCTCGGGCAACAACAGGTCGCGCTGGAGTGCACTCACCAGCTCAGCCGGCGGCGACGCCGCCGGCACCCAGCGCGCAGGGGGGCGCAGCGACGTCGGCGTGGTGCGCGGCGCAGGTGCGTCGGCGCCCCCGAGATTGAGCGCAGACACCGGAGCACCAAAGGGGAACACGGAGCGAGGGGGAGCGGTCACATCGACAATCTACGAGGACCGGCGTGTACGGGACACCCGATCCGGCGCGCGGCGCATCGTAATCACGCGGCCCCCAGAACGGAGCCGCCGGAACCTATGCATGTCACTCCTTTCGCACGGTGCGGTCGCTACCTCCGACGATATCTCGAGCGGAATCCTCTGCCGGAGCCCCAGCAACGCCGTGAGCGGCCGACCGGTCCCGGATCACTCCAGCGTCCCTCTGCCGGCGCTCAGGGCTTGTGCTTGCCGCGTGGTGATCGCATGGGTAGCAGCCGCCGCATTTCCGCCTCGAGTTCAAGCCGCTCGCGCATGAGGGTATCCTGTGCCTCTCGTGACGCCGTCCGCATGGCGTCCCGGATCTCATCCACCCGCAGTTCCAGCACGCGCGCATCGAGCTTGCTGAGACTGAGGCCGATATCGGCGGCCTCGAGATCGTAGTGGCCCGCATCCGTCAGATCCCGCAGGGCCTTCACGGCCTCCGCCGACAGCCGCTCGGCGATCTGCTCGAGATCGTCGCCGAGGGGAGCGTTGAGCAGCACATCGAAGAGCTCACGGTACCGAGCGTCTCGGAATGCGTCGGGCGGATGGCGCTCGGCCACACGCTCCGCCACACCGCGATCCACCAGCATGGCACGCACGAGCGCCCGTTCGACCGGCTCGTCACGCCGTGGGCGTGGCGGGATGTTGGTGGCTTGCCATTCGGGCCCCTGCTTGTAGCCGCGCTTGCGTCCCGGCGTCCACACCGGCTTATCAGAGGCGGGAGGCGGCAGCGGCGCGGTCTCGATCCGTCCTTCGTCCACGCCCGAATACTCCGGGAGTGGCCCATCGAACGGCGGCGGCTCCTCGCCCTCCGCCAACGCCCCCGCGCCGCCGCTCCCGGACAGGGCGCTGCGACGCCGCTCAATCTCCGGCACCGCGTCGGCTTCTGCGGCGAGCGTGACCTTGTCGAGATGCGTGGCCTCGGCGAGGCGCCCGAGGTACATGTCGCGCGTAAGCGGTTCCTTCGCCGCCCGGATGGTGGGGAGCAGCTTGTCGATCGCAGACCGCCGATGCCGAAGGTCGGCAAACCAGCCGCGCCGTTCGAGCAATTGCACCTGTCGATCGAAGAGGTCGATGGCATGACCAAGCTGCGCCTCCATGGGGGCGCGACCGTTTTTGCGTACGAAGGTGTCCGGATCCTCACCATCGGGGAGCGAAACAACCTGCACCTTCGCCTTGGCGCGGAGCAACTCGAGTCCGGAGCGGAAGGTGGCCTTTTGCCCGGCGTCATCGCTGTCGTAGAGGAGGAAGACATCGCCCGCGTAGCGCACGAGTAACTGGGCCTGCTCCTCGGTCAGCGCTGTTCCGAGTGGCGCCACGACCTCCTCCAAACCTGCGAGCGACAGACGGATCGCATCGAGATAGCCTTCCACCACGATCGCACGCGCCGCACGCCGCATGGCTTGCTTGGCGGTGTGCAAGCCGTACAGCGTGCGGCGCTTCTGGAACACCGGTGACTCAGGGCTATTCAGATACTTCGGTTGATCGTCTCCCATGGCGCGCCCACCGAAGCCAACGTGGCGACCGAGTTCATCCTGAATGGGAAACATCACGCGCCCGCGAAAGCGCAACCGCGGCTCGCTCTCGCCGTCGCGCAGCACGAGCAGCCCCGCTTCAAGTTGCCGCGCATCGTCGATGCCGAGGGAATGCAGGTAGCGACGCAGGGCCTGTGCGTCGCGCGGTGCAAACCCCAACCCGAATCGTTGCCACGCATGCGGGTCGAGCGCCCGCGATTCGAGATACTCGCGCGCAGCGCGGCCAACCTCGTGATCGAGCAGTTGGCGTTGGAACCACTCGGCCGCTGCGGCGAGCGCCTCGTAGTTGGGCGCGTTCGGATCCGGCGCCTGCGCACGCCGCGGCGCATCGATCACCTCGATGCCGACCTTCTCCCCGATGAACTTGACCGCGGATGGCCAGTCGAGCCCGAGCCGTTTGCGGACGAACGTGAACACATCGCCGCTTTCGTGACAGACGAAGCAGTGATAGCTGGCTGTCGACGGTGATACGGAGAAGTTGGGGTTCTTGCCCTGATGGAACGGACACGGCCCGCGCCACGAGCCCCCCGACCGTTTGAGCGGCACGAATTCACTGATGACTTCGACGATGTCCGCTGCAGTGCGGACCTGTTCTACGGTCTCGTCGGGGATCATGGGCGCGGGCGCATGACTGGAATCAATGCACGCTAGGCGAGTTCTGCCACGGTGACACCGGCGCCACCCTCATTCCAGGCCCCAAGCCGGAACCCCGAGACCCGGGTGTCCTTCTTGAGCATTTCGCTGACGCGGGCGCGTAGCGCCCCCGTGCCCTTTCCGTGGATGATCCGTAACTCACGAAGATCGTTGCGCACGGCGGCATCGAGGGCCTGCAGTACCTGGTCATCGACTTCATCCACCCGAAGCCCGCGCACGTCCACTTCGCGCACCGGCTCCACTTCGGGGATGTCCCCGAGCGACAGGCGAATCGCGGCCTGGGGGGCCGCCTTGGTACGCGACAACGAGGTGAGGGGGACGTTCACGGTGAGTGATCCGACCGCGACGCGCGCCTCACTCCCCCGCACCGACATAATGCGCCCGACCTTGTCACCGAGCGTACCCACCAGCACATGGTCGCCCTCAACGAGGGGCGCGACTACGGCAGGGGTCGCGGCAGCTGGGCGGTGCGCGTAGCCCGGGCCGCGCTTCTTCTCATCGGCACGGGCACGCTCGCGCGCCGCACGCTGGTGCACGGCCTCAGCGGCCGCACCCTGTGCCGCCGCCGCTTCCTCAACGGTTCGCCGTGCCACGCGCGCCGCCGCGTCGAAGGCCTCGCTCTCAGCGGCTGCCCGGGCACGAATGTCGGCGATGGCCCGCTCCACCTGCCCACGGGCTTCCAGCAGGTACTGGCGCGCTTCCTGACGCGCCGCGCGCTCAGCCTCGCGCTCCCGCTCGCGCACCTTGAGCTCCCGATCACTGACCGTGGCGAGCCGCGAGCGCAGCTTGTCGTTCTCGCGATCCATGAGTCGTTCGCGGTCGGTCAATGCGGATTCGCGTGCCTCCACATCAGCCAGCAGTACCGCCAGATCACGCTCGCCAACCGGCAGGCGCTCCTCGGCCCGTACGATCACCTCTTCCGGCAACTGCAGGCGGCGGGCGATGCTGAGGCCATAGCTGCGCCCCGGCACCCCCTTCAGCAAGCGATAGGTGGGCGCCAGCTGCACGGCGTCGAATTGCAGCGACGCATTGACCACGCCCGTGACCTCGGTGGCCAACAGCTTGAGCTGGCCAAGGTGCGTGGTGGAGAGGGTGAGCGTTCCACGGCCGGTGAGTGTTTCGAGAATCGATCCGCCGAGCGCTGCGCCCTCGGCGGGATCGGTACCGGATCCCAGCTCGTCGATGAGTACCAGCGAGGATGGGGTAGCAGAGCGCAGAATCTCGCCGAGGTTCTTCAGGTGTGCGCTGAAGGTGGACAGGCTCGCCTCGATACTCTGTTCATCCCCCACGTCAGCGAACACGTCGTCGAACACCGGCAGCCGACTCATGGCACCAACCGGTGCCGGCACGCCCGCCTGTGCCATCATGCACAACAGGCCAATGGCTTTGAGCAGCACCGTCTTGCCGCCCGTATTGGGCCCCGACACCAGCAGCGTGCGTTCGTCAGCGGTGAGCGTGAGGTCGAACGGCACGACCGGCGTTCCCTTGGCGAGGAGCAGCGGATGCCGACCGTCGACGATCGTGAGGCCCTCGGCGGGGGCGCCGAAGGCGAGCGAGGCGCAATTGGCCTCGAGGCTGTACTTCGCACGTGCGTAGAGGGCATCGAGCGCCACGAGCGCGTGGTAGGCACCAAGGATCTCGTCGTGATACGGACGGATCTCGTCGGTGAGCTCGCGCAGCACACGCTCCACCTCGCGCTGTTCTTCGATCTCGAGTTCGCGCACCCGATTGCCAAACTCCACGGCGGCGGGTGGCTCGACGAAGATGGTGGCGCCGGTCCCGGAGCTGTCGTGAACGATGCCGCCCACGTACCCCTTCGCCTCGCGTCGCATGGGCATGACCCATCGGCCATTACGCATGGTGACCGAGAGGTCGCTGACCTGATGATGCGGCTCGAGCTTCCCCATTTCGCGCTCGAGTAGCCGTACCAGTTCCCCCTCTGCCTGGCGCAGCTCCTTCCGAACGCGACGCAGCGCCGGGGAGGCATCATCGCGCACGGTGCCATCCTCGCTGATGGCGCGCGCGATGGCCTCCTCGCGAGCGCGCAGATCCACGAGCGCCTGCGCAAATGCCACGAGATACGCGAGCGTAATGGCGGGGCGCCGGGGATCGCGGAGCGCGTCGCGAGTCCGCCGTGACGACCGCAGCAGCGTGGCGCCCTGGAGGAGTTCCAGCGCCGTCCACGTGAGCCCCTCGATGCGGAGCCGCTTCAGCGGTTCACCGAGGTCCGGAATGGGTTCGGTGGGCCACCCAAGCTCGGACACCACGAGGGAGCGCATCGCGTTCACGCGCGCATGTTCCGCTTCGATCCACTCGCGATCGGTGCGCGGTGCGAGCGCCCGCACGGCAGCGGCGCCGGAGGCGGAGGAGGCCCGACCTGCAACGTGCGCCAACAGGCGTGGAAACTCGAGAATGCCGAGCGCGTGCGCGTTCATGGGGCCCCGCAAGGGTGTCGGATCGAGCCGACGTTACGCAATGCTCACCCCGACCTAGCGGCCGGCGCTACCCGCGTGCGAGCTCTTCGCGCGCGATGGCGTTGATGAGGCTACCGTCAACCCGGCCCTTGAAGACGGGCATGACGCGAGCCATGACCGCACCGACGTTGGTCGCACCGCCCGTGATGGCCGCGAGGACTGCGGCACGTACCTCCGCCGGATCCACCTGGGCGGGCAGGTACGCTTCGAGCATGCTGATTTCCTGCTGCTCCTTCGACTGCAGGTCGGCGCGCCCGGCTTTGGCGTAGAGGTCGACGGACTCGCGGCGCTTCTTGACGCCCTTGCGGATCACATCGAGCACGTCGTCGTCGGTGACGTCCCGACGCAGTTCGATTTCGCGGTTCTTGACCTCGGACACCATCATGCCGAGGAGCATCACGCGCTCCTTCTGCTGTTCCCGTCGGGCGGCCGCCTGATCCGCCTGCAACCGCGCCAGCAGCGAGGTGCCGCTGGCGTCCACGGGACTGCTCACCCCTGACGGGTGCGGCGATTCTTGCGGACAGCCGCGTTCATCTTGCGCTTGCGGCGCTCCGACGGCTTCTCGTAATGACGATGCTTGCGCAGGTCGGACAGGATGCCGGCCTTTTCGCACTTCTTCTTGAAGCGCTTGAGCGCCCGCTCGAAATTCTCGTCCTCGTGGATGATGACTTCCGACAAACTGAACCTCGGGTGTGATCGCGAGAAACCCGCGACGTGTCAGGGAATGGGCAATGACCCTTTCGGGCCAGCCTCTAATGCTAGGCAGACCGGAGTCTGGGGTCAAGCCGCGGCTCGTGAACTAATTGCGTGTGCGACGGGGGCTTAGCGACCCCAAGCTCACCCGGGAGGCCAGGAGAACGCCCGACCACCGAGGACGTGCAGGTGGAGGTGCCCGACCGTCTGCCCCCCGTCGTTCCCGATATTGGTAACCACCCGATATCCGGACGCCGGTAGCCCTGCGTCCCGCGCCACCTGGGCCGCAAGCGCCATCACGGCCCCGAGCTCCGCGGGGTCGTCGGCAGTCGCCAGTGACGCCACATGGCGCCGGGGAATAACGAGTACGTGGACCGGCGCCTGCGGGTGCAGGTCCTTGAAGGCGAGCGCCTGCTCGTTGGACGCGACGACCGTGGCCGGGATGCTTCCGGCCACGATTCGGCAGAAGATACACGCGTCATTCATGGGGCCTCCAAGCGTTCGCCCGGGTGTGAGTCCGGCGTCCATTGGCGCCCCAGACTCGTGCGGGCCATAGACAGCGCCGCCATCGCGGCGGTCTCGAAGCGGAGGATAGTGGGGCCGAGGCTCACCCGACGGAATCCAGCGGCCTCAAGATGGGCGAGCTCGTCGCGTTCAAGGCCGCCTTCCGGGCCGACGGCAATGATGATCGGTGCCTGCAGTAGCAGGGCACCGGAACCAACCATCGGCTCGCCGGCAGGATCGAGGACAACCCTGTCGCCCACGGGCGCCGCGAGGATAGCGCGCTCGAGGTTGGCCTCGGGATAGGGCTGAGGCAACCACGCCCCCTCCGACTGTGTAAGCGCCCCTTCCATACGCGCGCGGACCTTCCCCTGGAAGCTCACCCCTTCGCCGCGCGGCGAGACGCTGCGCGAGCGCCGCCAGAGCACGGGGCGCCAACTCGTGGCCCCGAGTTCGGCCGCCTTTTCCGCGAGCCACAACATGCGATCCCGATCCGCCACGGGCACCAGCAGATGCACCGGGGGCAGCGGTTCCTGGCGCTCCACTTCCGTCACCTCGATCTGGGCATGCGCCTTGGTCAGCACGACCAGCTGCCCGGCCCCAATTCGTCCTTGGCCATCACGCAGCCCCACGACCGCGCCGGCACCGAGGCGCAGCACGCGCATGTGCCGCGCGCATGCCTCGTCGAGCGTGACGGTCCCCCCCGCCGCGAATGGCTCCGGCGCAATGAACTGCGGACGTCCCGCTGCTACGCCCTCACGATCGACACCGACCACCAGATGTCCTCCGCGTCTTCCTCGAGGATGGACCAGCCATGCGCAGCGAGCACCTCGCGCATCGTCTCGCGCTCCTCAAGCAGAATGCCACTCAGAATGGCGCTGCCGCCCTCCGTGAGCGACATGGTGATGAGTGGGAGCAGTTCGATCAGCACCGACGAAATGATATTCGCGAGCACGAGGTGCACCGGCGCCACCAGCGGCAGCAACGCCCCCGCATCCGCTTCAAACACATGGACCCGATCGGCGACCCCGTTGCGCTGCACGTTCTCCTCCGCATCCGGAATCGCGTCCGCGTCGAGCTCGATCGCGTAGACGCGCGCCGCGCCAAGTTTGGCCGCAGCGATCGACAGGATCACCACGTCACCGCTGCGCAGCCGGCGCGGCAACAACCGCACCACACCGCGCGTCGTCGGGTGCTCGCCGGTACCGAACGCCATCCCCGGATCGATGACGATGGTCGTCGCGGGATCCATCCCCTCCGCCAACCACGGCGGGGTCACGGTGAGCGGGCCGAGCTGGTGCGAACTGATGCGCGACTTCCACGCCTCGCTCCAGTCGATTGGGGGCACCGGAGCCGTTTCGATGACAGCCTGCTCGTCGGCCTCCGTGACGGCGCGGTGCACCGCCTCAAGAGCGCTGTGCGGTGGAAAGTGCGTGACGAGCGCGCGGCCGTCCTCATGCACACCCTGCGCGCCGACGGCGAACAGTGCGGCCAGGCAAGCGTCGCGCGCGCCGGCGTCCGCCCCCGGTTGCACCCGCACACTGATCCACCGACCAGCTTCGTTGGCCGCGTGCCCCGGATGGTCAACCGGCCCCGCCCCACCACTCGACTCAGGCACCGAGCGCCTCCTTCATTTTGGACCAGAAGCCCTTTTCCCGACGCTCAGGCGCCTTCCCCTGCAGCACTCCCAACCGCTCGATCAACTGCTGTTCCTCCCCGTCGACCGCCTGCGGCGTCCAGAGCTGCACCTTCACATGCAGATCGCCGGTACCGCTGGCATTCACCCGCGGTAACCCGCGGCCACGGAGATGAAACACGGTCCCGCTCTGGGTGCCCGCCGGCACGCGGAGCGCCAGATCGCCGGTCAAGCCGGGCACGGCGATGTCGGCCCCGAACACGAGCTGCGGGTAGGTCACCAACGCTTCGCAGAAAAGGTCTTCGCCATCACGATCGAATCGTTCATCGTCGTCGACCTCGAAGACCACGAGCACGTCACCGCGCGTACCGCCACGCGGCCCGACATTGCCGGCGCCACGCAGCGTCATGTATTGACCGGTGGCCACGCCGGGGGGGATGGTGATCTTGAGCGTACGATCGGCGCGCACGCGCCCCTCGCCGCGGCACTTCTTGCATGGGCTCGACACGACCACGCCCTCCCCCGCACACGTGGGGCACGGCGCGACCGACACGAACTGCCCGAAGAACGACCGCTGCGCCCGTCGCACTTCGCCGGCGCCACCGCAGGTCCCACAGCCTTGGGGTCTGGTGCCCGGCTCAGCGCCCGAGCCTTCACACTTGTCGCAGGCGTCAAGCACTTTGACCACCGCCGTCTTCTCCACGCCGGTGGCCACTTCGGTCAGCGTCAGCGGCAATGGGAGCTTGATGTCCGCGCCGCTGCGGGCGCCAGCCCGACGACCGCCCGCGGCACCACCGAACAGATCGCCAAAACCGCCGAAATCGCGCATGAAGATGTTGAGCGCGTCGGACAGATCCACATGCTCATAGGCCGACTGGGCACCACCGCCACGCAGCCCGGCTTCGCCGTAGCGATCGAACGCCGCGCGCTTCTGTGAGTCGCGCAAGACGTCGTACGCTTCCGTGATGGTCTTGAACTTTTCTTCGGCCTCCTTCGATCCGCCGTTGCGGTCGGGGTGCCACTGCATCGCCAGACGGCGGTACGCCTGCTTGATGTCGTCGTCGGACGCGTCGCGCGGTACGCCGAGGACCGCGTAGAAGTCAGCCATGGGGATATCTGCAATTGCCGGGAAACCTGAACGGACCCTGAAAGCTAACCCAGCCGGGCCCACAGTTGCCTCCCCGTGGGCGTGCCGCGCATCCGACGGCGCCCCCGTGGCTCCCCGCGCATTGGGCCCAGTGCGCGATCAGCAGAGAAGGTCTGAGACCAACCTCGAGGTGTGATCGACGAGCGCAATCACCTTGTCGTAGGGCATGCGGGTGGGGCCGATCACCCCGATCACCCCGCTCAGCGACCCCACATGGTACTCGGCGGTGACCACCGTAAATGGCTCGAACCGGGGGTCGCCATGCTCGTTGCCGATGGTGATGGAGATCCCCGGACCGCCGGAGCGGGACTCGAGCAATGTGGCCAACTGTTGCCGCGTCTCCGTCAGGGCGATCAACTGGCGCAGGCGCTCACCGCTCGCGAACTCCGGCTGATCGGCCAGCAACGACGGCTGGCCGAGCACCACCGTGTCGAGCGGCTCCGTCGCCGCGCGCGCAAAAACCTGATCGCCCTCTTGCACGAAGATATTGAGCAACTCGGCGGCTTCCGGCGTGGTGGTCACATCACGCAATCGGGTTACCAGCGAGGTACGTACCTGATCGAGTGTGAGACCAGCCAGCCGCTCGTTCAGTACGATCGTCACGCCCACTAGCGCCTCATCGGCAATGATGCCCGGCACTTCGACGAAGATTGTCCGAACAGCCCCACCGCTCAATGTGAGCACCATGAGAAGCCGGTCCGACGAGACGCGCACGAGCTCCACCTGCCGCAACGTGGCGCGATCGAGACGCGGCCCGAGGGCGACCCCCAGCTCCTGCGTGAGCACCCCGAGCGACTGTGCGGCGCGGCGAAGGATGGTCTCGATCGCCGAGCCGCCGCCGAGAATTTCCTCCTGAAGGCGGCGCTGGTCCTCCCCCGAGAGGGGATCGACCCGCATCAGCGAGTCCACGTACGTGCGGTACGCCTTGTCGGTGGGAATGCGCCCGGCCGAGGTGTGCGGATGGAAGAGAAACCCCTTCTCCTCGAGGTCGCTCATCGTGTTGCGGATCGTGGCCGGCGAAATCCCCAGGCCGAATCGGCGCGACAGCGTGCGCGAGCCGGCCGGCTCCGCGGTGGCCACATAGCTGTGGATCACCGCCTCGAGCACTTCCCGCTCCCGCTCAGAGAGTTCACCGCTGTGCGCCATATCGCGTGCCATAGAAGGCGAAGCCTACGAACGGCTTCGAAAGGCTGTCAAGTCGGCGGCCAGAGAATCCAAACGCAACCAGCCGTGGGGAGTACAGACCAGGCGCGCCCCGCCAGCATCGTCGACCACTTCCACCCATCCCGCACGGCGCCAGGCGTCCACGTGGGCCACTTCCACCGTCGACACGGCGAGACCATCGACGGTGCGCAGCCCAAGATACACCTGCTCCGCCAGCTGGTTCTCGCTCGTGAGCATCTCCTCACCTCCGATCGGATCGGTCAGTGTGCCGAGGGCACGCTCCCACGCGGTGAAGGCGTCACGGTTCCACCGACGGGTGCGCCCGTCGAACCCATGGGCCGAGGGGCCGAGGCCGAGGTACGGCACGCCGCGCCAGTAGGCACTGTTGTGGCGGGCCCGATGCCCGGGACGCGCGAAGTTCGAGACCTCGTAGTGCTCGTAACCGGCCGCCCGCAAGGTCTCGTGCGCAAGCAGGAACTCGCGCTCGTACCGCTCCTCGGGGGCCTCCTGCTCCTGCCCACGCGCATGCCACCGTCCGAGCGGCGTCTGCGGCTCCACGGTCAGGCCATAGAGCGAAATATGCGCGGGCTCCAGCGCGATGGCGCGTTCAAGATCCGCCGCCCAGTCGCGGGCCAGACGGTCGGGCGTGGCGAAGATCAGGTCGAGGGAGAAGTCGACCATGCCACCACGGCGGGCCTCACGGACGGCCGTCGCAGCGCCAGCCGCGTCGTGCACGCGGTGCATCCACGAGAGCACCAGGTCATCGAAGCTCTGGATGCCGATGCTCAGGCGATTCACGCCCGCTGCTCGCCACCGTGCGACGACGTCGGCGGAGATATCCTCGGGATTGGCCTCGAGAGTGACTTCGGCGTCGTCAGTCCACGCTACGTGATCGCGGAGGGCGTGCAACGTGGCGGCGACGCCGTCAGCGCCAAGCCGTGAGGGCGTCCCGCCGCCGAGATAGACGGTGCGCAGCATCCCGCTGCACTCCCCGACTCGTCTGATTTCACACTCGCGTGAGACGGCCTGAGCGAACTGGTGCCACGGGACGTCCCGACGCACCGCAATGGCGAAATCGCAGTAGCTGCAGCGACGGGCGCAGAAGGGAACGTGCAGGTACAGATGCTCGTAGCGCCGGCCACCCGGCTGAGGCGGCACATGCTGGGCCCCGGACCGATCCTCGTGCGGATCGCGTGGCTGCCCGAGGGTCATGCCAGCATGCTGGCGGGGCGCACATGCCCCGCCGCATCGAACGTGACCAGACCGTCGATCTCGAGCAGTGCGAGCAGCGCCGTTACCTGCCGCGAGGGCAAGCGGGTCTGCGCAGCGATGGCCGCCACGGTGGCGGCCCCGCTGCGGAGGGCATCCCAGCAGGCGGCGGCATCGCCGTCGAGCGTGAGACCCACCGTGGGCGTGGCCTGCAGATCGAGCAACGCGAGCACGTCCTCCGGGGCGAGAAGCGGCTCGGCGTCGTGGGACTTGATGAGCAGATTGCTGCCCCGCCCCGCTGGCGAATCGATGGGATGCGGCACGACCGCAAGGGTGCGCCCGAGCTCCCGCGCGTACCGCGCCGTGTTGAGCGCACCGCTCGACTCGGGCGCCTCCACCACCACGACGACTGAGGCCAGCGCGGCAATCAAGCGATTGCGCTGCGGGAACGCCCCCGCATGCCCGGCGTCTCCAGGGCCATGCTCGCTCAGGAGCAGCCCCTCGCGCGCAATGCGTGCCTGCAGGGCGCGATGCGCCCGCGGATAGACCTGATCGATCCCCGTCCCCAGCACGGCCACCGTGCGCCCTTCCGCTTCGAGTGCCGCGGTGTGCGCGGCCGCATCGATCCCGGCCGCGAGGCCACTGACCACGCAGACGCCATGTCGCGCACACAGGGTCGCGATGGTCTTTGCCACCCGTTCACCGTACGGTGTGGACCGACGCGTGCCGACAATGGCGACGGCGGGCGCTTCCGCGGTCGCCAGCGTACCGTGCACCCAGAGCGCACGGGGGACGGCCTTGAGGTCACGCAACGCCAGCGGAAAGGCCTCGTCCGCAGCGGTGAGGCAACGCACCGCCTCAGGGAAGGAGCTGGGCATCCTTCTCCGGCTGCAACGCCTGCGCGCGCATGGCCAGCAGCTTGCTCCACCAGCCATCAAGCATCACATCGAGCCCCTGACGTCCGGCGGCACTGATCGCGTACATCGCATAGGCATCGCGCGCGTCGATCTCGGGGATGTAGTGCTCTCCCAGCAAGTCGAGCTTGGAGAACACGACGCAGAACGGCTTGGCCGCGAGCTCCGCCGAATACGAAGCGATCTCGTGACGCAACTGATCGAGCTCCGCCTGCCAATCCAACGCGTCGATGGGAATGAGGAACGCGAGGAGTCGAGTGCGTTCGACATGCCGGAGAAATTGCAGCCCGAGCCCCTTGCCTTCGTGCGCCCCCTCGATGATGCC
The DNA here is from genome assembly GCF_044344655.1 of Gemmatimonas sp. Lineage (GTDB taxonomy): Bacteria > Gemmatimonadota > Gemmatimonadetes > Gemmatimonadales > Gemmatimonadaceae > Gemmatimonas. The sequence goes on from NZ_JBIJCN010000008.1 coordinate 58,384, forward strand.
GGGGATATCGGCCACGACGAACGAGCGATGGTCGCTGAGGGGGACGACGCCGAGGTTGGGCGACAGCGTCGTGAAGGGATAATCGGCAATCTTGGGGCGTGCCGCGGAAATGACCGAGAGCAGTGTGCTCTTCCCGGCATTGGGCTGCCCCACGAGCCCCACATCGGCGATCAGCTTGAGCTCTAGCTCGAGCGTACGAATCTGCCCTTCCTCACCCGGCTGCCACTCGCGCGGCGACTGGTGGGTGGCGGTGACGAAGAAGGCATTTCCCTTCCCCCCGCGCCCACCCTTGGCCACCTGCAACTCGTCACCGTGCTCGAGCACTTCGCCGACGAGTTCCTTGCTGTCGCTGTCGCGGATGATGGTGCCGGGAGGTACCGGCAGCACCACGTCTTCTCCGGAGCGTCCGGTACGGTTGGAACCTTCACCGTGTTGGCCACGCTCCGCCTTCCACGAGTCGCGGTAGGTGTAGTCGAGCAGCGTGGTGAGGTTGCGGTCGGCGCGCACGATCACGTCGCCGCCACGGCCACCGTCGCCGCCATCGGGCCCACCCATGGGCACGTATTTCTCGCGACGGAACGAGGTCTGCCCCGAACCACCCGTGCCGGCTTCCACTCTCACAAGAACGCGATCGACGAACATCTGACTCTCTCTGGATTGACGCGAAACCTACGCGAACCTCTCTGCTGCTCACGCACCATCCGGTGCGCTATTTGCCCAACACCCGCGCCCACAGCCCCTGGTACCGCCGCACATCGTCGGCATGAAGCAAAGGCGCAATCACGTCGAGCGCCGCCGACACGGTCGCCTCGGCGGCCCCGGCATGCAGCGCTCCGTGGAGGTGCGAGTGCAACTGCCGATCCTGCCGGGCGATGGCACAGGCCGCGACCACGCACAGCTCGCGGCGCGCCAGATCGAGCGGCGCACGCGACAGCACCTTGCCGTACCCCTCTTCGACCATCCACCGATCGAGCGCCGGATGCAACGCATGGATATTCACGCGAAGGCGTTCGTAGAACCGCCCGTACACGGTGGAGCATGTCGCCTCGCCTTTCTCCTGCCGCTCGAGCGGTTCCTCGATGCCGTAGAGGTCCTGCTCGGGAGCCGGCACCCCGCTGAGCCGACGCCACTCGCGCGCCGCGTTGAGGGCGCGGGGAAATCCGGCAAAGAGGTACGTCTGCAGAATCACCTCTTCCACCCAGACATCACGCACACGGCCCACGACGTCGGCGAGCGCTACGCGCACCTGCGACTCGCTTCCGCCGGCGAGCACCGCCGCGAGTTGGACCAGCGCCGCCGTCTCCATATCAAGCGAGGGCAGCATAATGCCGCCTGCCACGTTGGGCGTCATCGAAAGTGGCGCCGTCTCATCGGCCGCACGCACGGGTGCCTTCATCGTGGTCACCCGAGGTCAGGAGGCGAATTCCAACCGATCACCTACATCCATGTGGCCCACCCGGATGAGGCCCACCGCTTCCCCGCGCGTATTGCGCACGGCCCGCTGCACATACTCACGCAGGGGCTCGGGGAGGGTGGCTGGCAGCGCATCATAGGCGGCAAGCAATGCCAGCACGGCCGGATACTGCGCACGCGGTGCACCGTCTTCGACCTTGAGGGCAAAACCGAGCCCTCGGTCTACGATGGCAAACGTGTGCACCCCTTCCGCGCCGATCTTGCACACCACGTTCCCGCCACAGGCGTTCATGAGCAGCGTATCGAAGCGATCGGTACCACCGACGAGGAACGGGTGCGAAGTCATGGCGCTCACCACGCGCCGGCTCGCGGCGTCGCCCTCGGCGGCGGCACGCACCAGACGCGCGTATGCCAACGCCATGTTGGCGAGGGGCAAGGCAAACACCGAGACGCCACAGCCATCCACCCCTACACCAATCCTGGGGATCACCATGCCCGTCCACTCAGCGACCGCCCGCAGGCAGTCCTGCTGCACCGCGTGCGGTGCTCGCTCGTACCCGGCGGTGGGAGCACCGAGCTGGGCGGCGCGCGCCAGCATTGCGGCATGCTTGCCGGAACAGTTGTTGTGGAGACGCGTGATCCGTTGCGCCGAGTCCCGAATCACGCGCGCCCCGCGGCTGGCCAACGGCTCGTGCGGGCCGCAGGCGAGGTCGCCCTCCTCGAGGCCGAGCCGCTCGAGCATGCGCTGGGCGATCGCGACATGTTCCGGTTCGCCCCCGTGCGACGCACACGCGAGCGCCAGTTCCTCCACCCCCCAGCCCAACGCATCGAAACCGCCGCTGCGCAACAGCGGCATCACTTGAAAGGGCTTGGCGCAGGATCTCCACCAGACCGGCAACTCCGGATCACGTGCGGCGTCGATCAGCGCGCCCTCGGCGGACACCACAGCCGCATGGACGCGGTGACGCGATTCGACCAGGCCATCACGGGTAACCACGACGTCCAGAGAACGTGTCTGCGCCGGGGGCCCGAATCCGTTGCCGATCGGTCGGAGCGGGTCCGCGTCAGGGGGGCCCGAGCGGGCGCTGAAGGAGTCTGGAATCCACACCTCGGTAAGATAACCGATCCGGGGCCGCTCCCCGCCCGGTACCCGCTATTTCCTCGCCGCCAGCAGGACCCCCCCTAGGACCAGAACGCCACCGGCGATCGTTCCAGCACCGGGCACCTCGGCGATACCCGGCAGGAGCGCGGCAAGTATCGTGGCACCGATCGGTTCCCCGAGCGTGGTGAGATTCACAATGAAGGCCGGCAGATGCCCGAGCGCCCAGTTCATTCCGGTATGGCCGAGTAGCATGGGACCCGCCGCGAGCCCGGCAAAGATCGCCAGTTCGCGCGGCGGCTGCGGGGAGAGGGGCTTGCCCGCCATCAGGGAGAGCACCACGCAAGTCACGAACGCAGCGCCGTACACGAGCGCCACGTACGGCCAAATCCCAAGGTGCTGCCGAATGCGCCGACCGATGAGGTAATAGCCCGCGGCCGTCACCGCCCCGAGCATGGCGAGCAGGTCACCGAAGAGGGCGCGGGACCCGCCACCCTCCGTCCCCTTCCCGAGCAGCGCCGGACCGATGGCCGCCAGGCCGCCGGGGACATCGGCGACGCCCACCACGAGCGCACCCACCACCGCCACGACAATGCCGCCCCATTGCCTGCCCGACGGCGACTCCCGCAGCCACAGCGCCGAGACGATGGCAATGATCACCGGCTGCAGATTCACCAGCGCCACCGACGCCGCCACGGTGGTGTAGCGCAGTGACGCGTTCCACGACCAGAAGTGCACGGCCAACAGTACGCCGGCACCGGCGGCAAACAGGTACTCACGCGGGGCAAGCGTTCGCCATTCACGCCAACCGCCACCAACACCCAGCGCGACCGCGACGATGAGCATCGAAAAACCCAATCGCCACGTGGCGATTACGAGCGGGTCGGCGTTGGAGAGCCGGATGAGTGGTGCCGCAAAGGAAATTCCCACGAGCGACAGCGCCAGAACGAGCAGCGGCGACGCGGCGGGGGCGGCTTTGGAGGCGGCGGGAGTAGGCGAGGCGGCGGTCATGTGCGCGAGTGGTCCGTCGGGCCGACACACCGCCACGGTGGCGGCGCCCGGAGTCACGGCAAGGTACTGACTGGACGGCCGGATCGCTTAGCTTATGTGAATGACGCCTTTCATTACCCGCGCCCGTCTCGAGGCGCTACTCGCCGCCGGGAGCCGCCAGCATGTGGTCATCATCGGTGACGCCATGCTCGACGTGTACCTGCGCGGTGACGTGGACCGCATTTCCCCCGAGGCGCCGGTGCCCGTGGTGCGGGTACGCGATCGCAAGCTCGCCCTCGGCGGCGCGGCCAACGTGGCGCAGAACGTGGCGGCGCTCGGCGCCGGGTGTGATCTCGTGGCCGTGGTCGGCGATGACGTGGCCGGCACGACCTTGCGCCACCACCTCGATGGCGGGGGCATGGAATCCCGCTCGCTGGTGACGGTGGCCCGCCCTACCACGACGAAGACCCGCGTGATGGCCCGGTCGCAGCAGCTCGTTCGCTTCGACGAGGAAGACGACGCCGATCTCGACGCCCGTGACCTACAACGCGTGCTCGAGGCCATCGCCGCCGCGATGCCACACGCCACGGCGCTGGTTTTCGAGGATTACAACAAGGGCGTACTCGTTCCTGCAGTCATCGAGGGGGCTATTCGCCTGGCGCGCGAACGCGGTCTGCCGATCGTCGTCGACCCCAAGTTCCGGAATTTCTTCGCGTACCGCGGCGCCACCGTGTTCAAGCCGAACCGACGGGAACTCGAAAGCGCACTGGGTGCGGCGGTGGACCTCGAGCATCCGGCCGCACTGCCGGACACCTTCGGCCGCCTCGGTGTGGAGCATCTGCTGCTCACCCTCGGCGAGCGCGGTATGGCCCTCGTGTCATCGGACGGCGTCGTTCATCGCGTGCCCACGACAGCGCGCGAAGTGTACGACGTGGTGGGTGCCGGCGATACCGTCACGGCGTACCTCGCCACCATGCTTGCGGCTGGCGCCACGGCACTCGAGGCGGCCATCGTCGCGAACTATGCGGCCGGCGTGGAAGTCGGCAAGCTCGGTGCGGCCACGGTGTCGACCGCCGAAGTCCTCGACGCGTTCGATGCACATCATGCCGGGCTGCACGATGCCACGCCATGAACAGCGAGGGGTGGCGGATCGCGCGCCAAGCCTCAACTTTCCCGTACGGGTTTGTGCGGTCCGGTAGCTTAGTCGGTTAAAGCAGTCGACTCATAATCGATCGATCGTGGGTTCAAGTCCCACCCGGACCACTCGCGCCCCGGTGCCCTGCACCGGGGCGCTGCTTTTTCAGTGGGGGGCTTCCCACGCCAGACGCGTCCCGTTACGTTTTCGATCCGTCCGCCGCACATCGTCGGTTCGGTGATCGGGCGCGTAGCTCAGCTGGTTAGAGCGCTGCTTTCACACAGCAGAGGTCCGGGGTTCGAGTCCCTGCGCGCCCACTTGCAAAGGGCCGGTGATCAGTCGATCACCGGCCCTTTGTGTTACCCTCACGGCAGCGGAACCGCGGTGCCCCTGGGCATTCCAGAGGGGCGGTTCACGCTCTGCACCACCTTCACCCGCGCCCCCGCCTGGCGCAGCCGGCCGATCGAGCGTTCGTCGAGGCGCGCACGCAGGACGATGACATCCTCCTCGGCCTCCTGGTCAAGCACTTCACCATCTCGGTGGACCTCGGCGATCAGACGCCCATCCGCGGCCGGTATCCGCACCTCCAGAACCGGTCGCTGCTGGCGCAGGCTGTCAAGCAGTAACCGGCGCAATCCGTCGAGCCCACCGTCGGCAATCGCCGAGACGAAGAGCGAATTGGGCATCAGGTTGGCGACCCGCTCGCGCATGGCTCCCTGCTCGCTCTCAGGGACGGCATCCATCTTGTTCATGACGTAGGCCACGGGACGCTCGGCCAACCCGAGCTCGTTCAGTACCCCGTCGACCACATCGCGCTGTTCCTCCCACGCCGGATGACTGGCGTCGATCACGTGCAGCAGGAGATCGGCCTCGCGGGCCTCTGCCAACGTGGCACGAAAGGACGCAACGAGATGGTGAGGCAGCTTGCGGATGAATCCGACCGTATCGGTGAGCAGCACCGTGTACCCGTCGCCAACCGGCACCTCACGTGTCAGCGGATCCAGTGTAGCGAAGAGGCGATCCTCCACGAACACGTCACCGTCGCCGGCCATTACGCGCAGGATCGACGACTTACCGGCGTTGGTGTATCCCACCAGCGCCACCCGGAAGTGCGCGTGACGTCCCTGCCGCTGAATCTCGCGCGCCCGCTCGACGTCGGCGAGGCGCTCCTTGAGAATACGGATCCGGTGCTGAATGAGCCGGCGATCGGTCTCGAGCTGCGTTTCGCCGGGACCGCGCATACCGATGCCGCCCCGCATCTTCTCGAGGTGCGTCCACATCCGCGTCAGCCGCGGCAGCAGATACTCGAGCTGCGCCAACTCCACCTGCATGCGCGCTTCACTCGAGCGCGCACGCGTAGCGAAGATATCAAGGATGAGCTCTGCGCGATCCATCACGCGCGTGCGCACGATCTGCTCGATGTTCTTTCCCTGCGCCGGCGAGAGCTCGTCATCAAAAATGACCAGCGTGGCGCCAAGTTCCTGAATGCGAAGCTTGAGCTCCTCCACCTTCCCCGATCCCAGATACGTCCCGGGGTGCGGCCGGTCGAGCTGCTGCGTCAGGGTGCCGATGACCTGCGCACCGGCCGTATCGGCAAGGCGCCCGAGCTCTTCGAGATGCTCGTCAACGGTGTGCTTCGCCGAACTGCGCTTGAACGGCGCGCTGACGAGGATCGCCCGTTCAATAGGCGGCGTGAGATTGATTGGCTCGCGACTGATGAGACGCTACCTGTGCTGAAGAATCACCACCGCCCCGCGGCGGCCTCGGACTTACCCTTCTAATCTATCGTCGATTGCCGGCGACCGACGAGTAGCGGCCTGTACGGTCGTACGGACGGGTGAAGTTGCCGAGTGGCGTAGCCACGGTGAAGTCGCCGCGCACGCGGTACTGGACCGTTCCCGACTGGATGAGCGCGCGCCCGGCGGCGCCCAGTCCGGCGTAAGTGAAGCGGATGGGGAGGCGAACGAGCGAGGAGTCTTTTGCCGCCACCACGAATCGGTCATTGAGTGCGCCGTCGCCTACCTTTGTCGAGTCCACATCCACCCGATACGTCATCCCCAACGCATCGAGACGGTAGCGGTTGGGGTTGGACACCGAAAGCACCACCTCCAGGCTGCCGCCAGTCAATCCGAGCCCGGTCACGACGACTTCCCGCAACTGTACGGCGGGCTCCTTGAAGGTAGCGCGTCCGAGGGTGGCACACCCAAGGAGCGACATGGCACCGAGGCCAACGGCAGAGGCCACGAAGAAGCGGCGACGACGCGCAGAAGAGAGCTCGATAGTGGGCATACGCATAGTTCCGGACGAAGACAGACGACGACTTACCGACTGGTACCCATTCCCACCGCCGAGTTCCCGTGACACACGACCCCATGACCAGCACCCGTCGCACGCGCCGAACATCAGCGGCGGTTACTGATCCCCTTGAGGTTCGACTGGTGGCCCCCCACGCTCGGCCCACCACGCGAGCCGTTGCGCGATGCGCTTCTCCTCGCCGAACGGGCCCGGACGATAGTACGTACGCCCCTGTAGTTCGTCCGGCTGGTACCTCTGCGCCACGAAGGCGCCGGGAAAATCATGCGGATACTGGTACGGCACTCGGCGCTCTTCATCAGCGCGCAGGTGCATTTCAGAATTGAGCAAGTGCGCCGGTACCGGTAGTGCCGGCGTCCCCTGTGCCGCCTCGCGCGCGAGCGCCCACGCCATGTACAGCCGGTTCGACTTCGGTGCCGACGCGCAATAGACCGTCGCCTGAGCAACGGCACGCTCGCCCTCCGCTGGCCCCAGTCGTCTGTAGGCCTCCCAGGCCGTCATCACGACCTGCAATGCCGCAGGATCCGCGAGGCCAATGTCCTCGGTGGCAATCGCCGCCAAGCGCCGGAGGAATACTTGCGCATCCTCCCCCGCCAGCAAGGCACGAGCAAGCCAGTAGAGGGCGGCATGCGGGTCCGAGCCACGGCAGGACTTATGATAGGCCGAGAGCACCGCGTTACGGTCCACATCGATGCGGTCGTAACTCACAACGCGCACGCCCAGCGCCCCGGACAACGCCTCGACCGTGATCGAGGCGCCCGGCGTCACGGTCACCGCCACGGCCTCAAGTGCGCCGAGGGCACGCCGCGCATCGCCGTCGCTCTGCTCCGCTAACCACTGGACCGCGTCGTCTTCCATGACGAGCGCAAGGGCGCCGAGGCCCCGGGTTGCGTCGTGTAGTGCCCGCGTGATCACCTGGCGCACGTCCTCCTGGCCGAGTGGGCGGAGCGCGTACACGCGGCAGCGGGAAAGCAATGCCCCGACCACCGCGAACGCCGGTACCTCCGTGGTGGCACCGCACAATGAGATCACCCCACTTTCGACATGCGGGAGCAATGCGTCCTGCTGCGACTTGGCCCACCGGTGGATCTCATCGACCACGACGAGCGTACGTCGCCCCTCGCTGTTGAGCCGGTGCTCCGCCTCCTGCACGATCTCCCGCAGCCGGGGAATACCGTCCGTCACGGCATTCAGCACCACGACACTTTGCCGGGTATAGCGACCGATCAAGCTCGCAACCGTTGTCTTGCCGGTACCACTTGGTCCAGTCAGGATCACGCTACCGATACTACCGTTGCGGATGGCATCGCCGAGTGGTCGCCCCGCAGCCAACAGGTGCTGCTGGCCGAGCACATCCTCGAGGCGTTCGGGGCGCATACGTGCGGCGAGCGGCTCGATCTTGGCGCTGGCGGCGAACAGCGACGGGCCCGCGGCGCTTGCCCCTTTCGACGGCGGACGAGTCACGGCGCACACTCGGAGAGGGTGAGCCTAGCAGCGGCCGACTCGAGTGCCTGCAGCAGCGGCCGCTCCTGTTGCAGGACGGCACGCGTGGGCGTCCACGTTGGCGGCGGCGCGGCCGACCGCTTCACCAGCCCCATGGCGTTGAGCAGATCGCTCCAACGATCACTGCGCGCATAGATGACGAGCAGGAGCTCCGGTGTGACCGTCAGCTGGTCATCGCCTGTGAACAGACTGACCTCCACGCCGCCGTACGCTGCCAGCGGTAGGCGCAAGCGCCCGATCGCATCGCGCACCTCCGGGAGCGCACGCAGATTGCCCGCCCAACACCGACCCGTGCGCACGTCGCTGATCCGCACATCCACCGCGGGGTCGAGATGGACCGACAGCGCATGGAGCAAGTCGACCGTTCGCTCGGCGGTCGCGCCCACGACGGTGCAGACCACCGTACCTGCGGTACTCACCACGAACCAGTCCTCGCCACTGCGATAGCGACGGCGGTCCGAGGACGCCAGCATGGAGAGCTCGCTCACGCGTTTCCTACGGATGCCATCGCGCGCGCACGTGCCAGCAAAGCATCGCGGGTATTGGCCGACGGGTCTTCGATGACCTCCGCGATCAGCGCCTGCAGGATGCGACCGAGAGTCGGCCCCGCTGCAATTCCTGCGGCACGGAGGTCATCACCGTCAACTGCCAGATCGGCCACTTCGATCGCATCGCGAAACGCCACGCGCAGCAGGCGGCGATGAAACAATCGCAGGATGGGCGCGGGCACCGGTGGCTCGGTCACGGCCAGACGCGCCGCAAGCAGCCGCGAAAAGCCCGCCGCGCGCAGGCGTCCGAGCGACGCAGCCAACGCCCGCAGTGCGGCATCCGCGGGCACGCCATGGGACCGGAACTGTGCCTCCAGCACTGCGCCGTGCACCGTCATTCGCTCCACGAGGGCCGAGATCGTGGCGATATCGTGATTGGAAAACCGGAGGGCCCGCAACGCCCGTTCAGCAGACTTGCCATCGAGCCCACCGAACAGGGCCGCAAAGCGGAGCAGTTTGCGCAGGGGGCGTGAGGCGAGCGTGGGCAGCGGCAGTGCATCGACCGAGGCCAGCGCCGAGGGCGAGACATCGGCGAGCGAGGGGATCAGTGCCCCGAACGCACCGCTGTCCCGCCAACGGGTAAACGCGACCGACGGGCACACGACCTGCTCCACGGTCTTCTCGAGCTCCTGCCTCACGCGCTCGGGAGAAAGACGCGTGAGGTATGGGGCACTGGCCACGATGGCGTTCCAGGTGGCGTCGTCAATGGTGAAGTCGAACCGGGCGGCGAAGCGAATAGCGCGAAGGGCCCGCAGGCGATCCTCGCGCATGCGTTCGTCGGCCACGCCCACGGCACGGACCATGCGCCGCCCGAGATCCTGTTGGCCCTCGAATGGATCGCGCAATTGCTTCGCGATCGGATCGTAGGCAATGGCGTTGATGGTGAAATCACGGCGCGCCAGGTCTTCGTCGAGAGACGCTCCGAACTGCACCACCGCATGCCGTCCATCCGTTTGGACGTCATGCCGGAAGGTCGTGACCTCGTGCATGCGCCCATCGCGATCGAGCACCCCAACGGTCCCGAACTCAATGCCGACCGGCACTGTCCGCTTGAACAGCCGGCGCACCTCCTGGGGAGTGGCCGAGGTGGCCAAATCCCAGTCGAGGTGCGCCAAGCCCAACAGCGCATCGCGGACCGCCCCACCCACACACCATGCCTCGAAGCCCGCCAGCTGCAGCGTGCGGGCGATCTCGACGACCTGACCAGGTGGCCGGAGCGTTGGAGGAGTCACCCGCAGAGCACGCTCCCGCCGTTCACGTTGAGGATTTCTCCTGTCACGTGACGTGCCAGGGGGCTGGCGAGAAAGAGGACGGGACCGGCGATATCCTCGGGGCTTGCCACCCGTCGCAGCGGGATACTGGCCTCAATCCGATCGCGGCCGCTCCCCGAGAACGGACGGGCGACGGCCTCAGTGTTGACCCACCCGGGGGCCACACTGTTGACCGTGATGTCGCGGGCGCCAAGCTCCACGGCGAGCGACTTCACGAAGGAAATCATGGCGCCCTTGCTGGCCGCATAATCGGCATGCCCCGCTTCACCGCGCTGCCCAGCGGTACTCGAGATAAACACGAGCCTCCCGCCATCGGGCATGTGACGGACCGCCGCACGAGCCCCAAAGAACATGCCATCTAGGTTCGTGGCAATGGTGTGATGCCACCGCTCGTCATCGAGATCACCGACGGGGATCGCCACGTCCGGCCAAACACCGGAGTTACCCACATAGATGTTCACCTGACCGAACCGCTGGACCGCTTCCGCCACGAACGCATCGTTGGCGTTTCGCGTGGCAAGATCTCCCTTGAAGGCGAAGGCCTGCACACCAGCCTGCTCGAGCTCCGCAACGAGTGCGTTGGCCTCAGCGTCGCGCGAACGATACGCAATGCCCACGTTGGCGCCGGCCTTGGCAAGGAGACGTGCACATGCGGCGCCGATGCCGCGGGCGCCTCCCGTCACGAGGGCCGTCTTTCCCTGCAGTGTGATCATAGCGTGGCCTCGATGGCATCACAGATCGCGTGCTGGATGCACAGGTGGATCTCCTGCGCTCGATCGGTGCGCGTGGTCGGCACAACGATGCAGAGATCGGCACGCTCCTTCAGCGCACCACCATCTTTAGCGCTCAGCGCCAACACCGGGATGCCTTTCGCTCTCGCGGCATCGGCGGCGAGCAAGACATTGGGGGAATTGCCGCTGGTCGAATGGATGATGAGCAGATCGCCCGCCTTGCCGAGGGCCTCGACCTGCCGTTCAAAGATATGATCGAACCCGAAATCGTTCCCGGTGGCCGTCAACAGCGAACTATCGGTGGTGAGTGCGATGGCGGGGTACGCGCGACGAGTCCGCATGTAGCGCACCACGTACTCGGTGGCCATGTGCTGCGCGTCGGCAGCCGAACCGCCGTTCCCACAGAATAGCAGGGTGCCACCGCGCGAAATGGTCGCTTGCACCATCGCGAGCGCCTGTTCGATCTGTGCCTCGAGGCGATTTGCGGTTCGCTCGGCGGTCGCCGCGAGTTCGCGAAGCGCGCCAAGTAGCGGAGCCACCGCCGTGCCGTCGTTGGTGTTCATGTGAGGAAGGTATTGGGAGAGCTGACGCCTGTTGCTGTTATCGCGTGAAGAACCGTTTCATGCGGTCCATCAGCCGGGGCTTGAGCGGCGGAACCGGCATGGGGGCCTCATCGTCCAGGATGCAACGTGCGTTGCGGGAGGTGAGCAGGTCCACCTGTTCGTCCCCGCCGCGCTCCCGCAACCAGTCGCGGGCGGTCGCCAGTGACCGATGATCACCGTGATTGTCCGACGCGAGAATATCGATCAATCCCTCGGCGAGCATCGCACGCGCCAGCCCGGCCGGCGCCCCGCGCCCCATGAGCACCGAGGCATCGGTCTGAATCACCACACCGACGGTTCGCCATTCGCGGACGGCGTCGATCGTGCACCCAAAATAGCGCTCCGGGTGCGCGAGAATCGGTACTCGGCCACTCTGCCGAAGACGCCGTAGCTCCGCCGTGGCGCCGCGAGGAAGGCCGCCGCGGCTGAACTCCACCAGGACCGCAGAAGAACCACCGAGCGACAGCTCACGGCTGGTGAGATCAACATGGGGAGTATCCAGCATGATCTCCCAGCCCAGTTGCAACCCGATACCCGCTGGCGCGCGCCGCTGCAATTCCGCGAAGATCTCGCGATACCGCTCAATGGGCGCCTCAGCCGCCTTGCTGGCATTGAGGTGCGGGGTGCACACCACGGTGGTCACGCCGTCGTCGCAAAAACGTTGCAGCACCGGCACCGAGACGGCGAACGACGGTGATCCGTCGTCCACCCCCGGAAGCAGATGGGAATGAATGTCGATCATTCGCATCCCTCGAAGCCACTGCGCCCGCATGCCCACCCACGAGCAGCACGGCCCGTGTGCCCCTCACACCGCGCGCTCACCGCACGGTGCGCGACCGTCATCCCTGTAGACGCGCCGGCAGCGCCGCGATGCGTGCCATGGCCTGCGCCGCACGCTCTTCCAACCGCGCAGGATCGTCCGCCGCCGCCTGGAAGGCGTAGGTCACCAGCGCGTCGATGGCCAGTAGGTCCAGCGCCGATGCGCGCGAGGTCGAGCCGGATGCCAGTAGCGCGTCGAGCAGCTCTTCGCCCGCTTCGAGGCAGGCCTCAGGTACCTCCCGGACGGGGCGCGAGGCCGCACCAGCGAGAAGCACGCTCAACCGTGCGTGAAGTGCAGCGGGGGGGGCGGGCTCGAGGCGGGCCAGCCATTCACCCACCGTACCGGCAGGCGTCGCAGACGGCGGACCGTCAGTCGTCCCAGCCGCGGCGCCATCACGCTCGGGCTGCATCAACCAGCGACCGCAAGGCGTGAGACCACCGCACTGCCAGCGGCCAGCGCCGCATCGATCTGCGATGCCTCCACCCCAGCCTGTGCCATGTGCGGCTTGCCACCGCCGCGGCCGCCAACCGTAGCGGCCACGTCCCGTACGATCAGGTCGGCCCGAAGACCGCGGTCACGAACATCGTCGGTCGCCACCGCGAGCAATGCGCCCTTGCCATCGGCCAAGGCCGCCCCGAGTAACGCCACGCCACTGCCCAACGCCTCACGCACGGCGTCACCCAACGCCTGAAGCGACTTCACGTCGGGCACGTCCACGCGCGCCGCGATGTACCGCGTGCCACCGACGTCGGAGGCTGTGCCCACGAGCTGTTGCGCCAGACCGCCGCCCTGCGCACCCCCACGCATCGCCTCCTCGAGGCGCTTCTCGAGCTGCTTCCGCTCCTCCATGAGCACGTCGAGCTTCTTCTCGATCTGTTCGATACCGGCCGTCATCCCCGACATCGGCACCTTGAGCCGTGCGGCCACCGTCAGCAACGCGCGTTCCCGTTCGGCGAGGAACTGGAAGGCACGCGGTCCGCTGACCGCCTCGATGCGGCGCACACCGGCGGCCACACCGCTCTCGCTTGTGAGACGCACCAACCCGATCTCCGACGTGTTGCGCACGTGCGTGCCGCCGCACAATTCCACCGACAGCGAGGGGATCTCCACGACCCGCACCACGTCACCGTACTTCTCACCGAAGAGGGCCATGGCCCCTCGGGCCACGGCGTCGTTGTACGACTCCTCCTTGGTGTTCACCGGCGCCGAAGCCCAGACCCCGGCATTTACATCGGCCTCAATCGCCGCCAGCTGTTCCGCGGTAATCGGCCCGTGGTGGGTGAAGTCGAAGCGCAGACGATCGGGAGCCACCAACGATCCGGCCTGATGCACGTGCTCGCCCAGCACCTTGCGGAGCGCGGCGTGCAGGAGGTGCGTGGCCGTGTGATTCCGCTCAGTGTCCGCGCGCCGAGCGCGCGGCACGGCGGCGTGCGCCCGACCGAACACGATCTCCCCGCTGGGTACGCCGATGGCGGCGATGCGTCCATCAACCTTGCGCACCTCGTTGACCTGCACACTCCACCCGTCGCCCGTGATGGCGCCCTGGTCAGACACCTGCCCACCAGACTCCGCGTAAAACGGCGTCTCGCGGAGCATGACCGCCACACGCCCGTCGGCGAGCTGCCGGACCGCCGTGACCACGGTATCGACCTCGATCACGTCGTAGCCCACGAACCGCCCGAGCCCCGCCGCGTGCTGCTGATCGTGCGTCCACTGCGTGGGATCGGCGAAGTCGTCGGCGCTCACCGAAATCTGCTTCGACTTGCGCTCGTCCTGAGACTGTTTGCGCTGGGCCGCGAGTGCCTGCTCGAATCCGGAGATATCGACGAGGTAGCCGCGCTCACGCGCCATCAATTCGGTGAGATCGATCGGGAAGCCGAAGGTGTCATAGAGACGGAAAGCATCGTCACCCGACAGCGTGCCGCGCAGCCGCGATGAGCCCTGCGTGGACCCCTCGGGCGCCAACTCGTCAAAGCGGCTCATGCCCGCGTCGATCGTGGCGAGGAAGCGCTCTTCCTCGGCGCGGGTCGTTTCGAGAATGTGCTTGCGGCGCACGTGGAGCTCCGGATACATGTCGCGCATCGTCTCGATGAGCGTCTCCACCACGTGCACGAGAGTGGGCTCCCGGCGTCCCAGCAGCCAGGCATGGCGCACCGCGCGGCGCAGGATGCGGCGCAGTACATAGCCGCGCCCATCGTTGCTCGGGAACACGCCGTCGGCCAGCAGGAAGCCCACCGCACGCGCATGGTCCGCAAGCACGCGGAATGAGGCCGGGTCGATTTCCTTGCCGCTCTTGTCGAACGCTTTGCCGAGCCCCACGCCCGGACGGTAGGGATAGCCGATCCCGACGATCTCCTCGACCTTGCTGATCAGCGGTCGGAACCCGTCGGTGTGGAAGTTGTTCGTCACGCCCTGCATGACGGCCGCAATGCGCTCGAGCCCTGCCCCGGTATCGACCGACGGCTTGGGGAGCGGCACCAACGTCCCGTCGGGCTGTCGGTCGAACTGCATGAACACGAGGTTCCAGATCTCGAGGAAGCGCCCGGCTTCGGCTCCTTCAACGAAGGCATCCTGCGAGTACTCGTCGAGATCGGTGTTCGTCCATTCGCCACTGGCATCGGCCGGGAACGCCCAGTCCGGCGCCACTCTGGCGAGGTCCACGTAGATCTCCGTGCACGGACCACATGGGCCGGTGTCGGCCATCTGCCAGAAGTTGTCCTTCGCCCCGAGGCCGTAAATGCGGTTGTCCGGCACGTTGGCCACGTCCTTCCACAGCTGGCGCGCTTCATCGTCTTCGTGGAAGACGGTCACGCGGAGATGCTCACGGGGAATCTTCAGTTCCTCGGTGACGAACTCCCACGCGAAGCGAATGGCATCGCGCTTGAAGTAGTCCCCGAAGGAGAAGTTGCCGAGCATTTCGAAGAAGGTGTGGTGGCGTGCGGTGTGCCCCACCTGCTCGAGGTCGTTGTGCTTGCCGCCGGCGCGCACACATTTCTGCGACGTGGTGGCACGCCGCTTTCCACCGGGCGCCTCCTCCATGCCGAGGAACACCTTCTTGAACTGGACCATCCCGGCGTTCGTGAACAGCAGGGTCGGGTCGTCGGAGGGTACGAGCGAGGAGCTCGGACGGATGGCGTGGCCGTTCTTTTCGAAGTAGGCCAGGAATCGGGCGCGGATTTCGGCAGCGAGCATAAGTCGCTCAATATAGCCGACTTGGATCGCTACTGCAGCCGGGCGAGAACCTCAGCGACCACACGACGGGCCACCGTGCCACTGTAGCCACGGCGGAGGAGGAAGCCGAGGAGCTTTCGCGCCGCCGCCACGGGTTCGTCGCCAGCGAGTGTACGCGCCCGCTTCTCCGCCACGGCGCGGCAGGCCGCCATTTCGTCGAACCCATCATCAGTGATGGCATCGGCCACCGCGCGATTCACCACCGCCCCGGCCACCCCCTTACGCCGGAGCTGTTGCGTGACCCTCGCCGGCGCCTCGCCGCGCCGAAGTCGAGCCGAGGCCTCCGCCTGCGCCACCGCCTCATCGGACAGCAATCCGGCCGCTTCCAGACGGTCGAGGGCTTCACGGATCTGGGCGGGCGTGGCCTCATGGCGCCGCAGGCGGAGCTCGAGCTCCCGGCGGGTGCGTCGCCCCCGCGCCAATGCGTCCACCGCACGATCGGCGAGCGCGGTAATGCTGTGCTCGTGGAGGAGCCGGGCCAGCACCTCGGGCCCGAGCGACACCCCCGCACGGGTGGCCCCAGTCTCCGCGAGCACAGCGATCCCCACCACCAATTGCTGCCCGTCACTGAGCGAGAGCAGATAGCGGCCGGGGCGGCGCGGCGATTCGCGCAGGTCCTTGAGCGTGATCGATTCGGAGTTCGTCATAGAAAAAGAGCCGAGGGGCCACTCAACGATGAGCCGTGGTGATCCGGGCACCACTTCCCACCGCGAGCGACCCCTCGGCCCTTACGCGTGTCCCAAGTCGCAGACGCCCGCGCTTACTCCTCCGCGTCGTCCGGAGCGCCAGCGCCCTCGGCCGTCTTCACGCCGAGCACGACCTTCACCTTCTCCTCGATCTCGGCCATGAGCGTGGGATTGTCCTTGAGGAACATCTTGGCATTCTCGCGCCCCTGACCGATACGTTGCGATCCATAGCTGTACCAGGCACCCGACTTGTCGATGATGCCCGATTCGGCGCCGATATCGACCAGCAGCGAGGTGTGGCTGATCCCCTCGGCGTACATGATGTCGAACTCCGCCTGCTTGAACGGCGGCGCCACCTTGTTCTTGACCACCTTCACGCGCACGTGCGAGCCGATCACCTCTTCCTTTTCCTTGACCGGTCCGATGCGACGGATGTCGAGGCGGAGCGACGCGTAGAACTTGAGCGCCTTGCCGCCGGTGGTGGTCTCCGGGTTACCGAACATCACGCCGATCTTCTCACGCAACTGATTGATGAAGACCACCGAGACCTTCGAGCGCGCGATGGCACCGGTCAGCTTGCGGAGCGCCTGACTCATGAGGCGTGCCTGCAAGCCGACATGTGAATCGCCCATGTCGCCCTCGATTTCGGCCTTGGGGACGAGCGCGGCCACGGAATCGATGACGATCACGTCGACGGCGCCGGAGCGCACGAGGATTTCGCAGATCTCGAGCGCCTGCTCTCCCGTGTCGGGCTGGGAGATGAGCATGTTCTCCACGTCGACGCCGAGCTTCTTGGCGTACTCGGTGTCGAGCGCGTGCTCGGCGTCGATGTACGCCGCAACGCCACCCGCCTTCTGGGCGTTCGCCACCACGTGGAGACAGAGCGTGGTCTTGCCGCTCGATTCCGGGCCGTAGATCTCGGTGATGCGCCCGCGCGGAATACCACCCACGCCGATCGCGGCATCGAGATTGATCGCTCCCGTGGGAATCGACTCGACGCGGACCTTCGAGTCTGTGCCGAGTCGCATGATCGAGCCCTTGCCGCAGCTCTTCTCGATCTGTGCGACCGCGAGCGCCAGGGCCTTGCGCTTGTCGTCTGTAATCACCGAACCCGCCATGAGGACCGCCGTCGTAAGGGGTGAAGCTGCCATGCCCTGGCTTCCGAGAATCTAGGGAGAACGCGGACAGGGCCAAGACCCGAATAAAGTACGAAGAAAGTGCGATGTGGACAACTCCCGCAAGTGCCTGATTTCAGGACAGACAGAACGCGTTCGGGATGTGTCGAACACGGACAGACTGACCGATCACGAGGACACCGAACACGTCGAACCGGTACGTGAGCGCTGGCGTTCCGTGCCGATCGACCCAAATCCGGGCACTCCGCGCCAACTCCCGCTGCTTGCGGACGTGCACCGCCTCAATCGGGGAGCCGAACCGGTCCCCACGCCGGGCCTTGACCTCGACAAACGCCACCGTGTGCTGGCGCCGGACGATGAGATCGATATCGCGGTGGCCGCTGCGGAAGCGATGCGCCACCACGACCCACCCGTGCCGGCACAACCAGCGCGCCGCGATCCGCTCTCCAAGCAGCCCAAGCTCCTGTCGCGCTTTCGTCATGGCGCAGTCTAGCGCGCCCGTCCGACACTCGCCGCACCGATTGTTGTCACGTTGGATCATTCGAGCGTACGGGCGGGCGCACGTGCACCGTGAACCGCCTAGCGTCCCTCGTCAGCCCCTAGGCCTGGCGGCGCGTATCAGCGCCGGATCGTCGCTGATGATGCCGTTGACGCCCAGCCGCCAGAGGCGCTGTGCGAACGCCGGGTCGTTAACCGTCCACACATGCGTTACGACACCATGCGGGCGCGTGGCGCGGGTGAGCGCTGAGATGGGGACCGGAATGCCCTTGTAGACCGGGGGAATGCACAGCGCCTGGTACCACGACGGCGCCGCGCGGCGCAGTAGCAGCGCCGGCACGAGGAGTCCCGCTACAGCGCGGGTACTGGCCCCGAGCGCCACGCGCCCACCGCGGAGCACGCGAGTGGCGTTGGCATCGAAGCCCGCGACGATGACGCGCGACTCCAGCCGATGGCGGGCGATCGCCTCGACGAGGAGCGGCGTAGCCGCCGGCGTCTTGACCTCGACGATCAGCGGAAGCGTGCGCGGCAACGCCTCAATCACCTCGTCGAACGTGGGGACGGCCACACCACGCCCGCGCCACGGAAAATCCGGTCCCCCTCGGCTGAACTGGGCCCCCGCGTCGATGGTGCGGAGATCCGCCCGCGTGTACGAGATCACGGGGCCGGTGGCGTCCGTTGTGCGATCGAGGGTGGCATCGTGCATCAACACAAGCACGCCGTCCTTCGTCACGCGCAGGTCGAACTCGAGGGCGTCCACCCCCAACGCTACGGCCTCGAGCAGCGACGGGATCGTGTTTTCCGGAGCATGCGCGCGGTTACCACGATGTCCGATCACGGGCCGCGCCAACGGGTCGAGCAGGATCATGACGCAAGCTAATCCCTGCCCGCCCGACCGTTTCGCCGGTACACAATCACGGCGGGGCGACACCCGATTGGGTGCCGCCCCGCCGCGTCCTCACACCGGTGGGGTGTGAGGGAACCTGCCCGTGCACTCAGAACGTGTACTGCAGGCGGGTCATGATCATGCGGCCGATCTCCGGGACACCCGGGAACGTGCGCACGCGGTTGTCGAACAGGTTCGTGGCGTTGAGCGACCACGTCAGCTTCTGGGCTCCCAGGTCGAAACGCTTCGACAGCTGGGCGTCCATGATGAACGCCTCGGGCACATTCTCGTAACAGAAAGTGCCGGCCGGCGCCGGGCTGCAGCGGTTCGCGCCGCCCGCCGCACCCACCGCCGCACCCGCCTGACCGGCGGCCAGCGCGTAGGCCACGTTCGTCGCGTACACACCCGAGTTGACCGGGAAGGCTTCGCTGTAGCGCCCGCGGAGATCGAACCCGAGGCCGTTGTCCTCGTTCTTGTAGCGCATGCCGAGCGAACCACGCGATCCCGGCGAGTTCGACATCAGCGGCTGGCCATTTCCGCCATCGATGCCACGGAAGACGTTGCGGCTCTGGTAGCTGTAGGCGAGGTCAACCGTCACGCGATCGGTAGCCTGCGCGTCGAGCGCCATGTCGACGCCACGCACCCAGATCTTGCTGTTGGACGTGAGGTAGGTGGCGTACAACGCATTCGCCGCCGTGGGCGCGTTGGCGAACGTCACCACGCCGATCGGGAGGGCGGCCACGTTCGGCGTGAGCGCCTGTGCCAGACCGCCCGCGAGCGCCTGGATCTGCGCGGCCGGCAGGCCGAGCGGCTGCGTCGCGAGGAAGGCGCCGATCTGCTGCCCCAGGTAGCCACCGAGCTGCGTGGGATTGCCGAAGAACACGTTCGGCGTAGCCAGCGCGGCCGAGGTGCCGACGTCACCACGCTCCTGGCCCCAGGCCGAGATGTCGAAACGGAACTTGTTGCCGACGATCCCCTTCCAGCCGATTTCGTACGTGTTGTTGAACGAGGCGGCGAGCGGGCGGATGTCGGTGATCTGGGCGTCGGTCACGGCCGTGGTGGGCGCCGTGAGGTACGATACGCGCGTGGCGAGATCCGACGCGCCCGGCGTGCGGCTGCCGAGGAACTGCAGCATGCCGGCCGCGACGGCCTGCGCCGTGGCCGCCGGGAAGCCCTGCGCCTGCAGGGCACCGGCGATCGCCGGCTGGAGGCGCGGCGACAGCGCCGTGATGGCTCCCGGGAATGCCGACGCGGCGGACACGCCCGTGAAGTTGCCGCCGTTGGCGTACGCCGACTTCATGCAGAGCGAACCCAGCGCGCTGCCGTTGCAATTACGGGCGAACTGGAAGCCGGTCTTCGGCGGATTGCCGCGGGCCCGGATGTCGAAGCCCGAGCCACCGACGTTTGGCGTCTGGATGAGGTCGAGGAAGAACGAGAAGTTCGCCGGCGTGCTGAACGCGCGGTTGTAGGTAAAGCGGATGTTCTGGTTCTCGTTCGGCTTCACGATCAGCGCCGCGCGCGGCGAGAAGAAGCTCCCCTCGATCACGTTGTTGCCGTCCACACGGGCCGCCGTCAGGAGCTCGAGATACTTGTTCGGCTTGGTGGAGGACTGGATGTAGGCGCCGTACTCCGTGACGTTGTCGCCGTCTTCATTGGCCCCGTTGATCGTGTTGCCGGTCCGCGGGTTGGTCCAGATGTAATCGGCGCCATAGGTGAAGCTCTGCTTCTTGCCGAGATCGAAGCCGTGCTGCAGCTGGGCGGCCGCCACGCGCGACTTGTCGACGATCGGCTGCCCCGAGCGGAACAGGAACGTGCCCTGATCGTCCTGGGCATTGTCGTTGCCGGCGTCGCTCGAGTTCAGGAAGGCCTGAGCAAAGAGCTTGTTCCAGCGGAAGCGCTGCTGGAGGCTGAGGTACGTCCAGTTCTTGATCTGCACCGAGCCGTTGGCGCCGGTCAGTTCGATGCCGCTGCCCACGTTGGTGTAGCCGACCGTGGTGATGGCTTCGGTGTTCTCGGTGGGGCGCACGTCGAGGCGCGCTTCCCCCGTGTAGCGCTTGAGATCGAAATCGCGCTGGTTGGCCTGCCCGCGGCGCGCGGCCGGCACGTTCGTGGTCGAGGGGAACGTGGTGGGCTCGCTCCGATCGGTGTACTCCCAGTCACGCCCCTGCATGTACTCACCGGACAACTTGAACGCGATCTGGTCGTTCAGCTTCTGCGCCGTGCGAATGCCGGTGCGGAGGACCGAACGCTCACCGCCGTCCACGGAGATCGTGGTGCCCTGCGAGTTGAACGGGGACTTCGTGATCACGTGCAGCACGCCGTTCGAGCTGTTCGGGCCGTAGAGCGCCGACGCCGGGCCGAGCAGCACTTCCATGCGATCGATGTCTTCGTTCGTGCCCGTGAAGAGGAACGGCACATTGACGCGCAGCGAGGGCACACCGGCGAAGCGGTAGTCCTGCAGCATCAGCATCGAGCCGCTGAACGCGTTGTTGAAGCCGCGGGCCACGATGTTGGCCTGCGCGATACCGCCGCGGTTGATATCGACACCCGGCGTGGAACGCAGATGGTCGGTAATCGTAACGGCCGGCGTGGTTTCGATGCGCTCGCTCGAGATGACCGAGATCGACGCCGGGGCATCGAGCGCCTTCTCCGGCCGCGAGCGGCTGGCGGTGACGACGGTCTGCGAGAGGGTCGTGGTCGCCTGCGTCAGGGCAAGATTCACCACCTGACCGGGACGCACGTTCTGCACGGCCTTGCGCTCGTAGCCGATCAGGCGAGCGGTGACGGTGTAGCTGCCGTCACGCAAATTGATGATGCGGTAGCTGCCGTCGGCACCGGTGACGGCACCGTACTGCTGTCCACCCGTGAGCAGGGCGCCCACTTGCGCGTTCTCGATAGGCCGACCCGTCGTCGCGTCGGTCACCTTGCCGGTGATCACGCCACTCTGGGCAGCCAACCGGCCGGCCACACCGGGCACCATACCCAGCGCGACCACCGTGGTCGCCAGCATACGTCGGAGGAACAGGGACATCACACACCTCGTGAGGGAGGGAAATACTTCGAGGTTTAGCGGTCCGGGCATTGCGCACGGACGATTGGCGGGACTCCGGAATCCGGAACGGTATCCGGAATGCCGACCGGGGACACGCGGAGTCTGTCTATGTTCGCCGGAGCAACGTAGCTCGTCAATACGCCCCCCCGGAGTTGGCACGCTAAATCCGCGCTTGCGGTTAACCGTCTCCGCAGATGCGATCCAGATCCTGCACACCGATCAGGACGTCGCGGGGACGCGCCGCCCCCTCGGAGGGCGCCAGGACGCCGGCCGCCTCCAACTGATCGATGATCCGGGCGGCACGCCCGTAGCCGATCTTCAGGCGGCGCTGCAGCAGCGACGTGGAGCCCTGCCGATGCTGGATGACCACCTCCGCCGCCTCGCGGAATCGTGCATCGCGCTCATCGGAGCCCCCCGGTTCGTCTTCGTCCTCACCACCGGCAGCCTTGGCTTCCTGCGCGCGCACCGCTTCCAGAATGTCGGGCTCACCGGCACCGGGACCTCCGGCCCCCGCCTCCAGGCGGAGCCGCGCGTCGTCATACCAACGCAACAGCGCCTCGGTATCCTCGCTCGACAGATACGCCCCCTGCAAACGCGAGGCTTCCGACTTACCGGGGGGAATGAAGAGCATGTCCCCGTTGCCGAGCAAGGATTCGGCGCCGGCACCGTCAATGATCGTGCGGCTGTCCACCTGCGACGCCACGCGGAATGCGATGCGGCAGGGGAAGTTCGCCTTGATGAGTCCCGTGATGACGTTCACGCTCGGCCGCTGGGTGGCGAGGATGAGGTGAATGCCGATCGCGCGCGCTTTCTGCGCCAGCATGGCGATCGGTGTCTCCACCTCTCCTTGCACGGTCATCATGAGGTCGGCCATTTCGTCGATCACGACCACGATGTACGGCAGGATGCCGCCGGCGTAGGTGCGGTCCTCGAAGGCCACGTCGGGGCTACGCGGCTTGAGCACCGCAGCCCCTGCCCCCTCCTCATGCTGCGTGACCCGCCGATTGAACTCCTGGAGGTTGCGACAGGCGTTCGCTTCGAGCAACCGATAGCGATCCTGCATCTCCATCACCGCCCACTTGAGCACGGCGGCGGCATCACGGTTATCCGTGATGACCTTGTGGCGCAGGTGCGGCAGCGCGTTGTACACGCTGAGTTCCACCATCTTGGGATCGACCATCAGGAAGCGCAGGGTGCGCGGCGTGTGCCGGTACACGAGGCTCGTGATGATGGTGTTGACGCACACGGACTTGCCCGACCCGGTCGCGCCCGCGATCAGCAGGTGCGGCATCTTCGCGAGATCGGCCACGACCGGCCGTCCTTCGAGATCCTTGCCCAGCGCAATCGGCAGCGCCGCGCGCGCCGAGCGGAAGTCCGGCACGTCGAGAACCTCGCGCAGCACCACCATTTCCGGGGAGGGATTGGGCACCTCCACGCCGACGGCGCCGCGCCCAGGGATGGGCGCCA
>NZ_JBIJCN010000041.1:0-29325 GCF_044344655.1 Gemmatimonas sp.
CTCGCCGAACCGGCGACGATCGAGCACTGGGGCCGTCGTCAGCTCGCGTACAAGATCGGCCGTCACGAGAACGGCTACTACGTGATCAGCAACTTCACCACGGCGCCCGCCGTGCTCCCCGAGTTCGAGCGTGCGCTCAAGCTCGACGAGAGCGTGGTGCGCTACATGGTGACGCTGTATGAGCACGAGCTTGGGGCCCCCAAGCTCTCCGACGAAGAGCTCGCCTCGCGCCGTCGCGCGGGCGATGATGACGACGA
This sequence comes from Gemmatimonas sp., assembly GCF_044344655.1. Taxonomy (GTDB): domain Bacteria; phylum Gemmatimonadota; class Gemmatimonadetes; order Gemmatimonadales; family Gemmatimonadaceae; genus Gemmatimonas. The sequence continues at coordinate 258 of NZ_JBIJCN010000041.1, forward strand.
CGACGAGGATTAATCCATGCGCCGCCAGAAGAAGCCCTGCCCGGTCACTGAAGCGGGCATCCGTTACGTCGATTACAAGGACGACCGCCTCCTCGCCCGCTTCATCTCGGACTACGGCAAGATCCTGCCGAGCCGTTTGAGCGGTGTGGATGCGCGTCATCAGCGTCAGCTGTCGAAGGCCGTGAAGAAGGCGCGCTACCTCGCGCTCCTTCCGTACGTGAAGGGCCAGACGGCGTAAGCATGAACGGAGCGGTCGCGCCGGACGTCGCCGCGACCGCTCCACAGGAGCGTCGATGGCGCTGGTTCGTCTTGGGCATGTTGCTGATGGTCGTCGTGACCGCCGCACCGGCCTGGCCGCCAGCCCTCGCGCTTCTTGCCGGAACGATCCGGCTCCTGCTCCCCGTCGAGCAGTTCGCGCTGATGGTGCTGGTGGCCATCGCGAGCTGTGCGATCGTGGGATGGTGGGCTGGTGGACGCCTCGTGCTGGGCCTCGTCTGGGGGTTGGCTGCGGGGTACGTGGTGTGGAAGGTGCCGCTCCCGTTGTCGGGCTATGGGGCGTTCCTCCGCGGTTGGGCCGTCACGTTGGGCGCCGCCTTCGGGCTGGTCTGCCTAGCGACAGCGTCCCGGCCGTTTCTCACCCGGGCGTTGGCGGCAGTGGCGCTCTCCGGAGTGATCACCGCGGTCGGCTTCTCCACCCGCGCACCGGCTGGGATGAGCGCCTTCGCGGCGCCGGCCCAGATGCTGTCGCAGGAGTATCAGGAGCGCCTCGGTGTTTCGCTCGATGCGTGGCGTGGCCGTACCTCCACGGAGTCGTGGCGCCGCTTTGCGCAGCGATTCCCCGAGGCGGTCGAACGCACGCAACGTTTCGAAGGCGTGCTAGTCGTGCTTGCCGAACCGCAACCGGCTTCCTCGGCGGTGGGCGGTTCGCGTGTGGCGCCGCTGGTCCGGTTGGCTCCGACGTTGTTAGCGCTGGAGAGTCTGCTGGCGTTGGCTCTCGGCTGGGCCGCGTATCATCGCCTCACGCGCGCCCGGATCGGGCCGCCGCTCGGGGCGCTGCGGGATCTGCGGTTCAACGACCAGTGGGTGTGGGGGTTGATTGTCGGTGTCACGGTCCTGCTGCTCCCGTCGCTTGTGGAGTGGCGGACCGCCGGTCTCAACCTCGTCGGGTTTTTCGGGACGCTCTACGCCCTCCGGGGCGCCGGGGTCCTTACGTGGTACATCCCTGATCGGGCGGCGGTGTGGGTGCTGCTCGCATTGGCGGTGCTGGTCCCGGTCCTCGGGCCGGTGTGGGTGCTCGGGGCGCTGCTCACGGTCACCTTCACTCTCGGACTGGGTGACACCTGGCGCGACTTCCGCGCTGGCGCGGGTTCGCGTCGGCCGTGGTCGCCCTGAGGCTTCACCAACCGGGGCCGGATCCGCTGGTCCCCGATCTTTTCCGTTTCGCAATTCTTTCACCGGTTCGACCCGGAGTTCCCCATGGAAGTCATTCTTCGCAACGCCGTCGACAAGCTCGGACATCCTGGTGACATCGTCTCCGTGTCGCCGGGCTACGCCCGCAACTTCCTGCTCCCGCGCGGTCTCGCCTACGAGGCGACGGCCGGCAACCGCAAGCGCATCGCCAGCGAGAAGAGCCGCCTCGAGGCCCTCGAGAACGAGCGCATCGAAGCCGCCAAGGCGATCGCCGACAAGCTCGCCGAGGTGTCGGTGACCTTCGCGGCGCGCGTGGGCGAAGAGGGCAAGCTGTTCGGCTCGGTGACCACGGCCGACATCGCCCATCAGCTCGAGGCCCAGGGCTTCAAGATCGAAAAGCGCCAGATCGAGCTCAACGAGCCCATCAAGACGCTCGGCATGTACAAGGTCGGCATCCGCCTTCACGCGGACGTGCACCCGGAAATCAAGGTGTGGATCATCAAGCAGTAAGCCGCACCCGCCCGGTCCGGGCGTGCCATCGGAAAACGCCGGCCGGTACACAGGCCGGCGTTTTCCTTTTCCCCCACGGCGGGCAGTAGCCAGAACGCCGACCCGACGGCAACCTTCATACAGGCGCCGGGGTACTCCACGTGCTCGTGGATCTTTCCCCGATGCCACGCTCTCACCTGTACAGACATGGCTGAACGCGCCCCGAGCCCCGGAGAACCGATCGCCCGCCAGGCTGCCCGCCTCGCGAGCGAACTCAAGGCCACGAACATCGTGGTCCTCGATCTCCGCGGAGTGACGGATATGACCGACTTTTTTGTGATCGCCTCAGGCACCTCCGATACCCATGTCCGCGCGGTGGCGGAACACATCCAGGCAGGGTTGAAGGGATCTGGGGTGTCTACCACGATGACCGAAGGCCTCACGCAGGGTCGCTGGGCATTGCTCGACTATGCCGACTGCGTGATCCACGTGTTTCATCCAACGTTACGGCAGTTCTACCAGCTCGAGCGGTTGTGGAGCGATGCCACACCCGTGAAGCTGCCGGCCGACATTACGCAGGGAGCCTAATCTCCATGGCGCAGGCGCAGCGGTGGTCACGACTCGGTTCGGCTCTGATGTTCGCGGTCACCGCGCTCGCGGGCTCCGCCTCGTTGGCGCCGCTGCCGGCGCAGGGGTATTTCGGGCAGAACCAAGTGCAGTACGATCGCCTCAACTGGCGGGTGATCGAGACCGAGCACTTCCTGGTGCACTACTATCCGCAGATCGCCGACGTCGCCCCCGACGCCGCGCGCATGTCGGAGCGCGCGTACGCGCGGCTCTCGCGGCTCACGGCGCACCAGTTCCGCGAGAAGAAGCCGGTGCTGATCTTTGGCTCCTCCGGCGACTTCGCGCAGAGCAACGTATTCGGTGACCTGGGCGAAGGCACGGGTGGTGTGACCGATCCGCTGCGCCAGCGCATGGCACAGTTCTTCAGCGGTGACTGGGCCAGCTTCGAACATGTGCTCATCCACGAAATGGTGCACGTGTTCACCTTCGACATTTTCTCGCGTGGCCGCGCCGGTGCCGGCCTGCAGAACCTGGCGATGGTGAACCCGCCACTCTGGTACATGGAGGGGTTGGCGGAATATCTGTCCATCGGCCCCAACCATCCGTGGACCGACGCGTGGGTGCGTGACGCCGTGGTGAACAACACGCTCCCCACCATCGCGCAGATGACAGAGCGGCCCGACAAGTACTTCCCCTACCGCTACGGGCTATCGCTGTGGCAGTACGTGGGGGCGCGCTGGGGCGATGAGGTGATTGGCGAAATCATGAACGCCACGCCGAGCCTCGGCATCGATCGCGCTTTTCGCCGGGAGATCGGCCTGTCGCTCGAGGAGTTGAGCGCCGAGTGGAAGGCGGCCATGCAGTCCAAGTATCTCACCGCCGTCGCCACCCTCGATCGGCCGCGCAGCTTTGCGGAACCGCTGCTTACGCAGTCGCGCACGGGAGGCTTCCAGAACACATACGTGGCGCCGGCCCTCTCCGACGATGGCAAGTACATCGCCTATGTGGGCTACGGCAGCTTCCTGCGCGGCGAGGTGTTTCCCGAGCTGTTCCTCGCCGACGTCAACACGGGCAAGCGCCTCAAGCGCCTCGTAAAGACCACCACCAACCCTGACTACGAGCAGCTGCGCTTCATCTACTCGCAGCCGTCGTTCTCTCCCGATGGCAAGCTGCTGGCCTTCACCGGTCAGCGCGGCGGTCGCGACGTCCTCTACGTGATGGACGTAGCGCGCCGGACGGTGATTCGCGATTTCGACTTCGCGCTCGACCAGGTCCTGAGTCCGAGTTTCTCCCCCGATGGCCGTCGCATCGTGTTCAGCGGCATGCGTCGCGGCGCGAGTGACCTGTACGTGGCGTCGCTCGACGCCCCGGGGTACACGCAGCTCATGAAGGACACGTACGGTGATCTCTCACCGGCTTGGTCGCCCGATGGCAAGACGATTGCCTTCGTGACTGAGCGTGGCCCCGATACCGACATGGAGATCCTCAAGATCGGTCCGTGGCGCGTGGCCCTCTACGACTTCGACACCCAGAAGGTCACACTGCTTCCCAATCAGGGCGGCCGCAACATCAATCCGCAGTGGGCGCCCGACGGTAAGTCGCTCGCGTTCATCTCGGATCGGACGGGCATTGCCAACATCTTCCTGTACGATCTGACCGATCGCGAGCACTACCAACTCACGAACGTTTTGGGTGCCGTCACGGCGGTGGCCGAGCAGTCGCCGGCGCTCACGTGGGCGCGCGGGGCCGACCTCATGGCCTTCGTGTACTACGAGAAGACCGACCATGCGATCTGGAAGGTGCAGAACCCGCGCAAACTGAAGAAGCAACCATACCGTGATCCGATGGTGGTCGCCGAGCGCCCCATCCGTGATGCCGGCAGCGGTGCAGCGGCCGGCGGCGCCGGTGCGGCAAACGCCCGTCCGGTCGACCCCACCGCCCACCTGCGCCGTGCCACGGTCACCGACACCGCCGCGGCACGTCAAAGCTTCTATCGCCCCAGCACCGGGGTCGCCGCCCGCGTGTCGTCGGAGCTGCCGGCCAGCACGCTCGCCCGGCAGGCGGAAACGATCAGCGTGAAGGCGATGCTCGACAGCTTCGACTTCAACCTGCCCGACACGACCCGCCTGAGCGACTCGCGCTACAAAGGCAAGCTGCAGCCGGAGTACATCGCGCAGCCCAGTATCGGCTACCAGCAGGGCGGTTTCGGTCAGGGCACCTATGGCGGTACCACGATCGTGCTGAGCGATCTGCTCGGTGATCGTCGCCTGGCGTTGTCGGGGTCCATCAACGGCCAGCTCTCGGATGCGCAGGTGTTCGCGGGCTACACCAGCCTCGGCCGCCGGCTGCAGTACACCACGGGGGTGATCCAGCAGCCGGTGTACCTGATCTCGAACTTCTTCGAGGCGCCGATCAACAACAGCCAGACGCAGTTCGTCCAGTCGCAGGAGATCACGCGCCTGGTGATGCGCCAGGCGTTCGCCGCCGGGCTGTATCCGCTCAACCGCTTCACCCGTTTCGAGCTGGGCGCACGCTTCCAGAACGTGGACCAGCAGGTGTTTTCGTTCAACCGGCAGGTGGACTACGCCTTCGGCTACGCTACCGGCTTCGAGCGCGGCCCGACGCGGAACGTGGCGTCGGCCAATACGATCTCACCGTACCTGGCGTTCGTCACCGACAATACGCTGTTCGGCTTCACCGGCCCCATCACGGGCCGCCGTGCGCGTTTCGAGATCGAGCCGAGCGTGGGGACGTGGCGTTGGACGGACTATCTCGTGGATGCCCGCTCGTACATCCCGATTCTGTTCAACTACATCACGTTTGCCACGCGCTTCACTGGCAGCATGTCGGTGGGGCGTGACGAGGCGCGTTTCCCCAAGTGGATCGGGCGCCCCGACTTCGTGCGCGGCTACAACCGCGAGGACATCAACACGGTGGGCTGCTCCGGGCTGCCGAGCGACGATGGCTCGACGTGCAGCACGGCGGAGCTGATCGGTAGTCGTGTGGCGTTCGCCAACGCCGAACTCCGGTTTCCGATCCTGCGCCGCTACGGCACCCGCACCAACCTGCTGGGCGGCCTCCCGCCGGTCGATGGCCTGTTCTTCTATGACGCCGGCGTGGCATGGTCCCAGGGGCAGAGCGTGAGCGTGGACCGGCCGGCGACCTACAACGTGGACCAGCAACGCGCGCTGCTCCGGAGCTACGGGTTCGGGCTCCGGATGAACCTCTTCAACTTCGCGATCATCCGGTGGGACTGGGCCAAGCCCGTAAGCCGGCCGGGCGCGAAGGGGTTTGGCACGTGGTTCTTCGGGGCGAGCTACTAGCCCCCATTTCGCAACCCCTCCCTTCCCTCTCGCCCGCGGGGTATTTTTCCTCCGTGCGCACGCTCTTTGCGACGGCGCTCGTGCTCCTCGCGTGCGGCTGTGCGGATCGCTCGTCCCGCCCCTCTGGAGCCGGCGCCCCTCCCAGTATTCCCGGCGGTCCCGACCCCATTGTCCTGCGCGTCACGCGCGACGGGGGCAGCATGACGGCTGCCCGCTATCCGGCCCTCGATACGGTCGTGTGGCGTTCCGCCGCGCGCGTGCCGGCCCTGGCCCGGATCATTGCCTTCGGCCCCGACGACGGGTATCTCGCCGCCATCGACACCGCCGGAGCGCCCGTTCGGGTCGACCTGCGCATCGGCTCCGTGACCACGGTCCGCACCGATACCGTCACCGCGGTGTCGAGTGCCGACGGCGGCTCCATCTACGGCCTGACCACCCGCGGCGAGATCACCCGCTTCACGCCGAGCGGGGGGGATTGGCGTTTCACGCCGTCGCTGCCGGCGCAGGCGCTGTACGCGCAGGCCGACGGCTCGCTCATCGTGGCTGGCGCCAAGGGTGACCGTGCCATCGTGTGGCGCGTGCGCCCGCCGCAGCAGACGCTCTCCGACAGCGTGTCCTTCGCCATCGGCGGCGAGGAGCGGGCGCTCCGCCAGTCGCTCAGCGAAACAGCCGGCTCGGTGGGCGACCGAGTGTTCTTTGGCGGCAACGAGCTGGTGGCCGCCGTGCGCACCCGGGATCTTGGCAAGGCGCTCGAGGTGGACATGGGTGATCCCGTGCGGGCCATTGCGGCCACGCCCAGTGGGGATCGCCTGTTCGTATCGCTCGACGGCGAAGACGTGCTGCGCGTGGTCGACCGCTTCGAGGAGGGCGTGACCGGCAAGATTGCGCTGCCCGGTGAGGCACGCGACCTCCGCATGGATCCCATGGGGCGCGTGCTCCTCGTGCGTGGCAACGCCGACTCGGTGTTCGTGGTGAGCCTGGCGAGCGACGACGTCATCGGCGTGGTACGGAGCGAATGGCGGGGTGACCTACCGCTCGTACTTCCCGACGCGGCCATCGCCGTCACGCGTGGCCCCGACGTGGTGTTCGCGCATCCGGCTACGCTCGCAGACATGCGGGTGATCACGGGAGGCGCCGCCACCTTCTGGCATACGATGCGATGGAACGGGTTCCGTCCCCGTGCCGCCGGCCTCGATCAGCCCGTGCAATTCCGCACCAGTGCCCCGCGCGATTCGGCAGACCTGCCGGACTCGCTGCGGCAGCCCGCTGAGAGCACGACCACGCGCTCGGCGGTCCGGGCTGACAGTGCGGGACCTGCCGCCGCGGTGTCGTCGCAGTTCACCGTCTCGTTCGCCGCGATCCTCGACGAGAAGCAGGCGCGCGCCCTCGCCACCCGCATTCGCGTTGACGGGCAGTCGCCGCGCATCACCACCTCGGAGCGTGCCGGCAAGACGCTCTATCGTGTCGTGCTCGGTCCGTTTCCGTCACGCGCCGAAGCCGAGCGGGTGGGCAAGGCCTCGGGCCAGAGCTACTGGATCTTCGAGGGCGCCCCGTGACGGCCCCAGGGTCACTGCTCGTCTCGTGGGAAGCGGAAGGGCGTCGCCTCGCCCCCCTGCTCGACGGCCTGTGCGCCGTGGTCATCGCCGCCAATGATCCGTCCATTGCGGTCAGCGTGGCCATCGGGGTGGCACGTGCGCAGGGGCAGCGGCGACGGGTCACCATCGCCGACCTGATCGGCGAGTCTCCGGCCATCGAGTCGCAGCTCACCGGCGATGATCCGCATGGCATCACCGACAGCTTCCTGTACGGCGTCTCGCTCAACAAGATCGCGCGCCCCATGCAGGGGATCGACAACGTGTTCCTGATGCCCAGCGGCACTGAGCCGGTGGATCATCACGAGGTGTACGCCAATGATCGCTGGCGCCGCCTCGCCGCAGGCTTTCACCAGGTGGGGGCGCTGCTGATCGTCGTGGCGCGTCCACAGGTGCCAGGCTTCGCCGAGCTGTGCAGCTATCTGGGGGCCCTCATGCCGGTGGGCGCCCCAGCGTTTCCCACGCCACCGGGCATCCCGCTCATCGCGCCGCCGCCACCGCCGCCAGCAGCCGTGGCGGAGCCCGCCGAAGCACCAAAGCGTGAAAGCAAGGCACGGGCACGTCAGGCGGCACAGGAAACGTCGGAAAGCCGCACGCGCACGCTCATCGTGGTGCTGATCCTGCTGGCTGCCGCAATCGTCGCGGTGGGTGCCTTTTGGCCGCAACTCTCGGCGCGACTGCCCGCGCCAATCGCGGCGTTCTTCACACGCACGGCCCCCGCCCCGGACAGTGCCGCGATCGTGGTACCGCCGACACCCATGGACAGCGTACCGGTGGTCGACAGCCTGCGTCGCGATTCGCTCGGCAACCTGATCCCCAGCGACAGCGCGACGGCCGGCCTTGCCGACAGCACCAACGCGGCGATGCTGGCCGCGCCGCTGCTTCCCGTGGCCAATCCCGCCGACAGCGCGGCCGCCTCGCGTTACGCCGTGTACTTCGCCACCGCCAATACCCGGGCAGGCGCGATGCCCGACCCCAAGGTGCGCACACTCGAAGCCGTTGCCCTCTCGCCAGTCATGGAAGGGAGCGAACAGTGGTACCGCGTGACCGTCGGCGCGGCTGCGGCACGCGCCGACGCCGAGGCGCTCCTCGCGCGCCTCCGTACCGAGAAGGTGATCGGCTCCGGCAGCATTGTCTCGGTGCCCTTTGCGTTCCGCATTGAAACCAAGGTGACCACGAATCTCGTGCCCACGCGCCTCGCGGCGCTGGCCGCGCGTGGCATCATCGGCTATGCGCTCCGTCAGGACGACGGCAGCGCCACCATTTACACCGGTGCGTACGAGTCGCCGCTGCAGGCGACCGCGCTCGCGGATTCATTGCGCGCCGCCGGTGTCGCGCCTGTGCTGGTCTATCGAACGGGGAGAGCGTTCTAGTGCGTCTGACGAAACTCGAAGTACACGGCTTCAAGGCCTTTGCCGATCACCTGGAGTTCGTGTTCGAGAAGGGTGTGACGGCTATCGTCGGCCCGAACGGCTCCGGCAAATCCAACGTCTCCGACGCCGTGCGCTGGGTGCTCGGCGAGCAGCGCGCGCGTGCCATGCGTGGCGCCAAGATGGAGGACGTGATCTTCCACGGTTCATCGGCGCGCAAGCCGGTCAACATGGCGGAAGTGTCGCTCCACTTCGACAACACCGAAGGCGAGCTGCCCATTCCCTTCAAGGAAGTGGTGATCACGCGTCGCCTCCTGCGATCGGGCGAAAGCGAGTACCTGCTCAACCGCGCCCCCTGCCGCCTGCGCGACATTCAGGATCTGGTGCGCGGCACCGGCCTCGGCGCCGACTCAGGGGTGGTCATCGAAAGCAAGATGATCGACGCCCTGCTCTCCGATCGCCCGGACGAGCGTCGCGAATTGTTCGAGGAAGCAGCCGGCGTGGGCCTCTATCGTGACCGACGCCGCAGTGCCGAACGTCGCCTCGAAGAAACGACCACCGATCTCGCACGCCTTGACGACCTGATCAACGAAGTGCAGAGCCAGGTCCGCTCGCTCGCGCGTCAGCGCCGGCGTGCCGAACGTCATGCCGAGCTCACCTCGCGCCGCTTTGCCGTGGAACTTTCTCTCGCGGTACGCGAGATGGCAGCGTGGAAGGACGAGCTCGCGGCGCTTGACGAGCGGCTCGAAGCGCTGCGCGCCGACATGCCGAACGCGGAGGACTCGATCGCCACGGCCGAGCTGCAGCGGGAGGAGGCACACGCGGCGCGTGGTGCCGCAGAAGCGAGCCGCGTGGAGCTGGCGCGCCTGGCCACGGAACAGCGCGACAAGACGCAGCGGCTCGAGCGCGAGCTCGCGGTGGCCGAGGAACGGCAGCGCAGCACCACACAGCGGAAGATGCGCGCCGAACAGGAGCGGGAGGAGAACGAAGCGTTCGGGCGCCGCTTGCGCGAAGATCGCGAGAAGGCCGCCACCGACCGCACCACGCTTGAACAGGAGCTCACCGATGCTGGCGAAGCGCTGCACCAGCGCCTCGCCGCCGAACAGGTCGCCCGTGAGTCGCTGCAGCGCGCGCGGGCGGCGCTCGACCAGCTCGAGCGACAGGTTCGTGAACATCGCGATCAGGCGCGTCGTCTCGAACTCGATCGTGATGGCGCCGCCCGCGAGCAAGCCGACACACAGCAGCGCCGCGAGGCGCTCGAGGTGGAGCGGCAGAACCTCGCCGACGCCCTCGACTTGATCGAGCGCGAGCTGATCAACGCCCGTGAACAGGTCCAGCTCACCGAGGATGCGGCGCAGGAGGCGATGCACGAGTTGGAGGGCGCGCGCCTCGCGCACGCCACCGCCCGCACCGCCGACGGCGAGTCGCGTGCGATGCTCGCCAACGCGGTGGAGCTGCGCACCAATCTCGAAGGCAAGATGAACGCGCTCGCCGCGCTCGAACGCGAGCGTGTGGGGCTCGCGCCGTCTGCCGCCAAGCTGCTGAAGGAGAAGGACCGCTTTGGCGAGAACGCGGTCCTGGGCCCCCTGACTGACTTCGTGACCGCTGACGGCGAGACCGCGAAGCTGGTCGAGCGTTACCTTGGCGCCACGATGCACGCGATTGTCGTGCGTGATGCCGAAGTGGCGGCGGCAGTGCGTCAGTGGCACGCGCAGACGCAGCCTGGCCCCATCCTGCTCCTCCCGCTCGACGTCGTGGCTGAAATCGGCGCGGATGCCGACGCACTCTCGAGCAACGTGCAGTCGCAGGGCCCGGCGTCGCGCTGGGTGCGCGCCCTGCTTGGCAAGGTCCGCGCGCTCGACAGCGGTGACGCGTTCGTGGACGAACGTGGTGCGGTGTACCTGCCGGGCAATGCCGGCGGCCCCGGTCCGCTGCAGCGCCGTGCCGAGCTCACGCGACTCGAGAGTGACCTCGCCGCCGCCGAAGCGCGTCGCGACGAAGCCGCTCTGGCCGCGGAAGCCGCGCGCCTCGCGCTGGCCGAGGCGGAACGCGCGCAGCAGATGGCGGTGGAAAACAACAACCGGGCGCAGCAGGAATCGCGGCGCGCGGTGGAAGTGCAGAACGAGGTGGAGCGCCGCCGTGAGCGCGCCGAGCGCGAACTCGGGCAGTCGAGCGCCCTGGCCGAGCGGCTCATCGCGCGACTCGAGGAGCTCGAGCAGCGTACACGCCAGCTGGCCCAGCAGGCCGAGGCGCTGTACGCGCGTGCCGGCGAGGCCGACACCGACATCACGACGGCGCGGGAGGAGCTCGCGCTTTTGGAGCGGGAGCAGGAGCAGGCGCGCGAAGCGCGCGCCACGTGGCAGGTGGCCCAGGCGCAGGCGCAGGCGCGCCTCAGCGTGGCCATCGACCGCGAGAAGCGCCTGCTCGAAGAGGACAGCACGGCAGCCGCGCGCATTGAAGCGCTGGCCCGCGAGCTGTCATCGCTCAGCGACGCCGACCAAAGCCTTGCCCAGCAGCTCGACGGCTGGCGCACGGAATTGGACACGGAGCAAAAGAGTCTCGCCGACGCCGAAGGGCGTCTGGCGGAGGCGGAGCGCATGGTGGCTTCGGCCACGCACGCGTCGGATGCCTGCGAAGCCACGCTCAACGAGGTGCGGCGGCGCGCCACGGCACTCGGCGAGCAGCTCCACGGTGCGCAACTCCGGCACACCGAACTCGCGGGGCGTCGTGAAAACATCAAGTCGCGCCTCGAGACCGAATGGCGCCGGTCGCTCGACGACCTGCTCAATGGCTTCGAGGAGCTTGACCTCCCCACCGACGAGTTGCGAAGCGAAGCGGCCACGTTGCGGGCCTCGCTCGATGAACTCGGGCCGGTCAACCCGCTCGCCATCGAGGAACATGAGGAGGAGCAGCGTCGCCTCGAGTTCCTCACCAGCCAGCGCAACGACCTCGTATCGGCCAAGCAATCGCTGCATCAAGCCATTCGCGAAATCGACAGCACGGCACGGGAACTGTTCCTCGCGACCTTCACCCAGGTGCGTGAGAACTTCCGGCAGATCTTCCTGCGCATGTTCGGGGGCGGCGAGTGCGACCTGCGGCTGGAGAACCCCGATGCCCCGCTCGACTGCGACATCGAGGTGCATGCGTCGCCGCGCGGCAAGAAGACGCAACGCATCCACCTGCTTTCGAGCGGTGAGCGCGCCCTCGTGGCGCTGTCACTGCTCTTCGGCATCTTCCTGACGAAGCCCAGCCCCTTCTGCCTCATGGACGAAGTGGATGCGCCACTCGACGACCAGAACATCGGTCGCTTCGTGAAGATGCTCAATGACTTCAAGAGCCGCACGCAGTTCATCGTGATCACGCACAACCCGCGCACGACCAGCGAGGCGGCCGACGCGGTGTACGGCGTGACCATGCAGGAGCCGGGCGTGTCGAGCATCGTGAGTGTGCGCCTCCGCAACGGCCCGTCGATCGACGAGGAGGGATCGGCACCGGAGCCACGCGCGCTCGATGACGAGGCCTCGACTGAAGCCCCCGACGAATCGTCGGAGACGGAACCGTCGCCGGCGTGACGATGCGGCGCTGGCGGCTGCTCCGGCGGCTCTCCCTCGGGGCGACACGGTTGCACTTGGTGGCAGCGGTGGTCGCCCCGCTGGCGTTGCAGCCGGGCAGCCGGCTGCACGCGCAGGCGGTGGTCGTGGATGGGCCCACGCAAACCGTACTCCCCACGCTCACCCCCACCCTGCAGGTGCGCGCGATCGGGCTCGGTGCGGCGCGCCCCCTGCAGTTCACCCTGCAGGTGGCCACGAACGCCGACTTCTCCGGCATTCTCCTCGACAGCACGTTCAACAGCACCGACAGCACCGTCACCATCCAGATCACGCGACCGCTGCCGAGCGAAGCGACGGTCTATTGGCGCGTATTTGCGCGGTCGAGTCTGGGGGCGCAGGCGGTGTCGAGCAGTTCGGGGGCGCGCGTGGTGCCCCCGTGGCTCACCCTCGTCACGCCCAATTCGGCGTTGGGGGACGGCTTCAGCATCCGTCGGCCGCTGCTCGTGTGGAAGAGCGCGCCGGTGACCGCTGCCACGGGCGCGTGGCGCTATGACCTTGAGGTACTGGGCGCAGGGCGAGCAGAACTCGGCGTGACCAATCTGCGCGACACCACCTATCGCCCGTCCACCGACCTCCAGGCCAACACCTCCTACCGCTGGAATGTGCGCGCCTATCTCCCCAACGGAGACAACGTTCGCGTGTACAGCCAGGGCACGTTCCTCATCACGGATCCGCCCCTCCCCACGACCACGCTGCTCTACCAGAATTTTCCCAATCCGTTTCCCAGCGCCGCGGCATTCTCCACCTGTTTCTGGTTCGATGTGGGAGAGGGTGGTGCGGATGTCGCGCTCGACGTGCTCGACCTTCGCGGGAATCTGGTGAAGCAGATCGTCCCGGCGAGCGACGGGGTGCGCCGGTTCGGAGGCGGGCGCTACGGGCGCGGCTCACCGGGTGCGTCGAGCAACTGCGACTACCGCTTTGTGTGGGACGGTACCGCCACCGATGGGCGCACCGTGGCCCCCGGCGTGTACCTCGCGCGATTCCGTGCGAATAATGGTGTGCCCACGTTCCGACGGATCGTCTTTCAGGGGCGGTAGGCGCGCTTTCCCCGACCCCTCCCATGAAGCTCACCACCATCGGCACCGGCACCGCCGCGCCCCACCCTACCCGCGTGGGCTCTGCCCACCTCGTGGCCGCCGGGACCGTACGCCTGCTGCTCGACTGCGGCAGCGGGGCGGTCCACCGCATGGCCAACCTTGGCCTGGACTGGCGCAGCATCACGCACGTGGCGCTCACGCATTTCCATGCCGACCACATCGCGGACCTGCCCCTCCTTGTCATGGGGTGGCGCTGGGGCCAGCTGCCGCCACGCAGCGCTCCGGTCACGATCTATGGGCCGCCCGGCACCGGCGCGCTGCTGGAGCGCATGGCGGCCGTGTACGGCACCTGGATGCTGGCACCAGGCTTTCCCCTCACCGTGCACGATCTTGGGCCAGACGACGTCATCCGGCTCGATGACACCGTGACGCTCGAGGCCTGTCCGGTACCACATACCGCTGAGAGCGTAGCATATTCCATCAGTGAGGGAGCCACGCGCCTCGTGTACACCGGGGACACCGGAGAAAACGAGGCGCTCGGGGTCTGGGCGCGCGGGTGCACCGTGCTGCTCGCCGAGTGCTCCCTGCCCGATGCAATGGCCATTCGTGAGCATCTCACGCCACGACAGGCTGGCGCGTTGGCGGCACAGGCTCGGTGCGCGCGCCTGGTGCTTACGCACTTTTATCCGCCGGTCGAAGCCGTCGATATCGAGGGCGAGGTCGCGGAGCTTTATGCCGGCTCCACGGTGTGCGCCACCGACGGCTGGTCCATCGACTTCTAGAGTCTCACCAAGGACGTGACATGCTGGTCGTGATGCAGCCCAACGCTTCGTCTGCCGATATCGATCGGGTTTGCGAAGAGATCGCGCGTCAGGGCTTCAAACCTCTCCCGCTGCCGGGCGCCGTGCGCACGGCGATCGGTCTCCTTGGCGATGACGCCAAGGTGGATTGGTCGTATATGGAGGGGCTGCCGGGTGTATCCAGCGTGCTCATCGTGCAGAAGCCCTTTCGCCAAGCATCGCGTGATTGGAAGCCCGAGACCACGATCGTCGAGATCGCGCCCGGCGTGCGTTTCGGCGGCACCGAGGTGCCTGTGGTCGGGGGCCCCTGCTCCGTGGAAAACGCCGAACAGATCCTCACCGCAGCGCGTCAGGTGAGGGCAGCCGGCGGCGCCGCACTGCGCGGCGGTGCCTTCAAACCGCGTTCGAGCCCCTACGCATTTCAGGGGCTCGGCAAGCAGGGACTCGAGCTGCTCGCGCTCGCACGTCAGGAAACAGGGCTCGCCATCGTCACCGAAGCGATGGACGAACGGGGCGCCGACCTCGTGGCCGAATATGCCGACTGCATTCAAATCGGCGCGCGGAACATGCAGAACTACTCCCTGCTGCGTCACGTGGGCACACTCGGGAAGCCGGTGCTCCTCAAGCGCGGCATGGCCGCCACGATCAACGACCTGCTGCTCAGTGCGGAGTACATCCTCGCGGAGGGCAACCCCAACGTGATCCTGTGCGAGCGTGGCGTGCGCACCTTCGACAACGCCACGCGCAATCTGTTCGACCTCACCGCCATCCCGGTGGTGCAGAAGCTGTCGCACCTGCCCATCGTGGCCGATCCGAGCCATGGCACGGGACTACGCGACAAGGTCACCCCCATGGCGCGTGCCGCCGTCGCGGCCGGTGCCGACGGTATCCTGGTCGAGATGCACCCGACCCCCGATAAGGCGCTGTCGGACGGCGCCCAGTCGCTCCACCCCGATCAATTCACCGAGCTGGTGCGTCAGCTCCGGACGATCGCTACGGCCATCGCGCGTAGCATCACGACGCTCTGACGAACAGCTCGTGGGAGGCACGGAGGAACGGGGACACGGAGCGCATCACGCGGTCGGTCTCCGTGCTCACCGTCACGCCGTGAACCCCGATGGGCGTTTCCGGGTAATTCAGCCATGAACCAACAGCACACTTCCGCCTTCGTGATCGCGGTCATCGCGGTTGCGGTCACTTCGCCCGTCATTCTGCGCGCGCAAACCGGCGCCGAGATGGCGTATGATCGGGTGGCGCGGGCGTGGAAGGACACGCGCACGCTCGAGGCGAACTTCGACCAGAAGATCACCAACCCGATTATCGGGCGCACGGCCACGTCCAAGGGCGTGTTTCATCAGGAACGGCCGGGCAAGGTCAGTATCACCTTCACTCAGCCCGCGGGTGATCGCATCGTGGGCGACGGCAAGACGCTGTGGGTCTACCTCCCCAGCAGTGCGCCCGGACAGGTCCTCAAGCTGCCCGGCGATGCCGATGGTGCGATTGTCGCGGATCTGCTGGGGCAGTTGCTCGACTCCCCCAAGCGCGCCTTCGTCATCAGCGGCGGCGAAGCCGCGCCGGTGGAAGGACGGACCACCCGTCGTGTGCAACTGCTCCCGCGCGATCCGGATCGTGTGCCATTCCAGAAGGCGGTCCTGTGGCTTGATGACAAGGAGCCCCGCCCTGTACGCGTTCAGGTGGTCGATGATCAGGGGATCGATCGCACCATCACGCTCACATCCTGGACCCCCGGCGCCACCCTCGCGAAAGACGCCTTCACCTTTACCGTGCCCAAGGGCGTGAAGGTGTCCACGAAGTTGCCGGGGACCTGATCGTGGCCTGAGTGGGACCTGAGTGGGACCTGAGTGGGACGCTTACCGCTTCTCGAGCGTACCGAACACGTCTCGCGGCGTGCGTGATCCGGTCAGCAGCTGGGTTGCACGCAGCAGGGTGGCATCATCCTGTGAGCGCCGCATGAACTCGGCCTCGCTACCAAATGCCTGGCGCGTCATCTCGTAGCCGAGGGATCGCGCGATCCACGGGCCGGCGGCATCGTACACCCCGCGTGGCGGGGCCACCTTGCGCTGCAACAAGTCGGCGTAGAGTTCGTCGAGCAGCGCACGGGTGACCGACTCGTTCGGCGCCTTCATGCTGCGCCGATGCTCCAGACCGAGCTTCGACAGCCCGTCCTGATACGCGCCGAGATTTTTCCCCATGGCACGCGCGAGCGCCTGCACGGGCAGCGGCGCGATCGTGTCGCCCACCACTAGGTCTGGGGTGATGCCGCCCCCACCGAATACGGTGCGCCCGGCATCGGTGCGAAAGCGCGGACGGATCGTGTCGGGCAGCGACACCCCGCCGGTGTCGGTCTCTTCGTCCAACTCGTCGGGATCCTTCTCCGGCGCCCGGCTGATACTGCGCCCCACCGGCGTGAACCAGCGCGCGATGGTGAGCCGCAGCGCGCCGCCGTTGGAAAGCGGGTACACATTTTGCGCGCTCCCCTTGCCGAAGCTCGTCACGCCCACGACCACGGCCCGGTCGTGATCCTGGAGGGCGCCGGCCACGATTTCCGACGCACTCGCACTGGCGCGGTCCACGAGCACCGCGAGGGGCAGCGTCGGCCACCGCTGCGGCATCGAGTCGGCATACGTTTGCGGGGGGGTCCCGGGACGGCCGCGCAGCTGTACGATGCTCTGTCCGCGATCGAGGAACAGTTCAGCGACCGCCACGCCCTGCTCGAGCAGACCGCCGGGATTGCCGCGCAGGTCCATGACCAGCGAGCGCGCTCCCTGCTTCACCAGCGAGTCGACCGCGGTGGCCAACTCCTCGGCGGTGAACGCGTTGAACACGTTTACGTCCACGTAGCCGACGCCGTTGGGGAGGATCGCGGCACGTTGCACGGCGCGCAAATGCACCTTGTCGCGCGCGATCGTGAAGCTGATCTGCTGGTCGCCGCGCTGTACGGTGAACGTGACTGAGGAGCCCATGGGGCCGCGTACGCGCGAGGACACTTCGTCGCGGTCGAGATCCTTGGTGCTCTCCTTGCCGATGCGGATAATGCGATCGCCAGCCAGCACGCCGGCGCGCTCCGACGGACCGCCCAGCAGCGGCTCGATCACCACAGGCCAGCCGTCACGGATGTCGATCTGCAGACCGATCCCCGAGATGGTCCCGTTCATCTGCTCACTGAGCCGGCGGACACGCTCTTCGGCGAGAAACGACGTGAACGGGTCCTGCAATTCGCTCAGCATCCCCGCCACCGACTTGGCATAAATCGAGTCAGCGGGGAGCGAGTCCACGTACTTCTGCGCCACCGCAGCGACGACCTGATCGAAGAGGCGGGCGCCTCCCAGCGGCGCGCGCGCGGGCGATGCGGCGGCGGTGAGATCGCGACCGGCCCACCAGCTCCCTACGGCGAGCAGCGTGCCGAAGCCGAGGGCCACAACGAGCCCGCGTGCCCGCGGCCGCGACGGCGGAGGCGCGTCAGGAAATAGATCAGGCATGTTGGCTGGCCGTGAGAGCCGCGATGGACGACGCGGTGAAGCGCTCGGGCCAACGCGCCACCAGCATCTCGAGGCAGCGCACAGTCACCACGTCGGGCGACGCGTCGGCCGTGACCGCCACCACGCGGCCCACCTCGGGATGCGCATGCTGCCACGACGGCGCCAGCGCCGCCTCGAAGGCATCGCGAACCCGTCGATGAAAGGCCACGTCTTCCTGCTCCATGCGATCGGCGGTACCGCGGGCCTGCATGCGCGCCTGCGCCGTGTCGAGCGGCACCGACAGCAGCAACGTGAGATCGGGGGTGCGCCCACCGGTGGCGAGGGCGTTCACCTGACGAAGCGCAGGCATGGACAGACCACGCCCCGCACCCTGATAGGCGTAGGTGGAGAGCAGAAAGCGGTCTACCAGCACCACCGCGCCCCGCGCGATGGCCGGTTCGATCACGTCGCGCACCAATTGCGCCCGTGACGCGGCGAAGAGCAGCGCCTCGCTTTCCGGCGAGAGCGTGGAGGCCGGATCGAGCAGTAGCCGACGGATGGCGTCGCCCGCCGGCGTGCCCCCCGGCTCACGCACCGCCACCACGTCATGCCCGGCGGCCCGGAGGGTGTCGGCCAGCCGCGACCACTGCGTGGTCTTGCCCACCCCCTCCCCCCCCTCGAGCACCAGGAACACGCCCGCGCCATCCGTGCCGTTCATCTGCCGGTCCGTTGGTTCAGCCAAGGATGATCTGACTCGTGGCGCCCGCGCGGATGCCGTCGGCGATCCACTGGTTCACGCGCAGCATCAGCTTGTCGAAGTTGTCCTGCGCAGAGATCGCCACCTGATAGGCCGGATTCACTTGCACCTGCTGCAGGAGCGTATCGAGCTGCTGCTCCATGTCGCTCGTGGGCTCCTCGCCACGGTCGATCATGGCCTGTGCATCCTGACGGATCTTCTCCATCTGACGAAGGATCGTGGTGGCCTCGCGGTCGTTGTTGAGCGCTTCGCTCGAGCGCTTGACCGCCTTGTACTCGTCGCTCTGGCCGATCGTGCGGCCGAGATCCTTCGCCTTGTCTTCGAGCATGAAATCGGCCTCCCGGCCGCGTAGGGTTGTGCGTGACTATTGAGTGAGCCGCTGATGTACGTCAGCGAACTGGCGCGCGCGCCACCAGGACCCGATCACGTCTGGCGTAATCCTGCAGCACCTGCACCTCCTCGTACCCCCGTGCCGCCGCAAGGTTGGCGGTACGCGCGGCGCGATTGGCGTCGAGCTCCAGCACCAGCCACCCGCCCGGCTCCAATATGGCCTGAGCACCGCTGAGCAGTGATTCATAGCGCGCCATCCCCTGCTGCGCCGCGAACAACGCCACCGTCGGTTCCCAATCCCGTACACTGCGTGGGAGCATCGGAGCCTCCTCGTACGCAATGTACGGGGGATTGGCCACAATCACACGGGCACGGAGCCCCTGCACCGGGGCCAGATCACTGCCCAGGCGGAACTCCACGGGGGGGTGCCCGTCTGCGAGTACACGCCGCGCGTTGTGGGCGGCCACGGCGAGCGCGTCGTCGGACACATCGGTGGCCACGACGCGCTCGAAGGCCCCCTCGGTGGCGAGGCTGAGCGCGATCGCCCCCGAGCCGGTGCCGATGTCCACCGCCACGCCGCCGGGGGTGGGGGCCGCACGCCGCAGCGCCTCCCCCACCACCACCTCGGTCTCCGGCCTCGGGATGAGGACGCGTCGGTCCACCTGCAGCACGAGATCGCGGAACGGGGCGTGCCCCACCGCGTAGGCCAGTGGCTCACCACGCAGCCGTCGCATCAGGGCCAGTTCGATGGCGTCTGCCTCGCCCGGCCCCAGCGCCGGGTGGCCAACCAGCCGCGTGGCCAGTTCACCCGGCGAGAGATCCAGTACACCAGCCACGAGCAGGCGCCCTTCGCGTTCAGCATCACCACGCACCTCCGGCTCGAGCGCCGGCGCATCGGCCACTAGCGCCACCACCCGGCGCACCACGTCGCGCAGCGTCATGCGGTGCCCATCGGTCACCCGACGAGGCTCTCCTCGGCATTGGCGAGCTGAATGGCGTCGATGAAGTCGCTGATGTCGCCGTTCATCACGCCATCGATGTTGTACAGCGTCACGCCCACGCGATGATCGGTCACGCGCCCCTGCGGAAAGTTGTACGTACGGATCTTGGCGGACCGGTCGCCCGTGCTCACCTGCGACTTGCGCAGGCGCGAGCGTTCCGCCTCCTGCTCGGCGAGCCGGAGGTCGAGCAGGCGCGCACGCAGCACGTCCATGGCCTTGAGCTTGTTCTGCAGCTGCGACTTCTGGTCCTGCTGCGACACCACAATGCCGGACGGGATGTGCGTAATGCGCACGGCCGAGTCGGTGGTGTTGACGCTCTGGCCGCCAGGTCCGGAGGAACGGAACACGTCGATGCGAAGATCCTTGTCCTCGATCTTCATGTCGACCTCTTCGGCCTCGGGGAGCACGGCCACCGTGGCGGCGGACGTGTGAATGCGGCCCTGGCTTTCGGTGGCGGGCACGCGTTGCACGCGATGCACCCCCGACTCCCAGCGCAGCACACCGAAGGCCCCGTCACCGATGACTTTGAAGACCGACTCCTTCACGCCCCCCAGCGTGCCTTCGGAGTACGAGATGGGCTCGATACGCCAGCCACGGCGCTCGATGAAGCGCGTGTACATGCGCAGCAGGTCGCCCGCGAAAAGCCCAGCTTCGTCGCCGCCCGTACCGGCGCGGATTTCCACGATGGCCGGACGGTCATCGAGCGGATCTCGCGGAATGAGCAGCGGCAGCATGGCCTTCTCCAGCTGCGCCACCTCGGCCTCGAGGCGCGTGACCTCCGCGCGCGCTTCGGCAGCGAAGTCTGGATCGTCGCCATTGGCGAGTTCGCGGGCGTCGGTGAGTTCCAGCTCCGCCTTGGTGAGGCGGTTGGCCTTGGCCACGACCTCAGCGAGACGGTGATGCTCGCGCCCCAGGTCCGCCAGACGGGCCGCGTCTTTGGTGGTTTCCGGGTCTGCGAGCAGCTGTTCCACCTCGGTGGCACGCCGCAGCGCATCGGCCATGCGGTCGCGCAGGTGGCTCAGCATGAAGCAAATCGGAGAAGTGGGACGAAATTCGTGATATCGGTCACGGCGGGCATGTGACGTGCGTGGTTAGGCTTCGCCCCGGTCACCCCTGCGGGCCGTCTGGAAGCCCTGCCGGGGGAAGCGGGTATCACCGATGGGACTCCACAGGCGGATGGCTCACCGGATGCGCTGTTCGCGGCGAACGCCGAGAGGCGCCCGTCCCACGGCAGCGGGTTCCCGGTGGAATCCCGACGCTCCCGCGCAAGATACACCAGAAGAGGTGCTAGACTATGGTTACCTTCGGTCCGCCCCCCCTGCGCTTCGCCCCCCCCACGATGAGCGTTTCGCTCGACCGCATCGCCGACTTCCTGTCCACCGTGCCGCTCTTCCGGCAACTGGACCGGCCGGCCGTCCGTGGGTTCGCGGAGCTCACGCGCGAACAGAAGTTTGCCAAGGGCTCGATGATCCTCAGTGAAGGGGACGCCGGTGATGCCCTGTTCGTCGTGCGCTCGGGCGAGGTGAAGGTGGTCTTGGTCGGCGATGACGGCCGCGAGGTGATCCTCAACGTGCTCAGCGTGGGCGATCACTTTGGCGAACTGGCGTTGATCGATGGTGGCCCGCGCTCGGCGCATGTGGTGTCCACGCAGGCGTCGAGCCTGCTAGTGCTGCGCCGCACCGATTTCCGGCGACGGGTGGAGCAGAACCCCGAGGTGGCGTGGGGGCTGATGGTGGAGCTGTCGCGTCGCCTTCGCCAAGCGGACGAGACCATTGGCAGCCTCGTCCTGCTGGATGTGCCGGGGCGGGTGGCGAAGGTCCTGCTGGAGCATGCCTCGCCGGGGGAACCGGCCACGCTCGTGAAGCCGCTCACGCACCAGACGATTGCGCAGATGATCGGCGCGAGCCGCGAGACGGTGTCGCGCGCGATGGCCGACTTCCAGGACCGGGGGATCATCGCGGTGCAGCGTCGCCTCGTGACCATCACCGACCGCGAGACACTCGAGGCACGCACGCGGCCCCGCCCCTGAGTCCCATGCGCGCAGCGCAGGGAATGCCGTACCACGTCCATCGGTCCGATTGCGGGCGGCGAGGGACGGGCCACGGCTACCGTGCTGACGTCAGCCCTCCGAAGCCGCCCCCGCCCGGCGTCTCGATCGTCAGCACATCGCCCGCCTGCATTGCCACGCGCGTCTTTGCTGGCAAGACGGCATCGTTCAGGCGGTTTGCCCCTTCCTGTCCCGCACCACCTCCATGCGCCCCCGGTGGCGCCGTCCGGCGTCGTTCGGTAAGCAGGGTGGCGGTGCACGGCACCAGCGCCTGATAGCGACGTACCACCCCGTCGCCGCCACGATGCCGTCCTGCTCCACCACTCCCGCGGCGTACGGCGTACTCCACCACGCGCAGCGGGTACGCGCGCTCGAGACTCTCTATCGGGGTGTTGCGGGTGTTGCTCATCCCCACATGCACCGCATCGGGGCCAGGGCCACGCAGGCTCGCGCCCTGACCGCCCCCCAGCGTTTCGTAGAAGCTCCAGCCTGGCGCGCCCAGCGTCACGTTGTTCATCGTGCCCTGCCCCGGCGCCGGGATGACCAGGTCGTGTACCCCGATGCTCGAGGCCGCCGCCGCGAGTGCCGCGAAGCACACGTCTGTCATGCGCTGCGACAACTCCACGTTCCCGGCCGCCACGGCACTCGGCCGCTTCGCATTGGCGACGCAATCCTCAGGCATCAAGATGTGCAGCGCACGCGCGACGCCGTCGTTCACCGGCACGTCGTCGTCGCACAAGACCCGCAGCACGAACACCGCCGCGGCGCGCGCCACCGCCGGTGGTGCATTCACGTTGCCACGCACCGCGGGAGACGTGCCGGTGAAGTCGAGATGCAGTGTGTGGTTGCGCACGTGCGCCGCGATGACTACGGCAATGGGCGCATCACTCACCCCGTCTCCCTCGAGCGCATCGGCCGCGCGCCCCGCCGCGCCCTCCAGCAATGCCAAACGCGCACGGACTCGGCGCTCGGTATAGTCGAGCAGCGCATCGACGGCGGCGTGTAACGTCTCGGCGCCCATGCGCAGATACAGCGACTGCCATCCCTTTCGGCCAGCCGCGCACGCCGCGCGCTGCGCGCGCAGGTCGCCCTCACGTTCCGCCGGGGTACGCACATTGGCGAGAATGAGGTGCAGCACATCCTGCTGCGCCGCACCACCCACCTCGATACGTACCGGCGGTACGATGATCCCTTCCTGATACAGTTCGGTCGCGCCGAAGGGCATGCTGCCGGGACTGATACCGCCCACGTCGGCGTGATGCGCGCGCACCGCGGCGTACCCGATGAGGACGTCGGGATCGTGCGGATGCGCGATCACTTCCACCATCGTGAGATCCGGCAAGTGCGACCCGCCGTGCGAGGGATCGTTCAGCAGGAACACGTCGCCTGCCCGCGCCCCGGCGGCACGCACCGCTGCCACCGACTCCGGCATGGCGCCAAGGTGGACTGGAATGTGCGCAGCCTGGGCCACCATGCGCCCGTGCGCATCGAAGAGCGCACACGAGGCATCGCGTCGCTCGCGGATGTTGGGCGAGATGCTGCTGCGCTCGAGCAAGCTGCCCATCTCCTCGGCGAGCATCGCCACACCCTGCGAAAACACCGTGAGTTCGAGCGCATCGAAGTGCGGGGCGCCGCTCACGCCAGCTCCCCGGCATGCGCAGGATAGCCTGCCTGCCGCACGCCATACTGACAGCGCTCCATCCATGCCTCCTGCAGGTCGGCCATCTTCGCGCCCTTCCCGCGATCAGGCGCCATCGAGAGCAGCCCCTGCGCCGACGGATGTACCAGCGCGCACCGCACAAGGTGCGGCCGTGGCGTCTGCGCGAGCAGCACCTCGATGGTGCGCGCCGCGACACGCCCAAGGGTCACAATGCCCTTGAGCCCGCGCGCGGTGAGCTGATCGAGGTCACGATTGAGGCGCGCAAAATTGCGCGGGCTTTCGAGTTCACTGCGGCTGGGGGCACGGAAGCGCTGTCCGTCGTCGGACGGACAGCGGTCGTACGCGTTACCGAGCGCCACGCCGTGGGCCAGCGGGGCAAGCCCCGCCGCAGTGAACGCGGCGCCGTCCCAGTCCATGCGGTCAACCTCGGGAGGGAGCGTGATGGCGTTCAGTCGCTGCAGCGCCGTGTAGAGATGGCGGCCCGCGGCATCGCCGAAGAACGGCACCCCGCTTTTGTCGGCGCCACGCGGCCCCGGGGCTTCGCCCACGACCAGCACGTGGACCGCCCCGACTGCGGGGAGGAGCAACGGTACGGGCGTACCCAAAATGCGGGCGCTATCGACCTGTCGCGGAGTCATGCGGTCTCCAACATCCAACCACCGGTCTCGAGTGCCCGTGCCGTCCACCCCGGCGCTACGCGCATGGTCGCATCGGGCAAGCGGACCACACACGGTCCCTGCAGGGTCCGCGACATGGCCCGTCCGTCGTCGAGATCCATCGGGATCTCACCCTGGCGTTCCGGGCGCACAAAGTGCACGGGCCACGGCGTACTGCTGAGGGTGGTCCGCGCGCTGATGAACTCCACGGGCCGATCCAGCGTGAATCCCGTGCGCCCCTCGTGGCGCGCCTCGAAGCGGCGCACCACCTCGACAACCGCCTCACCGGGCGCCACGGGCACGTCGAGCTCGTAGCCCTGCCCCACGTAGCGCGCCCGCAGCCACCAGCGCGGCTCGAGGTTGGTGGCGCCGGCCGCCAACTCGCGCGCCGCCCGTTCGAGCACCGCTGCCATCGAGACGTCGCTCCAGGCGTCTGCCTCGACCACGCAGCTGGTGAGGCGTTCGCGCCGTTCGGGCGCCAACGCCAACCCAACGGCGCTCAGCACCCCCGCGTGCGGGGGCACGATCACCTGCCGCATGCCGAGACGCTCGGCCAACCCGCAGGCGTGCAGCGGCCCACCGCCACCGAAGGCGATGAGCGGAATCCCTCGCGGATCCACGCCGCGCTCCACACTGACTCGCCGCAGGGCCCGAGCCATCGTGGCGTCGGCGGTGGCGATGATGGCCTCGGCAGCGCGCTCGATCGACACGCCAAGGGGCGTGGCCACGCGCGCCAAGGCCGCCACGGCCTTCTCCCGGCTGATGCGCACGCCCCCGCTCCACTCACCGGCGGCGATGGTGCCCAGCACCACATGCGCGTCGGTCACGGTGGGCTGCTCACCGCCACGATCGTACGCGGCCGGCCCTGGCATTGCGCCGGCACTGTGCGGTCCGGCGCGCAGGGCACCACCGTCGTCCAGCCAGGCGATGCTGCCGCCGCCCGCCGCGACGGCTTCCACCAACACGCGCGGCAACGCGATGGGGATGCCCGCCACGCCGCCGCCACGCTCGACCAGTGGCTCGCCATCCTCGATGAGCCCCACGTCGGCACTGGTGCCGCCAATGTCGATCGTGAGCGCCCGTGACACGCCGAGGGTACGTGCGATGGCCGCCGCTCCCGTCACGCCACCCGCGGGGCCGCTGAGCGCCAATGCCGCCGCATGCCGCGCGGCATCGTGCGCCGACAGTGTACCGCCTGCCGACGTCATCACGCGTGGTGCGGGATACCCCTGCTGCGCCAGGCGATCGCTGAGCCCCGCGAGATAACGACGCACCGCCGGCCGGGCGTAAGCTTCCGCCACCGTGGTGGCCATGCGCTCGTACTCGCGGATCTCCGGCAGAACCTCGTGGCTGGTCACCACATCCGTCGCCATGCCGCGCTGGGCGATCGCCGCGCGTAGCGCCTCAGCAAGTCGCTGCTCGTGCGTGGTGTCACCGTAGGCGTGCAGTAGCGTGATGGCGACCGTCTCCGCCTCATGCTGCAGCACGGCGTCCACGGCCGCAGCAATCGCGTCATCGGTCAGCGGCGCGATCACGCCCTCGGGGCCCATGCGCTCGGCCACCGGCACGATCCGCTCGCGAGACACCAGCGGAGCCGGATGCTGCTGCGACAGATCGTAGAGCGCGGCACGCTCCTGCCGCCGCAGCTCCAGCACGTCGGTGAAGCCGGCGGTGGCGCATGCAGTTACCGTGGCCCCCCGCCGTTCGAGCAGCAGGTTGGTCACGACGGTCGTGCCGTGCGCGATGTGCGCCACGCGTTCAGCGGCGAGCGATGCCGTCTCAAGCGCGCTCAGCACCCCCTGCGCCCGATCAGCCGGGACACTCAGCACCTTCGTGGTCGATACGGTACCGTCGTCGTGCAGTGCCGCAAGATCGGTGAAGGTCCCTCCCACATCGATCCCCACCGCCACGCGCGTGGCGTGACGACTCGGCGGCGTGCCGCTCATGTCGTGGCGCCCGAATCGCGCGCAGCGCGCGTGGCGATGAGCGCCAGCGCCGCGTGCACCGGCACCACCACCATGTACACCATCATGCTCTGCTGCCAGATCCCGGGCACGTGCATCAACACGAGACCCACGAGCGCAATCCCTGCCGTCAGTAGCGCGAGCGCGCGTGCGGCACGGCCACGACGATCGGTAGCCCCGCGCCATGGCCACAGGGCCGCCGCAAAGAGCAGCAGCGGCGAGAGCGCCATGAGGTTGAGGTTGTTTCCCATGTACGGCCCGTGCTTGGTAATCGTGCCGGCGAGCAGCAGCGCCGCACCGAGCACGCCGCCCACGGCATACCACACCACGCCCGTCACCGTCACCACCGCGGGTGCCACCCGGGCAAGCACGAACAATGCCACGCCAAGAGCCAACCCGAGCGCAAGCGCGGGCATGATGCGATTGGGGGCGTGGTCGTCCAGCGGAGCGCCTTGGGCGCGATACAGCACCGTGTCCTGCTGTACCAGCGTGACGCCCTCCACCGGCACTGCGGCGAGATACTCCGCAAGATACTCCGGGAGAAACGCCTCCTCCCAGCGCGTCAGGTGGCGGTCGGCGCCACGGCCGAGTGCGACCTGAATGCCGGCATACACCGGCAGGTTCTGCGCTGTGATGCGCGCCGTTTCGCCACGCCAGCTGCGGTATCCCGTCGTGCTGTCGAGCGCTGGCCGCAAGGCCCCGCGCAGCACCCAATCCAGCGCGTCACGCACGCGCGTGCTGCAATTGTTGTTGTAGTAGTCGTAGCGGTAGTACCGATTCTGCTCGCTGGCATTCCACGCCACCAGATCGTACAGCGCGCCGCGCTGCACAGGCGTGAGATTCAGTACCTGCTTGCGGATCGTGCGGTCCTGCGCCTGGTATGCGGTGTTGAACTCGAACGTGCGGTATCCGGCCATCCAATAGCGCGTATCCCCAGTAAGGAAGCGCCCCAGGAAGTTCGGCTGATCGAAGTCGAACATCCCCCAGTTGTACGCCACATCCTCACCCGTGCGTGCGTCGGCGATCCCGATCGCGATGTGCCCAAATTTCTCGAACACCGCGGGCCCGGGGCCGTAGGTGTAGATGGAGATCGTGAGCGCTGCGCCCATGGCAGCCCGCGCACTGTCGAGCGCCGGCGATTCACCGGGAGCGGGAGGGCGCGGGGTCTGCGCCACGTTGTCAGGCAGCGCCGCCTGCGCCGGCATGGATTGCCCCAGCAGCAGAGGAAACGGCACAACGCACAACGCGCCGACGATCGCCGACATCGCTGCGACCGTACGGCGCGCCCACGAACGGAATGGCATGGCGGCTCGCGTCAGAACCGGAATTCCTTACCGTCGTCAGCCGCTTTGTAGACGGCCTCCACGATCTTCTGCGCTGCGACCTGATCCGTGGGGGGCTCGTACGGCGTTTCACCGCGGATGACCGCCAGGAAGTGGGCGATTTCCGCACGGTAGCTCTGCAGGAACGGGCTCTCGCGCACACCGGCCCCACTGGGCGACACATCGACCGCGCGGCCATTGAGTTCCTTGGTGACCCGGAGCGGGGCCAGCTTGGCCGACCCACGCGTGGCATGCACCTCGAACCACCAGCGGTCCTCGTCACCCACGTACGACCATGATACGTCGATATTGAGCACCATACCGTTGGCGCACTCGAGGAACAGCTGCATGGCGTCTTCCACGGCGCCCGCACCGCGCCCACGGCGCATGCTGGAAGAGACCCGCACCGGCGCCGGGCCGTCCGCCAGCCACATGGCGAGGTCGAGGAGGGGGAAGCCGTGCTCGAGGAACACCCCCCCGCCCGACTCAGCGCGGCGATTGCGCCAGCCGTCGGCGTTCTTCTTCACTTGCAGCGACCCGCACCGGATGCTGGTGACCTGCCCCAGTTCGCCGTTGCGGATGAACTGATCAAGCGCCTGCGTATCGCTGCGGAACCGGTGGTTATTCCCCACGACGAGGCAGACGTCGGCCTTTTGCGCCGCCGTGAGACACCGCTCCACCCCGCGCGCCGTCAGTGCAAGCGGACGCTCGCACAGCACGTGCAGCTTCTTGCGCAGGGCGCTCAATACGTGCGGCTCGTGCAAATGATTGGGGGTGGCGATCACCACCGCATCGAGCTCGTCACTGTCGAGCAGTTCCTCGAAGTCCGTGAACACATCGGGCACCCCGAAGCGATCGGCCAGCGCGCGCGCCTTCGCCCCATCGTTGTCGCACAGGGCGACGAGCGATGCGCCACGCAGCTTGGACAGGACTGGGATGTGCGTCAGCTGGGCAATGGCACCCGTGCCGACGACGGCGATACGTACGCCGTCCTTCATTCACGCCTCCGAAGGTAGCAGATCAGTCGGCGAAGCCGACGACGGTCCCCGGATAGTAATGGCGCAGGATCGCGCGGGCATCAGCCCCGGCCCGAGACCGGCCGATCGCTCCCCATTGGCACATCCCAACTCCGTGGCCGTGGCCGACGCCACGCAGCGTGAGGCCCGCAAGCCGTCCACGCCCGCGTGTTTCGCGGTCCACGGAAAAATACGTACTGTTCAGGATCGCGCCACGCGCATCGCGCAGAAGCGCGCGAATGTCCCGTGCCGCGATGGTCACGTCGCCACGGTCGGTGCGCAGCACCACGCGCGCCACCCGCCCGGAGCGGCTTCGGGCCGGTACGGAGAACTCCTGCACCGCCGCCGGCCTCGGGTCGCGCGCGCCACTGACCTGAAGGGCACGGCGCACAATGTCCTGCAGCTGCGCCTCGTCGAATTCCGCCTGCCATTGGTGCCGCGGCGAGATGTCGCAGTAGGGGCGCCCGGTGCGCGGATCCACATCGTCCACCGAGGCGAGGTAGGAGTCGTCCGTCACCCCGCGCCACGCCTCACTGGGGACCGCCGTCCGCCCGCCGCAGCTCGCCGAGTACGGGGCGTCCGCCAGCAGGCCGTTGTAGCGGAGCACCTGCCCCGCCGTGGCGTCGATCGCCGCGTT
>NZ_JBIJCN010000020.1:0-51445 GCF_044344655.1 Gemmatimonas sp.
GTTCACCACCGGGTGCTCCGCATCCACGCCGCCGTACACCTGATTCTGGACGGTCGCGACGAGGTTGAAGCCCACCACCGGCTCGTTCACCACGCCGCTTGGCACCCGCCGGTACGTGTAGCTGCGTGCAGCGATCGCCTGCGCCTCGAGCGCCGCACGGTCCATCGGGCCGCGGGCGGGCATCTCCAGCGGCACCACGCCACGCAGGTATTCCTCGACGGGCAACCGGTTCACCACCATCACGCCGCTGTCGGTGGCGGTGAAGACGAGGGCTCCGCGGAACCGGCGGTTACCGTAGCGCAGCAACGCATTGTCGAGCGGACGGGCCACGAACGGGCCTTCCCGCCACGGCGTGGCATCCCCCCCCTCGCCGGCCACCCGCAGCAGGCCATTCTTCTGCTCTACCCGCCAGGGCTCACCGCCACGCCCTTTCACGAGCGCCGCGCGTCCGCCCTGCTCGTCGATTCGCCAGCGCCCGGTGGCGCTCACGGGCGCTTCCGTCAGGCGCCCCGCAATGGCCACCATCGCCACCCGATCCCGGGCAAGACGCCCCGGCATCTCCCGCGTCTCCGCCGCCTCCCGCCCCGACGCCGCAGGCGGCACGGCGGCCTGCCGCGGGGCACAGGCCAGTCCCGCGCCCGCCGCCACGACCACCGCCCCGGCGAGCATTACGGGCAGCCCCCGTGCCACAGGATCACGCCAGAGGCCGAGGGCGCGCCGCCCCTCGGCCATGCGTGGAGGAGTGGTCATGGGGAGCGGGTCATAGCGTCACTCCGTTTGCGCGAGGGCGGCGCCCAGCGCGTCGTCGAGGCGGTTCAGCGTTTCGGCGATGTCCGCCGGTCCGTGGGCGGCCGACATGAAGGCCGCCTCAAACGCGCTGGGCGCGAGGCTCACGCCGCGGCGACGTGCCGCGTGGAAGAAACGCTTAAAGAGCGCCACGTCGCAGGTCTTGGCCTCCTCGAACGTGCGCACGACGCCGTCGCGGAAGAAGAAGCCCCACATCGACCCGCTGTGGCTCGCCGTGAACGGCACGCCGTGGCGGGCCGCAAGATCGCGCATCCCCTGGACGAGGTTCGCGGTCTGCGCGGTGATGCCGTCGTGCACCTCACGCGTGAGCGCCCGCAGCGTGGCAAGGCCGCCGGCCATCGCCAGCGGGTTGCCGGAAAGCGTGCCGGCCTGATACACCGGTCCCGTGGGGGCGATGTGCTCCATGAACTCGCGCTTGCCACCATAGGCCGCAACGGGCAGCCCCCCACCGATCACCTTCCCGAGCGCGGTAAGGTCGGGGGTCACACCAAAGCGCTCGGCGGCGCCACCGTAGGCAATGCGGAAGCCGGTCATGACTTCATCAAAGACGAGCAAGGCCCCCGTTTCGTCAGCGATGCGGCGCAGCCCCGGAATGAAGTCGGCCGTGGGCTCGATGTAACCGCCGTTCCCCACAATCGGCTCGAGCATGATCGCGGCCAGCGGTACCTCGCGCGCAATGCGCTCCACCGCCTCGAGATCGTTGTATGCGCAGGTGAGGGTCAGCTTGGCCAGCGCGTCCGGTACCCCCGGGCTGTCGGGGAGCCCCAGCGTGGCCACCCCGCTGCCGGCCTTCACGAGGAAGGCGTCGGCATGTCCGTGGTAGCACCCCTCGAACTTGAGGATGTACTCCCGCTTCGTGATGGCACGGGCCAGCCGGGCGATGCTCATCGCGGCCTCGGTGCCGCTGCTGGTGAAGCGCACCATCTCGAGATGCGGCATCCGCTCGGCGATCCGGTCAGCGAGTTCGACCTCGCGCTCGGTGGGCATGCCGAAGCTCGTGCCCAGCTGCATCACGCGCGCCACCTCCTCCAGGACCACGTCGGGGGCGTGCCCCAGGACGAGCGGGCCCCACGACAGCACGTAGTCGATGTATTCGTTGCCGTCGGCATCCCACACGCGGGCCCCCTTGCCGCGCGCCGCCACAAA
The DNA here is from genome assembly GCF_044344655.1 of Gemmatimonas sp. Classification (GTDB taxonomy): domain Bacteria; phylum Gemmatimonadota; class Gemmatimonadetes; order Gemmatimonadales; family Gemmatimonadaceae; genus Gemmatimonas. The sequence goes on from NZ_JBIJCN010000020.1 coordinate 1,954, forward strand.
CGGCTCGCCCCCGACCCCGCGAAAGGCGCGCACCGGCGAATTGACGCCGCCGGGAAAACGCCCGCGCGCCCGCGCCATGATCTCGGCGGAACGCGCGTTGTTGGTGAGCAGCGCGGAAGGAGACGTCATCGGCCAAAGCTCCCTGCAGACGTGAGGTCGATGCCCACCAGCGGCAAGGCGCGGGCGGAGCGAACGGGGGTGGCCATCGCCGGTGCGTCAGCAATGCGCCGCAGCGTGGCCGTGAAATCGTAATCGTCGACGACGTGGTCGACATGGACATCAACGAAGGCGCCGGGCATGAGACGCGGGGCCGCGGCCTCGAGGAGCGACGGCGGGATGGTCACGTGCATCACGCCGTCGATGTCGTCGGCCTGCCACGGGGCACGCGCGATCCACCGCCCCGCCTGCTCACCGGCACGCTCCAGCAGCACGCGCGCCTCGCGGCCAAGGAACCGCTCGTACCGCGACGCGGTGATACTGCGCTGGAGTTCCTCGACGCGCTCCTTGCGTTCCTGCTTGATGCTGTCGGCCACGTCGTCCTCCATGCTGTACGCCCGCGTGCCTTCCTGTGGCGAGTAGGTGAACACTCCCACGCGGTCGAACTGCATCTCCTCGAGGAAATCACACAGCGTGAGGAAGTCGTCTTCCGTTTCCCCCGGGAAACCCACAATCACGCTGGTGCGCACCGCGAGGTCGGGCACGATCGCGCGATACTGGGCGAGCCGTTCCCGTATGGTCTTCTGCCGCTCGGGGCGCCGCATGCGGGCCAGCACCGCGTCGGCGCCATGCTGCATGGGGGTGTCGAGCCAGCGCACGATCCGGTCATTGGCGGCGATCACTTCCAACAGCCGCGGCGTGATGCCGGTGCTATAAAGATACATGTTGCGGATCCACGGAATCGTGGTCTCCCGCACCAGTGCCTCGAGCAAGTCGGGGAGCGCCTTGCCGTCGCGGCGATCGCGCCCATAGTGCGCGAGGTCCTGTGCCACGAGGTTGATCTCGCGAGCCCCCTGGGCCTCGAGGAGCTGCGCCTCGCGCACGAGATCGGACAACGCAAAGCTGCGGTGCTTGCCGCGCATGAGCGGGATGGCGCAAAACGCGCAGCCGTGATCGCACCCCTCGGAGATCTTGAGGTAGCGCACGTGCGGCAGGTCACCGCCGAAGAGGCGCACACCCGGGTGCTCCACGAGTGAGCCACCCAACAGGCCACGCTCCACCAGCTCCGGCACCAGACGATCGGTCTCGGAGTTGCCGAGGAAGACATCGACCTCGGGGAGCGCCTCTACCAGTTCGGATTTGTGGCGCTCGACCATGCAGCCGATTGCAAACACCGCCTTGACCTGGCCCTCGTCCTTGAGGCGCGCCGCATCAACGATGGCCTCGATGCTTTCGGCCTTGGCCGCGTCGATGAAGCCGCAGGTGTTGACCACGATCACGTCGGCGTCGCCGAGGTCCTGCACCGGCTCGGCGCCATGGGCAACCAGGTCCGCCAGATACCGCTCGGAGTCTACCGTATTCTTATCGCACCCGAGGGTGACCAGACCGAACTTGAGCATCCACCAAATCTAGCCGTTGTCGGCGCGGAACGGGCCCCCACGACGCCCACGACGCCCACGACGCCCACGACGCCCACGACGCCCGCGACGCCCGCGCGCCCGACCGGACGGGCGGCACCAGCGTTCGCGGGGCCCCGTATGCTAACGGAAATTGCCGAACTGCAGCTCCACGCCGTAGTCGCCCTTCCGCAGCATCGCGATGCACTCCTGCAGCGCGTCCTTGTCGGGGCTCGTCACGCGCACCTGCTCGCCCTGAATGCTGGCCGTGATCTTCTTGAGCTTCGCCTCCTTGATCGCGGCGGTGACCTTCTTCGCCGTCTCGGCGTCGAGGGCCATCTTGAGCTTCACGTCGGAGCGGAGGATCTCGTGGCTGCCCGGCTTGGGATCGGTGAATTCAAGGTTCTTCACGCTCACGCCGCGCTTGATCAACTTGCCGCGCAGCACATCGATGAGCGCCGTGTGCCGCATTTCGCCTTCGGCCTCGAGCTTGATCAGGTTCTCGCCGCGCTGGAAGTCGATGAGCACGTGCGACCCCTTGAAGTCGAAGCGCTGCGTGACCTCCTTCTGCGACTGATTGACCGCGTTATCCACCTCCTGCAGATCGCAGCCGGTGGTGACATCGAACGAGTAGTTGGAAGCCATGATGTGAGTCCCGGGTAGCACAAGGCCCCGGCGGATGCCGGGGCCGGAAGCGATCAATCTAGCAGGTAGATCAGCCGAGGAAACTTTCCAGCGATCGGGAGCGGCTCACGTGCCGGAGACGCGAGAGCGCCTTCTCCTTGATTTGCCGCACGCGTTCGCGCGTGATCCCGAGCAGCGACCCGATCTCCTCGAGCGTCATCGGCTCAGCGCCGTCGATGCCGAAATAGAGGCGCAGAATCTTCGACTCGCGCTCCTTGAGGCCGCCGAGGGACTCCTCGATGGCCTCCGTCAGCGCCTTCTCGAAGGTCTGCTCATCGGGCGTGGGGTGCTGCGTATCGGGGAGATAATCGAGCAGGCGATTGTCCTCGCCGGGGGTCAGCGGTGCGTCGAGCGACAGGTGTACCTGAGAGATGGACATCGTCTTGGCGACTTCCTCCTCCGTGATGTCCATACCTTCGGCGATCTCGGCGTGGGTCGCCTCGCGCCCGAGCTCCTGCAGCAGCGCGTTGGCACGTTTGCCGATCCGGTGCAGCGTACCGGCGCGGTTGAGCGGCACGCGCACAATGCGCGACTGCTCCGCGAGCGCCTGCAGAATTGCCTGGCGGATCCACCACACGGCATACGAGATGAACTTGATGCCCTTCGTCTCGTCAAACTTATGGGCGGCGCGGATGAGCCCCAGGTTGCCTTCGTTGATCAGGTCGGAGAGCGATACCCCCTGATTCTGATACTTCTTCGCCACGCTCACCACGAAGCGGAGGTTGGACCGGACAAGCTTATCGAGCGCATCCTGATCCCCTACGCGAATGCGTCGTGCGAGCTCCGCCTCTTCCTCACGCGAAATCAGCGGATACGCACTGATGTCACGCAGATACTGGTCGAGGGAGCCCTCTTCGTACGACGCCTTCTTTTTCGTGGGAGTGACTGCCATGGTCGACCGGGTCGGGTGCTGAGTGGCGCATTTTTGCCACCGCGCGGGAGGGGAACGCGGTGTCCTGCCAAGGCGCGAATTTTCCGCGACCATTAAGCCTTACCGATGCACCGGCGTTCGTCAACGCACCACCCGGTGAATTCCCCGGGGTTATTGCGTGGACGGTAGCGGACCGCCTTTCCGATGCGTTCCCAGCGAATGCGCGCGAGCCATGGTACCGCCCGCATGGAATCGGGCGAAACGGAACCGGACGCCACCCACCGCTCGCGCGCACCCGAAGCGCCAGCGTCGGCGCCGATGGCCGTTCACGGAACGCAGCGCAACGGCTCCCGTTCCGCGATCGGCACCGGCGCGACCTGGTGCCTCAGTAATTGTCGATCTGGGCGCGCTGCAAGGCGCCCGAGTAGTCCACGTAGCCGACCTTGGTTTCCGAGTAGAACTCGTACACTTCCCAGCCTCCCTCGCGGTGCCCATTGCCGGTCTCCTTCACGCCACCGAACGGCAAATGCGCCTCAGCGCCAATCGTGGGCGCATTCACGTACGTGATGCCGTTGTCGAGCTCCTGCAGTGCCCGGAACGCCACGTTCACGTTGCTCGTGTACACCGAGCTGGACAGGCCGTAGCGCACGCCATTGTTCACCGCGAACGCCTCTTCCGCGCTGCGCACCTTGATGACGGACAGCACGGGCCCGAAGATCTCCTCCTGATCGAGACGGGAACCCGCCGTCACGTTCGTGAAGATGGTCGGCTGAAAGAAGAAGCCGCGATCGAGCGCCCCGCCAACGGCCCGCGCGCCACCGCACACCAGCGAGGCGCCCTGCTGCGTGCCGATTTCGATATAGCGCTCGACCTTCGCACGAGCCGCCTCGCTCACGAGCGGTCCAACGTCAGTGCCTGCCTTGCGTCCGTCGCCGAGGCGCAGCCCCTTCGCACGCTCGGTGAGCCGTGCCACGAACGCGTCGTGGATACCGGCCTGCAGCACGAGCCGGCTGGTCGCCGTGCAGCGCTGGCCGGTGGTACCAAAGGCTCCCCAAAGCACGCCGTCGAGCGCAAGGTCGAGGTCCGCATCATCAAGCACGATCTGCGCGTTCTTGCCGCCCATCTCGAGCGAGAGGCGCTTGTGCATGCGCCCGCACGTTTCACCCACGAAACGGCCGGTCTCCGTGCTGCCGGTGAACGAGATAACGGGCACGTGGGGATGCTCCACGAGCGCCTTCCCCACCACCTCGCCCATGCCGTGCACGAGCTGGATCACCTCGGGGGGCAGGCCGGCCTCGAGCAGAATCTCCACCAGCACCGTGCTGGTGTGTGGCACGTCCTCGGCCGGCTTGAGGATCACGGCATTGCCGCACAGGAGCGCGGGGAACGCCTTCCACGTGGGAATGGCCAGCGGGAAGTTGAAGGGCGTGATGAGGCCGCACACGCCGATCGGTCGCCGCATGCTCATCGCCCACTTGTTGGCGAGCTCGCTCGGCACGGTGTGACCGAAGAGACGGCGCCCCTCGGTCGCGGCGTAGTACGCGGTGTCGATGCCTTCCTGCACATCGCCGCGCGTCTCGGCGAGCGGCTTGCCCATCTCGCGCGTCATGATGTCGGCCAGCTCCTCCTTACGCGAGGCAAGGAGATCGCCCACCCGACGCAGCACGTCACCGCGCGCGGGCGCCGGCGTGCGCTTCCAGATCTCGAATCCACGGCGCGCACTCGCCACGGCGGCATCGATATCTGCAGCGCCAGACGCAGGGAACAGCCCGATCAGGTCGTCCTGATCTGCGGGGTTCCTATTCTCGAACCAGGCATCAGTGGAGGGGGCGACCCACTGACCGGCAATGAAGTTCTTGTAGGTGGTGGTCATCCCGGAAATCTATCCCACCGAAACGAGCGCGCAGCGCCACGGGGCCCCGGGGACGCTACCGGGTGCCGCCACAGCTCCACTGCGCCGGTCGCTCGGCACTTGCCACGGCATACCCCACGCGCGGCAGCACCTCCCGCGCGCCAAGCGCCAGCCCCCAGCCCGTCACCAGGAGCGCGGCCACGTGCGCCCCGCCAAGCCGGTGACGCCAGGTAGCGATGGCGCTCCACACCCCCAGCAACGCTACCCCGCCCGTTGCGGCAGTGAAGCCGAGCAATGGTGCGCCACAACGCACCGGCCACGGCCAGAACATGAGCCCGACGGCGGCGGCGACCGCCACCAGCACCTTCACCCACGCCATCCACGGCTTCCCTCCCGAGGGAGTCGGCATGGACAGGGTGGCACCAGCGGCGGCATTGGCCTTCGTGGGAGGCAGCGCCCTCGGTGCCGGCGCCCCGCCCTTGCCCAGGACCACGGAGGGCGCACCCTTCATGAGCTCCTCGTCGGAGATGGACGCGAGCTGTTTATCGATCTTGGCGAGTTCCTTGTCCCAGTCAGTCATGCCGGTGCACGGGTATGGGTGTGACAGACACTACCGGCGTCGGCCACGCCATGTTTCACACGGCCGCGTCACTCGGTGGTCTCACGCTGCAGGGCATATCGCTCGATCTTCTTGTACAGATTCGACCGAGGCATGTCCAGCACGCGTGCCGTTTCACTCACGTTCCAGTCGAAGGCCCGAAGCTTGGCCAGCAGGTAGGCTCGCTCGGCCGCCTGCTTGAACTCTTCAAACGTGGCAACATCAAGCAGTCCGCCCAACCCCGCCGGTTCGGAGGCCCGCCGGCCCACCAGACGATCGACGTCGGTCGAGCTGATGGTGGCCTGACTGGCCAAGATCACGAGCCGCTCGACCGTGTTGCGGAGCTCGCGCACATTGCCTTGCCAATCGAGCTCCTGCAGGCGATGCAGTGCGTCGTCGGCAATGCCACGGGCCGGCAGGCCATCACGGACCGCCAACTGCTGGAGGAAGTGCACAACGAGCAGCGGGATATCTTCGCGCCGCTCGCGCAGCGCGGGCACGGCGATGGGCACCACGTTGAGCCGATAGTACAGATCCTCACGGAAGCGTCCGGCCGCGATCTCCTCCGCCAGATCCTTGTTGGTGGCCGCCAGCACCCGCACGTCCACCTGAATGGGCTTGTTGCCGCCGATACGCGTAACCACGCCGTCCTGCAGCACGCGCAGGACCTTGGCCTGCGCGTTGGCGCTCATGTCGCCGATCTCGTCGAGGAAAAGCGTGCCGCCGTCGGCCTGCTCGAATTTGCCGGCGCGGTCGCTGATGGCGCCCGTGAACGAGCCCTTCATGTGGCCAAACAGTTCGCTCTCGATCAGCTCACTCGGAATGGCCGCACAGTTCACCTCCACGAAGGCCTTCTTCGCGCGCGGGGACCCGCGGTGAATGGCGCGCGCCACGAGCTCCTTTCCGGTGCCATTCTCGCCGGTGATGAGCACGCGCGCCGGCGTGGCCGCGACCTTGTCGATCCGATCCAGCACGGCGCGGATGCCGAACGAACGCCCCACGATTTCGTAGCGGCTTTCGATCGTCTCGCGGAGGCGCGCGTTCTCTTCGCTGAGCGCACGGTTCTCGAACACATTGCGCAGCAGCACCAGCACACGGTCGGTGTCGAGCGGCTTTTCGAGGATATCGTACGCGCCGAGCTGCGTGGCCTCCACCGCGGTCTGGATCGTCGCGTGCCCACTGATCATCACCACGGTCGCCGTGGGATCGGCCTGACGCAGACGCTTGAGGACTTCGAGGCCATCCAGCCCCGCCATCTTCACATCGAGAAAGACGAGCTGCGGCCGGAAACGGTCGTACACGCCGATCCCTTCGCTGCCGCCATTGGCGGTCTGCACGTCGAAGCCTTCGTACTCGAGGAGTTGGCCGAGGGCCTGACGGATTCCCGGTTCGTCATCGATGACGAGGACGCGACGGCTCATGGTCTATTGGGCTTGGATGGGGAGGCACCGGCGCGATAGAGGGTGAGTTTTCCCTTCACGACGCGCACGTCACCCACCACGGCCGGCAGCAGCACGGGGAGCGCATCGCTCGCCAGCGCGTCGGGCGTGGGGCCACTGTCGGCGTTGCCACCGGCTCCCTTCTGTACCGTTGCGGCCGTTGCACGTTCCCGCAGCGCCGCCACAAGGCTCGGAATGAGGCGCGTGGGGACCTCGATCCCCTTCAGACGCAGTTCGCGCACCCGGAGTTGCGCCAGCCCAGGGCGAACCGGCTCGAGCGGCCCGGCGAGGAAGAGCGTGTCCTCTCCCACGAGGGCCTTGCCGAGCAGGGCGCCCACGGCGCTCTGTCCGGTGAAATCGCTCAGCGACACAGCGGTGCGCAGCAGTAGCTGATTATCGTCGAGGGCGTACTGCGCGGTCACCGCCGACGGGGGCAGCTGCTGTAGCAGGGGGGTGAGCAGTCCGGCCGCCTCCTGGGCGGTGAGGGACACGTAGGCAGGCCCTGCGCGCCGCCGGAGGGGCGCGAGCCGCGTCGCCATGGGTGGCGCTGGCTGCTCGGCGGTCACGGCCACCCAGCCCAGCGCACGGTCACGCGTTTCGCGGGCAGCCCGACGACGAGCTTCCTGCTCAGCGGCAATCCGCGCGCCCTCTTCGCTGTCGAGGCGCTCGCTCGTGCGAACCGCGGCATCGGTGACCTTGTCTGCCGCGCCGCTGGCGGCACGCGAGAGGACCGACGGCAGGCGATCACCGTAGAGCCAGTAGCCGGCAGCACCACCGACCACGAGAACCACCGCACAACCGATGCGCGTGAGACAACCCACAGGGAAACCGGGACGGAGGAACACGACCAGCAGGCGCGGACCCTCGGCCCGGCGACGGACGAGCGGAAGCTATGGCTTGCCGTCCGGCAGCGGCAGGGTGCTGGCCAGCGGTTCATCGTGCCGATCGGCCGGATCCACCGGCCGGAAGCGGAGCGCTTCGCCGATATGCTGCGAGGCGACGGTCTCCTCGTCGTCGAGATCGGCGATGGTGCGCGCGACCCGCACGACGCGGTGAAAAGAGCGGGCCGACAGCGAGAGCTTGTCTGCGGCGCGCACGAGTAGGGCGCGGGCGGCTGGCTCCATGCGGGCGGCGGGCGCCACGAGGCGGGCCGGGGCGGCGGCGTTGGTGGTGCCGCTCCCACCAGTGTGCGCACGGCCTGGGGTCACGGACGCCGACGTATGCGCGTACCGGGCGCGCTGCCGTTCGCGTGCCCGCTGCACGCGGGCCCGTACAGTCGCCGATGATTCCGGAGGTGACTCCTGTGCGTGCTGTGCCAGCATCGCCGGCGGAACCCGTTGCACATGCACATGGAGATCGATGCGATCGGTGAGCGGCCCGCTCAAGCGGGCGCGATGCCGTTCGAGCTCAGCGACCGAACAGCGGCACGGCTTGTCGTCGCACCCAGCATAGCCGCAGGGGCACGGATTGCTTGCCGCGATGAGCGCGAAGCGCGAGGGAAAGCGCAGGGCGCGCGCGGCGCGGGCCACGACCACACTCCCATCCTCCAGCGGCTGCCGGAGGGCCTCGAGCGTGTGCCGCGGAAAGAGCGAGAGCTCGTCGAGAAAGAGCACGCCATGATGAGCGAGACTCACTTCCCCCGGGCGTGGAAAGCCACCGCCCCCCACCAGCCCGGCCGTACTGATCGAGTGATGCGGGGCGCGGAACGGACGGGCGCGACTGAGCAGCTGCTGATCGGAGGGTCCCAGCAACCCGGCCACTGAGTGAATGGCGAGCACCTCCAGCGCTTCCTGATCGTCGAGTGCTGGCAGGATGCCTGGCAGGCGCCGCGCGAGCATCGTTTTCCCGGCACCGGGAGGACCCACCATCAGCAGGTTGTGGGCCCCGGCAGCGGCGATCTCGAGGGCGCGTACCGCAAACGCCTGCCCCACCACGTCGGAGAGATCCGGGGTCTCGTCCTGCGGGGCAACGGTAAGGGGCCCACGCGGATGGGCGCGGGCCGTGCCGTCGCGGAGGGCTGCCACCAGCTCCGCGAGGGTGCGTGGCGCCATGGCGCGAGCGGCAGGGACGCGCATCGCCTCGGCCAGGTTGTCTGGTGGCACGATGAGCAGGGTCCCGCCGGTCGCGGCCACATGCCGCGCCACGGCGAGCACCCCACGCACCGCGCGCACCTGCCCGTCGAGGCCCAACTCACCCACCGCGCATGTCGCGGCGAGCACGTCGGGGGGGAGTTGCCCGCTGGCGGCCAGCAGTGCGAGCGCGATGGGCAGGTCGTACGAGGTGCCGGTCTTGGGCAGTTCACCCGGGGTGAGCGACACCGTGATGCGCCGAGCCGGAACGGTGAATCCGCTGTTGGCCAGCGCCGCGTGCACGCGGTCGCGGCTCTCCTTCACCGCCGTCGCTGCCAGTCCGACAAGCGTCCACTGAGGTAGCCCGTTGGCTACATGCACCTCGACCAAGACGTCGAGGGCGTCGATACCGAGTACGGCGGCGGAAGGAGCGGCGGCGAGCATGGGGACACGGTAGGCGTGTCCCCATGCGGGTGTGTCACCGGAACGTTGCGCGCGGTGCCGTTCCGCTGCAGCGCGCGCCCCTCAGTCACATGGCCGTCTTGGTACCCGCGCCGAGGGTGAAGCGCGCCATCCACTCGTACTCCCGCTTCATGCGGTCCAACTGGTGGTACCACTCGCTGAGGCCATGGCCTTCGCGTGGGTAGAACACCAGTTCGGTGGTCTTGCCGCGATCCTTGAGGGCCCGGTAGAACTCCATGGGCTGTCCGATCGGCACGCGCTCATCGTTGCCGCCATGCAGGATCAGCAGCGGCGTGGTGACCTTGTCGCTGTACGAGATACCTGAGCGCTCGAGATACTTGCGGATGTTGGCGTTGACGATCGAACCGTCGTACTGCGGCTGACCGAAGAAGGTGTTGATGTAGCCGGGGATGTCGGTCGTCCCCGCCATGCTCAGCAGCGACGGCAAGCCCGCCCCCATCATCGCGGCCTTGAAGCGCCCGGTCTGCGACACCACCCAGCTCGTCATGTATCCGCCGTAGCTCCACCCCTCAAAGGCCATCTTCGACGAGTCGGCCACGCCACGCGCGATGAGCGCATCCACGCCGGTCATGATGTCGCGGTAGTCACCGCCGCCCCAATCGCCGGTGTTGGCGTGCATCCACCACTCACCATACCCGGTGCTGCCACGCGGATTCGGATAGAGCACCGCCCACCCACGTGCGGCGTAGGTCTGGCCCGGGCTCGAGCCGCCCTTGAATCCGTTGGTGTGCGCACCCGTTGGACCACCGTGGGCGCTCACCAGCAGCGGCACACGCGCGCCAGGCTGATACCCGACCGGATAGAGCAGCACCCCTTCCACGTCACGGCCGTCCTTCGACTTCCACGTGATGACCTCGTGCTTTCCCAGCGCCCGTTCGGCAAGCCATGGATTCGTCGTGGTGACGCGCGTGGGGGCCCAGCCGGCACCACGCTGCACGTAGACCTCGCCGGGCATATCCGACGCGTCGATCGCCAGCGCCAGCGTGTTGCCATCCGCGCTCGCGGAGAATCCGCCCACCAGAGCATTGCGGGACCGCTTGGTGTAACCCTTCGACGCGACATCATACACGTAAAGGGACTGATACACCCGGTCACTGGCGGTGAACCAGAGTTGCTTGCCATCGGGGCTCCAGCGCGGCTGCCCCGGGCTCACATCGAAGTCCGGGCGCGCCAGGTTCGTGAGCGCCCGCGTGGCAAGGTCGAACGTCACCAGGCGCGCGTTGCGCAGCGTGCGCGGCATGATGCCGTCCTTGTGCGGCGCGAACTCGTGCGGCAGCATCGTGAAGGCGAGGGTGCGGCCATCAGGCGAGAACTGCGGGGTGCTCTCCACATCGCTGCCGGCACTGATCTTGTCGAGCCGCAGCGATGCGACGTCCACCACGTAGGCGTCGCGCCGCTCGTCGCGGATCATCGGCGTGGGTGACGCCGAGAACGCGAGCTTGGCGCCGTCGGGCGACCAGTGTGGCGCGCCGCTCACGGTGAGTGCCCCACTCGTGATCTTGGTGCTCTTGCCGCTGGCCACTTCGATCACCCACAGATGATTCAACCGGAAGTCGCCCTCGTAGACCTGCGGATCGTCGCGGCGGCGGCGCTTCGCTTCCTGCTCGCGCGTGAGCGTATCGCTGGTCACGTAGGCGATGTGCGCACCGTTGGGCGACCAACTGTAGCCGCTGATCCCATCGCGCGCCGTGGTGAGCTGGCGCGCCTCACCACCGTCCGCGGGGAGCAGCCAGAGCTGCGGCCGCGGGGCGTCCTCCCCCGTGCCGGTGCCGCGCGCGGCCACGAAGGCGATCGTCTGGCCATCGGGCGACCAGGCCGGCTGCGACTCCCCGCGCTCGCCGTAGGTGAGCTGCCGCGGCAATCCGCCAGCGGCGGGCACGATCCACACGTGCGAGCGGCGCTCGTGCCGGTCGCCGAGCGCCGTGTCACCGCGGGCGGCAGGATGCTCCCACGCCGAGACGGTGTACAACACCTTGCCACCGTCCGGAGACAGCGCGACGCCGCCGACGGACTTGATGCGCATCACATCGGTGTCATCGAGGCCGCGTGGTGTGCCGGACGATTGCGCGGGGAGCAGCACAGGCATGCACACGCACGCGGCAACGAGGGGAACGGAAAGAGACAGGCGGGTTCGCATGGGGGAGGGGTTGAAGGGTGGAGCGAACATCGTGAGTCAGCGGCGTGTGATCACCCGACCGGCACGCACACCGGTGGCCTTGCCGCCGTCGACCGACAGCGTGCCGTTCACCAGCACGTAGGGAATGCCCAACGGGTACTGGTGCGGTTCGGTAAACGTGGCCCGGTCCCGTACCACGGCGGGATCGAAGATCACCACGTCGGCGATGGCCCCTTCGCGCAACACGCCACGGTCGGCAAGCCCGAGGCGACGGGCGGGCATCTGCGTCATCTTGTGGATCGCCGTTTCGAGCGACAGCACCTGCTGGGTCCGCACGTATTCGCCGAGTACGCGCGGAAAGGTGCCGTAGGCGCGCGGGTGCGGATGTCCATCACCGGGACGCGACAGACGCCCGTCGCTGGCGATCATCGTGTGGGGGCTGGCCATGATGCGACGCACGTCGCCCTCGTCGAGCACATGGTAGATCGCGTTGGCGCCGCCCTTCAGCATCGCCTCCAGTACGAGCGCCGCGCCGTTCGCCGGCGTGGGCGCCAGGTTGCGGCGCGCGGCCCAGTCCTTGAGCGTCTTTCCTTCGAGGGACTTGTCCCAATTCACCCGCGAGAACTGCACGCGGGCCAGATCACCGCCGCCGCGATCGTTGAGGATATTGAAGATGATCCCCTGCACGATGCTGTCCTTGACGGCCGGTATCGCAAGCCGCTGGCGGAACGCCGCATCACCACCGGCCATGGCCCACGATGGCACGAGCACGCCGAGGTTGGTGTGCGTGGCGGTGTACGGATACTGGTCGATCATCACGTCGGTGCCCGCCTTTCGCGCACTGTCGACCATGGCGAGCGTGATCACGCTCTTTCCCCACATCTGCTGTCCCACCGCCTTGTGGTGCGTAAGCACCACGGGAATCTTTGCGCGGCGGCCGATTTCGAGCGCCTCGCCCACCCCCTCGAACAGCCCCAACCCTTCCTTGCGCAGATGGCTGGTATAGATGCCGCCACTGTCAGCAGCGATCTTCGAGAGGGCGATCACCTCCTCGACATTGGAGTAGGTGCCGGGGAGATAGAGCAGCCCGGTGCTGAGCCCGAATGCGCCCTGCCCCATCGCGGTCGCCACGAGCTGCTGCATGCGTGCGAGCTCCGCGGCATTGGGGGCGCGCGCCTGCATGCCCAGCACCTCGCGACGGATATCGTTGTGCCCCACGAGATAGCCCACGTTGATGCCGGGCGCCGCGGCGCGCACACTGTCCATGTACGGCTTGAGTGGCAGCGGCGATCCGCCGTCGGGGCCACCCAGCGCAAAGGTCACCCCTTGCCGCAGCGCACTTTCCATGAGCGGCATGTCGAGCAGCGGCTCGAGGTGCGCGTGCAGATCGATGAAGCCGGGGCTCACCACATGGCCCGTGGCATCGATCACCCGACGCGCCCCACCACGCGGCAAGGAGTCGCCGATGGCCACGACACGATCACCGCGAATGCCCACATCGGCTACGCGCGCCGCCGCGCCGGTCCCGTCAATCACGCGACCGTTCACGACAAGGACGTCGAACGCCTGACGTGCGGCGGCCCTGGTGGCGGGCCCCGTGGCGCGCGCGGCAGGCGCCATACCGGCCACAACGAAAAACCCGCCGGCCATGAGGCCGACGGGCAGTCCGCGCAGGAGCAGCGATCGCATCAGCGGACCGCGAGCAGTTCCACGTCGAACACCAACGTGGCGTTATTGGGAATCGTGCGCGTATCGGGCGACTGGTTGCCGTACGCCAGCGCGCTACCGATCACGAGCTTGCGCTTGCCCCCGACCTTCATGCCGGCCACTCCGAGGTCCCAACCGGAAATCACCTGGCCGGCGCCGAGAACGAAGGTGAGCACGGGGCGACCACCCGACGCGTTCGTATCGAAGATCGAGCCGTTCACGAGGTACCCGGTATACCGCATGTCCACCGTCCGGCCGGCTGCAGCCTCAGCGCCGGTGCCGACCGCGACATCCTGCACGAACAGGTTGTCGTTGCGCTTGGTCATCTGGGCGATGTTCACGCCGGTGATCGGGGCATACGTCTCAACGGCAGGGTTGGACGGAATGTTGGGAGCCACGTTGTCGGAAGAGCTGCAGGCGGAAAGGAGCGCGGCGGTCCCGAGGACGGGAACTGTGCGGCGCGCGAACGAACGGAGCGACTGAAGAAGCAGCATGACCTGACGGCTGGAGGTGCAGACTACGGGAATATCAACCGGATAAAGATATCCGGTGCGCGGTTGCGCGGGGCGACTGGCCGCCGCACGCCCTACCCCCTACTTCCCCGGAGCATGCGTGACCGGCGCCACACAGCACGCCACGATGCGGAGGACCGCGAACCGGATCCGGAGCTGAGGCGGGTCAGTCCGCGACCTTGAGGCGCTCGACCGTCTTCACAAAAGCCGGCCGCGCCCAGGCCAGCAGCACCAACACGAGCGTCATCCCCACCACCGCGAGGATCGCAAGGCTGTAGCGCACCGCCAGCGGATCGCCAAACACCTTGTCGGTGAGCAGCGCCACCGCGGTGGGTCCCAACACGCCAGCCACCAGGTTCACGATCAGCTGGTACACCGCACTGCCCTGCCCTCGCATGCGCGGCGGCATCGCCTCGGCCACCGCGGCGCTGGCGGCGCCCCACGGCAGGGCAGCAAACACGTTGACCGCCACGAGCAGCGCGACCACGAGTGGGACCGATGGTACGATCGGATAGAGGCCGGCGCTCACGAGCATGCCGGCCGCGCCCACCATACCGACACGCAAGGGGGCATCGACCAGCCCGCGACGTGCCCAGGCATCGGTCAGGCGCCCGCCGAGGAGCACACCGGCCGGCCCAACGAAGAAGGTGAGGGCCCCCTGCAGCATCCCGGCCTGTTGAATCGTCCAGTGGTGCGTACGCTCGAGGAAGGTGGCGAGCCACGCACCCACGCCGAAGTTCACGCTGAGTGCGCAGGCAAAGCCGAACGACATCGCCCCGATGGTGCGCACGTTGGTGCGCATATAGCGCAGCACGTCGCCGAGCGGAATCTCGGCGTCGCGGGGGCCAGTGGTGCGTTCGCCGCGCGGCTCTCGGATCGTGAGCGCCAGCAGCGCCACCAGCAGTCCGGGCAGCCCCACCCAGAAGAAGACCGTCTGCCACGGGAAGATCTCGGCGCCCCAGGGCAACGTGATCCGCCCCGGTACGTCCACGCGCCCGACCACGAACGCGCCCAGCGCGTACGCGAGCCCGGCGCCGGTGAACGAGCCCATCTGGTACACGCTCATCGCCGACGCGAGATGCTTCCGCGGGAAATGATCGGCGATAATGGACACCGCGGCCGGCCCCAGCGTGGCCTCGCCCACCCCCACCCCGATGCGGGCGGCAAAGAGCTGCCCGAACGTGCGCGCGCTGCCGGTCATCGCCGTGAGCAGGCTCCAGATGGCCGCACCGAGCGCGACGATTCGCGGGCGTGCCCCCCGATCCACCCAGCGTCCGATCGGCAGCCCCAGGACCGAGTAGAAAACCGTGAAACTGAGGCCCATGAGCAGGCTCACCTCGGTGTCGCTCAGCCCAAAGTCGCGACGGAGCGGACGCACCAGCAGGTTGAGGATCTGCCGATCCATGAACCCCGACACGTTGGCAAGCGTGAGGACCGCCACCGCGTACCACGCCTGTGCGGGCGACACGAGGGGCCCGTGGGGATGGCCGGAGGAGGCGTCGGGAGCGGTGCGCGATTCGGACACGCGTGTATAGTGATCGCCGACTCACACAAATGCACCGGGACTCCGTAACTTTCCGGTATGGCCCGCGCTTCGACCGTCCTTACCCGCTCTCCGGTTCCGTCCGTTCCCGCCGACGGCAGCTGGGCCACCCTGCTCGACGAGCTGGTCGCGGCGAACCGGTTGCATCCGCTCGAAGCCTCGATGGCCCGCGGTCTCCCGGAGCTGCGGCGTGCCACGTTCGTGGCGGGACGTCTCGCCATGCGCGAGGCGCTGCACACGGCTGCCGAAGCGGGGCTCGTGGACACACCCGAGATGGCCATCCTGCGCACGGCCCGCGGTGCCCCGGTTCTACCGGCCTCGGTGTCGGGATCGATCACGCACAAGCGGACGGTGGCCATGGCGGCGGTGGCGCCGCGTGCGCACGGCCTGCAGCACGTGGGCCTCGATCTCGAACGGCGCCCGACCGGCAACGAGCTCGCGCGTCCTTCGATCGCGAGAAAGATTCTCACGGCGCGCGAGTTCGCGACCCTCGATCAATGCCGCGACGAGCTCGCGGCCCGCGAACACACGCTCGTACACTTCGCCATTAAAGAGGCGGTGTACAAGGCCATCGACCCGTTCGTGGAGCGCTATGTGCGCTTTACCGAGGTCGAGCTCGCGCTGCGCACCGACGGCGAGGCAGAGGTCACGCTGCACTTGCCGGAGTTGCACGACGGCGAGCTCCGCGTGCAGGCGCATTGGCAGCTCGAGGACGACTGGATCATCGCGCAGGCGTTCAGCTATCGCGGGTGAACGTCCGGCGCGTTCAGCCCCGCTTGCGCGCTACATGGCGTGCAATGCCTCCGAACAGATATGGCCGCACGCTCACCACATCGAAGCCTTCCTCGTGCAGCAGGTCGCTGAATGCCTCGTGGCTCATGAAGTGGTCGATGCTCCGCGCGATGTAGCCGTACACCACCGGATCGCGGTGCCAGAGGTACCCCACGAAGTCGCCCGCGATCTGCAGGTACGTGAGGAAGAGCCCGCGCCAGGGGGCGAACCGTGGCCGGTAGAAGTCGAGGGTGACCAGCACGCCGCCGGGGCGCAGCACGCGCGCCATTTCGCGAACGGCGATGCGCGCGTCCGGAACGTTGCGTACCGCATAGCTCGCGGTGACCACATCGACCACCCGATCTTCCTGCGGGAGCGCCATCATGTCGCCTACCACGGGGCGCACACGCTCGGCCACGTCGGCGTCGCGGCGCGCGAGTCGCGCCTCCGCCTGCTCGATCATACGTGGCGAGGCGTCGAGTGCCTCCACTGTTACCATGGGCCACAGCCGAGCGAGCGCCACCGCGAGGTCACCGGTGCCGGTCGCGAGGTCGAGCGCCCGCTGCACCGGGCGCACGGCGCGCGCCGACTCGCGCACGGCGTCCATCGCCTCGCGTTTCCATGTGACGTCCATGCCGAGGGAGAACCAGCGCGTGAACCGGTCGTAGCGTGGCGCAATGATGTCGAACATGGGCGTTACGAACGCCTGCTTGATCGACGGATCGGCCAAGTGCGCTTCGACATTGAGCGTGCGGAGCAACGCCTCGGGAGTCGGGGTATATTCCGTCATCACCATGAAGAGTACACCTTACTCCCCAAGGCGCGCCCATGGGCGCGGGCGAGTGACCGCCCCCCGTCGCGGCGTGATGAGCGTTGGCACGCTCGTCCTGGGGTTGGTGGCGCTGAGCTGTTCGGTGCTGATCGTGAAGCGCCTGACCAGCGACGTCCCCACCGTGAACCTGCTGCGCGACCACGGGGTGGTGGCCGGAACTGATACCGCGCCCTCGACGGCGCCGCTGGCGCAGGCATCGATTGGTACCGCCACCGCGCGCACGGTCGACGGCAAGGTGGTACCGCTCGTACCCAAGGGCGAACCCACCATTGTGATGCTCAGCTCGCGCTCCTGCGGTTGGTGCAAGAAGGCGCTCAAGGACCTCGGCGAGCTCTCCGCCGGCCGGCCGCTCCCACGCCTCACGCTCCTCACGCTCGAAGGGGCCGCCGAAGGCGTCCCCATGGTGGCGAAGGAACAGGTCACGGGCGCACGCCTCGTCGGTCCGGTAGGAAGCGCGGAACAGGTGCTGCTCACGTTCCGCTATTCGGGCACGCCCACCTTCGTGTCGGTCGATCGCAACGGGCGGGTGGTACGCACACTGCCCGGCTACCCGGTCCGCCCCGAAATGGAGCGCTGGTTCGCGGTCATGGTGGGTGACGCCGAGGTACCCTGAACCACGGCGCCCGCGTGCCGTGATCAGCGTGCCGTGATCAGCGTGCCACGATCAGTGGGCCGCCATCAGTGGGCCGTATGTACCCGCTGCGTACGCCTCCACTCCAGCACGATCAGCACGGTAAACGCGGTGATGGAGACGGCCGAGATGGCGCACCAGGGGCAGAAGCCCTTGAGCACGAGGAACTCGCCGTACTTCAGGCGCAGGGTGAAGGCGAAGGCTGAGAAGATGAGCCCCTGCATGATGCGCACGGGCCACTTCTCGTCCTCGAACCGTGACAGGGATCCGACGGCAGCCACAAGGAACAGCACCGCGTAACCGACCGCGCCGATGAGCGCCACGTCGACGCCAAGGAACCAGCCGTAGCGACTGCCCTGGATGTATTCGCAGCCATGTCCGCCCCCGCAGGCGAGCGAGCCGGCGAGCCCGATCTTCCACAGGTGGAGATAGGTCGCCACGAGCGCATTGACGAGGGCACCGACGGAGATGATCTGGCGAATGGTCACGGGCAACCTGGGGTTGTGCAGACGCAGTGAGGGCCTGCCACGGCAGGCCCCTGTATCCTAGCCACCCATGCGGCTTTCGGAGTAGCGTGCCGGGGTGTAGCTTCGCGCGCCATGACGCCCGGAACTCCTGTGCCCCGCCCTGCCGCCGCGGCAGCGCCGACCGTCGCCGCCCTCGCAGCGACCCGCCACGTCGCGGCTCAGCGATGGAAAGTCGCCGCCGTGCTCACCATGGGCATGGTGCTCGTGTACTTCGGCTTCATTGCGCTGGTGGCCTTCCAACCAGGGCTGCTCGCCAAGCGCGTGAGCGAGGGGCTCTCCGTGGGGATCGTATTGGGCGCCCTGGTGATCGTGGCGGCCTGGTTGCTCACCTGGCGCTACGTATCGTGGGCCAATCGCGTCTATGATCCCGCGCTCGCGGCCCTGCGCGCCCACCACGGGACGACATCCTCACGTTCGGAGCGCACGCGATGACGCCGGCC
The DNA here is from genome assembly GCF_044344655.1 of Gemmatimonas sp. Classification (GTDB taxonomy): domain Bacteria; phylum Gemmatimonadota; class Gemmatimonadetes; order Gemmatimonadales; family Gemmatimonadaceae; genus Gemmatimonas. The sequence goes on from NZ_JBIJCN010000020.1 coordinate 20,582, forward strand.
ACCTCATTCGGCACCCCAGATCCGGTCGCCATCGGCTTCTTTGCCGTCTTCATCTGCATCACGCTCGGCATCACCTGGTGGGCCGCCCGCCGTACGCAGACCGCCGAACACTTCTATGCCGCCGGTCGCTCGGTCACGGCCGGGCAGAATGGCTTCGCCCTCGCCGGCGATTACATGAGCGCGGCGAGCTTTCTCGGTATTGCAGGCTTGGTCTCCACCAGTGGCTTCGACGGGCTGATCTACTCGACCGGTTGGCTGGTGGGGTGGCCCGTGGTGCTTTTCCTGATCGCCGAGCCGCTGCGCAACCTCGGGCGGTACACGTTCGCGGACGTGGTCGCCGCGCGCCTCGCTCCCACGCCGGTGCGCATCAGCGCCGCCTACGGAACCCTCGCGACGATCGCGTTCTATCTCATCGCGCAAATGGTGGGCGCCGGCAGCCTCATTCGCCTGCTCTTCGGCATTCCGTACGAGACGGCAGTGATGATCGTGGGTGCGGCAATGATGGCCTACGTGCTGTTTGGCGGCATGCTCGCCACGACCTGGGTGCAGATCGTGAAGGCCGTCTTGCTCTTGGGTGGTGCGGCCATGCTCGCGCTGCTCGTGCTATCGAGGTTCGGGTTCGACCCGCGTGCGCTCTTTGCCGAGGCGGCGCGTCTGCACGGCGCGGGCGTGCTCGCTCCCGGCAAGCTGGTGAGCAACCCATGGGACGCGATCTCGCTGGGGCTCGCGCTGATGTTTGGCACCGCTGGCCTGCCCCACATTCTGATGCGCTTCTACACCGTACCCGACGCAGTGGCGGCGCGGAAATCGGTGTTTATCGCCACGGGACTCATCGGGGTGTTCTACCTGATGACGTTTATCCTCGGCTTCGGCGCGATGGTGCTGGTGGGCCCGTCCGTGATCAAGAGCATCGACGCGGGCGGCAACATGGCGGCGCCCATGCTGGCCGAACTGCTGGGCGGGCGGCCCTTCCTCGGCTTCATCGCCGCCGTGGCCTTCGCCACCATCCTCGCGGTGGTCGCCGGGCTGGCGCTCTCGGGTGCCGCCGCGATTTCCCACGATCTATGGTCAAGCGTCATCCGAAAGGGGCACCCCAAGCCCGGCGAGGAGCTCAAGGTCGCTCGCATCGCCACGATCGGGCTTGCCCTCGTCGCCATCGCCCTCGGCATGGCGTTCAAGGGGCAGAACGTCGCGTTCATGGTGGGGCTGGCCTTCGCCATCGCAGCCAGCGCGAACTTCCCGGCACTGGTCCTCAGCGTGTTCTGGCGCCGCACCAGTACCGCTGGCGCCGCCGCGAGCATGGTGGTGGGGACCACGGCCACCCTCGTGCTGATTGCGCTTTCCCCGGCCGTACAGGTGGACCTCCTGCACAAAACGAGCGCGTTGTTCCCGCTCAAGAACCCCGCGCTGGTGACCATCCCGCTGTCGTTCCTCACCGGGGTGCTGGTGTCGGTGCTTGCACCTGACGCGGAGTCGGAGGCCCGGTATGCCGCGCTCGAGTCTCGCCTGTTGCTCGGGAGCGACAGCACCGACTGACGGACCGCTGTCCCGCCAAGAGGCCACGGTCGCCGGGCTGCGTGCGCGCCCCAGACCTCGGCGCTACCAGCCCGGTGTGACCTCGGTATTCTCATCGTCCTGAATCCCATCGATCAGTCGGCGCCACCACGGCCGCTGATCTTCCGCGCGACGGGTCGCGCGCACCACTTGTCGCCACGCCGCACGCATTTCCTGTGCATCCGGCCACCGATCCTCCACGCGCTGCGCAAGCCCGCGCGCGATCCAGCTGCGCAGCTCTTCGGGGAAGCCATCCTGCAGGAGCTGCTCGGGGAGCGTGTCGGAGAGTTGGCGCGCAAGGATCTGCTCGGGGCCGCCCTCGCCGAAGGGCGCGCGTCCCGTAAGCGCGAAATACACGATGCTGGCCAGCGCATAGCAGTCGGTGGCCGCGCCCTGCGCTTCACCCAGCAGCTGCTCCGGCGCCGCGAACGACGGGGTGCCCGATGTACCCGCGTTTTCGTCGCCCAGCGCATACGCGATGCCGAAGTCACCGATGCGCCACCGGCGGTAGCGGTCGATGAGGATGTTCTCCGGCTTGAGGTCGCGATGAATGATGCCGCTGCTGTGCGCGGCGTGCAGCGCCTCGAGGATCGCGTCGACCTGCGGCGCCACCTCCTCAAAGGCGCGCGGGCCGCTGCGCGAAACAAGATTCGCCACGGACCCGCCTTCGGCGAGCTCCATGGTATACCACACCACACCACCGCGGCTGTCACTGTCGTAGATCGGCACGATCGCCACATGCGCAAGCTGAGCGGCGAGGCGCGCCTCCAGACGGAATCGCGCCACGGCGATATCATCGCGCGCGATGTGCGGATGCAGCACCTTGATGGCGACTTCGCGCGAGAGCGAGAGGTCGCGCGCGCGCCACACGCTGCCGAACTGTCCCTTACCGAGGGGCGCGAGAATCTCGTAATCGTCGGCCGTGGCCCAACGCAGGCGGCCCTCGGCGGAGTCGAGTGACCTGGGCAGCTCGTCGCCCTCCGGCGCAATCATCACCGGACGCACCGACACATTGCGATCGAGTTCGCGCAGCATCGTCGCGATGCTGGGATACCGGTCACCCGGATCGGGCGAGAGGGCACGCTCGAGCACCGTGGCCAGCGCTTGGGGACAGTCGCTGCGCAGCAGCGCAAGCGGCGGCACGTCCCGTTCCGGCGGCGTCTCGCCGGTCAGCATCATGAACAGCATAGCCGCGAGCTGCCATTGATCGCTGGCAGCGGTCGGCTTCCATTCACCCGGGGCCCACTCGGGGGCCCATGGGGTGAAGGCGGGATCGGGGATGAGCCCGGCGGGGCGCAGCTCGCGGGGCAGCACCCATTCCCACCCCAGCAGCCAGAGTCGACCACCCGGCGTGAGCCACACAGTGCTGGCCGACATGGCGCCGTGCGCCGCGGCGGTATCGTGCAGATAGGCGAGCGTGCTGCCCGCTTCCCGGAGCACCTGAAAGCCCACCTGGATGGACTCCGGACCCAGACGCGACACGCGCGAGTGGACGGTTTCGCCACTGATCCAGCGACGCAGATACCCGGGCCCGCGACGACTCTCCTCGTAGGAGGCCCAATAGTGGTAAGTCGTGGGAATCGACGGGTGATTGCGATGCGCCAAGGCGCGCGCCTCGGCCCGCAGCCAGTCGGCATGGGCTGGGTCCGGCATGCTCACGAGCGACAACGATCGCCCCAACGCGTCGACCACCTCTTGGTAGTGGCGGTGCTCACGCATGATCGCCTCGTCCCCCCATGACCAGCCCGGCGGCAACTGCCACGTCGCCAAATGCGGCGGTGGCGATGCGGTGGGAAGCTGGTCCGTCGATGGGGTGGGGTAAGCCATACCCAAGTTTAACGTCTCAGCTCGCCGGATGCTTCCCGCGCAGACGCCCCCGCGCGGGGCAACGTGATGCGCACCGTCGTCCCCTGCCCCACGATGCTCGTGAGTCCCACCGTGCCCCCCCACCCCTCGATGAGTCGGCGGCTGATGGCAAGACCGAGCCCGCTGCCGCTGGTGCGGGTGGAGAAGTGGGGTTCGAATACCTGTGGTAACACGTGCGCCGCGATACCGGCGCCGTCGTCGATCACCTCGAGCGTGAGGTGCCCATCGATCGCGCGCCCGACGATCGCGACACGGGAGGCGCCGGCGAGCCGCGCATTTTCGAGCAGGTTGATCAATACCTCACGCAATTCGTCCCGCTGCGCCAGCGCCTCGAACGACCCGACGTCTGGAAGATCGCGCACCCACGCCACCCGTTGCCCCTGCTCGGCGTGATCGCCGAGTCGCTCGAGCGCCACCACATCATCCACGACGGCACGCACATCCACGGCGACCGTCGGGGCACGTTCCGAGGGGGCGGTGCCGTAGCGGCTGAAGGCGCGCGCAATCTCATCGAGATGATCGATTTCCTCGAGCACCCGGGCCACGTTGGTGTCGAGGATGTGCGCAAAGTCTCCCCGGCCGTCGCGATACGCACGCCGCAGGTGCTGCACACCGAGCCGGATGGGCGTGAGCGGGTTCTTGATCTCATGAGCGACCTGCCGGGCCATCTCGCCCCACGCGAGCACCCGCTGCGCCGAGGCGAGGTCGGTAATGTCGTCGAGAGTAAGCACGGCACCACTCGGCAGGCGCGTAAGTCGTGCCTGGAGTTGTCGGGTGCCCACGGACAATTCGAACGCCTCCTCCTCTACGTTGCCGTCGAGAAAGGCGTGGCATTGCTGCACGAGGGGCCGGAGGCTGTCGGGGAGCATGTCGAGCGACGCGCCCACCTGCTGCACGGGTGCATTCAACAGGGCGACCGCGCGCGGGTTGGCCAGCGTGATGGCGCCATCGCGGAGCATCGCCACCACGCCGCTCGCAACGTGCTGCAGCACGGCCGCCGTGCGACGCTGGGCCGCCTCGAGCGCCGCGCGACCGGTCGTCAAATCACCGGCCATGCGGGTGAAGGCGCGATACACCGGCGCAAACTCGGTGGCCGGGACCGTGCCCAGCCCGGGGGCCGGGCGTCCCGCCGCAATCGCGAGGGCCGCCTCACGCAGCGTGCGGACCGGCCGCGCGAGCGCGCGCGCGGCCACTCCACTTGACCAGCTGGCGGCCAGCGCGCCCAACATCGTGGCGAACAGCACGAGCACACCAAGGTCCTCGCGCCGTTCGTCGAGCGCGAACTCGTCACCGCGCGCCGGCGTGGCGAGCACCAAGGTGGCGCGGGCCGTGTCGGTGGTGCGCATCAGCTGTCGATAGCCCACCAGCGTGCGGGTGACGCCGGTGGTCAGGCGACGCGTGGTGAAGATGTCGTCGCTGCCAAAGTCGTCGGGGGTGAGCGTAACGGGAAGCACTCGGCCAAGGGGCGCGAGTGCCTCCAGCAACGGATCGCTCGCACTCACCAACAGACCATTGCGGTACAGGAAGAGAGGCGCCCCGGTGCTGGAGCGCCCCGCGTCGAGTGGGCGCTGCTCCTGCTCCGCCGCCGCCACACGAAGTGTCTCGCGCACCAGCAGTTCACGGGCAGCACGGTCGTCATCTTGCAGGCGATACCATGCCCACAGCGCGAAGATCGCGGCCGGGGTAATGAAGAACCCGAGCAGAGCGCCGCTGAGGCGTACGCGATACGAACGAGACCAGCGCACACGACGGACCGTGAGCAGCCGGGTGAGTGCCCCGTCGGCGAGCGCCGTGACGGCCCAGAGCAGCATCACGATCGCCACGTCGAAGAGCACGAGCAACGCGCCGCGCGGCAACAGATCGAGCCCCCCGAGTTCCACTTCCACATGCACGCGGCTCAGGTACACCGAGTCGCCGGCCACACCGTCGCCATGCAGCGCATTGCCGCGGCGGCGCCAGGCAAGCGTCGGAGACGCCGCATCATCCGGCAGCGCCGCCCCAATGGCCAATCGATACGGCGGATCGGCACGGCGTGCGCCCGTCACGCCCGTGAAAGCGGAAAACGGATCCACGGGCTGCAGGCTTGTGCGCGGCGGCACGGCCACGGTCGTCACCACGCCATCGGGCGCGGGGACGGCAGCGAGGAGCAGTCTGGTGAGCCCGTCACGAGCCTCGCGGATCTCCACGGCTCCCGTTTCACGGGCCAGCACGGCGAGGTACGCCTGCGCGCCCACCGTATCGGTCACGGGCGTGAGTTCGAGTACGGAGACGGCCGAATCGCGTGCGGCGGGCGTCCAACGCGCGAGTCGTGCGGCGTAGCCGGCGCGCGCCAATTCACTGCTCGCGAAGCGCCGCAGCAGGACCTCGCTGCTACGGACCGGACGGACCTCATCGCGCAGACTGATCGCGAAACGCTCGAGCAGTCGCTGCGCATCGAGATCGCTTTCCCCGATGCGCGTGATGTCATGCTGCGCCAGCGCGATCCGCGCGCGGATCGTGGCGCTCCAGGTGAGTGTGGTGGCGCCAACGCCGGCGACGACGGCGGCGGCCGCGACCTGCGCGAGGCCGCCGCGGGTGAAGGCAAGCGAAGCCATGGCCAGCACCCAGAGCGCGGAATACCAGATGGGCCAGGTACCGGGGGCCTCCCAGAGGACGGGGGCGAGTGCACCGGCGGCGAGCGCCACGAGCACCGAGAGGAGAGGAGGCAACCCGCGTCGCGAGCCAAGCGCGGTCTGGCCGGCCGCAGCGGCCACGAGCAGGACGGTCACACCCACGAGGGCAAGACCGAGTTGCCAGGCCATCCATAAGGAGAAGCCGGCACCGGCGGGAGGCACCGTAATGCCACGGGCGAGGTCACGCAGCAGGAGAGGGCCTCCCACGGCCCCCACGAGCACAAGCGCGACGGCCGACACCTTGGAGGGGCGCTGCCTCGCGGTACGGATGGCAAACAGGCACACAGCCAGCACGAGCGCCGCTGTGACGATCAGCGCGGCAATGGTGGAAGTGAGCGGCCCACCATGCGGCGCGAAATAGCTGCGTGGATCGAGGAGCCCCGACACGTTCGACAGCCCGGCGAGCGGCGCCAGTGCGACGGTCATCAACACCGTGAGCGCCGCCCCAATGCGTTCGAGGGTGGCGGCTGGGCGACGCCACGCCACCACGAGAAAGCAGATCAGCGCCAGTGCGAGCGCCACGCCTGTACGGGCGCGGGCATGCTGCTCGAGCCGAAGCAGTGTCTCGCCTTCGGTGTAGGTCGTCGCCCGAATGCGCGCGAGCCGCTGCGTACCATCGGTGACGACCACGACGGTGGCCCCCGGCGTGACGAACGAGCTGTCTGGAGACTCGACCGACGTGTGGTCCACATCGACATTGTTCGGCAACGTCTGCAACAGACTGCGCGCAAACTGATCGGCCGGAGGGGCAGAGGCGATCAGGGCGCTCATGAGGACCACCGTACGCCGGTCTTCCGAGTAGGCGCAGGCGACGAGCGACGTATGGAATACACCATCGACCAGCCGGACCCCCGCGGGACAGGTTGGCTGGATCGGTGTAAAGAGCTGCCCGGCGCGGCGAACGAGACGACCGTTGTGGTAGACGACCGCGGCCGTCGCGGTGCCGCCGGGGAGGGTCGGGGGCGCGAGGAGCGTCCTCCCGTCTTCCTGCAGTCTCGCCACAAGGGCGGTGTCTGTCGCCATCGACCGTGACGCTTCCCGCAGGCCTGCCGCCGTGGCCTCGATGCTGCGCGCGACGCGCTCTGCGCGTTCCCCTCGTTCCGTGACTGACCAGTCCACCCAACGATCGCGCACGGTCAGGAGGGACGCCGTATCGAGCCCCGCCATGATGCAGCCGACCACCAGCGCCCCAACGGTGGCCATGGCGAAGGTCCGCGGCCGACGGACCACCGGGAGGCAGCCGGCGGCGGCGGCAGTCCCGACAACGACCGCCAGGAGTCGTCCCCAACCCGGCTCCTGCAGCCAATAGGCCAGGGCCCCCAGGGCCCAGGCGCTGCTGGCCACCCACAGCGCGGGCCATCTCCCCCCTTCCGCCTGGTCGGCGGCGAGGGCATCAGGCGCAGCAGGTCCGGGGCGTCGGAAGCGGGCGATCATCGCCCCAGAATACCCCAGCGGGTTCCCCAATGCGAAGAGGCACCGATCCTCGGGGCCAAATCAGCTATCTTCCGCGGATGGTCCGCCTTCCGTCGATTGCGCTCCGCCTGCCGGCGTCTCCCGGCCGTCGTACTCTGGTGCTCACCGCCACTCTGATGGCGGCCCTGCCCGTGCCCATGCGGGCCATGGCGTCGGCCGGTGGCGACCGCGTACCGCCGGCGTCGCAGCCGGTCCGCCTCGACGTAGGGAGCTTCACGCTCCTCGTCAACGGACAGCGCGTGGGGCGCGAGCAGTTCTCGGCACAGCAGCTCACCACCAATGAAGGCCCCACGATCGAGCTCCGCTCGGAATCGGCCGTTGGCGATCACCGCACCGCCATGCGACTGGAAGTCGATTCGGCAGGAACGCCGCTCCGCTATTCCGTGGAGGAACGCCGTGGTGCAGAGCAGACGCTACGCCTCGGCGGGCAGCGCGTGCGCGGGCGTTTCGCCACCCTCGCCCGCGGCGTGACCGGTGAATCGGCCCGCGAATACCTGCTCCTTCCGGGAGCCGTCGTGGTGGAGGAAGACGGACTGGTGCAGCACATGCTCCTCGTGCGTCGCGGCCCGATTGCCGTGGGGAGCGGCATGACCCTCCCCTCCCTTACGCCGGTCGCCAACACCCAGGGCGCGGTTCGGGTGGTGCTCGAAACGGATGCCGATATCGTCACCATTGCAGGGGCCAGACGTACGGCTCAGCGGTATCGCATTGTCACGGCCAGCGGCGAAGTCCGGCTCGTGTGGGCCGAACATGACGGCCAGCTCCTGCGTATCAGTATCCCATCGCGCGGCCTGGAGGCCATCCGTGACGACGTCCCGCGCTGAACCGCAAGGCATGGTGGCGGATGCCGCGCCCCACCCGTCTGCCCTGAAACCATCTGCCGAGGGGCGCCGTACACCCCCCAGGCATTATTCCTTTCCTCGATTCGTCGCCATGAAACTTTCCGTGAGACCCCATGTGCTCGCGCTTGCGATCGGTGCAGCGGCCGGCATCAGCTCTCCGGCGCTCGCCTTCGCCCAGACGCCGTCGCCGGCTCAGGGGAATGTCCTGACATTGAACGATGCGCTCACGCTGGCCCGTCGCAACAACCCGACGCTGCAGAATTCGGTCAACGCGCGCCGCACGGCAGCCGCAAACGTCCGGGCAGCGAACGGGGCGTTTCTCCCAAACGTCAACACCAGTTTTGGTGGCGGCTATCGTGAAGGGCGTCAGACCTTCTTCCAAGGTCAGGGCTTTGGTTCCACCAACGATCAGCTCTCCACCGACGCCAGCGCGTCGGCGAACCTCAATCTCTCGCTTGGCGCGCTCAACGACCGCCGCGCCATCAAGGCGGAACAGAGCGCGACCGAGTCCGACATCGCCGCCGCCGAACTGACCGTGCGCAACACGGTGACCACGCAGTATCTCACGGCGCTGCAGGCGCAGGCCAATGTGGTCCTGCAGGACACCCTGCTCATCACCACGACCGCCCAGCTGCAGCTGGCCCGCGCCCGTCTGCAGGTGGGGTCGGGCACACAGCTCGACGTGCAGCGCGCCGAGGTGGCTGACGGCCAGCAGCGCGTGGCCTCGCTCCGCGCGCGCAACACGGTGCAGGTCGAAATCGTGCGCCTTTTCCAGCAGATGGGCATGACGCCGGTGGCGGGCACCATGCTCGACCCCAATCTGCCGGCCCCGCCGGCCCTCGAACTGCAGGCCGTGCTCGACATGGCGCGGCGTGCCAACCCGGCCCTCGAGGCGCTCAAGCTCCGCGAAGAGTCGGCGCGCCGGCAGGTCTCGTCGGCCAAGAGCGGGTACTACCCTGCCCTCTCGTTGCAGGCCGGTGTGTCGGCGTTCACCAACCGCTTCACCAGCACCGAGCAATTGATCACGCAGGCGCAAGGCAGCACGCTCAGCGCGCGCAGCTCCTGCATCCGCACGGAGGAGGTGCGGGCGCGACTGCAGCTCCCCAACGGCCTCGCGCAGTGCGAAGGGATCGCCTTCACTCCCGTGCAGGAAGCCGCCATTCGCAACGCGCAGAGCAAGTACCCCTTCGACTTCACGCGCAATCCGTACAACATCTCGGCCAGCCTCTCGCTCCCCCTGTTCAACGGCTTCCGCCGGGAGCAGCAGATCGAGCAGGCCCAGGTCCAGCGGAAGAACGCCGAGAACAACACGCGCACCCAGGAACTGCGCATGACGGCGGACGTGACCGCCGCCTTCCTGCAGCTCAACACCGCGCAGCAGACGGTGGAGTTGCAGGAACAGAACGTGCGCACGGCGCGCACGGCCCTCTCGCTGGCGCAGGAGCGCTACCGCGTGGGGGCGATCAGCCTCGTGGACCTCGTGCAGGCACGCGGCGATTACGAGCGCGCCGAAACCGATCGCATCACCGCCGTCTACGATGTACAGCGCGCCTTTGCGGCGCTCGAGAACGCTGCCGGCCGTCCGCTTCGTTAACAGAGATCAGTCATGACCAAAACAGTCAAGTTCGGAATCGCCGGCGTCGTCGTGGCGGGTGTGGCCGCCCTCGCCATTGTGGCCGCCAAGCGCAACACGACCAAGCCCGTGGACGTCCGCGTGGAAGCCGTGGAGGCGCGCGACCTCGTGGCCTCCGTGACCGCCAGTGGTCAGATTCAGCCGCGCACCAAGGTCGACGTGTCGGCCGATGTGACGGGAAAGATCGTGCGCCTCTCGGTGAAGGAGGGCGACCTCGTGACCAAGGGCCAGTTCCTGCTGCAAATCGATCCCGAGCAGGCCACCGCCGCCATGCAGCGCGCGACCGCGACGCTCGCGTCGGCCCGCGCGCAGGCGGCGCAGGCCAAGGCCAATCTCATTCAGGCCCAGCGCAACTACGAGCGGTCGGCGCAGATCCAGAAGCAGTCGCCGAGCCTCGTGAGTGAGGAACAGCTCGAGCAGCTCCGCACGCAGGCCGAGGTGAACAAGGCACTGGCCGAGGCGGCGAATTACTCCGTCGAGCAGGCCATTGCCTCCGTCCGTGATGCGCGCCAGGCGCTGAGCCGCACCACGATCACCGCGCCGATGAGCGGCAAGGTCACCCGCCTCAACGTGGAGGAGGGCGAAACCGCGATCATGGGGACGCTCAACAAGGACGCGGCCACGCTCCTCACCATCAGCGACATGAGCGTGCTCGAGACCAAGGTGAAGGTGGACGAGACCGACGTGGCCCGCATCAGCGTGGGCGACTCGGCGCTCATCCAGATCGATGCCTTCCCCGACACGACCTTCGTGGGTCGCGTGGTCGAGATCTCCAACAGCTCGGTGACCAAGGCGGCCGGTGCCGCCAGCACGGGTGACCAGGCGATCGATTATGAAGTGCGCGTCCAGCTCACCAACCCGCCCACGGAGACCCGCCCGGACTTCTCCGCCACGGCGAAGATCGTCACGGCCACGCGCATGAAGGCGCTGAGCATTCCGATCATCGCGCTCACCGTACGCGAGAACGAAGAGCTCCCCCAGGGCGACTCCGCCGTGACGGTAGGCCGCGAGCCCACCAAGCAGGTCGGCAAGCGGGACGTGGAGGGGGTGTTCATCGTCGGCACCGATAACACGGTGAGCTTCCGCCCGGTCAAGGTCGGCATTGCCGGCGAGCGCCACTTTGAAGTCCTCGACGGGCTCAAGAGCGGCGAGAAGATCGTCGCCGGGACGTACCAGGCCATTCGCGAACTCAAGGACGGCGCGCTCGTGAAGCCGGCCGTGCCCGACGACAAGAAGGCGGCGGAGAAGAAGTCGTGAGCCTCGCCGGCGAGATCGGCCTGAGCACCACCGGGGAGCGCCTCGCCGTCACGGCCACCCACGGCGCAGCACCCACGGCAGATTGGGTGATCGTCACGCGTCAGCTCAAGCGGCAGTATGACATGGGCGGAGAAATCGTACGTGCCCTCCGGGGCGTCGACCTCGCCATCCGCCGCAACGAGTATGTCGCCATCATGGGCCCCTCGGGTTCGGGCAAGTCCACGCTGATGAACCTCATCGGCTGCCTCGATACACCCAACGAGGGGGAGTACTGGCTGAGCGGACAGCTCGTGTCGCAGATGTCGGACGATCAGCTCGCCCGCGTACGCAACAAGGAGATCGGGTTCGTCTTCCAGACCTTCAACCTGCTGCCCCGCGCATCGGCCCTCCAGAACGTGGAACTGCCGCTCGTGTACGCCGGGGTGTCGGCCGACGAGCGCAAGGCGCGCGCGACGGAGGCGCTGGAGCGGGTGCAGCTCGGGGAACGCGTGCACCACCGGCCCAATGAGCTCTCCGGCGGGCAGCGCCAGCGTGTGGCCATCGCTCGCGCCCTCGTGAACCGGCCGTCGATCCTGCTCGCCGACGAACCCACCGGCAACCTCGACTCCCAGACGAGCGAGGAGATCATGCGCGTCTTCGAGGAGCTCGCGCAGCAGGGGCAGACGGTGGTGATGGTCACACACGAGCCCGACATCGCTGCGCACGCGCGCCGTGTGGTCGTCCTGCGCGACGGGGTGATCGCCAATGACGAAACCCGGGAACAGTTCATCGCGCGAATCGGTCTGACGCACAGCGCGCACTGAATCGCGGCGGCGTGAAACACGAGGGGCCCGCGGGCGTAGGGGTAGCACCGTCTCCTACCCTGCGAGCCCCTTGTGCCTTTTTTCGATGCCATTCGCCTGGCGCTGCGGACGATCCGCACGCAGAAGCTGAAGAGCGCGTTCACGCTCCTCGGTGTCTGCATTGGCGTGATGTTCCTCATCTCGGTCGTCTCCATCGTAGAAGGGATGGGGCGGTACATGGAGGAGGATCTGATCGGCAAGCTGATCGCCGTGAATACCTTCGAGCTGCGGCATCGCCCCAACATCAACATTGGCGACGTCGACGAGTCCACCTGGGAGGAGTACCGCAAACGCCCACGGCTCGACATCACCGACGTGGAGCCGGCCACCCGCGGCCTCCCCGCCGACACGCGCTGGTATCTCTTCAGCGAAGACATGACCCTGGCATCGAGCAGCACCAGCGGCAAGCCGCGCCAGGTGCGCGCCGTGGCCGTCCAGGGAGCGTTCTTCGAGATCAAGAAGATGGGCGTCACCCGAGGGCGGCTCCTCACCGAGCAGGAACTCGACCGCGGCGAAAAGGTGGTCGTGATCGGGCCCGATGCGGCCGACCGGCTCTTCCCCGGCCTCGATCCACTGGGGCGCGAGGTGAAGCTCGGTGGCGTCCCCTATCGTGTGGTGGGGCTTGGTGAGTCACAGGGCAAGGTGTTCGGCATGTCGTTCGACAACTACATCGTTGCCTCCTTCCGTTCGCCAGCACGACGTTTGCTCAATTCGCGCCCGAACATCGTTGACGCTGTGGTGATTCAGTCGCCCAGCGTGCCGGCCATGACCGAGAACATGGAGCTCGTGCGCGCCGCCATGCGCGCCGTCCGGAAGTTGCGCCCGGCCCAAAGGGACAACTTCTCGCTCCAGACCGCCGACTCCGCGCTGGAGTTCTGGAACAAGATCAAGGGGTATCTCGTGCTTGCCGGCGTGGCGCTACCGGCCATCGGCCTCGTGGTGGGCGCGATCGTGATCATGAACATCATGCTGGTGGCCGTGGCCGAGCGCACGCGCGAGATCGGCATCCGCAAGGCGCTCGGTGCCAAGCGGCGCGACATCCTCCTGCAGTTCCTCATTGAGGCCTCCACCCTCGGCACGATCGGCTCGGCGATCGGCGTGGCGCTCGGGATCGGCCTTGCGCAACTGATCGCCGCCGTCTCTCCCCTCCCGGCGAGCGTCGCCCCCTGGTCGATCGTGGTGGGGGTGGCCCTCGGCGCCGGCGTGGGAATCATCTCCGGCGTGTACCCCGCCAGTCGTGCGTCCCGCCTCGACCCCATCGCTGCCCTGCGCACGGAGTAACCCCTATGACCCGCTATACCACGCGGCTCTCCGCGGTCACCGAAGGCGTGCGCATTGCCATCGATGCCGTCCGCGCGAACAAGGTCCGCGCCGGCCTGACCATCCTCGGCATCGCCGTCGGCGTGTTCGTGGTGGTCGCCATCGCGGCCGCCGTGCACGGCATTAACGAGTCCGTGGCCAAGGACTTCGCCAGCACCGGCCCCACCACGTTCTTCGTCTCGCGGTACCCGATCAGCTTCGAAAACTGCGACGGCAGCGAAAACACGTGCAAGTGGCTACGCAACCCGCCGATCCGCAGCGGCGAGATCGAGGCCCTGCGCCGTCTCCCCACCGTGGACGCAGTCGGAGAGCGCCTCGACTGGGGGGCGAAGGTGCGGTATCGCGGAACGGAGCTCTCCGCCACGAGTGTGGAGGGATACTCCGCGGAATGGACGGCGATCAGCGCGCCCGAGGTGTATCCGGGGCGTGCTTTCACCCAGGCCGAGGCGCGTACCGGCGCACGCGTCGCGGTCATCACCACACTCATGGCGGAGCGCCTGTTCGGCGATGCTGATCCGATCGGCAAGACCGTCACGCTCAATGACGTGCCATTCGACGTGATTGGGGTGTTCAAGGACAACAGCAGTTTCCTGTCTGGCGGTGAGCGCCCGAAGGCCGTGGTGCCCGTCACGGCACTCGTACGCCACATCGGCGCCCGCGAGAGCAACATCGGCCTCGCCGTGAAGCCCCGCGACAACCGCGCGCCGGCGGTGGCGCGCGATCTGGCGATCGACGACGTCACGGCCACGCTGCGCGGCCTGCGCGGGGCGCGACCGGCTGAAGCATCGAGCTTCGCGATCATCACGCAAGACAAGCTGTTCGAAACGTACGACAAGATCTTCGGGATGTTCTTTCTGGTGATGATCGCGCTTTCGGGCGTGGGGCTGATCGTGGGTGGCGTGGGCGTGGTGGCGATCATGATGATCTCGGTGACCGAGCGGACACGCGAGATCGGCGTCCGCAAGGCGCTGGGCGCCACCCGGGCCACCATCCTGTGGCAATTTCTGGTGGAAGCGGCCACGCTGACAGGCATCGGCGGGATGATCGGCCTCTTTGTGGGGTGGATCGGCACGCTGGCCATTCGCACCTTTACCCCGATCGAGGCCAGCATCCCGCCTTTGGCCGTGGTGGCGGCGCTTGGGGCGAGCGCGATCACCGGCATCCTCTTCGGCATCCTCCCTGCCAGTCGCGCCGCCAAGCTCGATCCGGTGGAAGCGCTTCGCTACGAGTAAGGGGGGCAAGGACCGACCAGCGGTCGAGCTCGCCCCTCGCCGGCGCGTCGGCGCGTCGGCGCGTCGGCCGTGCGCCGGGCACCTCCGGAGAGGCGCCCGGCGCCCGGTCTAGGTTATTGTTCACGGGTGAAAACCCGCGACGCCGTCATTCTCGCCCTGGCCCAGCTTCGGGTCCAGAAACTCAAGAGCGCCTTCACCCTGCTCGGGGTGACCATTGGCGTGATGTTCCTCATTGCCGTGGTGTCCATCGTGGAAGGGATGGGCAAGTACGTCGAGGAGGATTTCGCCGCCCGCCTGATCGGCACCAACACGTTCACGCTGCGGCGCTTTGACAATGTCGGCCCCGGCGGAAACCGTGGCTTCGATGCGCGTGCGGCTCAGCGCCGTCCGTTGCTTCGCATGACGGACTTTGACGCCGTCCGGGCAGTGCTACCGGCCACGATGACGTCGACCGTGGCCAGCGAGAGCTTCAAGTACGCCTCGGCGCCAGGCGCGCGGCCGCGACAGGTGCAAACCGTGGCAACCGACGCGAACTACTTCGCCATCAAGAAGTTTGCGGTCACGCAGGGGCGCGCCTTCACGGATCAGGAAGTGCGCGCCGGCTCACCGGTGATGGTGATCGGCGTGGAAGTCGCCGATCATTTCTTTCCCGGCCTGAGCCCGCTCAACCGCACGTTGCGCGTGGCGGGTGTGCCGTTCACGGTGATCGGCGTGATCGAGAAGCAGGGGTCGGTTTTCGGCTTCTCCCTCGATCGGCTCGCGATCGCGCCGCACACGTCACCGATGCAGCGCATCCTTCGCCCTCAACGCGATTATGGATCGCTGATCGTGCAAGCGCCCACTCAGGGCGACCTCGCCGAAGGCATCGAACTGGCGCGCGGCGCCCTGCGTGCCTTCCGTGGCCTCCGTGCCAGTGAGGCCGACAACTTCGGACTCGTCACGCAGGATGCGGCGTTCGGCTTCATCAAGGAACTCAAGGGGCGCCTGGTACTCTTCGGCACGGCACTCCCGGCCATCAGCCTCGTGGTCGGCGCGATGGTGATCATGAACATCATGCTGGTCGCCGTGGCCGAACGCACGCGCGAAATCGGCGTGCGTAAGGCACTCGGCGCCAAGCGCGGCGACATCCTGTCACAGTTTCTCGTGGAAGCGGCGACCCTGAGCACCATCGGCGCCGCCATCGGCATTGCTCTGGGGGTGGGGCTGGCCAAGGTGATCGAACTGCTCACGCCGTTGCCAGCCGCCGTGGCCCCGTGGTCCATTGTGGCCGCGCTCGTAACCGGCGCCGGCGTGGGGATCGGGGCGGGGCTGTATCCGGCCAGCCGCGCCTCGAAGCTCGATCCCATCGCCGCACTACGGTCGGAGTAATCGATGAACAGCCTGCTGCTGGTACTCGAAGGGGTGGCGATGGCGCTCGAAGCCATCCGCGGCAACAAGGTGCGTGCGGGGCTCACAATCGCCGGTGTGGCGATCGGCGTGTTCGTGGTGGTCGCCATGGGCGCGGTCGTGACCGGCATTCGCGCCTCGTTCCAGAAGGATCTCGAGGAGATCGGCGCCACCACCTTCATCGTGCAGCGCCGAGGCTCCGGGATCTCCGCCTGCGACGGGACCGACGAAAAGTGCCCGGATCGACGCAATCCACCCATCACCGTCGGTGAATGGGAGATGATCCGTCGCCTCCCGGGCGTGCAGGAAGTCGTGGGCACGCAAGGCGGCCAGGGAAACTTTGCCTACCGCAACAGTCGCGTGGACAACGTGGGCTACGATGCGTACAGCGTGGAGTGGCCGGCGGTGAACGCGTCGGACATCGCGCCCGGTCGCAACTTCACGCGCACCGAGGAGAACGCGGGGCAGCCGGTCGTGCTGGTGAACGACACCCTCAAGGCGCAGCTCTTTGGCGATTCCGATCCCATCGGGAAGCAGATCACGGTCAGCGGCCGACAGTTCACGGTGGTGGGGGTTTACACGCCACGGGCGGGATTCTTGCGGTCACTTGAAGGGCGTGGCCCGGATACGCCTCGGGCGATCATCCCGCTCACCACCGCCATCCGTCAGCTCGATGCATTCCGTGGCAGTCTCACCCTCTTCGTGCGTCCGGCACCGACCGCCACCCAAGAAGAAGTGATGGACGAGGTGCTCGCCTCGATGCGCGCCCGCCGCGGCCTCAAGCCCGGAGACCGCAACGACTTCTATCTGGTCGAACAGGACCGCATCATGGAGACCTTCGACCAGCTGTTTGGTGCGATCTTCGCCGTCGGCCTTGCCCTGTCGGCCGTGGCCCTGCTCGTGGGTGGCGTGGGCGTCGTGGCCATCATGATGATCTCCGTGACCGAGCGCACCCGCGAGATCGGCGTCCGCAAGGCCCTCGGCGCGACCGCGGGCACCATCCGCTGGCAGTTCCTCGTCGAGGCGGCCACCCTCACGACCATCGGGGCGATCATCGGCCTGTCGATCGGCGCGCTCTTGGCGTGGGTGATCCGGAGCAACACTAGTATCCCCGCCGAGTTGCCCACGAGCATCGTGATTACGGCGCTCGTGGCGAGTGCCATCACGGGCGTGGCGTTCGGCATGCTCCCCGCCGTGAAGGCCTCGAACCTCGACCCCGTCGAAGCGCTCCGTTACGAGTAGCCCGGGCGCACCTCGCACCCACAGTCCAATGCGGTCTTCGGACATCATCCGTATGGCCCTCGGCCAGCTCCGCGTGAACCCGCTGCGCACCACGTTCACGTTGCTCGGTATCGTGGTGTCCGTGGGATTCCTCGTGGCCGTCGTGGCGATCATCCAGGGGATGAACGCCTACGTGAAGGAAAACATCGCCGATGCGATGATCGGCATGAACACCTTTCAGGTGCGCCGCCTGCCGATCAGTCTGGGGCTGTTCACCGACGACGAGTTCCGTCTGCTGCAGCGTCGGCCGCGCATCGACGAGTCCGACGCCGATGCGGTCCAGCGCGCGATTCCCGATGCCCTTGCGATCGGGCTGACGTCCGGCTGGCCTACCCCACGCGGCGACATCGTCTGGCGCAACCGCACCCTCGGTAGCGTATTGGTCTTCGGCGTGACAGCGGGATACCAGGACGTGCAGGACTATCGCTTCACGAGTGGCCGCCCCCTGAGCGATGTGG
This sequence comes from Gemmatimonas sp., assembly GCF_044344655.1. Lineage (GTDB taxonomy): Bacteria > Gemmatimonadota > Gemmatimonadetes > Gemmatimonadales > Gemmatimonadaceae > Gemmatimonas. The sequence continues at coordinate 38,398 of NZ_JBIJCN010000020.1, forward strand.
ACGTGCGCGAGCGCCGCAACGTGATCGTCGTCGGGGCCGATGTGGCGAAGGATCTTTTCGACAGCGGCAACGCCGTCGACCAGGAGATTCGGCTCGGCGGCCAACGCTTCACGGTGATCGGCACCGTTGCCCCCAAGGGGCGCGTGCTGGGGCAGTCGTTCGATGCGTTCGTAATGATTCCCATTCCGGCCTTCGAGTCGATCTACGGGCGGCGCCAAAGCACGGTCGTGTCGGTGAAGATGCGCGAGGCCGAGCAGGTGGCGCCAGGCATGGCGCGGGCGCAAGAGGCGATGCGTGTGAACCGACAGCTACGCCCCTCGGACCGCGACAATTTCGACATCGGTACCGGCGAGGCGTTCATTGCCTTTTGGAAGCAGCTCACGCGCGTGCTCTTTGCGGTGGTGCCGGCAGTCGTGGCGATCGGCATTCTGGTGGGTGGCATCGTGATCATGAACATCATGCTCATGGCCGTCACCGAGCGCATGCACGAAATCGGCCTGCGCAAGGCGGTCGGGGCCACGGCTACCGATGTACGCCGCCAGTTCCTTGCCGAGGCCGTGGCGCTGGCGGCGACCGGCGGCGCCCTCGGCGTTGCCGCGGGGTGGGGGCTCGCCCTGCTGGTCTCCACGCTGAGTCCCCTGCCCGCCCGCGTCACGCCGTGGAGTGTGGTGCTTGCGCTAGCCCTTGGTGCCGGCATCGGTGTGCTGTTCGGCGTGTACCCGGCGGCCCGTGCGGCACGGCTCGATCCCATCACGGCCATGCGGGCGGAAACATGACGCTCGACGCCGTCGGCGAGAACGTCCGCATCGCCTTCGACGCGCTGCGCGTGAGCAAGTTGCGCTCGTCGCTGACGATCCTGGGCGTGGTGATCGGCGTGGCGACCGTGATGGCGATGGCGGCGATCGTGCAGGGCGTGCGCGACCAGATCGTGAACACGATCGAGGTGGCTGGCCCCACCACGTTCTACGTACTCAAGAAGTTCTCGCAGACGCCGCTCAACCCCGACGACCTCCCCAAGGATGTGCGCATCCGCCCGGATCTCACCGAGGCGGAGGTGGAGCGGATTCGGCTGCTGCCAGAGATCGGCTATGTCTCGCTATGGGCGCAAACGCTGGCGCGCATCGAGGCGGATGGCGTGCGCAGTCAGGGCGTGGCGGTCTTCGGCGCCGACGACGGGTTCACACAGATCCAGGGTGGCGAGCTGGTCACCGGACGCTGGTTCACGCGGGCGGAAATTCTTGGTGGTGCGCCGGTCGTGGTACTCCAGACCGAAACGGCGCGATCCCTCTTCGGCAACGAGCAGATGATGGGGCGCACCGTGCGCATCGGCGGACGGGTCCTGCAGGTGATCGGGCTGTGGGAGGAACCCGGCAACATCTTCGCGCCACCGGGTCAGGCGGTGGGCGCGATCGTGCCGTATCGCTTCATGGACCGCGCCTACACGATCGATCGGACCAACGCACTGTTCATGCCCATCAAGCCCCGCGCAGGTGTGAAGGTGGCCGAGGCACAGTCGGCGGTGGAGATGGTGCTGCGAGAGGCGCGACACCTGCGCCCGGGATCCGGCAACACCTTCGACCTCGTCACGCAGGACCAGATCCTCGACACGTTCAACAGCATCACCGACGTGTTCTTCCTTGTGATGATCGTGTTGAGCGGCGTGGCCCTTCTGGTGGGCGGCATCGGGGTCATGGCCATCATGACCGTTTCGGTCACCAGCCGCACGCGCGAAATCGGCGTACGCAAGGCGCTGGGGGCCACGAAGCGGGACATCCTGCTGCAGTTTCTCGTGGAGGCCAGTACGCTCACCGGCATTGGTGGCGCGATCGGCATTCTCGTGGGGTTGCTCCTCGGGCGCGTCGCGTCGGTCGCGCTCGACGTGGATGCGCCCGTCCCGATCACCCTGACCGTCATCGCCGTCGTCGTATCGGTGGGCATCGGGATTCTATTCGGCATGATTCCCGCCCAGCGGGCGGCACGCCTGGACCCCATCGAAGCCCTGCGCTACGAATGAGCCGCTCGTGCAAACCGGGCGCGCCGCGATCGTGGCCCGGCTTCGGGGTATCCGGCCCTTAGTATCCGCGTACCGCCAGGAACGCCTCCCACAACGGGAGCTGAATGGGCGCACCGAGCACGGCCAGCTCCAGCACCGAGAGTACTCCGATCACCGTGAGCAGCATCATCGCCTGGCGGTACGCCGGCGTGCGGCCGCGGATCGCATAGATCGCCGTATACAGCGTGTACGCGATCACGCAGGCGACCGTGAACGGGAGGAACAGGCTGTTGACGGCGGGGCCGAAGTAGCTCTCGAGAAAAACGAGATCTTCGGGAAAGAATCCTCGGCCACTGTTCTCGACGCCGAGGAAGATGTTGATGCTCGCGACCTGGTGCACGCACCAGAAGAGCGCCGCCGTCCACCATCCGGTGGGATTCACGCGCTTGTGCGTGATGATCGCCGTGGTGGCCAGCACCGCCAGCATGACGAGCTGATACCAGAACATCGACAGCACCGCCTGCACCGCAAAGGCCCACGAGGGCGGCTGTGCGGGGATATGGAGGCGGAGCGACTCGGGGCCGATGACCCACGCGCCGTAGAACGTCACCTGGGCCCAGGTCCAGAGGAACGCGCCCCCGAGGAAACTGCGCCGCGCCGCCGACGGCGTATCGCGATCGCGTTCGAGATACACGAGGGACGCCCCCCACACTGCCAGCGCGGTCGACACGACCAGCCCGAGCAGTCTGGTGGCGGGTGAGCGCTCGAGAGCGAACACGATGCCCGTGGTGCTCCACCAGAACAGCACGACCACGGCGAACGAGCGCAGGGCCACCCGCAGCGTGGTTTCACGCGTCGCGATGTCGGTGGCGTGCAACATGTCAGGATGCCGCGCCCGCACCAACGACTGCAGGCGCGCCCGCCATCCCGTACGCCGCGGTGTCATCACCACCGCTACCCGCACCGCCTCTGCGCCGATCCCGCTCATGCACTTCCTCCGTCCGCCATCTGCAGCGCCGTCTTCACCAGCCCACCCAGCGCCTTGGCATCGGCCGCTGGGAGCAGGATGTAACGCGCCTTCATCGCCTCGGCAATCCGCCGCGCCACCATTTCACCGCGCGGCGACGTATCCACGAACATCGCCGGAATGTGCTGCGAAGCAAAGCGGGCCCCGGCTGCCAACGCATCCTGTTCCGCCTGCTTCCGGCCCGGCGAACCATCCCGCGCAATGTTGGCGCGGCCATCGGTCATCATCACCACCATGGGGGCACTGCCCCCTCGCCGGGTGGCGATCGCCTGCTCCACGGCGGCGTCGATCGCGTGGGCGAGCGGCGTCCCGCCACCACCCGGCAGTGCCGCCAATACCTTCTTGGCGCGAGCCAGCGCGCGCGTGGGCGGCAGCAGGACCTCGGTCCCCTGCCCACGGAACGCGATGAGGCTCACGCGATCGCGCCGCGCGTACGTTTCCGCCAACAACAGCTCCACGGCGCCCTTCGCTTCCGCGAGACGGTACAGCGCCGACGACCCCGAGGCGTCGACCACGAAGAGCACGGTCGTCCCGGTCTTCTCCACGAAGCGGCGCACGCGGAAGTCTTCACGGCGCACCGTCACACGGGGCCGCGGTCCCGCGAGCGCCGGCGCGGCCGCCTGGCCGCGTACGCGCTGCCACGGCGCGGCCGCACGCAGCGTCTCCAGCAGGTGCAAGCGTGCCCCGCCACGCGGCGAGCCGCTGCGGGCGCCGCGCGGACGCCCTCGCAACAGGTTGGGCGTTTCCTCGCCCACGCGCCCCTGCATGCTGCCCGCCGATGAATGCTGCACCAGTTGCGCCAACAGATTGGGAGGCAGCGCCGCCTGCACCGCCTCGCGCAGCAGTTCGCCGCTGTCGGGCGTGGGCTGCGTGCTGTCGTCGTCGCTGTCCGCCGGCGGCTCGCTCTCCGGCGGTTCCGGCGGCTGCTCCATCTGCGGGGGCGGCGGCGGAGGCTCGGGCTCGTTCTGCTCGGCCTGATCTTGTGGCTGCTGATCCTGCTCGTTCACCTCGTCGTCGTCCGGCGGTGGCGGTGGCGGCGGCAGACGCGTGGCGCGCGGCGCGAGGACGAGCGCCGCCGCCTTCTCCGCATCTTCCTCGGTCACCATCAGCCGCCCCTGCAACGCTGCGTGCGCCCGTGCGCAACGCAGCGCGAAGAGCATGGCTCGCACCGAGTCCACACCGAACGCGTCGGCCGTCTGGCAGAGCGCCTCGGCCCACTGCTCGTCCACACTCACCTGTGCGAGGCGATGGCGCGCGTCACGCACGACGGTCTCGAAGTGATGCGCCTCACTTTCGTCGGCCATCCACTCGAGTTCCTCACTCACACGCCCGTCCACGCGCACCGTGAACGCGAGGCGGTCCTTGAGCGCCGGATGCACGAGTTCATCGTCCACCGATTCATCGAGCAGCAGCACGCAGACACGCGAAGCATGGCGATCGGCAATGCCGTCGCGCTGGACGGTGATTTCACCATGATCGAGCGCCTCACCCAGCGCCGTGCGCGCCGACACGGCGAGCCGCTCGGCCATCGGCACGACCACGATGCCGCCGTCGGCGGCCGCCAGCACACCCTTCTCGGCTACGAGGCGTCCGAGCGCGAGCGTGGACGCGAGGTCCACGCCGCCGTACAGCCGATCGGCCGTGACGCTCGACGGGACGCGCCGCAGCGGGGCACCGCGCGGCAGCCACGCCCGAACGAGCGACGAGTAGAGCCGAGCGTGCTCGTGCACGGGATGGTCGAGTAACGCCCCTCCGAGCCCGCGCGAATCGACGGCCAGCAACAGCGCCGAGAGCGCGCCGAGGCTGACGGGCAGGTCAGTGCGCGCCGACATTACCCGCTGGCGCGTCCCACAGCTCCGCCACGGCGCGCTCCACCCGCGTGGTGGAACCGGCGTCGTCGAGCACGTTGCGGCGCAGGCGATGCCGTAGGGCCATCGCCGCGATGCGGCGGAGGTGGTCGAGCGTGACGGTCTCGGCGCCTTCGAACGCGGCGAGCGCTCGCGTGGTGCGCAGCAGCGTGAGTTCGCCGCGCAGTCCGTCGGTCCCCAGCGCCGAGCACAGTGCCGCCGCGCGCTCGAGAATGCCGTCGGGGACGGTAAGCTCTTCCAGTTTGGCGCGCGCCTTCTCCAAGGATCGGCGGACCTTTGCGTCGGCCTTCTGCCAGTGGGCGAGGAACGCCATTGGGTCGCGATCGAATGCGTCACGGCGCTTGATCACGTCAATGCGCGTGGCGATCGCCGTCGGTGTGCGTACGTCGACCGCGAGCCCGAAGCGGTCGAGCAGCTGCGGGCGCAGTTCCCCCTCTTCCGGGTTCCCGCTGCCCACCAGCACGAAGCGTGATGGGTGCCGCACGCTCACCCCTTCGCGCTCCACCACGTTCTCCCCGGTGGCAGCCGCGTCGAGCAGCAAGTCGACAAGGTGATCCTCAAGCAGATTCACCTCGTCCACGTAGAGGAAGCCGCGATGCGCGCGGGCGAGCAGCCCGGGTTCGAAGGCCTTCTCACCGGTGGTCAAGGCACGTTCCAGATCGAGCGCACCGACCACCCGGTCTTCCGTCGCCCCCAGCGGCAGATCGACCACCGGTACGGGCGCCAGCACCGCACGCGGATGCTGCCCCTCGGCCAGGCGCTTGAGGCACTCGTCGCACTTGTTGCTCGACTGCGGATCGCAGCCGTACTTGCACCCTTGGACGACCTTCATTTGGGGGAGCAGCCCAGCGAGGGCCCGCACGGCCGTGCTCTTGCCGGTCCCGCGGTCACCGAACACCATGACGCCGCCGATCGACGGGTCGATCGCCACTAAGAGGAGCGCCAGCTTCATCTCCTCTTGTCCCACGATGGCACTGAACGGATAAACAGGTCGCATCAGAATCCGGTGAAAATCAGCCGCCGACCCGGGGATAGCGCGAGGCGGCGGGGAGAATCCATGTTTCCATCACGTTAGGACTGGGGATTCTATGTCGCAATATCCTGACAGTCCCGGCGCCTTCTGGTGTACACTTTTCTTGACACCACGGTGTCCAAAGGCTATCCTCGGCCTGTGACTCCCCCCGAACAGGCGCTGTCTGCGCCCTCCGTTCCGGCGGCTGACCGCCTGCGTGCGCCGGCCGCCGTCGACCATGCGCCCGTCTCCGCGGCCACGTCTGGTGCCGGTATCCCGGCACCGGGGCCGTTCGAACGCATTCGGGACTGGTGGTACAAGCTGGTGGCGACCGACGAGTTCCAGCGCTGGAGCGCCCGCTTCCCGCTGACGGCCCCCATCACGCGGTATCGGTCGAAGAAGGTCTTCGACCTCGTCTCGGGGTTCGTCTACACCCAGACGCTGTATGCCTGCGTGGAGCTCGACCTGTTCGACTACCTCGCCGACGGCGCGAAGACCGTCGAAGAGATCGCGGCGCGCGGCAGGATGCCGGTCGCCAGCGCGGAGCGCCTGCTCAATGCAGCGGTCTCGCTCGGGTTACTGCTCAAGCGGCGGCATTCGCGGTACGGCCTGGGACCGTTGGGCGCGCCCCTGGTGCGCAACGTGGGGGTGACGGCGTTGATCCGGCATCACAAGATGGCCTATCACGATCTGGCCGACCCCCTCTCGCTGCTCCGCCAGGGCTCAGATTTCCGCACCGAGCTGTCCCGCTACTGGTCGTATGCCGACGCGCCGCGTCCGCAGGCGATCGACGAAACGCGCGTAGCGGCGTACTCGGAAATCATGGCCGCCACCTTACCGCCGGTCGCCCACGACGTGCTCGACGCCTACGACCTCCGCAAGCACGAGTGCCTGCTCGATGTCGGCGGGGGCGAAGGGGTGTTCCTGTCACTCGTGGGAGCGCGTCACCCGTCGTTGCAGTTGCAGCTGTTCGACCTGCCCGCCGTGGCGGCGCGCGCGCGGACGCGCCTCGAGCAGGCGGGCTTCGGTGAGCGGGTCACGTGTCACGGCGGCAATTTCCACGCGGACCCGCTCCCAACCGGTGCCGACGTGATCTCGCTGGTGCGCGTCCTCCTCGATCACGACGACGAGTCGGTGGGGCGCCTGTTACAGCGGGCGAGGGCCGCCCTGCCCCGCGGGGGCAAGCTGATCATCGCCGAGGCACTGGCGGGCGCGAAGGGGGCCGAGACGGTGGGCGACGCCTACTTCTCGTTCTACCTCATGGCCATGGGCAAGGGGCGGGCTCGCCGAGCATCGGAACTCCATCGGATGCTTCAGATAGCCGGCTTCCGGCGCAGCCGCGAGCTCCCCACCCGGTTTCCGATTCAGACGGGGTTGATCATCGCCGAAGTGTGAGGCCGTCGGCGCCGGGCCCCTCTCCCACCGGACACTTGGTCCGAACCGTCCTATCGGTCTCGGAATCCATACCCGAACGTTTGAGTCAGAATATTGACAGCATCGACTGTCAACCTCACTGTACACCCCGTGAAGACCCTTGCCGTCGTTTTCGAAGAGCCGACCACGCTGTCCGTCCGTGAACTGACGCTCGTCGAGCCCGCCCCTGCCGATGTGGTGGTGGCCATGCAGTGGTCCGGTATCAGCACCGGTACCGAAAAGCTGCTGTTCACCGGCCGCATGCCCCCGTTCCCCGGACTGGGCTACCCGCTCGTCCCTGGCTACGAGGGCGTCGGTCAGATCATCGAGGCGGGTCCCGAGTCGGGACGCCACATCGGCCAGCAGGTGTACGTGCCCGGCTCGAAGGGGTTCAACGAGGCCCGTGGCCTCTTCGGCGGCCAGGCCTCCCGCGTGGTGGTCCCCGGCGGCAAGACCATCCCGCTCGCCGACCACGTTGGGGAGAAGGGCGCCCTCTTCGCCCTCGCGGCCACGGCCCACCACTGCCTCGAGCCCGATCCGGCCAACCACCTCGACAAGCTGCCCGGCCTCATCGTCGGCCACGGCGCGCTTGGCCGATTGATCGCGCGCCTGTGCGTGCTGTACGGCGCGCCGGCGCCCACCGTGTGGGAGACCAACCCCATCCGCATGGACGGCGCGCGCGGCTACACCGTGATCCACCCGAACGACGACACCACGCGCGGCTACAAGGTGATTTGTGACGTGAGTGGCGCCGACGGCATCATGGACGCGCTCGTAAACAAGCTCATGCCGGGCGGCGAGATCGTCCTCGGCGGCTTCTACAGCGAGCCCGTCTCGTTCACGTTCCCGCCGGCCTTCCTGCGCGAAGCGCGCATCCGCATCGCGGCGCAGTGGAAGGAGCAGGACCTCACGGCCATCACCGACTTCGCCAACAGCGGGAAGCTCGACCTCGATGGCCTCATCACGCACTGCGAGCCTGCGGCGCGTGCCGCCGACGCCTACGCTACGGCGTTCGGTGATCCCCACTGCGTCAAGATGATCCTCGACTGGAGATCTGCTGCATGAGCGAAAACGGTCTGCACCAGCTGCACAGCAACGTGCGCGACGAAGCCACGGCCGAACCCGAAGACGTGCACACAGGTCCGGTGACCAAGGAAACGCAGATCATCGCGATCTACGGCAAGGGCGGTATCGGTAAGAGCTTTACCCTTGCCAACCTGTCCTACATGATGGCGCAGCAGGGCAAGAAGGTGCTGCTGATCGGCTGCGATCCGAAGTCCGACACCACGTCGCTCCTCTTCGGCGGCAAGGCCTGCCCCACCATCATCGAAACCAGCAGCCGGAAGAAGCTCGCCGGTGAGGCGGTCTCCATCGGCGACGTCTGTTTCAAGCGCGATGGGGTGTATGCCATGGAACTCGGTGGCCCCGAAGTAGGCCGCGGCTGCGGCGGCCGCGGCATCATTCACGGATTCGAAACCCTCGAGAAGCTCGGCTTCCACGACTGGGGCTTCGACTACGTCCTGCTCGACTTCCTCGGCGACGTGGTGTGCGGCGGTTTCGGCCTACCGATCGCGCGCGACATGTGCCAGAAGGTGATCGTGGTCGGCTCGAACGACCTGCAGTCGCTCTACGTGGCCAACAACGTCTGCAGCGCGGTCGAGTACTTCCGCAAGCTGGGCGGCAACGTGGGCGTGGCCGGCATGGTGATCAACAAGGACGACGGCACCGGTGAGGCGCAGGCGTTCGCGAAAAACGCGGGCATTCCCGTGCTCGCGTCCATCCCCGCGCACGAGGACATCCGCCGCAAGAGCGCGAGCTACGAGATCATCGGCAAGCCCGATGGCGAGTGGGGCGCGCTGTTCGCCGAACTGGCGCAGAACGTGGCCGACGCGCCGCCCGTGCGCCCCAAGCCGCAAACGCAGGATCAGCTACTCGGCCTCTTCTCCGCCGAATCGACCGGCCGCGACTTCGTGATGGAGCCCGCCACCTTGTTCGACATGGTCGGCAAAGAAGAAATCGTGAAGCCGACCCTCGAAGTCGTCTACGACGCCGTCTGATCCCCGAGAAATCACTGACATGGCGACCGACAAGGAAGTCGTTTACGACGCCGCCGGTGACGCGCCGATGCTGAACGATGCGGACGCGCCCGGGGGCATGGGCTGCGCGCCGGCTTCGGCACGCGCGGCACTGCCGGTCGTGGATGGCGCGCAGATCAACGTAGCAGCCACGCAGCAGGACGGCCTCGGCTGCCACTCCGGCGCAGACCAGATGCGCGAGGCCGCACGGGCCGCGGGCAAGAGCGAGGTGCTCGACCGCTATGCGGCCGACTATCCCAAGGGCCCGCACGATCAGCCCCAAAGCATGTGCCCGGCGTTCGGCTCGCTGCGCGTTGGGCTCCGCATGCGCCGCACCGCGACGATCCTCTCCGGGTCGGCGTGCTGCGTGTACGGTCTGACCTTCACGAGCCACTTCTACGGCGCGCGCCGTACCGTTGGCTACGTCCCCTTCAACTCCGAGACGCTCGTCACCGGCCAGCTCTTCGAGGACATCCGCGATGCGGTGTTCAAGATGGCCGATCCGGCGTTGTACGACGCGATCGTGATCACCAACCTGTGCGTCCCCACGGCGTCCGGTGTGCCGCTGCAGATCCTCCCGAAGGAGATCAACGGCGTGCGCATCATCGGCATCGACGTGCCGGGCTTCGGCGTGCCGACGCACGCGGAAGCCAAGGACGTCCTCGCCGGGGCGATGCTCAAGTACGCGCGCCTCGAAGCCGAGCAAGGTCCGGTGCAGGCGCCGCGCGGGGGGCGCGCGCAGAAGCCGACGGTCACGCTGATTGGCGAGATGTTCCCCGCCGATCCGGTCGGCATCGGCATGATGCTGGACGGGATGGGCCTCGCGGCCGGTCCCGTGGTGCCCACGCGCGAGTGGCGTGAACTGTACGCGGCGCTCGACTGCACCGTGGCGGCGGCGATCCATCCGTTCTACGTCGCGAGTTTCCGTGAGTTCGAGGCGGCCGGGCGCCCCATCGTGGGCTCGGCCCCGGTGGGCTATGACGGCACTGAGGCCTGGCTCGAGAACATCGGCCAGGCTGCCAACGTGTCGCGCGAGCTGATCGATGCGACCAAGAACCGCATGCTCCCCGCCATTAAGGGCGCGCTCTCGGCAATGCCGATCACGGGGCGCATCACCCTGTCCGGCTACGAAGGCTCAGAACTGCTGGTGGCGCGCCTGCTCGTGGAGAGTGGCGCCGACGTGCGCTACGTGGGGACCGCCTGCCCGCGCACCCCCTACAGCGACAGCGATCGCGAATGGCTTCAGGCGCGGGGCGTGCACATCCAATATCGCGCCTCCCTCGAGCAGGACTGCGCCGCGATGGAGGAGTTCAAGCCCGACCTCGCGATCGGCACCACGCCGGTCGTGCAGAAGGCCAAGGAGCTCACCATCCCCGCGCTCTATTTCACCAATCTCATTTCGGCGCGTCCGCTCATGGGGCCCGCCGGCGCGGGGTCGCTCGCGCAGGTCGTCAACGCCGCGATCGGCAACAAGACACGCTTCGACGAGATGAAGGCGTTCTTCGGCGATGTCGGCAGCGGGTACAAGGCCGGCGTGTGGGAAGACGTACCGCAGGACAAGCCGGAGTTCCGCGAGCACTACAAGCGGCACATCGCCAAGCTCGCGCGTGCCCGCAAGGCCGAGGAGATGGTCTGATGTCGCTGATTCTCGATCTCGATCGAGCCGGTGGCTACTGGGGCGCGGTGTACGTGTTCACCGCGATCAAGGGCATGCAGGTAGTCATCGACGGCCCCGTGGGGTGCGAAAACCTCCCGGTGACGTCTGTCTTGCACTACACCGATGGTCTGCCGCCGCACGAATTGCCGATCGTGGTGACCGGCCTCGCCGAAGAGGAACTCGGCCAGCACGGCACCGAGGGCGCCATGAAGCGCGCGCACGGCACGCTCGACCCCGAACTGCCAAGCGTGGTGGTGACCGGTTCGATCGCCGAGATGATCGGCGGTGGCGTGACGCCGGAGGGCACGGGCATCCAGCGCTTCCTGCCGCGCACGATCGACGAAGACCAGTGGCAGGCGGCCAACCGCGCCATGTACTGGCTCTGGACGGAGTACGGCCTCAAGAAGGGCGTGCGCCCCAAGAAGCGGGAGCGGCAGCCCGGCGACAAGCCGCGCGTGAACATCATCGGCCCCATCTACGGCTACTTCAACACGGCGAGTGATCTGCACGAGATCCGTCGCCTGGTGGAAGGCATCGGCGCCGAGATCAACATGGTGTTCCCGCTCGGCAGCCACATGCAGGACGTTCCACGGCTCGTGGATGCCGACGTGAACATCTGCATGTACCGCGAGTTCGGGCGCCTGCTGTGCGAGGATCTCGAGGTGCCCTTCCTGCAGGCGCCCATCGGCCTCCACAGCACGACCAAGTTCCTGCGCACGCTCGGCGAATTGCTGGGGCTCGATCCCGAGCCCTTCATCGAGAAGGAAAAGCACACCACGATCAAGCCGCTCTGGGATCTGTGGCGGTCGGTCACGCAGGACTTTTTCGGCACGGCCAGCTTCGCGATTGTGGCCAACGAAACGTATGCCCGAGGGGTACGCCATTTCCTCGAGACGGAGATGGGGCTCCCCTGCACCTTCAGCTTTGCGCGTCGACCAGGGGTGAAGCCGGATAACCAGGCCGTGCGCGACGCGATCAAGACCAAGCCGCCGCTGATCATGTTTGGCAGCTACAACGAGCGTATGTATCTGGCCGAAGCCGGGTCACGCTCCATGTACATTCCGGCGTCGTTCCCGGGGGCCATCATCCGTCGGCATACCGGTACGCCCTACATGGGGTACTCGGGCGCAACGTACATCGTGCAGGAAGTGTGCAACCAGCTGTTCGATGCCCTGTTCCATATCCTCCCGCTGGGCACGGAGATGGACAAGATCGACGCCACGCCGGCGCGCTTGCATCAGGAGTTGCCGTGGGATGACGATGCCAAGGCCGTGTACGACGAGCTATGCGAAGGCTTCCCCATTCTGATTCGTATTTCCGCCGCCAAGCGGCTGCGGGACGCGGCAGAACGGGATGCGCGCGATCTGGGCGACAGTACGGTGACGCGGGACCACGTGCTGGCCAGCCGGCGGTCATTGCAAGGGGCAACCAGCTGAGCTGAGGTCCCGGAGTGCCTGTCAGAAAGTGGAATAGCGCGAACTTCTTTATAAGGAGTTCGCGCTATTCCGCTTTGAGGCCCGGGGGATAATTTCGGGCGTCGATTAGAGCCTGCGGTCCTGCAGCAGGCGTATCACCACCTCGGGCCGCTCTTCCGGCAACAGGTGCCCTCCCTCTTCGACCACCAACTCCACTCCCGGAATGCGTTCCAGCGCGCGCCGCAGTGAGGTGAGAGGAATCCAGCGGTCATTCCGGGCAGCGATCAGCTGCACGGGAACGCGCAGGACGCCAATGTCGCGGAAGAGCGACGGCAGGTCCCAGCGGGACATCATGGTGATGGCGGCATGCACATGCGCTGGGCGGCTGCACAGGTGCATGTATCGGGACAACTGCGCGGGGGTGAGCGGAGAGCCGGTGCTCTCGAGCATGCGTTTCAGAATGGGAGTGGTGGCAGCCAGACGCGCCGCGGAGCCGGCCACGGCCTGCGATTCCACGAGGAGGCCGACGAGCGGGGCGAGCAGGGCCACGTACCAGTCTGGCGGCGGCACAAGCGCTGGGCAGCAGCC
>NZ_JBIJCN010000076.1:0-8668 GCF_044344655.1 Gemmatimonas sp.
GAGTTCGGCTTGGCGAGCACCATGCCGCGCTCGATGTCTTCCTTCGCGATGCCGCGGAGGAGGAGACCGACGTTGTCACCCGCGCGCCCTTCGTCGAGCAGCTTGCGGAACATTTCGACGCCCGTGACGGTCGTCTTCTTGTCGCTGTTGTAGCCGACGACCTGGACTTCTTCGCCGACCTTCACGATGCCGCGCTCGATACGGCCCGTCGCCACCGTGCCACGACCCGTGATCGAGAACACGTCTTCGACCGGGAGGAGGAACGGCTTGTCGACTTCGCGGACCGGCTCCGGGATGTAGTTGTCGAGCGCGTCGTACAGCTTCTGGAACTCCGCCACCCACTTCGGATCGCCGTTGATGGCGTTGATGGCCGAGCCACGGATCACCGGCGCGTCATCGCCCGGGTAGTTGTACTTCGAGAGCAGCTCGCGCACTTCGAGCTCGACGAGGTCGAGGAGCTCTTCGTCTTCGACGAGGTCGCACTTGTTGAGGAACACCACGACCGAGGGCACGTTCACCTGGCGGGCCAGGAGGATGTGCTCGCGCGTCTGCGGCATCGGGCCGTCAACCGCCGACACAACCAGGATCGCGCCGTCCATCTGCGCGGCACCCGTGATCATGTTCTTCACGTAGTCGGCGTGGCCCGGGCAGTCAACGTGCGCGTAGTGACGGTTCTCCGTCTCGTACTCCACGTGCGACGTGGCGATCGTCAGGATCTTCGTGCTGTCGCGACGCCCCTGCGACTCGGAGGCCTTGGCGACTTCGTCGTACGCGACGTACTTCGTGCCGTAGCCCTTGTCCGCCGAGATCTTCGTGAGAGCAGCCGTGGTCGTCGTCTTGCCGTGGTCGACGTGGCCGATCGTTCCCACGTTCACGTGCGGCTTGTTCCGCTCGAACTTTGCCTTGCCCATGGTTCGGTTCTTGTGTTGGGTAGTGAATGAGTGGGTGAGGCTTACGCCTTCACCTTGCTGATGATCTCTTCGGCCTTCGACTTCGGCACTTCTTCGTAGTGCGAAAACTCCATCGAGTAGACCGCGCGCCCCTGCGACATGCTGCGCAGACGCGTCGAGTAGCCGAACATCTCGGCCAGCGGCACCGTGGCCGAGATGACCTGCGCCTCACCACGCTGCGTCATGCCGCCGATCTTGCCGCGACGCGAGGAGAGGTCGCCGAGGACGTCGCCCATGTACGCTTCCGGGCTCACGACCTCGACCTTCATCACCGGCTCCAGCAGGCAGGGGCTGGCCTGACGGGCCGCCTCCTTGAACGCCATCGAGCCGGCAATCTTGAACGCCATTTCCGATGAGTCGACTTCGTGGTACGAGCCGAAGGTCAGCTGGACCTTGATGTCGACGACCGGGTAGCCGGCCAGCACACCGTTCTCCAGCGCTTCCTTGATGCCCTGTTCCACGGGGCCGATGTATTCACGGGGAATGACACCGCCCACGATCTTGTCCTCGAACACGAAGCCCTGTCCCTGCTCGGACGGCTCCATGTTGATGACCACGTGGCCGAACTGACCCTTACCGCCCGACTGGCGGATGAACTTCCCTTCGACCTTCTCGACGCGCTTCTTGATCGTCTCGCGATAGGCCACCTGGGGGCGACCCACGTTCGCGTCGACCTTGAACTCACGCATCATGCGGTCGACGATGATCTCGAGGTGCAGTTCGCCCATGCCGGCGATGATCGTCTGACCCGTCTCGGCGTCGGAGCGCACACGGAACGTCGGATCTTCTTCGGCGAGCTTCTGCAGCGCGATGGCCAGCTTGTCCTGGTCCGCCTTCGTCTTCGGCTCGATGGCCACGTCGATGACGGGATTCGGGAACTTCATCGCTTCGAGGATGATCGGATTCTCTTCCGTGCAGAGCGTGTCGCCCGTGCGCGTGTCCTTGAGCCCGATCGCGGCGGCGATGTCGCCGGCGCGCACTTCCTCGATCTCCTCACGCTTGTTGGCGTGCATCTGGAGGAGACGCCCCACACGCTCGCGCTTGTCCTTCGTGCTGTTGTACACGTAGCTGCCCGAGTTGAGCACGCCCGAGTACACGCGGAAGAACGTCAGCTTTCCGACGAACGGGTCGGTCGCGATCTTGAACGCCAGCGCGGCAAACGGCGCGTCGTCCTTGATCGGGGCCTCGATGAACGTCTCGTCCTGGTGCGGCAGGTGCCCCTGAATGGCGGGCACGTCGACCGGCGCCGGGAGGTAATCGATCACGGCATCGAGCAGCGCCTGCACGCCCTTGTTCTTGAACGAGGCGCCGCAGAGCACGGGCACGAATTCCATGGCGATCGTCGCCTGACGGATCGCGCGACGGATCTCGTCCATCGAGAGCTCCTCGCCCGCGAGGTACTTCTCCATCAGCGCTTCGTCGTGCTCGACGGCCGCTTCGATGGCCTCGTGGCGGGCCTGCTCACAGGCATCCTTGAACTCGGCCGGCACGTCGACCACCGAGAACGTCTTGCCCATCGTCTCGTCGTGGAAGATGTACTGCTTGCGCTCGAGAACGTCGATGTGACCCGTGAAGGTCTCACCCGAACCGACCGGCAGCTGCAGCGGGAACGCGCGCTTGCTCAGGCGGTCACGGATCATCGCGAGGCAGCGATCGAAGTTCGCGCCCACGCGGTCCATCTTGTTCGAGAAGATCATGCGCGGCACACGGTACCGGTCGGCCTGACGCCACACGGTCTCGGTCTGCGGCTCCACACCGGCCACCGAATCGAGCAGCGTGACGGCGCCGTCGAGCACGCGGAGCGAGCGCTCCACTTCGACGGTGAAGTCCACGTGGCCCGGCGTGTCGATGATGTTGATGCGGAACTCGGGGCCGTTGCCCTTCTCGTGCGACTGGCCATGACGCATCCAGAAGCAGGTCGTCGCGGCCGACGTGATCGTGATGCCGCGCTCCTGTTCCTGCTCCATCCAGTCCATCGTGGCAGCGCCATCGTGGACTTCACCGATCTTGTGCGACTTCCCCGTGTAGTAGAGGATGCGCTCGGTGGTCGTCGTCTTGCCGGCATCGATGTGCGCCATGATGCCGATATTGCGGTAATGCTCGAGCGGGGTCGTACGCGGCATAGTTCTCGGTCAGCGCCGCCTGGGCAGCGCAGTGAGTGTACAAAGTGAACCAGCAAAAAAACGGCTGGACCTGACCTCCCGACTGGTTCGGGAGCGGTATCCATCCGCTGTCGCCGGGTACGCTCGCCGCTGCTGCACGAGTGGGGACCCAAGCGCGCCACGTCCGAAGAACTGCGGACTCCAGCCGTGACGTTGAATTGGCTGCGTTGTGTGTCGGGAGCGACGCCTCATCGCGAGGTGCCGCCGGTACAGCGTGTCGAGATGGCGATCCCCTGCCCTCGACGCCCCACCCTGTTCCCGCGGTGGCCCATAGTTGGTCGGCCGCAGACCGCCGACTGTGCTTCTTTGGAGGTTGCCTGTTGCGCCTCGTACAAGGCGTTTTGAGGCAGACACCTAACATGACCGGGTCCGGCGCCCAAGTCAACCCGCTGGAGTCGGAAGATTTACGGGGCGCGTTACGGACGCGTCGCGGAACGGCGGCGCACCGCCCCCCCCAGAGCGCTACAGGACAAGCAGCGGCATCGCCGCGACGCGCAGCCGACGAATTCCAGGACGTATGGGGAGCAGCACGGAAGATGAACTATTTTTCATTCTTCTGATACAGCTTCTGTCCGCGCCGGCCCGCGAGGGCGGCCATGCCCAGAGCGCGAGGCAAGGACACGCTGGATCAGCGTCTCTGAGCCGAGCAGGGGCGCGGGTCAGGCCCCGCGACCGTTTCTCGGTGGCGGATGCAACAACGCCCCGGACACCGACGTGTCCGGGGCGTTGTGTGCTGCCATGCAGCGAATTACCAGCGGTAGTGCGCGAACGCCTTGTTGGCTTCGGCCATGCGATGCGTGTCTTCCTTCTTCTTGACCGCATTGCCTTCACCGCGGGCGGCGGCGAGCACTTCGGCCGCGAGCTTTTCCGGCATGCTCTTCTCGTTGCGGTCACGCGAGTACGAGATGAGCCAGCGCATGGCGAGGGCGGTGCGGCGGTCCTGACGGACTTCCACGGGCACCTGATAGGTGGCACCACCAACGCGGCGGCTCTTCACTTCGACGACCGGCTTGAGGTTGTTGAGGGCCTGCTTGAACACGCCCACACCCGGCTGGCTGGTCTTCGCCTCGACAATGTCCATGGCGCCGTAGAAGATGCCTTCGGCGGTGGACTTCTTGCCCTGGATCATCAGGTTGTTGATGAACTTCGAGACGGTCTGGCTGTCGTAGCGTGCATCAGGCAGCACGGTACGCTTTACGGCACTCTTGCGACGGCTCACTTCTTCTTACCTCCGGCAGCGGCAGCCGCCGCACCCTTCTTGGGACGCTTGGTGCCGTACTTGGAGCGGCTCTGGTTACGGCCGTTGACGCCGGAGGCGTCGAGCGTACCGCGAACGATATGGTAACGCACACCCGGGAGGTCCTTCACACGGCCACCGCGCACGAGCACGATGGAGTGTTCCTGAAGGTTGTGGCCTTCGCCGGGGATGTAGGCCGTCACTTCGAGCTGGTTCGTGAGACGAACACGCGCAACCTTGCGCAGCGCCGAGTTGGGCTTCTTGGGCGTCGTGGTGTAGACGCGAGTGCACACGCCACGCTTGAACGGATTGCTCTTGAGCGCGGGCGCCTTGGACTTCTCCACCACGTCCTTACGGGCGCGGCGGACCAGCTGGTTGATCGTAGGCATCAGATGTTGGTAGCCCGGCGGTTGGTCGACCGTCGGGGAGTTCGTACTCCGACTTCTACGTGGATCGCCTCGGCATCAGAGCCGAGACGGCACGGAACAGAATCTTGAGCTTAAGCAGGCAGGGGCATGGGAGCAAGTGGGCCGAGGGGTCGCGCCTTCATCCGCCTCAGGGCGTTCGCGCAGCGAGCGCACCGAGCTGCTCCCAGATGAGCAGGACATCCGTCCGTCCCACCGCCCGCGACGCCACCTCGTAGGGGGTGTACCTGAACCGGATCCCGTCGGCGACGATCCAGGCGTACCCGGAGACGGGAAACCGCTACACCTCGGGGTAGAGGAGCTCGTGGAGCGGGGGCGGCCTTGGCGCGCGCGAACCCCGCCTCCAGCATCGGCACTAGCGCGGCGGTATCGCGCACCATGGCGGTCACCGGAATGGGTGCCACGGTGCGGAGGTCGTAACTCCGCAGCGTAGCCGCGTATTCCCCGTGCGCCCCACCGGTGAAGGACGAGGTCTCCAGTTCCACCGTGAGCACGCGCGCGGACGGCCACCGGAGCTGCACGGTGGTCTGCCTCGGAAAGCCCATCCCCCAATCGGTGATCCGCCGCCCGACGGCGCGGAGCTCCCGCAACAGGCGGTCCCGTGTTCTGTCGCCGGCGCCACCTGTGACGGCGGCGCAAAGGCCCTCGCGAGCCCTCAGCTCTCGGCGCGTGATTCCGCGCGCGCCGGCTCGACGAACGCGAGGAAGAAGGTGGCGACCGGGCCACCGATCAGGGATCCGATGAACCACCAGAAGCCGCTGCGCCCCTTGAGTTGTGCGAAGTTCGCATTGATGAGGGCGAGCGTCCCCCAACCGATGGCGTATTGATCCAGATCGGAGTTCATGGCCTTCCCTCTCGAGGTGGTGTGGATTCCGTCACGACTTCGTGCACTGGGTCCGTCGGTGTTGGGGATTCTACGAATGTAACCGCGTACGGTTTCGCGCTCGATGCCCCACGGCGGCCTTCATCCCGGCGCGCGCCTGCAGGTGAACGGACCGAACGTCGCCGCGGGCAGTCGGCGGTTCGCCGGTTGGCGCGCCATGGAAAACCGGGGTGAGCGCCTGACGCTATCATTCCACAGCCCCCACCTCACCCGCTCCTTCATGGCTGCCTCCCCTCCCTCTCCTGCCACGACCGACCTCGCCATGGTGCTCGGCGGCGGCGGCGCGCGCGGCGCTTATCAGGTAGGCGTCCTGCGCGCGATCGCGGCCCGGTATCCGGACCTGCACATCCCCATCCTGGTGGGGGTATCGGCAGGCTCCGTGAACGCCACCCACCTGGCAGCGCATCGCGGCACCTTCGCCGAGGCGATGGAAGCGCTGGTGCAACACTGGCTGTCGCTCACGCCGGATCAGGTGTTCCGCGTGGACGCCGGATCGCTGGCGTGGAACATCCTCCGGTCCGGCCTGCGCCTGATGTCCGGCGGGAAAGGCCACCCGGAGGCGTTCCGCGGGATGGTGGACACGGCCCCGCTGCGGACCTTTCTCGAGCGGGTGCTCGAGCGGAATCCGGACGGGACGCTTCCCGGCATCGCCCACAACCTTGAGCGTGGGCGGCTCCGCGCCATCGCCCTCTGCGGCACCAGCTACACCACGTCGCAGAGCGTCATCTGGGTGGAGGGTCGCGATATCACCAAGTGGGAGCGCCCGCAGCGGCGTAGCGAGCACACGCAGATGACCGTGGATCATGTGATGGCCTCCACGGCGCTCCCGCTCCTCTTCCCGGCAACGCGGGTCGGTCAGGAATGGTACGGTGACGGGGGCATCCGCCTCACCGCCCCGCTCTCACCCGCCCTGCGCCTCGGCGCGTCGCGCATCATCACGATCGCCACGCGATATGACCGCAGCCAAGCGGAGGCGGCACGCCCGCAGGTCAGCGGACATCCGCCACCGGCGCAGGTGCTGGGTGTCCTGTACAACGCCGTGTTCCTCGACCTCATCGACGAGGATATGGTCCGGGCTGAGCGGATCAACCGGATGGTCAGACCGCTTCCGGTCGATCTTCGCCACGGGCTGCGGGAGGTGGACATGCTCGTTCTCCGGCCGTCGCGCGACCTAGGCCGCCTAGCCGGGGAGTATGAGCCGCGACTGCCAAAGGTGTTCCGGTTCCTCACGCGCGGGCTCGGCACCAGGAAGACCGAGAGCCCCGACATCCTCTCGCTCATGATGTTCCAGGAGGACTACCTCCGGCGGCTGATCGCCCTTGGAGAAGAGGACGCCGAACGCCAGTGGGAGCGGATCGCGGCGTTCCTCGAGCAGGGGCCAAACGGCGGGGACGCAATAAGGCCGGCGTAGGCGCGCGCGCCGCCGGGTCTTTCCGCCGATGTGGCGTGCGCGATCTTCAAGGCACGGTTGCCCCAGGGACCGCCCGGTCGCGGCAGGTAGATTCCCCCCGTCCGCCAAAGGATGGACCACCAATACCCAAGGCCATGCCGCACGCGCACCTGCCCCCTGCTCCGCTGCCACTGACGGCGGCCGATGGCTATCCCCTGCAGGCGATGGCGTACCGACCCCCGGGGACGCCACGGGGACGCCTCGTCGTGGCGGGTGCCACCGGCGTGCCACAACGGTTCTACGCCCGTTTCGCTCGGTATGCGGCCGAACAGGGGATCGCCGTGTGGACGCTGGATTACCGGGGGATCGGGCTATCGCGTCCGGGGACGCTGCGCGGCTTCCGCATGGATTATCTGGATTGGGCGCGACGGGACCTCGCGGCACTGCTGGCCCATGTGGACGCGCAGGGGGACGGACCGTTGTGGATGGTGGGGCACTCCTTCGGTGGCCATGCGATCGGGCTCCTCCCGGCGCACCAGCGGATCCAGCGCATCGTCACCTTCGCGACGGGGGCGGGCTGGCACGGCTGGATGCCCCCGCTCGAACGCCTGCGGGTACGCTTCCTCTGGCGCGTGATGGGGCCGCTGCTCGTGGGCGCTTCGGGATACCTGTCCTGGAGCCGGCTGGGGATGGGGGAGGATCTCCCGCGCGACCTCTTTCTCCAGTGGCGCCGATGGTGCCAGTGGCCGCGCTATTTCTTCGATGACCCGGAGCTTCCCGGGTTGGCGGCACAGTTCGCCGAGGTCCGCACCCCCATCCGGGCCGTGAACGCCGTCGACGACCGATGGGCGCCGCCCACGTCACGTGATGCCTTCATGGCTGCCTACTGCAACGCCCCGGTGGAGCACGTCACGCTCGATCCGCGCGAGCTGGGGCTGGCAGCGATCGGGCACATGGGCTATTTCCGTCCCGAGGCGTCGGCACTCTGGCGGGAGACGCTCGACTGGCTCAGGGGCCCCTGAGCAACGCGCAGCGTGCGCGCGGTCACTCGTAGTCCCGGCGTGACACTCCACCTCGTACAGTCGCGGAGCGTGTTCCCCGTGCGTCTGCTCGTATCGGCCATGCTGGTGATCGTCGGCGTCATCCATCTGCTGCCCCTCTCCGGCGTGCTCGGACGCGCTCGGCTGCGGGCGCTCTATGGCACCCCGGTGGAGGACCCAGACCTGCTCATCCTGATGCGGCATCGGTCCGTACTCTTTGGCCTGCTGGGCGCATTCCTGGTCGCCGCTGCGGCCTACCCACTCCTCCAGCCTGCCGCGTACCTCGCAGGGGCCGTAAGCGTCCTGTCCTTCCTGTGGATCGCGAAGTCGGTGGGAGGTTACAACGCGCAGGTGCGGCGGGTGGTCCGCGCCGACGTGGTGGCGCTGGTCTGCCTCGTGGTCGGCGCCGCCGCTCTCGCACTCGAGCAGTTCAGCGGCAGCCCCTGAGGCGAGAGGGGCACGGCCAACCGAACGGTCACGCTCGGCGAACGGATCGCCATGAAGGCGGTTGCACCGCGCCCTAGACTCTGCGCGCGCCCTGGAGAATCTTCCGAATCATGGACCAGATCGTCGCCTACTTC
>NZ_JBIJCN010000042.1:0-27816 GCF_044344655.1 Gemmatimonas sp.
CGCCTCGATGCGGATCTTCTGCTCCTTGCCCGACGCCTTGTCGCGCGCCGCGACGTGCAGGATGCCGTTGGCGTCGATGTCGAAGGTGACCTCGACCTGCGGCATGCCGCGCGGAGCGGGCGGGATGCCCGTGAGCTGGAACTTGCCGATCGTGCGGTTGTACACCGCCAGATCGCGCTCGCCCTGCAGTACGTGGATCTCCACCGTGGTCTGGTTGTCATCGGCCGTCGAGAACGTTTCGGCCTTCTTGGTGGGGATCGTGGTGTTGCGCGGGATGAGTACCGTCATCACGCCGCCGAGCGTCTCGATGCCGAGCGAAAGCGGCGTGACGTCGAGGAGCAGCACGTCCTTCTGCTCGCCGGTCAGCACGGCGCCCTGAATGGCGGCGCCCACGGCCACGACTTCGTCGGGGTTCACGCCCTTGTTGGGCTCCTTGCCGAAGAAACTCTTGACGACTTCCTGGATCTTCGGGATGCGGGTGGAGCCGCCGACAAGAATGATCTCATCGATGTCCCCCTTGCTGAACCCGGCGTCCTTCAGGGCCTGCTCCATCGGGCCCTTGGTGCGCTCGACGAGCTCGTCGACCAGCTGCTCGAACTTGGCACGGGTGAGCGTGTAGTTCAGGTGCTTGGGGCCGCTCGCGTCGGCGGTGATGAAGGGCAGGTTGATGTCGGTCGTGGTGGCGCTCGACAGCTCCATCTTGGCCTTTTCGCCGGCTTCCTTCAGACGCTGGAGCGCCATCGGATCCTTCGAGAGGTCGATGCCCTGGTCGCGCTTGAACTCGGCCACGAGCCAGTCGATCACGCGCTGATCGAAGTCGTCGCCGCCAAGGTGGGTGTCACCGTTGGTGGACTTCACCTCGAACTGCCGGGTGCCATCCACGTCGTAGAGTTCGAGGATCGAGATGTCGTAGGTGCCGCCGCCGAGGTCAAAGACGGCGACCTTTTCGTCCTTCTTCTTGTTCTTGTCGAGTCCGTAGGCGAGGGCAGCCGCCGTGGGCTCGTTCACAATGCGCAGCACTTCGAGCCCGGCGATCTTACCGGCGTCCTTGGTGGCCTGGCGCTGGGCGTCGTTGAAGTACGCGGGGACCGTGATGACGGCCTTGGTGACGGTGTGTCCGAGGTAGTCCTCGGCGGTCTGCTTCATCTTCTGCAGCACCATCGCGGAAATCTCGGGGGGCGTATAGCGCTTGCCCGCCACTTCCACGGCCGCCACGTCATTGGGGCCAGCCACGATCGTGTACGGTACGCGTGACTGGTCGCCCAGAGCCTCCGCCACGCGGCGGCCCATGAAGCGCTTGATCGAGAAGATCGTGTTTTGCGGGTTGGTGACGGCCTGACGCTTGGCGATCTGGCCCACGAGGCGCTCGCCGTCCTTGGTGAAGCCGACGACCGAGGGGGTGGTACGCCCGCCTTCGGCGTTGGGGATCACGACCGGATCGCCACCTTCCAGCACGGACACCACCGAGTTGGTGGTCCCGAGGTCGATGCCGATTACTTTTTCAGCCATGGGGATCTCGCTTGAGGTCCTGATGTTGAGGCAGGGGAGGGCGGAGGCGCCCTGCTGCGGAATACTCGACAACGAGGATGGCAAGCGCCGGGCCGGATTTCCTGCGCCGGAACGGCGCATTTTCGCGGGAATCGCCGCCGGAGCGTCTGTCGCGTCGGCAGTCTGCCAATTTGGCTGGCTAGGCGAGCGCTCCGTTGTTCGGACACGAGCCAGAGGTGTGGTCCGGTCTTTGTCTCGCGTATGTAACAACGGAATTTCGGAATGCGTGCCTTATGGCGAAGGCTTCCCGGTGACGTTTTTGTTACAGGACCTGCGGCGCCCAGTGACAGCAGGCACGCTTCGTATTGATGAGCGACGCCGGCGCTGTGGACAGTCCGGACTCCCCCAAGCCAAAACGCTGCCGTGAAGCTTTTCTCCAAAGACGAAACCTTCTTCGACCATTTCCGCAGTCTGGCGGTGCATATCGGCGAAGCGGCGACGCTGCTGCGCACGTTGTTTGAGAACCCCGCGAACGCCGCCCAGATCTCCGTGCAGATCAAGAAGGTCGAGACCGATGGTGATGCGATTGTCCATCAGATCAACCAGCGCATCGATACCAGCTTCGTCACACCGCTTGACCGGGAAGACATTCACCTGCTCGCCAAGCGTCTCGACAACGTAATCGACCTCATCAATGGCGCGTCGCGTCGCGTGGTCATGTTCCGGGTGACCTCGTCGCGCGACGGCGGTGTGCAGATGGCCGATGTGCTGGTGCGCTGCGGTAAGGTGATCCTCGCGTCGATCGGGGATATCACCAAGCGACAGCGCATGATGGAGCATGGCCGTGCGGTCAAGCTGCTGGAAGAGGAAGGCGACGTGCTGTACGCGCAGTCGGTGGGCGCCCTGTTCGACAAGGATGAGCCGGCGATCGAGGTCCTGAAGTGGAAGGAGATCTTCGATGCCCTCGAGGATGCGATCGACGAATGCGAGGACGTGTCGAACGCCCTCGAGAGCATCGCGCTCAAGAACAGCTGACGGCCGGCTGACATCTCCAGTGGTCTCCCTCGTCATTTTCATCGTCGTCGTCGCCCTCGCGTTCGACTTCATCAACGGCTTCCACGACTCGGCCAACTCGATCGCCACGATCGTCGGGACGCGCGTGCTGAGCCCTCTGGCGGCCGTGATCTGGGCGGCCGTGTTCAACTTCGCCGCACTGTTCTTCGTGGGGACGGCCGTGGCCAAGTCGGTCGCGGCCGGATTCATTGACGTGAACGTGGTGGATGCCAACGTGATTCTTGGCGGCCTACTTGGCGCCATCACGTGGAACCTCATCACCTGGTGGTTCGGCATTCCCTCCAGTTCGTCGCACGCCCTGATCGGTGGATACGCCGGGGCGGCCGTGGCCAAGGCGGGGTTCGTGGCGTTGCTGTGGGGCAAAAAGTGGATCGAGACGCTCTCGGCCATCGTGCTGTCCCCAACGCTCGGCGCCCTTATGGGCTTCCTGCTCATGGTGCTGGTGTTCAACCTCTTCCGCAATGTGATCAACACCAAGGCCGAGAAGGTCTTCCGGGTGTTGCAGCTCACCAGTTCCGCGCTGCTCTCGCTGGCGCACGGTGGCAACGATGCGCAGAAGACCATGGGCATCATCGTGGGGCTCCTCGTGGCCACGCAGGCCACCTTCGCCAATCAGACGGGGTGGCTGTCGCACCTGCATGTGACCTCGCTCAAGACCATCCCGGTCTGGGTGGAGCTGAGCGCCTACACCATGATCTCGCTGGGGACGCTGTTCGGCGGCTGGCGTATCGTACACACGATGGGCACACGCATCACCAAGCTGCGTCCGGTGGGCGGCTTCTGCGCCGAGACCGGTGGGGCCATGGTCATTCTCGTGGCCTCGAAAATGGGCATTCCGGTGTCCACCACCCACACCATCACGGGGGCCATCGTCGGGGTGGGGGCCACCAACCGCCTGTCCGCGGTGCGGTGGGGGCTTGCCAGTCGGATCGTGTGGGCATGGATCATCACCATTCCGGCCAGCGCCTTCATGGCGGCCGTCTCGTACTGGCTGCTCGCCGCCTTCAATCCTCTCTGATCCGGAGAAGGCCGGTCGTTCCACGGGTCGACCGGCCTTTCACGCAATGTCTTCGGTGACCTCGTTGTCGCTGCCCTACCTGAATCGCGAGCTGTCGTGGCTCGACTTCAACGCGCGCGTCCTCGAGGAGGCGCTCGACGACCGGGTGCCGCTGCTGGAACGCCTGAAGTTTCTGGCGATCTTCAGTACCAACCTCGACGAGTTCTACATGGTCCGCGTGGCGGGCCTCCGTCGGAAGGTGAGTGCGGGGGCGGTGCAGTACGCCCCCGAATCGCTGTCGCCGGCCGAGCAGCTCGACGCTATCCATGAGCGCGTGCGGGAGTTGCTCGCCCGCCGCCGGCAGGTGCTGAAGCGCGAACTGTTGCCGGCGCTATCGCAGCACGACATCCGCCTGGTCTCCATGGAGGAGCTGAGCCATGAAGAACTGGCCAAGGTGCACGCCTTCTTCGAGTCGCAGGTGTTTCCGGTTCTCACGCCGTTGGCGGTCGATCCGGGCCATCCCTTTCCGTACATCTCCAACCTGTCGCTGTCGCTCGCGGTCGACATCCGCGATCCCGTGACGGGCAAGGCGCACTTCGCTCGTGTGAAGGTGCCGAAGTCGTTGCCGCGCTGGGTGCCAATCGGTCGCGGGCACTGCTTGGTGCCGCTCGAGGAGGTCATCGGCACCAATCTTGGCGCCCTCTTCCCGGGGATGGAGGTGAAGCGGTGGTACGCCTTCCGCATCACGCGGTACTCAGATCTTGATCTGGGGCAGATGGACCAGCCCGAGGATCTGCTCGAGACGATCGAACAGCAGGTGTTCCAGCGACGGTTCGGTGAAGTGGTGCGCCTCGAGGTGCAGAAGGACATGCCGGAGCGTATTCGCGAGCTGCTCATGGAGGAGTTGAGCGAAAGCGAGACACAGCTCGTGGCGCCGCTCGGTTCCGATGATGTGCACGACCTCGATGATCAGCTCGACCTTGGTGATCTGATGCAGCTGGCGCTGATCGATCTGCCCGAGCTGCGCGATCCGTCGCACGTGCCCCACATGCCGCCCGCCTTCAAGGATGCGCGCAACCTGTTCGACGTGATCCGCGAGCGCGACGTCCTGGTGCACCACCCCTATGAGTCCTTCGCCGGATCGGTGGAGGCATTCCTCGAAGCGGCAGCCAACGATCCGCAGGTCCTGGCGATCAAGCTCACGCTATACCGCACCTCGGGGGACACGGCCATTGTCCGCGCCCTCACCGAGGCCGCTGAGGCGGGGAAGCAGGTGGCCGTGCTGATCGAATTGCAGGCGCGTTTCGATGAGCAGAACAACATCACCTTCGCGCGCACGATGGAAAGCTACGGCATTCACGTGGCGTACGGCTTGCCGGGGCTCAAGACGCATGCAAAGACCGTGCTGGTGGTGCGGCGTGACCCCGACGGAATCCGCCGGTATGTGCACATCGGCACGGGCAACTACAACAGCAAGACGGCGCGACTCTACACCGACATGGGGCTCTTCACGTGCCACCCCGAGATCGGTGCCGACCTGAGTGACCTGTTCAATTCGCTGACCGGTGTCTCGCGCCAGAAGTTCTATCGCCGACTCGCGGTGGCCCCGGTCGGCCTCCGGGCGCGCATGATGGAACTGATCGATCGGGAGACGGCGCACGCGCTCGGTGGCCGCGGTGGGCGCATCATTGCCAAGATGAACGCGCTGGTCGATCCGGAGATCATCGGGGCGCTATACCGCGCCTCGCAGGCTGGCGTGGAGGTCGCCCTCATCGTGCGCGGCATCTGCTGCCTCGTGCCCGGCCTCAAGGGGGTGAGCGATCACATTCGGGTGATCAGCATCATCGGGCGCTTTCTCGAGCATTCACGGCTCTCGTACTTTGCCAACGGCGGCAATCCCGAGTACTACATCAGCTCGGCCGACTGGATGCCGCGTAACTTCGATCGGCGGGTGGAGGTGATGACCCCGATCGAAGATCCGTC
The DNA here is from genome assembly GCF_044344655.1 of Gemmatimonas sp. Taxonomy (GTDB): domain Bacteria; phylum Gemmatimonadota; class Gemmatimonadetes; order Gemmatimonadales; family Gemmatimonadaceae; genus Gemmatimonas. Next base: position 5,543 of record NZ_JBIJCN010000042.1, read on the forward strand.
GCTGCACAAGGGACTCGAAACCGTCCTCGCGACGTGTCTCGCGGACAACCGGCAGGCGTGGGAGCTCGGCTCGGATGGACAGTACCGGCGGCGTTCGCCCAATGGCGAGCCCGTGCGCGCCACGCAGCAGATTCTCATGAAGGAACCGTGGGGAACCGCGGCGGCGCGTCCGCCGCGCCGCAAGAAGACGAAGCTCGGCCCCGATTGATGGGCCAGCCGGCGAACGGGGGCTACTCCCCGTCGCCGTCGTCGTCGGCGCTGATGGTCACGCCGTCCGGCGTCATCACCACGATGGGCCGATCCAGCACCTCCTCGAGCAGCCGCCGCTTGCGGCTCGCCCCCCAGCATTCGAGGCGTACGTTGGTAGCGCCCTTGGCTTCGAGCGCGGTCACCCGCACCTCGTTGCTCGTCCACTTTACCCGCATTCCGGCCACTGCGCCCACGTGTCCGCGGTCCATGCCGTCCGCGAAGCGCAGGAGTGCTGACAGCTTCACGATCCGATCGCGCGTGCTGCGATCGAGCCGCCCGAACCCCACGTGCTTGAGTTTGGGGGCGGCCCCGCGATGATAGCGCGCCACATGCGCAATGATGATCTGCTCCGACGGGGTCATGCCGAGCAGTTCCGCGTGCGAGATGAGGTGGAACGAGTGCTTGTGATGCTTCTCGTAATTGATGTGGTAGCCCACATCGTGCAGCAGGGCGGCGTCGGCGAGAATGCGCCGATCGTCGTCGGTCAGCCCCATGCGTGGGGCCAGTACGTCGAACAGCTGGAGCGAGAGCAGCTGGACCTGTCGGGCGTGCGGCTCTTCATAGTGACACCGTTCGGCAAACTCGCGCACCGACCGCTCACGCGCCTTGCCGGGATCGGCCACCGTTGGTGTCACCCGCGCGGCCTCGAGCAGCAGCCCCTCACGAATGCCGTAGGCCGACGTGAGTAACTCGCGGGGATCGAAGCGGGCCATGACCTCGGCCGCTACCGCCAAACCGGCTACAATGATGTCGGCACGGGCGGGGTTGAGTCCTGGAACTTGTAGACGCTCCGATGCATCGAGGCGCTGGAGCCATTCCAACACGTGTTCGAGTTCGGCGCGCGAGACGCGCGTGCCGTGGGGCGAACGAACCGGTACGCGCTGCCGGGAGAGGACGATCCCGGCAAGGTTGGTGAACGTGCCACCGGAACCGATCACCTGTGCCCCACGCCAATCCTTGACGGGCACGGCTTTCCTGAGCCGCTCCCGGACGTGCTCGCGCAACGCGCGCACGCGTCGCGGCCGCGCTGTCGGCGTGAGGAATTTCTCGGTGAGGCGGACCGCGCCGAATGGGAGCGAGGCGACACGTTCGATCAGCCCGTCCTTTGCCAACACCAGCTCGAGGGAGCCGCCGCCGATGTCCATGATGACCGTGCGGCCCGCGCCCAGCTCGAAGTGCGCCAGCGCACTCCGAAAGCAGAGAAGCGCCTCTTCCTCGCCACTGAGAACCCGCACGGGTTGCCCGGTGGCGGCGAGTACGCGGTCCGTGAAGTGCGACGCGTTGGAGGCGTCACGCACGGCACTGGTCGCCACGATTTCCACGCGTACCGCGGCCATTTGCCGCGCCAACGTGACCATGCGCTGCACCGCCGTCACCGCAGACTCGACGGCCACCTCGGATAATGTGCCAGTCGTTTCCAACCCATCCCCGAGCCGGGGCATGGCCTTCATTTCATCCACCACGCGGATGGCGCCGGCGGGCGACACGTCGGCGATGATCTGGCGAATGGAGTTCGAGCCGATGTCGATGGCCGCAATGCGGACATCGGAGGCCGACTCGTTCGGGATCGTCATGGCGAGGGGCTGGAAGGACGGGAGCGCGCGACCCGGAGGTGGGGGGCGGGCCCGTCAGCGAACCGTATCGGACGCTAACGGGGGTGCGCAAGACCCGCAGCACAATTGCTCGTCCACATCCACCAGCACCCGGTTGGCCACTTCCGTGGGCAACGCCACATAGCCGAGCATCGCGGTCGTGGGGGCCGCGGTCTCGAGTGCCCAGTGAAGAAAGGCATTCAGCACCCGGCATTTCTCGGGGCTCAGCCGGCTGGGCGCTACGAGCATCCAGGTGAAGGAAGCCAGCGGGTACGACTGAGCGCCCGGGGCATCGAGCAGGGATACCCGGAAGCCGGATCGCCCTTCGTCGTCGAGCGGTGCCAGCGCGTCGAGCACGTTCGTGGCAGCCGTGGCGACTTCGAACGGCATCGGTGACACATACCGGCCGGTCCGGTTTCGCAGGTGGGCCACCGGCAGCCGATTCTGGCGGGCATACACCACCTCCACGTACGCCACCGCGCCGGGCGTTGCCTTCACGTGCGCCACGACGGCCTCGTTCCCATCCCGCACGACGCCAATCGTCTCGCCCCCGCCGGTTGCCGCCGCCTCGGTGTAGAGACGAAGGTACCGACGGAAAATTTCCGCCGTCCCACTCCCATCGGAACGGTGTACGGGTTGCACGGCGAGCGACGGCAGGGTGGCCTCCGGGTTTTCCTCGCGGATGCGCACGTCGTCCCAGCGCGTGATCTTCCCCGAAAAGATGCCCGCGATGGTCGGCCCGGACAGGCGAAGGGGTCGCCGAAGCCCCGGCACCTGATAGGTCAGGGCCACCGCGCCGATTGCTGTGGGCACGTGCATCAGCGGCGCGCCGCCGGGCACGCGAATGTTGTCGGCCACCGGGACATCCGAGGCGCCAAAATCCGCGGTCCCGTTCACCACGGCCGTGACGCCCGCCGGTGATCCTTCGGAGCGGTAGTTGATGCGCACGGGGGCAACCCCGGCGTATTCGTTGAACCAGGCGGCATAGAGCGGATAGGGCAACGTGGCACCAACGCCGGTGAGTGCGACCCGATCCTTTTCTGGGAGCGCGGCCATGCGCGCCTGATCGCTCGCCGGAGACCTTGGCCGGTCCGTGCAGCTCACCACTACGGCGAGAAGACACGCCGCGACCAGTGCATCGCCCCACGTCGCCGACCGCCGCGGTGCGGCCCCCTCAGAGCGCATTGGCATACCCGATGAATTTGAAGCGTCCGCCGCGCTCGATGATGGTGCCGAAGAGGCGCTCGGTGGTGGGCGCGCCGCGTCCGAGACGGATGGTCACGCGGCAGCTGTTGTGCAGGCGGTTGTCCCCCTCGGACACCACGGCTGCGTCACAGGCGATACCGTCGAGGGCAATCGACTCGCCGGCCGTGCGCGCGAGCAGTTTGGGCAGCCCCTCATTGCTACTACTGATGATCTGCCCCCAGAGCAGCTGCGGCGGCGCCTCGTACGGCGGCTTGCTGATGGCGGCGGTAGGATAGTACAGGAACGCGAACTCGCTGCGGTCGAGGACCATGGCGTTGAGTGAGGCCGTGTCGCTCTTCGACAGCGCCGCGAGGAAGCGCCGCACGAGCGCATCGCGCGACGGGCTCGCGTGGCGCAGGGTGTCGGTCGGCTCAAGCCCCACGGAGAAGCGCCGCAACTGTTCGGCGATCGGCAGAATCGAATCGACGACGCCGCCCGCGGCCGCTACCTCCGCGATGTGGGCCGCCTGCGAGTCGGCAGCGGTGCGTGGGGTTTCGGACGAACTGCAGGCGGCGATCAGGAGTGCAACGGCGGGAACGAAGATTCGCATGGGGGATGTCGACGTGAAGTACAAACGGCCAGTGCCGCGCGATGGGCACTGGCCGTTCCGGGCAACCGCAGGGCGACGCACGGGAATGTACCCCGTGCGTCGGTACCCGGTCAGTTACGCGCGTAGCTGGTCCAGCCTTCCCACCACTTGGTGCCACCCGGCGCCGCGGCGCCGCGGTAGGCGGTGGGCGTGATGAAGGTGCCCACGCGGGCCGCGATGCGTGGGTCGGCCGTGAAGGCAGCCAAGCCGCCGGTGGCGATCGGCGAGTTGGCCGCCGGCGACCAGTCGAGGCTGGCACCGTTGGTGGGCGTGGCGGGCAGTGCCGTGAAGAGGCTCGTGGCGGTCACGCCCGTGCCCACGACGATGTTCGAGTTGCGCGCCGCGAAGGCCGAGGCCTGCCCGAAGTTCGTGCCCGTGGCATCGAAGCCGCCATCCGTTCCGCCGTTTTCGGCGAAGTAGATGTTGCGTGCGATGAGCGAGTCGACCTGGAAGCGGTTGTTCGTGGTGCTGTCGCGGAGCGAGATGCCACCGCGCGGCCAGCGGGCCACCACGCCGTTGATGTAGTAACCGCCCGTACCGCGGCGGAGCACCGCACCCACGCCGCCGCTGCCAGGCACCGTCACGCCGGCTGGCGTGCCGACGAGGGTGAAGTTCGCGAACACGTTCATGTTCCACAGCCCATCGTCACGCCCCGCGCTCTGGGCGTTGGCGCCACTCGGCGCGACGCACCCACCGCCGTTGCAACCGTCGATTTCGAGGCCCTGCGGGTCCGTCGAGACGGCACCGGCACCGGCGCGCGGGGTGAGGAACGTGGTCTGCAGGCCGATCAGGAACTGATTGCGGCCACGATAGCCTTCCGAGCCGTCGAAATGGTCGTCGCCGGCTTCGTACGAGACGAGGTACTTGCCATCGACCGCGCCGCCGAACCATTCAAAGTGGTCGTCGAGACCGGCGAGTGCCTGCACGTACTCCACGGTGGTGCCGCTGCCGACGGCCGCGAACGTGAACGAGTTGAGCTCAGCGTCGGTCAGCGTGGCGTAGCCGGCGAACTCCACACGCACATAGCGCAGGGTGCCGCTGTTGTCGCTATCGACCGTCCCGCCGGTGTACACGATGCCGTTCGGGTCGGCGCCAAGCACCGAGCCGTTCGAGCCTTCCACGATCACGTTGCCGGTGCGGTTGGCGCGGGCGTTGCCGACGATGATCAGGCCGCCCCAGTCACCGGGGGACCGGTTGCCGGCCGACCGCTGCGAGGTGAACACAACCGGCGCCGCGGCGGTCCCGTTCGCGACGATGCGTGCGCCACGCAGGACGAACAGCGCGGACCCGAGCGCCGTGGTGTCACCCACGATGCGGGTACCGGCGTTGATCGTAAGGGTGGCGCCGCTGTTCACGTACACAAAGCCACGGAGAACGTAGTTGGTGTCGGGCGTCATCGTGCGGTTGGCCGCGATCGACCCGGTCAGCACCACCGTCGGGTTGGCCGTGACGCTGTAGGCCACCGTCACCGTAGTCGTGGTGCTCGAGGTCACGGTCGCGGGCGAGCCGGTCACCGTGGCGTTGTAACGCACGTTGTTGCTGATCACCTGCGCGGCGGCCACGGAGTAGCTCCCCGGCGCAGCGGTGATCGACGTCGTGGCCGTGGCCGCCTGAGAGAAGCTGTTGGGGCCGGTGACGGTCACCGCCGCGTTCACGCCGGCGGGTAGTCCCGACACGGTGATGGCCAGCGTGCCGTTGGCCGGTGTCGTCGGGGTCGTCGGGGTCGTCGGACTGTCGTCGGAGCAGGCGGTGAACGCCAGCGCAGCGAACGACGTGAGCGCAAAAGCGCGAAGGCGCGCGGACATCGTCATCGTGAATCCCGTGAGTGGAGAGGGAGGTGAGAGCATAGCGCTCGTTACACAAAGAACGCGCCGCCATGTTGTGAAAACGTCATGGCCCGGTCACGGTTGTGTCACCGCGGCCGGGCCATCGACGTCGTCAGTTACTCCGCGCTCGTCCTGCCATCACGGCGGGTCCGCTTACTGGCGCCAGCTCAGCCCCATGGAGAAGGCCCGGCCGGCATTCCACCCTTCACGCTCGAGGTTGCCCTGCATGAAGCGATAGCGGGCATCCAGGAGATTGCGGGCGTCGAAGCGTGCGGACAGGTTGCCGCGCACCGGGATGCGAAGCGAAAGATCCAGCAGGTGCCGCGGCTTCTCGACGATGTTCGGGAGCGGGACCACGCCGGCGGCGGTGATGCGCTCGCCCACCACGTTGTACAGGATGGTGGCGTTCGTGCTGCCGCTCATGTTGGAGTACGTGAGGCCGGCGTTGACCACGTAGGGGGCCTGGCCAACCAGCCGGCGCGAGGCGTCGGTCACGGTGAGACCGCCCTTCTGGTCGAGCTCCACGTTCGACTGCATGATCGTGACGTTGCTGAAGCCGGTGAACGCCTCGCCCCACGTGCCGAGGAAGCCGAGCTGCTTGCGAGCCTCCAGCTCAACGCCGACGTTGGTCGCACTGAGGGCGTTCTGGAAGCGGGCCTGGTAGGCACCCGACGTCGCCTGCTCAAGGCGTTCGATCGGACGATCGAAGCGCTTGGCGAACACGCCGACACTCAGCACCTCGCCCGGGTTGGGGAATGCTTCCCAGCGCAGGTCCACATTGTCGATCAGCGAGCGAACGAGCGCCGCGTTGCCCGTCACGCTCACGCCACCGAGCACGTCACGGAACGTGACGGGGGCGAGCTCACGATACTCGGGGCGCGCCAGCGTCCGGGTGATACCGAAGCGCAGGTTCTGCGACTCCGACAGCTTGGTGTTGAGCAGCAGCGACGGAAGGACGTCGGTGTTGTCGAGCTTCGCCGCCGTGGTGAAGCCGCCCTGCGTCGAGGCGTTGACCGTGATGCGGGCCTGTTCGAGACGGGCACCCAGGATCATGCGCACCCGAGAGGACAGCCCGATGTCGCTCATCACGTATCCGGCCGCCGTGCGATCGTCGGCCCCGTACGAACCGGCCTGACCGATCGGCTGGACGTTGATCAGGGAGCACGTTTCGCAAGCCTGGTTTGCGCCGAAGATCACATCGGGCGCCTGCCGGATCACGGACTCGTTGGCGCGTGAGATGAAGGCGAAGATCGGGGCGTCGGCGCGACGGTCGGTGGCGCGCACATAGGCGCCCACCTTGATCGTGTTCTGATTGGCCACAGATCCGAGCGTGATCGTGTGGTCGACCTGGCCCGTGAGGTTGTCTTCCTGCAGGTCGAAGTAGAGCCGGCGCGCCCCGTCCAGCGACGCGAGGATCTGGTAGGGACCATCGGCCGTCCGCGCGTACACGACGTCCGACCGATCGGGCTCGCGGCGCAGGGTGTTGCCGTAGGACAGCGTCCACTGCGTCTTATTGCGGTCCCCGAGCTGATGCTCGCCCTGACCGGTCACGGTGGCTACGCCGCGCTCCACATAGCGCAACGTGGTACGCTGGATGCTGTCGTTCAGGTTTTCGTCGAAGCCGCGGTCGGTGCGGGCTTCGTTGTCGGCGCTGCGCGTGACCGTGCTATTGATTGCCAGGCGCGAACTCGCGCCGACCATCGTCGACAGGTTGGCGATGCCGCCCCACTGGGCGCTGCTGCGGCCCGTCTGCCCGCGCACCTGCGTGAGCGGGACGACGGTGTTGTTGGCGCCCTGATTGCCGATGGCATACTGCTCGTCGAGGCGCGCTTCTTCGGAGTAACCGTAATTGCCGCTGAGGACGTACCCGATCCGCTGACCAAGAATGGTGTTGCCGCCGGTGGACATGCCGAACGAGCCGTTCATGCCACCCGAGCGGAGCGTGGGGGTCCAGACGTTGCGCTGCTGACGCGCCATCTGATTGAATTGCGACTGCGACACATTGCCGAGAAAGTTCGCGTTCGCGATCGCCTGCGGCATGCGACGGTTGCTGGAGGCGCTGCCGAACAATTCCCCGCCAGCGCGCGGGGCAAACGGCAGGCTCTGGCCGAGTACGCGATCACCGAAGCCGACGCTGGAGGAGTAGTTCACCTGACGGCGCGCCGGGAACTCGCGCGTCTTGATGTTCACGTTGGCCCCGGCGAAGTCGCCGGGCATGTCAGGGGTGAACGTCTTCGCGGTGGTGACCTCCTGCAGGAGGCTCGCCGGAAACAGGTCGAGCGGAACGACCTTGCGCTCGGGCTCTGGGCTCGGGATGCGGGCGCCATTGAGCGAGGCCGTGGTGTAGCGCTCACTGAGGCCGCGCACCTGCAGGTACTTGCCATCCTGTACCGTCACACCGCTCACGCGCTGCGCGGCCGCCGCGGCGTCACCGTCCGGGCTACGGGCAATCTGTTCGGCCGTGATCGCGTTGACCACGTTGGTCGCGTTCTTCTGCTGGTTGAGGGCATCGTTCACCGAGCCCTTTTCCTTCGTGGCCGTCACGCTGATGGCCGCCAGCTGCAGTTCGGCGCTCTTGAGTGAAATGTCCTGCTCGAGCGCACCGTTGGCCGGGAGCACCAAGCCGGTGACCGACTTGGGGCCGTAGCCGATGCGGCGAACCTGCAGCGTGATCGTCCCGGAGGGGATACGTAGCAGGGTGTATCGGCCGTCGACTCCCGACTGAGCGCCAAACTGCGTGCCGACCACCTGAACCTGGGCCGCCGGAATCGGCTGGCCGGTCGTCGCATCGACGATGCGCCCGGTGATCTTGCCGGTGGCGGCAGCCGCCGCCTGGGCGTGCGCGGTGACGGGAACAACGCTGGGGACTGCAGCGGGAACGACGGCTACCGTTGTCGCCAGCATCGCACGACGCGCGGCACGGAACAGCTCGTGAACGTAGGTCCGCATAAGGACTCGGAGATTTGAAGACGGAGGTACTCGGCTGCGCAGTGCGCGCTCGCCGGATGCTTCAAAGCTCCGTGACCCAGGTTTCGGATTCCCGACGGTTCTGCAACGAATCTGTCACGGAGGGTCACCGGGAGGCCCTGACCGCTCGACGCGGCTGCGGGCCGAGCACTGGGTCGACGCTCTCTGGTGCGATCCGTGTCGATGTTGTATTGTCGCGCCAGTATGGTGCCATCAGATCCGACTCTCCAGCGACGTCGCGTCGCCTCCCCGCCTCCCACCGATCCGCAAACGCGCGCCGAGGCGCTCTCGGTCGCCGCTCGAGCACTCCGGGCCGCCGAACACGTGTGCGTACTGACCGGGGCCGGGGTTTCCGCTGAAAGCGGCATTCCCACCTTTCGAGAGGCGCAAACGGGGCTCTGGTCCCAGTTCTCGCCGCAGGAGCTGGCTACACCGGAGGCCTTTGCTGCCCACCCTCAGCGGGTCTGGCAGTGGTATGCCGCCCGCAGGGCCACGGTGCGATCGGCCCAGCCCAACCCGGCGCATGCGGCGTTGGTCACGCTGACAACACGGGTCGCCCACTGTACGCTCGTCACCCAGAACGTGGACGACCTCCACGAGCGCGCCGGCAACAAGGACGTGGTGCGGCTCCACGGCTCGCTCATGCACGTCCGGTGTAGCGCCGGGTGCCCCGGGTCATTCCCCGCGAGCGATGAGCCACTGACCGATGTGCCGCCGTGCCCCACGTGCGGGGCGCTGCTGCGGCCCGACGTGGTGTGGTTCGGGGAGTCGATGCCGATGTCCCCGTATGAGGTCGCGCGCAATGCGGCGGTGGCCTGCGACGTGTTCCTGTCGGTCGGCACCTCCAACATCGTGGAACCGGCCGCCTCGCTGCCATGGATTGCGGCCACGCACGGCGCGACGGTGATCGTGGTGAACCCCACCATGGACGGCCAGCGGAAGGGGCCGAGCATTCTGCCGATCGAAGGGCCAGCTGGGGTGATGCTGCCGGCGCTGATCGCTGAGGCGTTCGCCGGGCGGCGCCCCCGCAGGCACAGCGACTGATCCCGTGCCATTCGGTCGCGCTGGGTAACCGGCCGATCGTGGTGGGCGGTCAGGACGTAGGCGTGGGGAGCCAGACGGCGATGGTCGTGCCTGCCCCCACGGTGCTTTCGGCTTTCACCTTGCCGTGGTGCGCCTCCGCCAGGTGGCGTACGATGGCCAGCCCGAGCCCTGTGCCCCCGGCTTCGCGCGATCGTCCCGGATCGGCGCGATAGAACCGCTCGAAAATGCGCGGCAGGTGTTCGGCCGGGATGCCGCTCCCGGTGTCCCGAACACCCATCCAGATACCGTCCCCCTCACGCTGCGAGTAGATCGTGACTCGCCCCGCGGTCGTGTGCCGCAGGGCATTCTCGGCGAGGTTGGAGAGGATCTGCCCGGCGGCGGTGGGGTCGCACATCACCAGTAAGGCGGCCGGATCGAACTCGGTGGTGAGCGTCACGCCCTTGTCTCCGGCCCGCAGCTGCATGGGGGCGAACACTTCGGCGGCTACCTCGGTGAGCTCGAGCTCCACCGGGGCCGGGCGCCAGCCACCGGACTCGATGCGCGAGAGGTCGAGTAGATCGTCGACGATGCGCTGCATGCGCTGCACGTTGGCTTCGGCCATGCCGAGGAACTTGTGGCGCAGGTCCGGTGGCACATCATCGTCCTGCAGGGTCTCGACGAAGCCGCCGATGATAGTGAGGGGCGTTCGCAGTTCGTGCGACACGTTGGCGACAAAATCGCTGCGAACGGTCTCGAGACGACGGACCTGTGTGAGGTCGTACATGGCCAGCACTGCGCCGCCACCACGAAGCGCGCGCACCGTGAGCGCCACCGTCCGGTCGTCGAGCCGAATCTCGCGGAAAATGGGCGGGGCGCCCGTCATCACGAGCTGCAAGGCGTCGATCAGGTCGGACTGCTGCGGCAGGTCGCTGGCCGGAAATGGGAGCGCCTGACGCAGGCCAAGAATCTGCCGACCGGTCTCGTTGATACGCACCACGCGCTTGCGGGCGTCGACGGCAACGATGCCCTCGTTGAGGGACTCGGTGAGCGCCACCAGCAGTGCTTCTTCAGACTGCATTTCCCACAGGCGCGTTTCCATCTGTTCGGCGAGCTGTCGGAGTCCCTCGCCCAACTCGCCGACTTCCCCGCTGCCGAGACTGCGCGACGGTCGCGCGGTGAGGTCGCCACCGGCAAGATCGCGCGCCACGTCGCGCAGCTCTTCCATGGGGACGGTCAGGCTGTGGGCGAAGGAGCGCGCGAGAAGCAGGGCCACGGCCACCGCGAACAGGCTGGCCCACGCCACGTCGTGGCGGATGGCGGCGAGCAGGGCGCCATTGGCGGCCTCCTCACTCAGGGCATTGGCGGCCGCCGCGATTTCCACGCGGTGTCGCACCCGCCACTCCACCGCCGCGAGAATGATCGCCACGAGCGTCGTGGCGACGATGGCGCTCTGAAGCGCCAGCCGCTGGGTCAGACGCACGGCGTTCCTCTACAGGCCACGCGCCGGGGTAGCGCGCAAGCGGTACCCGAAGCCACGCACGGTTTCGATGAGGTCGCCGGCATCGCCGAGTTTGGTGCGCAGCCGCTGTACATGCATGTCGACGGTGCGGGTCTGAATGTCGGGGGCCGCTTCCCACACCGTTTCGAGCAGATGCCCGCGTCCCTGGACACGGCCGCGACGCTCCGCCAGCGTGAGGAGCAGCTTGAACTCGGTGGGGGTCAGATCGACCAGTTGTCCCCCCACACTTACGCTCATGGCGGCGCGATCAATGTGCAGCGAGCCGATCACCAGCGCGTCGCCGGTTGTTGGGGTGGCCGACCCGGTGCGCCGCAGGATGGCCGCGACCCGCAACACCAGTTCGGCGGGGGAGAACGGCTTGGTGAGATAGTCGTCGGCGCCGAGCGAGAGGCCTCGGATACGCTCCGGCTCCTCGCGGCGGGCGGTGAGCATGAGGACGGCGATGTCCCGGGTGGCCTCCTCGGCGCGCAGCTGCTCGAGGACGTCGAATCCCGACATGCCCGGCAGCATGAGATCGAGCACGATCAGTGAGGGGCGTTCGCGACGGGCCAGTTCGAGCGCGTCCTGCCCCGACGCCGCCGTGGATACCCGGTACCCCGATTTGGCGAGGTGATACGCGACGAGCGCAACGATCTCGGGCTCGTCGTCCACGACGAGGATGCGATCAGTCGATGGCGGGGCAGGGTTCATGCACGGTCACGAAGGTCCGGCGTCGGCCGGTACGTCGACGGTCAGATCCGCGTGCGAGTGCGCGCGCGAATGCAACCGGCGATGGATTTTCGCCACGATCATTTCAATCGCCACCGTGTTGCTCCCTCCGCGCGGCACGATGAGATCGGCGTATCGCTTGCTGGGCTCGACGAACTGCAAGTGCATGGGCTGCACCGTAGTCAGGTACTGATCGAGCACCGATTCGAGCGTACGTCCGCGCACGGCGGTGTCACGACGGATGCGGCGAATGAGACGAATGTCGGGGTCGGCGTCCACAAACACTTTCACGTCGCACTGGGACCGGATGTTCGGATCGGAGAGCAGCAGGATGCCGTCGATCACGACGACATCTGCCGGTTCGATCCGCCGGGTTCGGATGCTGCGTGAGTGTGTGGCGAACTCGTACACCGGGGCGTCTACCGATTCCCCGCGTGCGAGGGCCTCGAGATGGCCCGACAGGAGTTCCACATCAAAGGCATCGGGGTGATCCCAGTTGACGTGATGCAGCTGTTGCAGCGTGAGATGCCGGAAGTCCCGGTAGTACGCGTCCATCTCGAGGAAGGCGACCGAGGCATCGGGCAGGGCCTCGGCCACTTTCCTGGCGACGGTCGACTTTCCCGAGCCGGTGCCGCCCGCGATGCCGATGATGAGCGGTTTCATAGGCGGTTGTACCGGTTCGACCACGTGTGATGAGGCAAGCTGACCCACCGTCGTTTCCGGTCTGTTACGGCGGGGTAACGGATTGGTATCGGCGACCGGAGCCGATCGGACCATGCGCGCGGAAGTTCGCGGTCTTAGGGGGGCAGGGGCAAGGAGCCTGCGCGGGGCTGGCCCGGTCACATGGGCGCACACCCCTCCAAAGCCCCCTCGTGGGCGACTAGCATTCTCCTATGGGACGTCTCTCGAATTCGCTTGGATCGGCGCGATTCCCCCGGCACGTGCTGCTCGGGCTGGTGAGTGCGCTGCTGACCCCCCTGACGGCCCCGCTGGTGGCCCAGCCACGGCGGGTGGACCTCACGATTGCCGCCACTACCGACGTGCACGGGCGGCTGCGCGGTTGGGATTACTACGCGGGGACGGCCGATCCCGCCCATTCCCTCGCCGCCGCGGCCACGATCGTGGATTCCGCCCGGCGCGCGAACCCCGATGGGGTGGTCCTGGTGGAGGGGGGCGACATTCTGCAGGGCAACCCGCTCACGTACGTGGCGGCGCGTGTGACGCCCACGCCGGTGCATCCGGTGATCGCGGCGATGAACGTGATGCGCTACGACGCCGCGGTGCTGGGCAACCACGAGTTCAACTACGGGGTACCACTGCTGCGGAAGGCGGTCGCGCAGGCGGGCTTCCCGTTCGTGGCGGCCAATGTACTGGACGCCAAGGGGCGTCCGTTCGTGGCGCCACTGGCTTGGGTTCGCCGCAAGGGGCTGAACGTGGCGATCGTAGGGGCTACCACGCCCGGTTCGATGGTGTGGGACCGCGACAACCTCAAGGCCGCCGGGCTCACGGTGACCGATATCGTGCCCGCCGTACGTGATCGCGTGCGCGAGGCCCGCCGTCGCAAGGCCGATGTGGTCGTGGTGCTCCTGCATTCGGGGTTGGGTGGCGCGGCCAGCTACGACACGATCGCCACGGGGCTGCCATCGGAAAATGTGGCGGGACGGGTGCCTCGCGAGATCGATGGCATCGACGCGGTGGTGTTCGGGCACTCGCATCGCGAAGTGATCGATACGGTCATCAACGGTGCGCTGGTCATGCAGCCGCGCAACTGGGCCGGGTCGGTGTCGCTGGGCACTCTCACGCTCGAAAAGCGCAAGGGTACCTGGACGGTGGTGGCGCGCACGGGGCGGGCGGTGCGCGTGGACGGGCATCGGGAAGATCCCGCGGTGCTCGCCGCGGCCGCCACGTCGCACACCAACACCCTGGCCTGGGTCTCGTCGCCGGTGGGGCGTACCACGGTGGCCTGGCGCGCCGACAGTGCGCGTGTGTCCGACATGCCGATCACGGATCTGGTGAATGAGGTAATGCGGCGCGCCACCGGGGCGGAGTTGTCGGCCACGGCGGCCTTCTCGCTCGACGCGGGGCTCGATACGGGCAGTATTACGCAGGCCGAACTGTCCCGCCTCTATCCCTACGACAATACCCTGCGCGCCGTGCGCCTCACCGGCGCGCAGCTCAAGGCGTTCCTCGAGCACGCGGCGCGCTACTATCGCACCGTGGGTGCCGACGGTCGTGCGTCGGGCGGCATCACCGATCCCTCGGTCCCGGGCTACAACTTCGACGTGGTAACTGGCGCCGACTATACCATCGATCTGAGTCAGCCGGTTGGGAGCCGTATCACGCGCCTCCGCGTTCGTGGTCGCGAGGTACAGCCCACCGACAGCTTCACCATGGCGCTCAACAACTATCGCCAAGGGGGGGGCGGCGGCTTTTCCATGCTGGCCGGCGCGCCCGTGGTGTACGACAGGGACCTCGACATCCGCCAGCTCGTGATCGAGGAGGTGCAGCGCGAGTCGCAACGCGCCGGCACCCTCGACCCCGCACGCTACGCAACGCCCAACTGGACCATCGAACCGGCATCGGCCCGCGCGCAGGCCTACGCCGAGCAGCACCGCGGGCGTGCGGCCGAATCGCGCGGGCAGGCACCCGCCGCGGCCGCCCAAGGGGGCGCCGCCCGAGGGGGGGCGCCGGCCGTGCCACCGGGTGGTCGGGTGATTCGCGTGATTGCGATGTCGGACTTTCATGCCGCGCTGCAGCCGCGCATCGAAGGCGGGAACAACCGCGTGGGCGGGGCGGTCGCGCTGTCGGCGGCCCTGCGCAAGGCGCAGCAGGAGTGCGTGGCGCCGCAGTGCGGCAGCGTGATCATCGATGCCGGCGACTTGTTCACCGGCACGCCGGCGAGCGACTGGGATGCCGGCCGCCCCACCGTGGCGGTGGTGAACCGGTTCGACGTGGCCGCCGGCGCGCTGGGGAACCACGAGTTCGATTTCGGCCAGGACACGCTGCGCATGCGGATTCGCGAGCTGCGACACGGCGTGCTCGGGGCCAATGTCCGTGGCGCCGACGGGCGCATGCCGGCGTGGCTGCGCGCGGATACGATCGTGGTGCGCAACGGCGTGAAGGTGGGCATCGTGGGGGCCGCCGGCACGCATACGCCGGGTACGGCGAGCATTCGAAAGGTGGCCGGGCTCCGGTTTCTCGAGCCGGTGCCGGTGTTCACGGAGCGCATGCGCGCCCTGCGCGCAGCCGGCGCCGACGTGATCGTGGCGGTGATACACGACGGTGGTCGCTGTGAGCGTGGCCAGCCCCCCGTCTGCACGGGCGGCGGTATCGACATCGGGCGCAAGCTGGCGGCGCTCGGGAAGGAACGCCCGGACGTGTACGTGATGGGACACGCCCACGTGAATCTCGCGCTCGACTTCGACGGCATGCCGGCGGTCGAGCCCACGTCGAGCGGGCGGTCCGTCGTGGTGGTGGATGTGCCGGTTGGTGGCGGTGCGGCGCGCACGCAGATCCGGAATGTCTCCGGCGAGGTGATCGCCGGCGCCGATCCGGCAGTGGACTCCATCGTGACCACGGCGTTGGCGCGGGTCGAGGTAAAGGTGAAGGAGCCGGTCGCCACGCTGGCCGCGCCATTCCGCAACGGTGGGGCGCAGAACGCCGTGGGGAATGCCCTCACCGACGCCGCACGCGTGATCGGCAATGGGGACATGGCCCTCTGGAACAACGGCGGGCTGCGCGCGGGCCTCGATTCGGGCCCGCTGGTGTTTGGCAGCGTGCACGAAGTGACACCCTTTGGCAATACGCTGGTGCTGGTGCGCATGCGTGGTAGTGACCTGTTCCGCCTGTTCGATCGCGGGATCGGCTTCCGTGGCGCCGGCATTCACGTGAGCGGCGTGCAGGTGCTGTTCGATGCCGCACGCCCAGAGGGACAGCGCGTGGTGCAGCTCCTCGATCCGGCGGGCGCGCCGATCGATCGCGAGAAAATCTACCGCGTGGTGCTCAACAACTTCATGGTGGAGGACGAGTACCGCGACGTGCTACGCGCCGCCGTGTCCACCGAGTACCTGCCCATTCGCGACAGCGATGCCTTTGCTGCCTATCTACGGCGCCAGCCGCAACCCGTCCGCCCCGATGCCAGTGTGCGCGTACGGCCCATCACTCCCGGGAGCTTGTGACATGTCCAACGCCGATGTTCGCGTGTTTGTGAATGAACGGGGGGTGAGCGTCCCCGCCGGATCCTCGGCGCTCGACGCTGTCCGGGTGCTCCTTCCCGATGACGCGGCCGGACTCGAGGCGGGGCGCGTGCGCCTCACGGACAGCCGCGGGCTACCGGTACCCTCCGACACCGTGGTCAGCGGGGGGGCGATCTTCCGCGTGGTGGCGGCGCGGGAACGCCTCGAGGGGGCCATCGAGTGAGCAACGGCGGCGCAGTGAGCGAGGCGTTCCTCGAGGTGGTGCGGCGCATGCCCAAAGCGGAACTGCACTGCCATCTCGATGGGTCGCTGCGGGCCTCCACCCTGCTGACGCTCTCCGACGATCGGGGCCTCGTTCTGCCGCATCGGGATCCCCGGGCGCTCGCCCGTTGGATGCGCGTGGACGACGCACACAACCTTGAGGAGTACCTGTCGCGCTTCGAGATCACGCTGGCCGTGATGCAATCGCGCGAGGAACTCGAGCGCATCGCACAGGAACGCGTGCTCGATGCGGCACTGGACGGGGTGCGCTATCTCGAGATGCGCTTCTGCCCGGCGCTGCACACCCGCGGTGGGCTCTCGCTCGACGAGGTCATGCAGGCCGTGCATCAGGGCCTGCAGCGCGGTGAGCACGACACCGGCACCGTCACACGCATGATCGTCTGCGCGCTCCGCAGCTTCCCGTGGCCTCACTCCATGGAGATGGCGGAGCTGGCCGTGGCCCATCAGGAGCACGGCGTCGTCGCCTTCGACCTGGCCGGTGGTGAGCTGGGTAACCCGGCACACGAGCATGCGGCGGCGTTCGACTATGCGCGTTCCCACAACCTGGCGGTGACGGTGCACGCCGGTGAGGGCGACGGCCCACGCTCCATTCATGAGGCGGTACACCGGTGCGGGGCCAATCGTATTGGCCATGGCACACGCCTCCGTGAGGACGCGTCGCTCGAGCGCTACATCGTGGATCGCCGCATTGCGCTCGAGGTGTGCCCCACCAGCAATGTGCAGACGCGGGTCGTGGGTCGTTTTTCGGAGCATCCCATGAAGCGATACGCCGAGTTGGGGGCACTTGTGACCATCAACACCGACAACACGATGATGAGCGGGGTGACGCTCACCAACGAGTATGTATCCTGTGCGCAGCACCTCGGGTTGCCGTTGTCCACGTTGGGGACCCTTGCCCTCAACGCGTTCGATGCCGCATTCCTGCCGTATGCGCCCCGCGTCGCCCTACGTGACGCCGCGGCGCAGGAGATTGCGCAGCTGCTGCGCGACGCGCCCGCCCTCGTGGAGGTGGCATGAGCGAGCGCCCAGTGTCGACTGGTGCCGACGCGGCGTGCGAGGCCGCGGCGTTCATTCAATCCCAGGTCGGCCGCACCTGGCAACGACCGGTGGCGGGCATCGTGCTCGGTTCCGGGCTTGGCGGGTTGGCCGATCGGATCACGAACGCGGTCACGATCCCCTTCTCGCAGGTACCGGGGTTCCCCACGGCCACCGTGGCGGGGCATGCCGGACAGCTGCTGATCGGGCAGCTCGCCGAGCGGCCGGTGGTGATGCTGGCTGGGCGCTTCCATATGTACGAGGGGCACGACGCCGGATTGGCGGCGTTCCCGGTGCGCGTGCTCCATGCTTTGGGCGCGCCAGTCTACCTGGCCTCCAATGCGGCAGGCGGGGTGCGGCGCACGTTCGCGCCCGGGGACCTGATGGTCATCGCCGACCACATCAACCTGATGTTCCGGAACCCATTGATCGGCGCCGTTGAGCCGGGCGATGAACGCTTCCCCGACATGTCGGACCCGTACGACCCGGGGCTGCGCGCCCTACTGCACGATTGCGCGCGCACGATCAGTGTGCCGCTGCACGACGGCGTATACTGCGGGCTGCTGGGCCCGACCTACGAGACCCCGGCCGAAGTGCGCATGCTCGAACGGCTCGGCGTGGATGCGGTGGGTATGTCGACCGTGCCCGAAGTGATCATGGCGCGCGCGATCGGCATGCGGGCGGTCGCCGTGTCGTGCATCACGAACAAGGCGGCCGGCCTCTCCCACGAGAAGCTCAGTCACCAGGAAGTGATGGATACCGGTCGCGCCGTCGCCGGTCGCTTCGAGGCGCTCGTGTCGGAGTTCGTGCGGCGATTGCCGTAACGCGAGGGGCCGCGTTGCGCGTTCTCAGCGAGCGCGCAACTGGCTGCGCGGGAGGCTGGCAAGCCGTGCTCTGAAGGTCTGGAACGCCGGTGAGTCACGCGTGAGCGAGCGGAGGACCACCGGATCGATTTTGGCGATCGCGTCCTCGCTGGTGCGGATGCGGCTTTCCTCGATCGGATGGGAGGCGAACCACGCCTCGACCGTCGCCGGGTTTCGCTCACGCTCCCGCAGCAGGATGCGAAACATGCTGGGCATCCCCCGCGGGTCGATCCCGGCGCGGGTCACATACGTTACGCCGAAGCGGTCCGACTCGGTCTCGTCATCGCGACTGAACTTGGCGAAGCCGGCCGACGCACCGAGCTGCACGGCCGTTCCGGCCACCCCCTGACACGCCGATGGGGCAAGGATGCACAGGCCCGTGATGCCGATGTTCGCGCGCTGTGCGGCGGCCATCTGCTTCATGCTGTGCCGCTGTGTCACGTGGGCAATTTCATGCCCCAGCACGCCGGCGAGCTCCGACATGTTGGTGGTGCGTTCGATGAGACCGCGGTTCACGTAGATGTGGCCGCCCGGTACGGCGAAGGCATTGATGTCGTTCTGGTCGACCACGTTGAAGCGCCAGCTCAAGCTGCGGTCGTCGACCACGCGCGCGATGGAATCACCGAGCACGTTGATGTAGCGCACGATGTCCGGATCGCGCACGATGGGCAGCTGCTGCTCGATCTGCTGGGCGTACTGGCTACCTAGGCTGACCTCTTCGGGGGTCCCCGGCACGCAGGCGGCTACCAGCAGGACAGCCCCGAGAACGGCTCCCCGTCGTGCCATGCTGCTCCGCTGGGTGATTCGCGCCATATTGTCTCCGCTATGGTTGGCGGCGGACATCGGCCACGCCCGTGGCCATTTGCCCCCCGCTCCGCATTCTTGTACCCGCAACCCCCGCGAGTTCCTCCAACGCCGTGAAGCTACTCACAGTTGCCCGTGACCTGCAGCGCCGGAAGGCGCGCGAACGCCAGCAGCGCTTCGTGGCGGAGGGGGTGCGCACGGTCGAAACGCTGCTCGCATCGCCACTGCACGTGGTGGGGCTTCTGGTGACCGAGGCGTTGCGTCAGACCGAGCGGGGACAGTCGCTCATCGCGACGGTCGATGCGCGCGGCCTGCCGGTTCAGGAGGTGTCGGAAGAGGAACTGGCCAGCGCCGCCGATACTGAGACGCCGCAGGGCGTGCTGGCGGTCGCCGAGATCCCGATACGCGGGCTCGATCCGGCCCCGGTGGGCGCGCGCTATCTCGTGTTGGATGCCCTGCAGGACCCGGGCAACGTGGGCACGGTGATCCGGACGGCGGCCGCCATGGGGGTGACGGCCACGGTCGCGCTTCCCGGCACGGTCGACGTGTGGAACGCCAAGGTCGTCCGCAGCAGCATGGGGGCGCTGTTCCTGCACCCGGTCGTGACCATGTCGTGGGAGGACCTTGCAGCGTTCATCGGCACTGCCGGCGCCCCCGTGGCCCTGTGGGCAGCCGACATGGAGGGTTTGCCGGTGGACCAACTGGACCGTCACCCCCTACCGCCGCGCCTTGCCCTCGTGGTGAGCAATGAAGGGGCCGGCCTTTCCCCGCACGTGGCCGCCGCTGTGCACTCTACGGTGAGCATTCCCATGGCCGAGGGGGTGGAGTCGCTCAACGTGGCCGTGGCCGCAGGGATCCTGTTGTATTCCCTGCGTGGAGGGACCATCGTGGCGTCGCCCGTCTCTCGGTCGTCCTGACGGCATGCCCGGATTGCAGATCCAGACCACTGCGCTCGATCCGATCAATGAAGCGGGCGGGATGACCCACGGCCTGTTCGCTCAGCTACCTCTGGGCGATACCCTCGTGCTGTGCCTTCCGATCTTCCTGGTCGGGGTGTCCGTGGGCTCCTTCCTCAACGTGTGTATCGCGCGCTGGCCGCTGGCGCTCAGCGTGGTGTCGCCACGTTCCCGGTGTCCTCGCTGTGAGCGCCCCATCGCCAGCCGGGAGAACATCCCGCTCGTGAGTTGGCTGATGCTGCGCGGCAAGTGTGCCGGTTGCGCCCTCCCCATCTCCGTGCAGTATCCGCTCGTGGAACTACTGGTGGGGCTGGCGTGGGTGGCAGCGTACCTGGCGTTTGGGGTGAGCTTCGAGGCGCTGCGGGTGGCGTTGTTTGCCACGGTGCTGTTCGGTATCGCGATTACCGACGCGAAGCACTATCTCATCCCCGACGGTTTCACCGTCTCGGGCTTGATCATGGTGCTGCTCTGTGCGACGGTGAACCTGTTCCTCGGGGAGACGTCGCATTTCGCGCCGCTATGGCCGGCCGTTCTCGGTGCGTGCGTGGGGGCCGGCGCCATCACCATCATCGGATGGCTGGCCGAAGTGATCATGAAGCGGGAAGCGATGGGGTTCGGGGATACCACCCTCATGGCCGTCGTGGGAGCCGCCGTGGGGGCCGAGCGTTCGCTGCTCAC
Organism: Gemmatimonas sp.; assembly: GCF_044344655.1. Lineage (GTDB taxonomy): Bacteria > Gemmatimonadota > Gemmatimonadetes > Gemmatimonadales > Gemmatimonadaceae > Gemmatimonas. The sequence goes on from NZ_JBIJCN010000042.1 coordinate 26,075, forward strand.
CATCGTGATGGGGGCCTTCGTGGGGAGTGTGACTTTTCTGCTGTTCGTAGCCCCCATCGCGAAGGTGCGTGCCAAGAGGCGCGGGGAAGCGTTCGCCTTTCCTGAGGTGCCCTTCGGGGTATTCCTTGCGCCGGCTGCGCTGCTCACCTTGCTTTGGGGGGATGCGCTGATCGCGTGGTACCTGCTGCGCACATTTCCCAGCTGAGCCTTGTCCATGCCAAAGTTCGTCCTGCCGTCGCGGTCGATAATCGCGACCGTGCTGCTGGTCGCGAGCGGTGCGCTCGCCAGCGCCTGTAGTGACAAGCCCACCGCCGGTCAGGCGCCATTTGCCGATCTCGTCGCGACGTACGTGCCGCTGATCGAGAAGGAGATGGGGCTGCCGTTCAAGACGGCCCCCGCGGTCGCGCAGCGCTCCCGCGACGAAGTCGGAGCGTTCGTGCGGAAGCAGCTCGAGAGCGAGCGCGGACGCGACCAGGTGGCAGGCCAAGAGGCCGCCTACAAGCTGTTGGGGATGATCCCCGATACCCTGCAGCTCGGCGCACTGCTGCAGCGGCTGCTGGAAGAGCAGATCGTGGGCTACTACGACCCCGCCACCAAGGTGCTGTATGTCGTAGACGGCGCCCCCGAGGCGCTGCTCAACCAGACGGTCGCACACGAACTCGTGCACGCCTTGCAGGACCAGTACGTGAAGATCGACTCGATCCAGGCCCGGACCGATGACGGCGACCGTCAGGTGGCGGCCCAGGCGGTGCTCGAAGGGCAGGCGGTGTTTATGCAGTTGCGCCTCGATCCCAACGCCAGCCCGATGCTCAAGATGCCGGGCGGCTGGGATCGCATTCGCGAAAGCATCCGCGATGGTTCGGTGGGGATGCCGGTGTTCGCCTCGGCCCCGCGCGCCGTGCGTGAGGGGCTGCTCTTCCCCTATCTCGGTGGGGCCGACTTCGTCCGGCGTTTCATCAACGTGCGCCCGGAGAAGGAACTGCTCGCCGATCTGCCAGTGTCCACGAAGCAGATCCTCAACGACTCGGCGTATTTTGCCGGCGGCGTCGACGGGCGTGATCTTCCCGTGACGGTTACGCTGCCGGCGCCGAAGATCGGCACGCTCTCGTACACCAATACCTTTGGGGCCTTCGAGACCCGCCTCGCCCTGCTGCAGCATCTCAAGAACGACGAGCTGGCGCGCCGGGCCGCGACCGGGGTGGATGGCGATCGCTATGCCATCGTGCGTACGCCGCAGGGGGATGCACTGGTGTGGGTGTCGGTATGGGACTCAGCGGTCGATGCCGCCGACTTTCTCGATGCCATGGGTGATGCGGCTCGTCGCCGCTATGAACTGCCCAAGCCGGACCTAGCGCCTGGGAGCACCACACGACGATTCGACGTGGCGGGCACGCCCAAGCGAAAGGCCCGGACGGTGACGATGCGTTTGGAACAGGTGAGCGGGAAACCCGTAGTCATGTACATGGATCTTCCCGCCGGCTTGCCTGCCCCCATCGACCTGGCGCGCGTCACGCTCGACACCCCAGCCTCGGGGCGTTGAGCGTCGGACCCCGTCGGGCATGACGCGCACATGACGAGTCCCTCGCCCACGCCCCTGCAGCCGGCTCCGTCGGGAGCCCATGCCGGCGACGCCGACCTGCCGGCGGCGCTGCGCATCACGCCAGACGATGAGGTCCGTCGTCTTCGTCTGCGGCAGATGAAGCGGGTCGCGGCGGCCCTGCTGGTGGTCGGCGCGGTGATCT
>NZ_JBIJCN010000077.1:0-8452 GCF_044344655.1 Gemmatimonas sp.
GCAGCGACGCCGACCGTGGGTCGACCCAGACCGTGGTGGCAGTACCCCGACCGTGGTGGCAGTACCTAGACTGTGGTGGCAGTACCACGACCCCGACCCAGACCCATGAGCCCCGACCCCCAGGCCGCTTTCGGCTTCGAAACAACGCAGCAGTGCGCCCGCGCCCGAACCGGGGTCTTCTCCACCCCCCACGGCCCCGTCGAGACTCCGCAGTTCATGCCCGTCGGCACCCTTGCCTCCGTGAAGTCGCTCGACCCCGACGACCTCACGCGCCTCGGCGCCACCATGATCCTCAGCAACGCCTACCACCTCCGCCTTCGACCCGGCGACGAGCTGATCAGAACCATGGGCGGCCTGCACCGGTTCATGCAGTGGCACGGCCCGGTGCTCACCGACTCCGGCGGCTTTCAGGTCTTCTCCCTCGAAGGGCTCCGCAAGATCCAGGAAGAGGGGGTCGAGTTCCGCAGCCATCTCGATGGCTCGCTCCAGCAGTTCACCCCCGAATCCGTCATGCGCATCGAGCGTAACCTCGGCGCCGACGTGATCATGCAGTTCGATCACGTCGTCCCCGGGCAGTCGCCGCACGACCTCGCCCAGGTCGCCATGGAGCGCAGCATCCGCTGGCTCGAGCGCTGCCGCACCGAATTCCAGCGGCTCCTGGTGGACGACCCAAACGCCCCCACGCCCGTGCAGGCCCTCTTCCCCATCGTGCAGGGCGGCATCCACGCCGACCTCCGCGTGGCCTCCGCGCGCGCCATCCAGGGCGTGGGCGACTGGGTGGGCTACGGCATCGGCGGGCTGTCCGTGGGCGAAGCCAAGCCCGACATGTACGCCATGCTGGATGTCGTCGACGCGGAACTTCCCACTGACCGCCCGCGGTATCTCATGGGGGTCGGCTTTCCCGAAGACCTCGTCGAAGGCGTGGCGCGCGGCGTGGACCTCTTCGACTGCGTCGCCCCGACCCGCATGGGGCGGACTGGCGCGTTCTTCACCAGCACCGGCCGCCGCAGCATCAAGAACGCCCAGTGGCGGACCGATCCCACCCCGCTCGAGGAGGGGTGCCAGTGTGCCGCCTGTACCCGCTTCAGCAAGGCGTACATCCGGCATCTGTTCATCGCCGAAGAGATCCTCGGCCTCCGCCTCCTCAGCCTGCACAATGTACATTTCCTCGTCGCGCTCATGCGCGAGGCCCGCGCTGCCGTGATGAACGGCACGTTCGAGGGCTGGAGCCGTGACTGGCTCGCCCGCTACCACTCCAGCAAGACCGCTACCCCATGATCGCACCCGCTCTCGCCAGCTTCGCCCTGCTGCAGGCCGCGCCCACCAGCGCCGTTCCGCAGATGATCTTCATGTACGGCGCGATCTTCGCGATCTTCTACTTCGTGCTCATTCGCCCGCAGCAAAAGCAGCGCAAGCAGCACGAAGAGCGCGTGAAGACCCTCAAGAAGGGCGACGAAATCGTCACGGCCGGCGGCATCGTGGGTGAAGTCCTCCACATCGCCGCCACCGGCAAGGACGGCGCGGCCACGCTCGCCGACCGCATCACCATCAAGTCCGGCGAGAGCAAGCTGATCGTCGAACGCGGCCGTATCGCGGCCGTGGGCGGCACCGCCGCGCCTGGCGCGCCCACCGCGTAAACCACGGCCAGCTCCCGTTACCGTGTCCCTCCTCGATATCCACGTCTTCGGCTCGCCGATTCTCCGCCAGGAGACCGAGCTGGTCACCGAGTTCACCCCCGCGCTGCGCCGTCTCGTCGACGACATGTTCGACACCATGGAGGCCGCCAAGGGCGTGGGGCTCGCTGCCCCCCAGGTGGGCCGCAACGAGCGCCTCTGCGTGGTCGATGCCGACGACGTGCGGCTCGTGGTCATCAACCCCGAGATCGTCCACAAGGAGGGCGGCCTCGTGCGGGGCGAGGAAGGGTGCCTCTCCATTCCCGAGATCTACGCCGACGTGGACCGCCACACGCGCATCACCGTGCGCGCGCAGGATATCGACGGCAAGTGGTACGAGATCGAGCACGCCGCCAACCTCCTCGGCCGCTGCCTGCAGCACGAGATCGATCACCTGCACGGCAAGCTGTTTACCGATCGCCTCAGCATGCTCAAGAAGCGTTCGGCCATGAGAGACTGGGACTACGAGAAGGCCAAGTACCCGAAGAACCTGCGCGTCCTCCCCGTGGGCGACCTGCCGCCCGAGAAGGACGCGAGTGCCTCGGACACCTGACGAGACGGCGTCCCCGTGAGGATCCTCTTCTGGGGCACGCCCGACTTTGCCGTGCCGCCCCTCCGCGCGCTCCTCGGCGAGGGACACGACGTGGTGGGCGTCGTCACGCAGCCAGACAAGCCTCGTGGACGCTCGCGCACACAACTCGACCCGTCGCCGGTGAAGGTCGTCGCGCTGCAAGAAGGGCTGCCCGTGCTGCAGCCGCTCAAGCCGCGCGGTGATGAGTTCCTGCAGCAGATGCGTGAACTCGCCCCCGACATCTCGGTGGTGGTGGCGTACGGGCACATTCTCCCCAAGGCCGTCATCGACCTGCCACCGCACGGCACCCTCAACATCCACGCCTCGCTGCTCCCCGAGCTGCGCGGGGCGGCGCCCATTCAGGCGAGCCTCCTGCAGGGCATGCCCGAAACGGGCGTGACCATCATGCAGATGGTGCCGGCCCTCGATGCCGGCGACATGCTGCATGTGCTGCGGACCCCCATCGGCCCCGAAACCACTTACGGCGAACTGCACGACCAGCTCGCCGAAATGGGCGCGCTGGCGATCGTGCAGGCACTCACGCTGATCGAGGCCGGCGTGTCGCGCCCCGTGCCGCAGGATGACGCGCGCAGCACCTATGCCCCCAAGATCGACCGCAGCATGGCGCGCCTCGACTTCACGCAGAGCGCCACTGAGGTGTCGCGCGTGTCGCGAGCGTTCGATCCACGCCCCGGTGCGTTCGCCACAATCAGCGGCGTGGAAGTGAAGTGCTTCGGCGCGCGTGTGATCGGACGCGGCACCGACGCCGACCTCGACGAGCCCGCACTCGCCAGCCCGCCGGGTACCGTGCGAAGCGCCGATGACCAAGGGCTCGTGGTGCGCTGCGCCGAAGGCGCCGTGCGCTTCATGGACGTGCAGCCCAGCGGCAAGGCGCGCATGACCGCCGCCGCCTGGGCGCGCGGCCGCGGCGTACAGGTGGGGCAGCAGTTCGACGCCCCGGCCCCACCACTGCCGTGAGCCCCGTGGCCCCTCCACGTGGTCCCCGCGGTGGGCGCGGCAACGCACATGGCAGCGCCGGCCCGGGGGTGACCGAGTCGCGCACCGCCGCCGCGCTCATGCTCGCCGACCTGCGCGCCGGCCAGCTGCTCGACGGCGCCTTCGAGCGCCGCACGCAGCCCCTAGATGCGCGCGATCGCCGTTGGGTGCAGGAGCTCGTGTGGGGCACGCTGCGCACCCGCGGACGCCTCGATGCCATCCTCGCCGAACGGGTGCGCGGTGGCATCGCCAAGCTCGACCCCGAGGTGGCCGACCTCCTGCGGCTGGGCGCCTATCAGCTGCTCAGCATGGGCAGCGTTCCGCCCTACGCCGCGATCGGACAGACGGTGGAGCTGACCAAACGCCGGCACGGCATCGGCGCCAGCAAGCTCGCCAATGCGGTGTTGCGCCGTATCGACCGCGAACGCGAGACGATCGAACCCGCGGTACCGGCCGATCCGCTCGAGGCGCTCGCGCAGGCGTATTCGCATCCGCGTTGGGTGGTGGCGCGCTGGGCGGAACGCTGGGGGATGGACGACACGCGCGCGCTCCTCGACGCCAACAATGCGCCGGCCAACATCGTGGTACGCCCCTACGGCGTCTCGCGCGAGGGGCTGGCCGAGGCGCTGCAGGGCGCCGGCGTTGACGCCTTCGAGGTGCCGCGCGTGCCGGACTCGCTGCGCCTTGCCGCCGGTGTCGCCCTCACGGAACTCGACGCCTTCAAGCAGGGCACGTTCTACGTACAGGACCCCGCCGCCACGCTCGTGGTGCAGTACGCCTGCGTGCCTGAGGGCGGCACCGTGGCGGACCTCTGCGCGGCCCCCGGCAGCAAGGCGCTCGAACTCTCGCGCCGTGCCGCGCTCGTACTCGCGTCGGACCGCAATCTGTCGCGCGTCGATCGCATGCTCGACGGCTTCGGCCGCCTCGATGCCGACCGACTCGTCACGATCGTGGCCGATGCGCGGCAACCAGCCACCGTGCGGGTCGATGCCGTGCTCGTGGATGTGCCCTGCACTGGCACCGGTACCTTTCGCCGGCACCCCGATGCGCGCTGGCGGTTGCGGGTGAGCGACTTCGCCGTGATGGGTGCCATGCAGAAACAGATCCTGCGCGCGGCGGCACAGGTGGTGAAGCCGGGCGGGCTGCTGGTGTACAGCACCTGCTCACTCGAACTCGAGGAGAACGACGAGCAGGTGAACGCCTTCCTCGCCGAGCACCCGGAGTTCACCCTCGAGGCACCGCCCGCCGGCACCGTCCCCGACGACGTGCTCGACAACGGCTGCCTGCGTGTGCTGCCACACCGTCACGGCTTCGACGGCGCCTTCGCGGCCCGGCTGCGGCGCGCGGCGTAATCCACCGCATCCACCACGCATCGCGCGCGAACGGACAGAGATCCCATGGCCGAGACGGCAAAGAAGCGGACGAAGAGCAAGGTGGCGACCACGCCGGCGCTCGCCACGTGGGGGAAGCGCGCGCTCGTCGCCATCGTGGCGGGGGTGTCGATCGGCGCCGGCGCCGGCGTGTTCACCGTGCACCGTCTCGAGCCCGGGCGCGGCACCGGCGTGGACTCGCTCGCCGCCATGCTCGATAGCATCGCCAAGGGGCGCATCCGGGAGCCAGGCGCCGCGCAGCGCGCGTCGGAATCACAGCGACGCGACGACAGTGCGCGCGCCGCCACCCCCGAGGAGATGCCGGCGGAGCGTATCGCCGTGCCGTCACTTGTGGACCTCGACGAGGGCGCCGCCCGCAACGCCCTGCTCGACGCCGGGCTGCAAGTGGGTGAGGTGCAGTTCGAGGCCTCGCCCAAGCCGGCGGGCACCGTGCTCGCCACCATTCCCGCAGCGGGGCAGATGCTGCCGCTGCAGGGTGCGGTCACCATCGTGCTGAGCGATGGCCGCACCGCGCCCACCGACACCCTGCTCCGCCTTTTGCCCCAGAGTGCGCCATGAGCGTTCGTATTGCGCCGTCCGTGTTGAGTGCCGACTTCCGCAAGCTCGGCGACGAGATCGCCATGTGTGAAGCCGGTGGTGCCGACTGGATCCACGTGGACGTGATGGACGGCCGCTTCGTGCCGAACCTGTCGTTCGGCGTGAAGGTCATCGAAGCGGTGAAGAAGTCCACCAGCAAGGTGGTGGATGTGCACCTCATGGTGCTCGAACCCGAGCACTACTTCGAGGACTACGTGAAGGCGGGCGCTGACGTGCTCACCATTCACGCCGAGGCCGCGCCGCACCTCGACCGGCAGCTCGCACGCATCAAGGAGCTGGGCGTGAAGTGTGGTGTGGCCATCAACCCCGGCACGTCACTCAGCGCCATCGAAGAGGTGGCGCACATGCTCGACCTGCTGCTCATCATGAGCGTGAACCCCGGCTACGGCGGGCAGAAGTTCATCGAGTATTCGGTCGACAAGATCGAGCGCGCCCGCTTCCTGCTGGATCAGGCGCAGAGCGCCGCGGTACTGGAAGTGGACGGCGGGATCTCGCGCGACACCATCCAGCGCTGCTGGAAGGCCGGCGCCGACACCTTCGTGGCCGGGAATGCCGTCTTCGGTGCCGCCAATCCGCAGGCGGAGATCGCCGTCCTGCGCAGCCTCTGTTCGGAGACCGTATGACCGCAAAGCAGCAGTGGATCGTGGTGCTGGGGATCGTCGCCGTCCTGGTGGGTGGGGCGTTCACCGCGTCCTACTTCCTCAAGGACGAACTCACCAACGTGACCACGGGCTCCGATGCGCCGGGCTTCGCGGCGGCTACGCTCGATCCCGCGCCGCAGATGAAGTCCCTCAGCAACTACCGCGGCGAGGTGGTGCTGCTCAACATCTGGGCCACCTGGTGCGGCCCGTGCCGCATCGAGATGCCGGAGATCGAGCGCCTGCATCAGGAGCTCGGCCCCAAGGGACTCAAGATCGTGGCCGTGAGCGTGGACAACGCCGGCGAGGAGCAGAAGATCCGCGAGTTCGTGCAGGAGTTCGGGATCCACTTCGAGGTGCTGCACGATGCGAGCGGCGCCATCCAGGGGATCTATCGCACCACGGGTGTGCCGGAAACGTTCATCATCGATCGTGACGGGGTGGTGCGGAAGCGTTTGATCGGTCACATGGATCTCACGCAGAACTACGACGGCAACAAGCGCCTGCTCGAGCAGCTGCTCGCGCAGCCCAAATCGTAACCACCGCAGCGTGCGCGTTCTCGGCATCGAAACCTCCTGCGACGAAACGTCGGCGGCGATCGTCTCGGGCACGCCCGAGGCGATGTCGCTCGACGCGCTGGTGATCCTGTCACAGGACGTGCATCGCCTCTTCGGCGGCGTGGTGCCGGAGATCGCCAGCCGTCAGCATCTCACCGGCATCGTGCCGGCGGTCAACGCGGCACTGCGCGACGCCGGCGTGACCATGGGCAACCTCGATGCGATCGCCGTCACGCACGCCCCCGGGCTCGTGGGCGCGCTGCTCGTGGGGACCAGTTACGCCAAGGCCATGGCCTTCGCGCACGGCAAGCCGGTGGTGCCGGTGCACCACCTCGAGGGGCATCTCTTCGCCACGCTGCTCGAACACCCCGACGCGAAGCCGCCCTTCACCGCCCTGCTGGTCAGCGGCGGCCACACGCTGCTGCTCGATGTGCCGGAGTGGGGGCGCTACCAGCTGCTCGGGCAAACCCGCGACGACGCGGTGGGCGAAGCGTTCGACAAAGTGGCCAAGCTGCTCGGGCTTCCGTACCCGGGCGGTCGCCCCGTCGAACAGCTCGCCGCCACCGGCGAGAGCCCGTCACACGGGCATCCGCACCACTTTGCGCGCCCCATGCTGCGGCGCCGAGCGGTGATCGGCGACGAGGACTACTACGACTGCTCCTTCAGCGGCCTCAAGACGGCCGTGCTGCACGCGGTACGCCATGCCGACAAGTCAGGCACGCTCGAGGCAGACAAGCCGAGCATCGCGCGCGGCTTCCAGGACGCCGTGATCGAAACGCTGGTCGAGAAGGTCTATCGTGCCGCCAAGGCGCACCGCCGAGGCCGCGTGGTGTTGGGCGGAGGCGTGGCCTGCAACGGAGCGCTGCAGCTGGCCATGCGCGAACGGTTCGCCGGGCGTGGCGGGCAGGTCTTCGCGCCATCCCCACGCCTCGCTACCGACAACGCCGCCATGATTGCCGCCGCGGGGCTCTTCCGCGTGCTGCGCGGCGAACACGCCGAGCCGACGATGACGGCTACGGCATCCTTGCCGATCCCGGGTATGTTCTAAGCATGCTTGCTCCCATCCTGCACCACCCCACGGTCTTCCACCTCGGTCCGCTCGAGCTCACCGGCTTCGGCCTGGCGGTGCTGGCGGCATTCGCCATCTCACAGATCATCTGTCAGCGCGAGCTGTGGCGGCGTGGGCACGCCAAGGAAGCGGAGGCCATCCCCGATCTGGTGATGGCGGCGCTGATCGGCACGCTCATTGGCGCAAAAACGTACTACGTGGTGCTCACGGGCGATCCGTCGGCGTTCCTCAGCCGCGGCGGGTTCGTGTTCTGGGGAGGCTTCATGGGCTCGGTGGCGCTCTGCTGGGCTACGATTAAGTACAAGAAACTCAACTTCCTCCGCATCGCCGACGTGGCCGGCATCGCGATCGCCGCCGGCTACAGCGTGGGGCGCACGGGCTGCTGGGCGGTGGGTGACGACTATGGCCGTCCGTGGAATGGCTTCCTCGCCACGCAGTTCCCCGAGGGCGCACCGCCGAGCACGGTCAGTGTGATGAGCAGCCAGTTCGGTGTGTCGTTTCCGGCCGGTACCAATCCGCTCGACATGGTCGCGGTGCATCCCACGCAGCTGTACGAGACGGTGATGGGGTTCCTGATGTTCGCCATCCTGTGGCGCTTCCGCTCGCACCCCCACAAGGAAGGGTGGCTGTTCGGGCTGTACTGCATCGTGGCGGGCGTGGAGCGGTTCATCGTGGAATTCTTCCGCGCCAAGGACGACACGCTCACGTTCGGGCTCACGACGGCGCAGATCATCGCCATCACGATCTTCAGCATCGGGGCGGGGCTGATGGTGACACGGCGACGCACGGCCTGACACGTGGGGGTCGGGGGCCGGGTCTGAGTCTTGGTACGGCCACGACGGTCGGAGCACTGCCACGGCGGTCTGGGCACTGCCGGGACGGTCTTGGCCTTCCCACGGTCGGAGTCGCTGCATGGGCTGGCGCGGCGCTGCGCTGGCGCGTCGGGGTCGGGGTCTGAGT
>NZ_JBIJCN010000043.1:0-26884 GCF_044344655.1 Gemmatimonas sp.
ACGCCGCCTTGTGCTTGCGGATGGCTTCGAGACCGGCGGGACCGCGTTCGGCCTTGCCCACCATGGCGATGAGGCCCGTCTTCGCGAGCATCATCTCGGTGAACTTGTCCATGCGGGTGGCCGTCGTGGGGCCGGCGGGGCCCACGGCCTCGTCGCGGACGGGATCGACCGGGCCCACGTAGTAGATCACGCGGTTGGTGAAGTCCACCCCGTCGGGTAGCCCCTGACCGCTCGCGAAGAGATCCGCGATGCGCTTGTGTGCCGCATCGCGCCCGGTGAGCATCTTGCCGTTGAGGAGCAGACGGTCACCGGCGTTCCACGTGGCCACGACCTCGGGCGTGAGCGTGTCGAGATCCACGCGCTTCGCGTTGGCGTCGGGGCGCCAGGTGACGCTGGGCCAATCCTCGAGGCGCGGGACGGGGAGCGACGCGACACCGCTGCCATCGAGCACGAAGTGCGCGTGGCGTGTGGCGGCGCAGTTGGGGATCATCGCGATCGGCTTCGACGCAGCGTGCGTGGGGTAATCCCAGATCTTCACATCGAGCACGGTGGAGAGGCCACCAAGCCCCTGGGCCCCGATGCCGAGCGCGTTGATCTTGTCGTGCAGCTCGATACGGAGCTCCTCGATCTTGTTCTGCGGGCCGCGCGCCTTGAGCTGCGCCATGTCGATGTGCTCCATGAGCGATTCCTTTGCCATGAGCATCGCCTTTTCGGCGCTGCCGCCGATGCCAATGCCGAGCATGCCCGGCGGGCACCAGCCGGCGCCCATGAGCGGCACCGTCTTGAGCACCCACTCCACGATGTTGTCGCTCGGATTGAGCATCGCGAACTTCGACTTGTTCTCGGAGCCACCGCCCTTCGCGCCGAGCTTCACGTCGACGGTGTCACCGGGCACGAGTTCCACGTGCACGACGGCCGGCGTGTTGTCGCGCGTGTTCTTGCGGGAGAAGGCCGGGTCGGCCACGATGGACGCGCGCAGGATGTTGTCGGGGAGCAGGTAGGCACGACGCACCCCCTCGTCGACCATCTCCTGGATCGACCGTGTGGTGTCCCAGCGGACATTCATGCCCACCTTGAGGAACACCACCACGCTGCCGGTATCCTGGCAGATCGGGCGGTGCCCTTCGGCGCACATGCGCGAGTTGGTGAGGATCTGCGCGATGGCGTCCTTGGCGGCCGGCGACTGCTCCTTCTCGTAGGCATCCGCCAACGCGTGGATGTAGTCCAGCGGGTGGTAGTACGAGATGTGCTGGAGCGCGTCCGCGATGGACTGGATGAAATCGGCTTGGGTGATGGTGGTCATGCCAAGAAAAAAAGCGGCCTGCGAGCGGTAGCGGAACGGCGCCGTGGCGGCCCGGCCGAAATCGGTGTGGGGTGAACAAATCCCGAATGTCATGATGGCCCGTCCCGCTCTACGATTGTTCGGATGGCACTTTCCCATTATCAGGTCGACCCCGTCACGGGCTTTGTTTCACCTGACCCGCTGCCGCTGCAGCTTCCCGCCGCCTACGCGGCCTGGGATGCGGTGGCGCCGGAGTTGTCGGCGCTGATCCGTTCGCGAAAGGTGCGAGACGTGATTCGGGCGTTGCCGCTGCTCGACGAGGCCGGGCTCGTGACCGCCGCCGATCAGGAACGCGGGCTTCTGCTGCTCACGCACTATGCGAATGCGTACGTGTGGGGGGGCGACGAGCCCGATCTGCGGCTGCCGCCGTCGCTTGCGGTGCCGTTGTCGGCGCTGGCGGCCCGAATGGATCGTCCGCCCATCGCGCATTACGCCACCACCACGCTCACCAACTGGCGTCTGGTGGATACGGGTGCCCCCGTGTCGGTCGATAATGCGCGCACACAGATCCAGTTCCTGGGTGGCGTCGATGAGGACTGGTTCTTCATCGCCTCCATGGGCGTGGAACTCGCCGGTGCGCCGCTGCTGCCCGTGGTCGCCCGCGCCACGGCGCTGTCGGCCGACGGGAGCGATGCGGAGCTCGCGGCCGCCCTGGGGCACTTTGCCGAGGGGATGGTCGCGGTGCATGCGGCGCTCGAACACGTGCGGCGGTGGTGCGATCCGGCCACCTACTATCTGCGCGTGCGGCCGTTCGTGGCCGGATGGCCCACGCCGGGCGTGATTTACGAGGGCGTATCGGAGGAGCCGCAGCGCCACATCGGGGGTAGCGCCGCCCAGAGCGCGCTGCTGCAGCTGTTCGACGCGATGCTGGGCGTGAAGCACGCCGATCATCCAGCCGGCAGTTATCTCCGGGCCGTCCGTGCCTACATGCCGCCTCCCCATCGGCGCTTCGTGGACGATGTGGAGCAGGGCACCCGCGTTCGTGAGCGGGTCACCGGCGGGACGGTGGTGTTGCAGCAGGCCTACAACGAGGCGCTGCAGCAGATCGCCGCGTTCCGCGAGGCCCACATGCGCCTGGCACACGACTACATCGTGGCGCCGTCCGGCGCGGCGCGCGACATGGCCGGCACCGGCGGCACGTCGCTCGATACGTTTCTTCGCGGCGCGCACCGCAGCACTAGCGACGCCTCGATCCGCCCCACTTCGACGCCATGACCGCTCCCTCCCTCGACGAACGGATCGCTGCGCTCGATGCCGCCGATCCGCTGGCCCCCTTCCGCGAGCGCTTCGCGTTGCCCGACGGCGTGATCTATCTCGACGGCAACTCCCTCGGCGCGCTCCCGCGGCAGACGGCAGCTCGCGTGAACGCCGTGATGGCCGAGGAGTGGGGCACGGGGCTGATCCGCAGCTGGAACAGCGCCGACTGGATCGGTGCCCCGCGTCGCGTGGGGGGCAAGATCGCGCGCCTGATCGGTGCGAAGAGCCATGAGGTCGTGGTGGCGGATTCGACGTCGGTCAATCTGTTCAAGCTCATCGTCGCGGCGCTGCAGGCGCAGCCCGCGCGCCGCGTGGTGCTGTCCGAACCCGGCAACTTCCCCACCGATCTCTACATGGTGGAGTCGGCGTTGCGCACGCTCGGTGGGGATCGCCGGCTGCAGCTGGCGCCGCGCGAGCAGCTGCTGGCGCAGATCACCGACGACACGGCGCTCGTGTTGCTCACGCACGTGCATTACAAGACCGCCGAGCGCTACGACATGGCGGAGATCACGGCGGCGGCGCACGCGAAGGGTGCGCTAGTGCTCTGGGACCTGAGTCATTCGGTGGGGGCCGTCCCGCTCGAGCTCAATGCCGCGCGTGCGGACTTCGCCGTGGGGTGCGGGTACAAGTTCCTCAACGGCGGCCCCGGCGCACCGGCCTTCCTGTACGTGGCCGAACGTCACCACGATCGCGTGCAGTCGCCGCTGGGCGGATGGATGGGCCATGCCCGTCCCTTTGCCTTCGTCGATCAGTATGAGGTGGGGGCCGGTATCGACCGCTTTCTCTGCGGCACGCCCCCCGTGCTGGCGGTGGCCGCGCTGGAGAGTGGTGTGGACCTGCACCTCGAGGTGCCGATGGCCCAGGTCGAGGCCAAGTCGCGCGCCCTTGCGGCCCTCTTCATGGAGCTCGTGGCGGTGCGCTGCCACGGCTTCGGCGTGGAGCTCGTGGGCCCGGCGGCGGGGGCGCCGCGCGGCAGCCACGTATCGTTCCGGCATCCTGAGGGGTATGCGGTGATGCAGGCGCTGATCGCGCGCGGGGTGATCGGCGACTTCCGCGCCCCCGACATCATGCGCTTCGGCCTCACGCCGCTCTACCTGCGGTTTGCCGACATCGCGGCTGCCGTGGACGTGCTGGCGGAGATCCTCCGCACGGAGGCCTGGCGGGCGCCCGAGTATCAGGTGCGGCAGGCCGTGACGTGAGCGTTCGGCCTGCCGGTGGCAGGCGGCGGGACGAGGCGAGACGAGGGCGGCTGCCGGCGATTACTTGAAGGTTGAAGTAATTGGGAGTAGTGTAGCGCATGCGTATCGTCTGCATTGGCGGGGGGCCGGCCGGGCTCTACTTCGCCCTCCTCATGAAGAAGCTCGATCCCGCTCACCGCATCACCGTGGTCGAGCGCAACAGGCCGTACGACACCTTCGGCTGGGGGGTCGTGTTCTCCGACGCCACGATGGAGAACATGCGGCGCTGGGATCCCGAGAGCTGTGATCAGATCGAACAGTCGTTCAGCCATTGGGACGACATCGAGCTGCGCTTCAAGGGACGGCGCATCCGCTCGGGGGGCCATGGCTTCGTGGGGATCGGCCGCAAGCACCTGCTGAATATCCTGCAGGCCCGGTGCGAGGCGCTCGGCGTCGAGCTGCTGTTCGAAACCGAGGTGGATTCGGATCTCGACTATCCCGATGCGGACCTGATCATCGCATCCGATGGCATCAACTCGAAGATCCGGACGGCGTACGCCGACGTCTTCCGTCCAGACATCGTGACGCGTCCGAACCGCTTCATCTGGCTTGGCACGCACAAGCTGTTCGACGCCTTCACCTTCGATTTCCAGCGCACCGAGCACGGCTGGTTTCAGGCGCACATCTACAAGTTCGACGCCAACACCACGACCTTCATCGTGGAGTGTCCCGAGTCGGTCTGGCAGGCGCATGGTCTCGACAACGCCGATCAGCACGAGTCGGTCGCATTTTGCGAGCGCCTGTTCGCCGAATCCCTCGAGGGCGAACGCCTCATGACCAACGCGCGGCATCTGCGCGGGTCGGCGTGGCTCAACTTCCAGCGAATCGTGTGCGAGCAGTGGTGGCTGCGCAACCAGCATGGCAGCCATGTCGTACTCATGGGCGATGCGGTGCATACGGCGCATTTCGCCATCGGATCGGGCACCAAGCTGGCGCTCGAGGATGCGATCGAGCTGGTCCGGCAATTTCAGCTTACGGGTGACGCGCCCCAGCAGATCCCCGAGATCCTCGCGCGATTCCAGGAGCTGCGCCGGGTGGAGACGCTGCGCATCCAGAACGCCGCGTGGAACGCGATGGAGTGGTTCGAGGTGTGCGGCACGCGCTATTGCGACCAGCTCGAACCCGAGCAGTTCATGTACTCGATGCTCACGCGCAGCCAGCGCATCAGCCACGAAAACCTGCGTCTGCGCGATCGCGGGTGGCTCGAAGGCTACGAGCAATGGCTTGCCGAGCGGGCCGTGGCACAAGTGACGGTGCCGGCGCCGGTCATGGCGCCGGTTCACGCGCCGGTCGCGCCGGTGCCACCCATGTTCACACCGCTGCAGGTGCGGTCGGTGCTGCTCACGAATCGTGTGGTGGTCTCGCCCATGGCGCAGTACTCCGCCGTAGACGGCATGCCGGGCGATTATCACCTCGTGCACCTCGGCGCGCGTGCCATGGGCGGGGCGGGGCTCGTGTTCGCGGAGATGACCTGTCCAAGTCCCGAGGCGCGCATCACTCCCGGATGTCCGGGGCTCTGGAACGACGAGCAGCAGCGGGGCTGGCAGCGCATCGTGGAGTGGGTCCACACGAACAGCGAGGCGCGCATGGCGCTGCAGCTTGGCCACAGCGGAGCGAAGGGCTCCACGCGCCGCGCGTGGGATGGGATCGACCTGCCGCTCCCCGACACCGGTGCCGAGGCGAACTGGCCATTGGTGAGCGCCTCGCCACAGGAGTATCTGCCGGGGGTGAGCCAACGCGCCCGCGAGATCACGCGCGCCGAGATGGATGCGGTGCGCGAGCAGTTCGTTGCCGCCACCCGCCGTGCCGCTGCCGCGGGTTTCGACTGGCTCGAGCTTCACTGTGCGCACGGGTACCTGCTGTCGAGTTTCATCTCGCCGCTCACGAACCAGCGGACCGACGGGTACGGTGGATCGCTCGAGCAGCGGCTGCGGTATCCCCTCGAAGTCTTCAGCGCCATGCGCGCCGTCTGGCCCGAGGCGTTACCCATGTCGGTGCGCATTTCCGCGCACGACTGGGTGGAGGGCGGGATCACCCCCGCCGATGCCGTGGAGATCGCGCGTGCGTTCAAGCGCGCCGGCGCCGACATGATCGACTGCTCATCGGGGCAGGTGAGCAAGCGGGAAAAACCCACCTATGGTCGCATGTTCCAGACGCCCTTCTCCGACCGCATCCGGCAGGAGGCGGGGATCCCGACGATGGCCGTTGGCGCCATCAGCGAGGCGGACCATGTGAATTCGATCATCGCTGCCGGTCGCGCCGACCTTTGCGCGGTGGCGCGCCCCCACCTCGCCAACCCGGCGTGGACACTCACCGAGGCGGCGCGGATCGGCTACACGGCCATCGGCTGGCCCAAGCCGTATCGCGCGGCGAAGGGCCAGCTCGAGGCCGGGTTTGCCCGTGAGAAGGCGCAGCAGGCGCCACCGCCGTCCGGTGGTTTCGCGCGCGGTGGTGGCAGCGGTCCGGATACCCTGAGGCGCGAGACATGAACGACTCACCCCCTGTCGCGTTGACCAGCGACGCTGCCGTACCGAAAGGCGCCCACGCCGTGGTCACCGGCGCTGGTCGCGGCATCGGGACCGCCATTGCCGAACAGCTCGTGCGCGACGGCTTCGCCGTCACGTTGCTCGGGCGATCACGAGGGCCGCTCGACGCGCTCGCCGAGGTCCTCGGCCCGCCGGCCAGCGTGTGCGTGTGCGATGTGACGGACAGCGCTGCCGTCACCCGCGCCTTCGCTGCGCTCCCCACGGTGCATGTGCTGGTCAACAATGCCGGGCAGGCCGAAAGTGCGCCCGTGTCGCGAACCACCGATGCGCTGTGGCAGCAGATGCTGGCGGTGAACCTCACCGGCACCTTCCACTGCACGCGCGCGGTGATCGACGGGATGCGTGCGGTCCGCTGGGGGCGCGTGGTGAACATCGCCAGCACGGCGGCGCAGCGGGGGTACCCCTACGTGGCTGCGTACGCGGCCGCCAAACACGGCGTGATCGGCTTCACGCGGTCACTGGCGCTCGAGGTGGCCACGGCCGGCATCACCGTCAATGCGGTCTGCCCCGGGTTCACCGACACCGACATGCTCACGCGCAGCGTGGACAACATCGTCCAGAAGACCGGTCGAACGCCGGAACAGGCGCGCGCCCAGCTAGCGGCCCTCAACCCGCAACAGCGGTTTATTGCGCCCGCGGAGGTGGCGAGCGCGGTGTCCTGGCTCTGTTCCGCGGGTGCGGCGTCCGTCACGGGGCAGATCGTCTCGGTGAGTGGCGGCGAGGTGATGTGACCATGACGCCTGCCCGACGGTTTACCCATGTGCACGTGGTCGCGCAGGACCGGCTCGGTCAGGAGGCACGCGCCCAGTCGTCGGATCATTCAGCCGTGCGCCTGTGGCTCCGTCTCCTATCCTGCAGTACGCAAATCGAACAGGTGATCCGCTCCCGTCTCCGCGAGCGCTTCGGCGTCACGTTGCCCCGCTTCGACTATCTCGCCCAGTTGGAGCGCCACCCCGATGGCCTCCGGCTCAATACCCTCTCGCGCAACCTGATGGTGACGGGCGGTAATGTCACCGTGCTGACCGAACAGCTCGTCGCGGACGGGTACGTCACGCGCATCGTGGACCCGCGCGATCGCCGTTCGACGATCGTCTCGCTCACCCGTACGGGACGTACACAGTTCCTCGCGATGGCGGCCGAGCACGAGCAGTGGCTGATCGAGCTGTTCGACGGCCTCGACGGCCAACACCGGGACATGCTGTACGAGCAACTCGGTCGACTGCGCGCCCATCTCGCCCCCCAGCAGGATTCCCGCCCCCTTTCGCGCAAGGAGCGCGCGTCATGAACAGCCTCACCGCCGGTCTCGATGCGGGCACACGGTGCACCATGGCCGACCACGCGCCGGTGCATTTCCAATGGCAGTGCGTCGATGGTGTGGCCACCGTGACGTTGCATCGACCGGAGCGGAAGAATCCGCTCACCTTCGACAGCTACGTGGAGCTTCGCGACACCTTTCGCGCACTGCGGCAGGCAACCGACGTCCACGCGGTGGTCATCACCGGGGCCGGCGGCAACTTCTGCAGCGGTGGCGACGTGCACGACATCATCGCACCGCTCGTCGCGATGCCCGCACCGGACCTGCTTCGTTTCACTCGGCTCACCGGTGATTTGGTGCTGGCCATGCGCGCCTGCCCTCAGCCCATCGTGGCCGCTGTTGATGGGGTGTGTGCCGGTGCCGGCGCGATCCTGGCCATGGCCTCGGATCTGCGGCTCGGGACGACGCGGAGTCGCACGGCGTTTCTCTTCAACCGTGTCGGACTTGCCGGGTGCGACATGGGGGCCTGCGCCATGCTGCCCCGCCTCATCGGACAGGGGCGCGCCAGCGAACTGCTGTTCACCGGCCGCAGCATGGGCGGTGAGGAAGGGGAACGCTGGGGCTTCTTCAATCGACTGGTGGAGCCTGAGCCGCTGCTGGCCGACGCAACGGCCTTGGCGCGCCGCCTCGTGCAGGGTCCCACCTTCGCCAACGGCCTGACCAAGACGATGCTTCATCAGGAGTGGAACCTGTCGATCGAGCAGGCGATCGAAGCGGAGGCGCAGGCGCAAGCGTTGTGCATGCTCACGCAGGATTTCCGCGCCGCGTACCACGCGTTCGTGGCGAAAGACGCGCCGGTGTTCACCGGGCGATGACGATGACCGCTGCCGATCATCTGTCGTGGCCCTTCTTCGCCCCGCACCATGCGGAGCTCGCGACGACGCTCGACGCGTGGGCCGCCGAGCACGTCGCCAGCGTGCATACCGGTGATGCCGACGCCGATTGCCGTGCCTTGGTGCGGCTGCTCGGGGCACACGGCTGGCTCGCCCATGCGGTGGCCGGCCGGGAGTTTGGCGGGGCAGGCGAGGCGATCGATACGCGATCGATCTGCCTGATCCGCGAAACGCTGGCCGCGCACAACGGCCTCGCCGATTTCGCCTTCGCCATGCAGGGGTTGGGCTCGGGGGCCATCAGTCTCGACGGGACCAGTGCGCAGCGTGCGCGCTACCTCCCGCGCGTGGCGCGTGGTGAGGCAATCGCCGCCTTCGCCCTCTCGGAGCCAGACTCCGGCTCCGATGTGGCCGCGATGCAGTGCGCCGCGCGAGCAGAGGGTGACGAGTATGTGCTGAACGGCGAGAAGACCTGGATCTCGAATGGCGGTATCGCCGACTTCTACGTGGTCTTTGCGCGGACCGGTGAAGCCCTGGGGGCGCGTGGCATTTCGGCGTTCATCGTGGATGCTGACACGCCGGGGCTCTCGATCGCCGAGCGCATCGACGTGATTGCTCCGCATCCCTTGGCTCGATTGCGCTTCACCGAGTGTCGGGTGCCGGCCACGCAACGGATTGGCGCTGCCGGTACGGGGTTCAAGCTCGCCATGCGTACACTCGACGTGTTTCGCACCTCGGTCGCGGCGGCCGCGCTCGGGTTTGCCCGCCGCGCGATGGCGGAAGCTCTTGCCCGCGTTACGTCCCGCCGAATGTTCGGCGGCGTCCTGGCCGACTTCCAGCTCACCCAGGCGACGCTGGCGACCATGGCGATGCAGATCGACAGTGCCGCGCTGCACACGTATCGCGCCGCATGGCAGCGCGACAGCGGTCGCACCGTGACGGCCGAGGCGGCGATGGCCAAGTATGTGGCGACCGAGGGCGCCCAGCGGGTCATCGATGCCGCCGTGCAACTGTGGGGAGGGATGGGCGTGGTGCACGACGTGCCCGTGGAACGGCTGTACCGCGAGATCCGCGCCCTCCGTATTTACGAAGGCGCCAGTGAAGTGCAGCAACTGATCATTGCCCGAGAACTCCTCAAAACACACGCCGCCTCGCGACCCCCGCACGCATCGGACGCCTGACCACATGCCCAGCGCGCACATCGACACGTTCGCGTTCGAGTCGCTCCCGCCGCTCGACGCGCAGCCGGACTACCTCTTCGACCTGCCGTCTCTCCAGTTTCCCGCGCAGCTCAACTGCGCGGCGGCACTGCTCGACGATGCGGTTCACATACACGGATGGGGCGACCGCCCCTGCCTGCGTGCCCCGGGCATTGTGTGGAGCTACCGCGATCTGCTCGATCGGGTCGATCGCATCGCGCACGTGCTGACGCAGGAGATGGGGCTCGTTCCCGGTAATCGCGTCCTGCTGCGGGCGCCGAACTGTCCCATGCTGGTGGCGTCCTGGTTCGCGGTGGTAAAGGCTGGCGGTGTTGTGGTGACGACCATGCCGATGCTGCGGGCCGGGGAATTGGCGACGATCATCCGGATCAGTCAGGCCACGCATGCGCTGTGTGATGTCGCCCTCGCGGCGGAGTTGCGGCAGGCTGCCGTCGAGGCACCGGTGCTTCGGGCAATCCGCTGCTTCAACGACTCCGGCAGCGAGAGTCTCGAGCACCGCATGGCCGGATACGACGTGCCATTCATCGCCGTCGACACGGCATCCGATGACACCTGTCTGCTCGGGTTCACCTCGGGCACCACGGGGGTGCCCAAGGCCACGATGCATTTCCATCGTGACGTGATGGCGATCTGCCGGTGCTGGCCACCGCATGTGCTGCGCCCCACGGCGGACGATGTGTTCATCGGCAGCCCGCCGCTGGCGTTCACCTTCGGGCTGGGGGGGCTCGTGCTCTTCCCCATGTCCGTGGGCGCGAGTGCGGTGCTCCTCGAGAAAGTGGCCCCGCCGCAGCTCTACGAGGGGATCCGCGACTTCGGGGCCACCATCCTCTTTACGGCGCCCACGTCGTATCGTGCGCTGGTCGCCCTCGGCCACGACCTGCGTACGTTGTCGCTGCGCAAGTGCGTGTCGGCCGGGGAGGCGTTGCCGGCAGCCACGCGCACGCTCTGGCGCGAGGCGACCGGTATCGAGATGATCGATGGCATCGGCGCCACCGAGCTGCTGCACATCTTCATCAGTGCTGACGAAGCCCATGCCCGTCCTGGGGCCACGGGAAAGCCGGTGCCCGGCTACGTGGCCGAAGTGGTGGATGACGACGGCCTGCCCGTCCCGGTGGGGACCGTGGGCAAATTGCGGGTGAAGGGGCCGACCGGCTGTCGCTATCTCAACGATGACCGGCAGCGCACGTACGTGCGGGATGGCTGGAACTACACCGGCGACGCCTACTTCTGTGATGCGGACGGATACTTCCACTATCACGCGCGCACCGATGACCTGATCATCTCGTCGGGGTACAACATTGCTGGCCCTGAAGTCGAGGCGTGTCTGTTGCAGCATGACGCCGTCGCCGAGTGCGGCGTGTACGGTGTGCCCGATCCGGAACGCGGCAATATCGTGAAGGCGTGGGTCGTACTTCGTCCGGGTGTATCGCCGACCGCGCAGGCGGTCCGCATGCTGCAAGAGCACGTGAAGACGCACATTGCCCCCTACAAGTATCCGCGCGCCGTCTGCTTCGTCTCGCAGCTGCCACGCACGGCCACGGGAAAGCTGCAGCGCTTCCGTCTCCCTGACAGCAGCGAACTGTCGCTGGAGGTCTCGTGATCAGCGGTGCGGTGTTCGAACGGAGGATGCGGGTGCCCTTCAGTGCCTGCGATCCGGCAGGGATCATGTTCTTCCCGCAGGTATTCCTCGCCTTCCAGGACCACGTGGAAGCCTGGGTCTCCGACGCGCTGGGCATTCCCTACCAGCAGCTACTTGGTCCTCGTCGCGTGGGGTTGCCGTCGGTTCGATGGGAGTCCGACTTCCGTGCGATCAGTCGCATGGGGGATCGCATCGCCGTGCGACTGGGCGTGGAGCGACTGGGGCGCTCGTCGCTCACGCTGCAGCTCGAGATCCGCGGCGACGACGGCGTGCGCGTCGCGGCGCGGCAGGTCATCGTCTGTACCGATCTCGATACGCATCGCTCCGCACCGTTCCCCGATGATCTTCGTGCGGCCATCGTCCGCTTCCAGGAGACGCAGTCATGAACGAGACCCTGCTACCGGACGGCTGGCCGCGCCCGCGGGGCTATGCAAATGGCGTGGCCGCGACCGGGCGACAGCTCTTCGTGGCCGGCATGATCGGTTGGGATGCACACGGTGTGTTCCACAGTGACGACTTCGCGCAGCAGGCCCGCCAGGCCCTCGTGAACGTGGTGGCCGTGTTACGTGCCGGGGGCGCAGGGCCCGAGCATATCGTACGCATGACGTGGTATGTGGTGGACCGTGCGGAGTATCAGGCGGCGCTCCCCGCCATCGGCGCGGCCTTTCGTGAGCTGGTCGGGCACTATGCGATCGCCATGACTGCCGTGCAGGTCACGGCGCTCATGGAAGCGCGGGCGCGTGTGGAGATCGAGGTGACGGCGGTGGTGCCGGACGCATGACGCACACCACGCCGCCGCCGGTCGCATGCGAGGTCGTACACGGCGCTCCTCGCGATCTTCTCGTGGTGACGATCGACAACCCGCCGGTCAATGCGCTCGGTCATGCCGTGCGGGAGGCGCTGCTGCAGGCGGCAGAACGTCTCGACGCCGACCCCACGCTCGGGGCCATGGTGCTGCGCAGCACGGGCCCGGTGTTCGTGGGTGGCGCCGATATCCGCGAATTCAGCGGCCCGCGGCGGGATCCGCTGCTCAACGTCGTATGCGATCGGGTGAATGCCTGCGCCAAGCCGGTGGTGGCGGCCATGCAGGGCGCTGCCCTCGGCGGCGGCTTCGAGATCGCCCTGGCGGCGCACTACCGGGTGGCCGCGCCCGCGGTGGAGGTGGCGTTCCCTGAGGTCCTGCTTGGCTTGCTCCCCGGTGCGGGGGGCACACAGCGAGCGCCGCGGTTGTGTGGTGCGGCGCTGGCCCTCGATCTCATGCTCACCGGACGCCGGCTCAGCGCTGCCGATGCCGTGGCTGCGGGATTGCTCGACGTGCTCGCCAATGATCCCATTGCGCACGCCGTGCTCTGGGCGCAACAGCTGGCCAGCGCGGGTGGGCCCGTCCGACGGGCGCGCGACGGACAGGCGCTGCGTGACACCGCCGCGGCACACGCTGCCATCGAGATGGCGCGGGAGCGCGTGCAGCGCGATCTGGCCGGTCGCTTCGCGCCGGCACGCATAGTGGAGTGCGTGGCGGCCGCAGTGGATCTGCCGTACGAGGATGGCGCGGCGGTCGAGGCCCGCGCCTTTCTCGAGTGTCTGGCCAGTCCGGAGCGCGAGGAGCTGGTGCAACGCTTCTTCGCCGAGCGTGCCGCGCGCAAGGCCGCTCGGTCTACCGCGAGCGAGTGATCAGAACTGGTAGGTGGTGCCCACAAAGCCCCAGCGTTCAGTCTCCGAACTGGTCAGGGTTTCCTTAAGGAAGGCGCCGGGCACCACCAACGCACCGCCGAAGATCAGTCGCAAGTGGCGCGTGGCGCGCCAGGTGCCTGTGATATCGAGCTCGTCGGCCACATGCCGGGATTCGGAGGATCCCGCTGCCCTGAACACCGTGTTCTGTTTTGTGTAGACGCCGTCATCGGTGCGCAGGCGGTCGAAGTGGTACAGTGCCGCGCGGAGATTGAGCGACGTGAGCGGATCCCAGACGGAGATCGCGTGCAGCTCGCGGATGTTCGGGCGGCCAATCACGTCGGCGTACCCGCCGTGCTGATGCGCAGCCGGATACAGCACGGTGAACTGCTCGAGGGCACTGTCCGTGCCACGTTGCTCGGCGCTCGCCTCTTCCACACCGAGTGCCAGTGACGGAGCCCCGCGCGTGCGTTTCCATTGCAGTGCGCCTTCGGTCACCCAGAACCAGGCGTTGATGGAGCGCATACCGACCGTTCCGGACTGGCGCGCGCCTTCGAACTCGACGCTTCGCTGCACGTGCGATGTCGCGGCCGTCCCCCACTGCCACTGCGCGCGACCGCCCGTGGTAAGTCGATAGGCGCGCGCCGCCGGATTGCCTGCCGGCTTCACGGTCTGCTCGTACCAGTAGCCTTGCCACAGAGAAGGCAGCGCCTGGTGCAGGGCGCGCGCTCCCGGGGCACTCCCGATCGAGAGCGTGCGAAAGCGTTGCGTGCTATCGGCGAGATTGGGCTGCCGGAGGCGCACCACGATGGGGCGCGCCTCCACGGCTTCGAAGGCGAAGGCCCCACGCACCAGTTGCAGCCGCGATCCCTGTGAACTCCGGCGCGTGTTGGACCAGTCCGGCGCACCGAACAGCCGTTCGCGCGCGAGGCCGATCTCTTGTCGCCCGACACGCAACATCGAGCGGCCGTATCCCAGATCCACGTACGCCGTCTGGAAGTCCGCGCGGTCGGCATCGTTGGGGCGAACGCCGCCGGGCAGGGTGCGCCCATAGCTCTGGGCATCGCGCGCCTCGACGAAGAGACGTCCGTACGCGCCCGATCGTTTGCCCACCTGCAGGTCGCCAGCCAGCAGGAGGCGCGTCTGCGCATGATCGTCGTTCAGCGGCAGTGTATTGAAGCCGCGGAAGAACTCCTCACGCCACCGGGCATGCCCGGCCACCGTGAACGTGACCGGCCGATCGCCAAACAGCGGCATGTTCTTGAGGCGGTCGAAGGCGTCGCGTGCTGCCGTGTTGGGCGGCGTCTGCGCTACGACAGCGCTCAGCGGGGCTGAGGCGAGTAGCAGCGCTCCGCCAACGACCAGGCGTCGATCAAGGCGAGGCACGACGGTCACGCGGCAGTGATGTGCCGCGCCGAGATCTGCGAGAGGGTCGTTGTGCCACTCTGCTTCATGGTGAGCTCAAACTCCTTGCGCAGGATCGCGAGGACGGCTTCCACCCCCTCCTGACCGAAGGCACCGAGTCCCCAGATGTACGGTCGTCCGATGCCCACGCCCGTCGCGCCCAGTGCCATGGCCTTGAACACGTCGGTCCCACGGCGGAAGCCGCCGTCGCAGATCACGGGGATGCGCCCAGCAGTCCCCTGCACGACCTCCGGGAGTGACACGATGGTGGCACGGCGGGAATTCTCGGCGCGTCCCCCGTGATTCGATACGAACAGGCCGTCCACGCCGTGTTCCACCGCCAGCGCGGCATCTTCACCGGTCACGATGCCCTTGAGTAGCACCTTCATGCTGGTGGACTGCTTGAGGCGGTCCACGAACTCCCAGGTGGGTGTGCCCTTCTCGAGCTGCGGAGGGAGCTTCTCGTATCCCACGAGATTGGGCTTCCGGCG
The DNA here is from genome assembly GCF_044344655.1 of Gemmatimonas sp. Taxonomy (GTDB): domain Bacteria; phylum Gemmatimonadota; class Gemmatimonadetes; order Gemmatimonadales; family Gemmatimonadaceae; genus Gemmatimonas. Next base: position 14,951 of record NZ_JBIJCN010000043.1, read on the forward strand.
GTTGTCCCGGTCGTCCACCCGACCGCTCACGCCGGGGAGCGGCGCGCCACCGAGGTGGCACTTGGTGCAGTCGCGCGTGTCTCGGCGTGCTTCACGGATCATCGTTTCGCGGTTACTGCCGCCGAGCAGGTCCACGGTGAAGGCGATGGCCGGTGCACCGGCACGCTCCACCCGCTTGACCATCTGCTTCGTGATCGACCAATCGGTCTGGTGATAGAGCTGGAACCAGACCGGGCCTCCGCGTGCGGCAATGACGTCTTCGATCGACGTGGTAGCCACGGTGGAGAGCACCATGAGGTGGTCGCGGGCGCGGGCGGCCTTGGCGGTGGCGAGCTCGCCGTCCTTGTGAAACGCCTTCTGGCTGCCGAGGGGGTTGACGATGATCGGCGTGGGATAGCGCTGGCCGAAGATTGCCATGCTCGCATCGATGCGACTCACGTCGACGAGGCGCCGCGGCTTGAGTGTCCAGCGGTCGAAGCCGGCCCGATTGGCGGCGATGGTTCCGTCGTCGTCAGTCCCCGTCATGAGGTACCCCCAGTGCGCCACCGGGATGTTCTGCTGCGCGACGCCCTCGAAGTCGAACACGTCGAGGGCATCGGCGGCGCGCGTGATGCGCGGCGGCTGGAGCACCGGGTGACCGGCGGTGGCCACCGTATCGGCAGCTTGGAGTAGTGCGTCGGGGCGGGCGGTGGCGCCGAGCGATGTGAGCCACTCGCGATCGATGCCGGCGGCGGCGAGGAGCGGGCTTCCGGCAAGGAAGGCGAGAAACTGGCGGCGGGAATTGGGATCGAGGGCCATGCCCACAAGAGGTAGCCTGTCGGGGAGCATGTCCAGTCCGTGATGGGAGGCGAACGGAGCCGGCGGGTCGGACGTAGATTGAGCAGGTCTTCCCTCCACCCCCCTCCGCTCCTCATGTCGCTGTTCTCCCCCCGCGCACGTCGCGTGGCGAGCCTTGTGCTTGCCCTGCCGCTGTCGGCTCTGCCGTCGCTTGCCGCCACTGCCACCGCTCAGCCGACCCCGCCGGCTGGGGGGATGCGCCTCGATGCCGCCGTGGCCGACTCGTTTGCCCGCGCGGCGCGCGCCCGTCCGCGCCCCACGATCACCGTGATCAAGGTGGAGGGCGACGGACCGGCCATTGATGGTCGTCTCGACGAGGCGGTCTGGCGCGAGGGCACGCCGGTCAAGGACTTCGTGCAGCGCGAACTCAACGAAGGCGTGCCGGCGTCGGAGCGCACCGAGGTGCGCTTTGCGAGTGACGGCAAGTTCCTGTACATCGGTGCCAGGATGTATGACCGTGAGCCGTCGCTGATCATCCCGGGCGAGAAGATCCGCGACGTGACGCTCGCCAACAGCGACTATATCTCGTTCGTCTTCGACACCTATCACGATCACCAGAACGGCTTCGTGTTCGGTACGACGCCAGCCGGCATCGAGTACGACGGCCAGGTGATCCGCGAGGGCGAGGGCGGCGGGTCCATGGTGCCGGGGCAGAACCGCATGCAAGCCGGCGCGATGGGCGGATTCAACGTGAACTGGGACGCGAGCTGGACGGTGGCCACCAGCATCGATTCGCTCGGCTGGACGGCGGAGTTCCGCATTCCGTTCTCCACCATCCGCTACCAGTCGGCGAACGGCGAGCAGACGTGGGGGCTCAACGTCTCACGCATGATCCGTCGCAAGAACGAAGAGTTGTACTGGGCGTTCATTCCGCGTCAGTTCAACCTCTATCGTTTGTCGCTCGCCGGCAATCTCGCCAAGCTCACCCCACCCGTACGGCGCATCCAGACGGCTACCCCGTACGTGCTTACGTCGAGTCAGGAGCGGTGGAACAAGGGGCTCAAGACGGCGACGACGCCCACGGAAATCGGCGGCGAGATCAAGTACGGGGTGACCCCCGCGCTTACGCTCGATCTCACGGTCAACACCGACTTCGCGCAGGTGGAAGTGGACGATCAGCGCGTGAATCTCACGCGCTTCCCGATCTTCTTCCCCGAAAAGCGCCCGTTCTTCCTCGAAAATGCCGGTGTCTTCTCGGCAGGGACGCCGCAGGCGGTTGATCTCTTTTTCACCCGCCGCATCGGGATTTCGGAGAACGGCACACCACAGCCGATTCTTGGCGGTGGCCGTCTTTCGGGGCGAGTGGGAAGCACGACGGTCGGTCTCTTGCAGATGGTGACCGACGCCCCGGAGGCGGGCACGTCGGGGCAGTCGTATTCTGTGGCGCGTGCGGTGCGTGAAGTGGGGGCTCGCTCACGGCTCGGCGTGATGGCCGTGCAGCGTCTCTCCACCGAGGATGCAGGCAACGTGAACCGCACCTTCGCGCTCGATGGGCGCCTTGGCGTGGGGCAGAAGTGGACGAGTGACCTCTGGGCGGCGAAGACGACCACGCCCGGGCGCACCGGTGACGATCTCGCGTACAGCGCGCGCGTGGCGTACGCCACGAACGTGTTCAACGCCAACGCCCGGGTGGCGCAGATCGGCGAGGACTTCAATCCCGAAGTGGGTTTCATGAGCCGTCCGGCGGGGTATCGCACCTTCGATGCGACCGCCATGTATCTCTGGCGCAAGCCGGAGTGGGCGTGGTTTCGCCAGTGGAATCCGCACGTGAGTTATCGCGGCTTCTACGATATCGAGGATGGCTTCCGTCAGACCGGCTACTGGCACATCGATGTCACGGAGATCGAGTTCGCCAACAGTTCGCGTTTCGGACCTGAGTGGAACATCTCGCAGGAAGGACTCCAGAGGCCGTTCGAGATCTCGCCTGGTGTCGTCCTTGCACCGGGGCAGTACCAGTGGGGGACGCTGGGGTTCGACTACACGACGGATCCGAGTGAGAACATCACCGCTACGGGGCGCTTCGACTTCGGCAACTTCTGGACGGGGACGCGAAGCGGCGGCAATGGTACGCTCACGGTGCGCCGCGGCGCGACGTTCTCCGGATCGCTCACGATCGATCACAACGACGTGCGGCTTCCCGAGGGCGATTTCAAGCGCACGCTGCAGGCGGTGCGTCTGAACTACTTCTTCACGCCGCGCGTGTTCGTGCAGACGCTCACGCAGTACAACAATCAGCAGCGCATCTGGTCGGCGAACGTACGCTTTGGTTGGCTGAATACGGCCGGGACGGGGCTGTTCGTGGTGCTGAACGACGGGCGTGATGCCACCGGGTTCTTCAACTGGGTGCGTCCGCAGCAGCGCAGCGTCTTCGTGAAGTTCACTCGGCAGTTCGGGACGGGCGGCTGAGGCAGGGGGGCGGCACGGAGGAGTTGGGGTACGGGTTTTCCCGATGGTGCGCCTCCACCCGTCGTTGCATGTTGATCGCGCAGAGTGAGGGCGATGCCTCCACGATGAATTCGGCGGGTCGGGGATTGGTCCCGATTCCTCGGGGTTCCAGAGGCGTAGCGAGAGTGCACCGCGTGCATCGACCCGCTGCAACATTCCACCTCAGCGTGGAACGCACCGTTGGCAGCGGGTCATCGCCGCCAAGCGGGTGCCGACGTGGACTTAGATGGCTGCAGGTGCCATCGCGGCCACAGGCCGACAAGTCCTCCGCGGACGGCACAAGGAAGCGCCGGGCCCACGTGCCTGGCCACCACGGCGGCCGGGCCCGCCACACGGCCGCGGGGGCCACGGGGGCCCGGCGCTTCCTGCTTTCTGGCCAGCGGCGGGCGGTATGCCCTGCCTGCCATACACGCGTGACGGCATATTGCGGACATGCGAGATCACGCTGCTGATATCCGTGCCCTGCGCCGGCAATCCAACGCCGCTATCGCGTCACTCGACGCGCACTACGTGACGAGCTTCATGAGCGAAGACGTGGCCGTGCAGGTGGCTGGTGGCCCCATCCTGCACGGGCGTGCCGCCAACTTCGAGGCCTGGGACCAGCAGATGCGGGCCCCAGGCTTCGGCGGCTACGTGCGAACCCCCGAGACGGTAACCGTCGATCCCGACGGGATCAGCGCCACCGAACTGGGGCACTGGGTAGGCCGTTGGCGGGTCAAGGGGCGCGCCCATCAGCAGGAGGGGCGCTACACGGCGCGCTGGGTACTGAGCGCGATGGGGTGGATGATCACCAGCGAAGTGTTCACGCAGTAGCCAGCGCGCTCTCGCCCTCCGGCCTCGGCCGCCTCAGGGCAGGCGCAGATAGGTCGCGAAGGTCACGCCGGTGGTGCGTCCGGCGGCGTCCTCCCGCATGTAAATCACGGCGATCGTGTGGTGATCCGGTGAGAGCACGTTGGTGAGGCGCTGGGTGACTTGGCCGTCCTTCTTGTTCACGATCTCATTCACGAGTGGCGACATGCTGCGCACCGCCGCGTGGGACTGCCCCGCATTGCCGGTCACGGGCATGTCCCTGCCGTCGAAATTGGTCGTGTACCACCAGCGGGTCGTATCGCCCTTCGCATTGACCGCCTGAATGGTGACCTTCATGCCGCTCGCGCCGAACGGCTCGTACGTCATGATGTTGCTCGAGGGCGCCGGCGCCTCGCTTTTGAGCAGCCATCGGCCAAAGCGCGGGTTGGTGGCCTGCGCCGAGGCTGCCGTGGGGAGCAGCAGGGCGAAGAGGACAGCGGGCAACGTCTGGCGCACGGGCACACTCCGGTGAGAGGGGTGCGCGAATGTAGCGTCCGTGCGGCCGACGCGGGTGGCGCGGGTGGCGCAGGCGGTGATCTATGGGTCAGCGCGTAGCGGCTTCACCAGCAGGGTGAGCACGAACCCCACCGCCAACAGGCCGGCGAGGAGCTGCAGCGGCTGGTCGTAGATCGCCACCCGCGACATCCCGGGTGTGAGCGCCGCCTTCGCGCGCTCCGAGAGTTCGGTGATGATCACCGGCCCAAGCACGGCCGCCACGCTCCACGCGGTGAGCAAGGCGCCGTGAATGGCGCCCACGTTGGCCGTGCCGAACAAATCAGCGAGAAACGCCGGGATCGTCGCGAAGCCGCCACCGTACATCGTGAACACGGTGAGGAGGCAGAGCAAGAATGGCCACCAGGCGCCTTGCTTCGCCGTCACCGGGATGAGCAGGAAGAGCACGATCTGCGCCGCAAAGAAGACGAGATAGGTGTTGCGGCGGCCCAGGTGGTCCGACACGCTTGACCAGAACAGGCGCCCGGTGGCGTTGAACACGCTGATGATCGCCACCACGCCAGCCGCCTGCGCGGGGGTCCGGCCGAAGAGGTCCTGCATCATGGGACTCGCCTGCGCGAGAATCCCGATGCCAGCCGTCACATTGATGCACAGCATACCCCAGAGCAGGGCGAATTGCGGCGTGCGCAGCGCCTCGCGACGCGTCAGCCCCTCGGCCACCCCCCGCGCGCGGCCGGCGGAGGCGGCGGTGCCCAGTTCAGCCGGCGGTGCCGCCGGCGCTGGGCGGAGCAACTGCGCACCTGCGAGCATCACCACGCAGTAGACCGCGGCGAGGACGAACAGCGTCTGTGCCACACCCACCCGTTCGATCAGGAAGGCGTTGGCGTATCCCGCCACGAACGCGCCGCCCCCGAAGCCCATGATGGCAAACCCGGTGGCCATTCCGCGGCGATCGGGGAACCACTTCACCAGCGTACTCACCGGGGCGATGTAGCCGATGCCGCAGCCGATACCGCACAAGATGCCCATGCCGAGAAAGAGCAGCAGCGGCTGCCGCAGCAGCAGTCCCAGCCCACCGACCACGAGCCCCGAGGCAAAGCAGAGGGCCGCCAACCGCGCCGCAGCGCGCGCGCCACGGCGCTCGACCCACGGTCCCCACGTGGCGGCGCTCAGCCCCAGGAGGACCAGCGCACTGGTGAACGTGGTGTAGGGTGGACTCGCCCACCATGACAGCGACGGCATGGCCGCCAGGATGGGGCGATTGAGGGTGCTCCAGGCATACACAGAACCGATGCCGAGATGCACCAGCACTGCGCCAAGCGGAATGGTCCAGCGACGAGTGGTCATATCGCAGAATCAACGACCGGGGACGGCATTCCGTTGCCGCGGCCAATACCTTTCCCCCATGATCGATTCTCGTCGTTCGACCCGCGTGTTCTGCGCGACCCTATGGCTGGCAGGTCTGGGCGCCTGGCCGCTGCCTGCGTCGGGGCAGGCGGCGCCGGCCCGCCTCGACTCCGTGGCCCGTCGCATCGTGGCTGCGGCGCGCTACGCGACCTTCGTGACCGTCGATGCGGAAGGCCGACCGCAGGCGCGTACCGTGCAGCCCCGCGCTCCGTTGTCGGGGTGGAGCATCTGGTTTGCGACCAATCCGCGCACGCGCAAGGTGAAGGAGATCTCGGGCAATGCGCGCGTGGCCATGCACTACTTCGATCCAGGAACTGACAGTTACGTCGCGGTGACCGGACGCGCCCGTGTCGTGCGAGATCGCGCGACGAAGGATGCGCTGTGGGATCCCGCGTGGAACAGCTTCTATCCGGATCGAGAGACCGGCGTTGTGCTTATCGCTGTCGAGGCTGAACGCGTGGAAGTCGTCGCGCCCACCCTCGGTGTGGACAGCGATCCCGCCACCTGGCGTCCGCAATCGTTCACGCCCGCCCCCGTCACGCGCAAACGGCCGTAGCCCGCTGGTGTCTGACCGGCCGTCTGGGTATCGGCCGGCGGCCACGCGCTGCACGCAGCAGGTGGTAGTTTAGCGGAGATCCCGTGTTCACTTCCTCCGGAATTCCGTCATGCGACCTGCCATGCGATTTGCTCTGCACTCGGTACGTGTCCGATCGGCCGCGATAGCGAGCGTTCTGGGTACCGCGGCCACCCTGTGCTCCGCACAGGCGCGTCCGGTCCCGTCCCTTCAGGTGCAGGTCACGCTGCCAGCGGGAAAGACCAAGGTGCCGCTCGACGGGCGCCTCCTGCTGCTCGTATCGACCGACAGCACGCGCGAGCCGCGCTTTCAGGTGAGCGACGGCCCCGAGTCGCAGTTGCTCTTCGGCACCGACGTGGATGCGTGGGCCCCCGGGACGGCGCGCGTGGTGAACGACCGGGCCGACGCCTATCCGCTTGCCTCGCTCCGGGACCTTCCGCGCGGCCGGTATTGGGTGCAGGCGGTGCTCAACCGCTACGAAACGTTCACGCTCAGCACCGGCCATACCGTCAAGCTGCCACCGGACAAGGGGGAAGGGCAGCAATGGGCCCGCAAGCCGGGCAACCTGTACAGCACGCCGCGCTGGATCACGCTCGACGCGCGCGCGGGCCTGACGCCCACGGTGGCGCTCGACCACGAGATCGCCCCGATCGCGCCGCCCAAGGACACCAAATGGATCAAGCACGTCACCATCCGCAGTGAGCGGCTCTCGAAGTTCTGGGGGCGCGACATGTACATCGGGGCCAACGTGCTGTTGCCCGCCGGCTTCGACGAACATCCGGAGGCGCGCTATCCACTCGTGGTCAGTCACGGGCACTTCCCGTACACCTTCGAAGGGTTCCGGGAGACGCCACCGGACCCGAACCTCACGCCCGACTTCTCAGCGCGCTTCAACCTGGCGGGCTACAATCGCATTCAGCAGGAACTGCATCATCAGTTCTACAAGGACTGGACCGCCCCCGCGTTTCCGCGCGTGCTGCTGATGGAGGTGCGTCACGCCACGCCGTACTACGATGACTCGTATGCGGTGAACTCCGCATCGCAGGGGCCGTGGGGGGATGCCATCATGTACGAGCTCATTCCCGAAGTGGAGAAGCGCTTCCGCGGCCTCGGGCAGGGGTGGGCGCGCATCACGTACGGCGGCTCCACGGGCGGATGGGAAGCGATGGCGGTGCAGCTGTTCTACCCCGACGAGTTCAACGGGGCCTACATCGCGTGCCCAGATCCGATCGACTTCCGCGCGAACACGGTCTTCAATCTCTACGAGGAGACGAACGCCTTCTTCCTCGACAGTCAGTGGAAGCGCACGCCACGCCCGGCCCATCGCAATTACCTGGGGCAGGTGCAGACGACCATGGAAGAAGCCAACCGTCGCGAAGCGGCACTCGGCAGCAAGGGGCGCAGCGGTGACCAGTGGGACATCTGGCAGGCCACCTATTCCCCCATGGGCGCCGACGGCTACCCCAAGCCGATCTGGGACAAGAAGACCGGCGTGATCGACAAGGACGTCGCCCGCTACTGGCGGGATCATTACGACCTGTCGTACATCCTGCGCCGCGATTGGGCCACGCTTGGCCCCAAGGTGTTCGACAAGTTGAACATCTATGTGGGCGACATGGATAACTACTACCTCAACAACGCGGTGTATCTCGTGGAGGACTTCCTCCGCGGGACCACCACCCCCAAGTGGACCGGCGAGATCCTGTACGGCGACCGCGCCGAGCATTGTTGGAACGGCGATGCCACGCGGAGCAACGCCTATTCGCGCCTGCGATACCACCAGATGTACGTGCCCCGTATTCTGGAGCGGATGCGCGCCCGGGCGCCCCGCGGGGCCGATACGCTCAGTTGGCGGTATTGACCCCGATGAAAGACCGAATTTTCAGCTGTCAGCCGGCATGAACAGCGGCGCCGTGATTTTTGCCTACGACGTGGATCGCGTGGCGCGTTTCTACGAGACGCTGCTTACCATGTCGCCCGTCCACGTGGAGCCCGGACTCCGCGTGATCTCCTCCGATCGCACGGAACTGGTGATCCATGCGCTGCCGCCCGGCACGCCGGGCGCACCAACGCCCGGGACGTCACCGGAGCCGCGCGAAGACACCTACATCAAGCCGTTCTTCGTGGTGCCCAGCCTGGCGGCTGCGCGCGAGATCGCGCCGTTGCTTGGTGGCTACGTGCTCCCTGCCGAGCGGGAATTCGTGTCACGACGCTTTCGAGGGTGCAATGCGTGCGACCCGGAGGGGAATGTGGTACAGTTCCGGGAGCTGCTGCTCCCACCCTCCTGACCTTTACCGCGCTACCGCATGTCCAAGAAGAAACATCCCGATCATCACGACGCCGAACTGGCGCTCAAGCTCTACGAATTGCGCCGGGAATCGGTGATGCGCGAGTCGCGCACGTCGCTGCTGGCCGGTTTTCTCCCGTTGTCGTGGGAGGACGTGTTGGCCATCACGCGCCCTGAGCATCCGCTCAACGCGGCGTTCCGCCAGTGCTCCACGTACTGGGAGATGACGTACTCGATGGCCCGTCATGGGGTGATGCACGGCGAGTTCCTCATGGAGAGCAGCGGCGAAGGCTTGCTGCTGTTCACGCGCATCGAGCCGTGGCTCGAGCAGTATCGGCAGCAGACCGGCAATCCGCTGGCCTTCCGGAATGCCGAATGGGTGGCGAAGGAGACGGATCTGGGGAAGCTGATTGCGGAGCGGTTCCGCAAGCGGATGAAGGCGCAGCTCGAAGCGGCTGCGGCGAAGGGCTGAGTGTTCGAGACCCCGCGGCTGCGGTTGCGGGAGTTCACCGAACTCGATGCACCATTCATTCACGCGTTGGTGAATGATCCGGACTGGCTCCGATACATCGGGGACCGGCAGGTGCACTCGATCGATGACGCCATCGGCTATCTGCGTGCGGGGCCGATGGCGTCGTATGCCGAGTACGGGTTTGGCCTATGGTGCGTGGAGCATCGCGCCACCGGCGAGGCGGTGGGGATGTGCGGCCTGTTACGCCGCCCCACCCTGCCGGGCGTGGACATCGGCTACGCACTGCTTCCGGCGGCGCGTGGCCGAGGGATCGCCTTCGAGGCCGCGAGCGCTACGATCGAGCGGGCGCGCACCGTGCACGCACTCCCATCGGTGCTCGCGATCGTGTCGCCAGAAAACGCCGCCTCGATCCGACTCCTCGAGCGTCTTGGCATGCAGCTCGTGGGGCCACGCGCGCTGACACCCGACACCCCGCCGGTGTTGTTGTTCGAGTGTTCTTTCCACACGCGAGGTGCTCTGTGAACCGGTTGCTGCTGCTCCCGCTTGCTCTCGTCCTGTTCGCCGCGCCTCTGCGGGCGCAGGAGCGGGACACCGTGCCGCCCACGCCGAACTGCAGCAGCTGCGCAGGGTGGAATCGTCCGCATGCCGCCGTGAAGCTGTTCGGCAACACGTACTACGTGGGAACGGAGGGACTCGCCGCGCTGCTGGTCACCTCGCCCGACGGACATGTGCTGGTGGATGCGGGGCTTCCCGAGTCGGCGCCGCTCATTCGCCGCAACATCGAGTCGCTCGGCTTCCGTCTCGACGACGTGAAGCTGATCGTGAACTCCCACGCCCACTTCGATCATGCGGGCGGCATCCCGATGCTGGCGCGCCTGTCCGGGGCCACGGTCGCCGCGCTCCCGTCGAGTGCGGCATGGCTCGAGGCCGGCCGGCCGCTCGAGGACGACCCCCAGTACGGCATGGGCCCCACGCTCGAGCGCGTCCCGCGCGTGCGGGTGCTCCGCGACGGCGAGACGGTGAGGGTGGGGCGGCTCGAGCTTACGGCACACAAGACCGCCGGACACACGCCCGGTGGCACCACGTGGACCTGGCGTGCCTGCGATGGCACCGCCTGTCACTCGGTGGTGTACGCCGACAGCCAGACGCCGATTTCTTCGGACGACTTTCTTTACACGAAGAGCCGCCGTTATTCGACGGGAGTGGACGACTTCCGCGCCGGGCACGCCGTGCTCGAGCGCGTGGCGTGCGATATTCTCGTCACCCCGCATCCGGCAGCCTCGCAGCTCTGGGAGCGGGTCGAGAAAGGCACGCTCGTCGATGGCGGAGCCTGCCGCCGCCTTGCCTCCAGTGCGCGCGATGCGCTCGCCAAGCGGCTGGCCGCCGAGCGCGCGCCCCGCTGACTACGCGTTCGTCACCGTCGCGAAGGCGCGCACCGGGAAGGTGCCCACACCCACTAGCTTGGGTGGAACGGCCGTGAAGCGGAACGGACCGTCCGGTAACTGATCGAGCCGCGTGAGGTGCTCCGCGATCAGCACCTCATGTCGCAGGAGGATTGAATGCACCGGCCGGGTGCCGCCGCTCGTGTTGTCGATATTCATGGAGTCGATCCCCACCAGCACGGCGCCCGCATTACGGAGCCATTCGGCCGCGTCGGCGGTGAGGTGCGGGTGCCCTTCCCAATAGTGATCGGTCTGCCAGTATCGGTCCCACCCGGTGTGGACCAGCACGGCCTGCCCCGACACGTCGAGCTGACGGAACCACGACGCGTCAATCGCGCGTCCGACCCGTCCCTGCGCCTCAGTGGCGCGCACCACGATGGCCGGTAGGTCGACGAAGCGCGACAACGGCATGGCCGCCGTGTCTTTGCCATCGGCGTAGCGATGGAACGGACAGTCGATGTAGGTCCCCGTGTTGGTGATGAGCTCCACCCGACCGATGTGGAACTCGGTTCCCTCATCGTACAGGGCGCGCGAGTCTTCGCGACTCAGGAAGTCACAGATGACCGGCGCGGGAAGGCCTTTGTAGTAGACCTTCCCGTGCTCGATGGTGTGACTGAGGTCGAGGTGGTCGACCATCAGCGGATGAGGTAGAACTGCTCCTGGCGCGGACGGAAGAACACGAAGCCATTCTCCGTGAGGTGCGCATCGTCTTCAAACATCACGAACACCTTCTTGCCGCCCCATTCGGGGACCGGCGTAGCCGTGTTCAGTTCGATGCTGATGTACGAGCCATTCCGAAGACGAGAGTTCTGTGCTGTGGTGTCGCTCCGGAGGCCGCTCCGGAAGTCGATGCCCGTGCCCAGGCCGTGCCCCTGGGCACCGATCGGATGCGAGTAGATCATCGCCTCGATGCCGCGCTGCTTCATCTCGGCCATCGTCGCGTTGAAGACGGCGCCACCGGTGAGCCCCGGGCGCGAGTGCCGTTTCATCATGGCGTCCTGTAAGGCATTGGAGTTCGCCATGGCTTGCTTGAGCCCAGCCGGAATATCCTTCTCGCCCGGCTTGAGCACGTACGCCATCTTCTGCCAATCGGTGTCGAAGCCCATGTAGGTGATGCCGAAATCCACGTGCACTACATCGCCGCGTTCGATCACCGTCCCCTCGGGCG
>NZ_JBIJCN010000044.1:0-26847 GCF_044344655.1 Gemmatimonas sp.
CTGTCACGCACCCCGTTCACCTTCCGTGCCTGCGCGTACGCATCGAGCGCCATGCGCACCGCCTTGTCGCCGATGGCGTGGAGCTCCACCTGCAGCCCGGCGCTGTCGTAGCGCACCACGCCGCGGTTGAGCGTGCCGGCGGGCCAGAAGGGAAGCCCCGTCGCATCCGTGTTGGCATACGGTTCGAGCATCGCCGCCGTCTGCGCATCCACCGTCCCGTCGAGCATCCCCTTGGCGATGCCGTACCGCAACCATGGCCCGCTGAACTGCTTCGACAGCTGCACATAGTGCAGCAGCTGTGCGCGCGTGGCGTTGGGATCGAACGGCACACTCACGTACCAGCGCAGCGTCATCGTGTCCGCGCGCGCCGCGGCGGCGAGTGCCTCAAACACCGCCCCGCGGGGCGCACGCCGAGAGGCTTCGTGCACCATGGTGATGCCCAGGCTCGCGGCGGCGCGCGATTCCTCATGAATACGGCGGGCGATATCGGCCGCCGTAGGCGGCGGCACAAGGCGCGACACGAGCCCGCTCGCGCTCTCCTTGAGGAGCCCGGTGGGCGCACCGCCCTGCTCGCGCTCGATCACCCCTTGCGCGGGATCCTTCGTGGCGGCCGTAACCTTGGCGAGCCGCAGCGCCACGCTGTTGGCGAGCGACTGATGCCCGTCGCGATCCGTAAGCAGCACCGGACGATCGGGGAACGCGGCGTCGAGATAGCGCTTGTGGGCCGCATTCTGCGGGAAGTCGCTGGGCGTCCAGCCACGCCCCACCACCCACGCGCCCTTGGGGAGCTTCGCCGCCCAGCGCTGCAGGCGCGCCACGATCTCCTGCACGTTGCCCGCCCCCACCAGATCCGCGCGACTCGCGGTGGGCAGATGCCAGTGCGCATCGATGAACCCGGGCACCAGGCGACGTCCGCCGAGGTCCACCTGTTTCGTGGTGGGGCCAATGAACGGCTGCACGTCGCCGTCTCGGCCGATCGCGACCAGGCGACCGCCGCGCACAGCGAGCGCCTCGGCCGACGGGCGAGCGCTATCCCCCGTCCACACGAGCGCGTTGCGATACACGATGTCGGCCACCGGCGTGGACTGGGCGACAACTCCCCGAACAGGGAGCAGGACGCCGGCGGCGGGAAGCAGGAAGCGGAGGCGCATGCCGGAAATATGCGGGCATGATGCGCCAGGCGTAGCTTCCCCGTACCGTACGTCCCCCCGAGTCACAACCCTGCGTCTCATGCTCATCGTTCAGGTTTTTGTACATGTGAAACCCGAGTTCGTGGACGCGTTCACGGCCGCCACGCTCGATAACGCCACCCACAGCGTGCGGGAGCCGGGGATCGCGCGCTTCGACGTGCTGCAGCAGCAGGACGACCCCACGCGCTTCACGTTGATCGAGGCATACCGCACCGACGATGCGCCGGCCGCGCACAAAGCCACCGCACATTACGAGCGCTGGCGCGACACGGTCGCACCCATGATGGCGGAGCCGCGCACGAACGTGAAGTACGTGGACATCCACTTTCCGGAGTAACCGGCCATGCGCAGACTCGTGGCAATCACCGCCGTAGTGCTTTCCGCGGCCCTTTCGGTGGCCGCGCCCACCATGCAAGCCCAGGCGCGGATCCCCGTCGCCTCCGTGCCCCCACGCACCGAGGTGCACGAGGCGACCGTGACGGACCTGCAGCAGGCGCTGACGGCCGGCCGTACCACGAGTGTGGCACTCGTACGCGCCTATCTCGCGCGCATCGCGGCCTATGACCAGCAGGGGCCGGCACTCAACGCCATCCTGCGGCGCAATCCCGGGGCGCTGCGCGAAGCCGCCGCGCGCGACGCCGAGCGCACGGCCGGCACGGTGCGCGGCCCGCTGCACGGCATTCCGATCATCCTCAAGGACAATTACGACACCGGCGACATGCCCACGACGGCCGGGTCGCTGGCCCTCGCCACCAGCCAGCCGGCGCGCGACGGCTTCGTGGTGCAGCAACTCCGCGCGGCCGGCGCGATCGTGCTGGCCAAGGCCAACATGCACGAACTGGCCGCCGGCATCACCAACATCAGCTCACTCGGCGGGCAGACGCGCAACCCGTACGACCCCGCGCGCTGCCCCGGCGGCTCGAGCGGCGGCACCGGCGCGGCGATCGCGGCGAGCTTTGCGGCCGTGGGGTGGGGCAGCGACACGTGCGGCTCCATTCGTATTCCCAGCGCGTTCGGCGCGCTGTTCGGGCTGCGCCCCTCGATCGGCATGGTGAGCCGCACGGGGATCGTGCCGCTGTCGCATTCGCAGGACATCGGGGGACCGCTCGCGCGCACGGTGACCGATCTCGCCATCGCCCTCGATGCCACCGTGGGCTACGACGCCGCCGACAGGAGCACGGTCGGGATCCGTGACCGGCGCCCGCAGTTCACCGCCGCGCTCGATCGCCACGCGCTGCAGGGCGCGCGCATCGGCCTGTTCCTGCCGTACTTCCGCGACACCGACAGCGAGATCGCCGACAGCGTCCGCGCCGCCATCGCCGGCATGCGTGCGCGCGGTGCCACGGTGATCGATGTGCCCATGGCAGAGTTCGACACGCTCATTGCCAACACCAGCGTGATCAACATGGAGATGAAGGCGGATCTTGCCGCTTATCTCGCCATGGTACCGAACGCCCCCGCGCGCACCCTCGGCGACATCGTCGCGCGCGGCCAGTTCGATCGTGAACTCGAAGTGCGCTTCCGTACGTCGGACACCTTCCCGCCGCTCCCCAACGCCGCGCACACGGTCACGCTGGCGCGGCAGCAGGCGCTGCGTGCGCGCATGGAGCGTCTCCTCGATTCACTGCAACTCGATGCGATTGCGTACCCCACGGTGCGGCAGAAGCCGGTGTTTCCCGGGCAGGTGCAGCCGGGGAGCACCTGCCCGCTCGGCGCGCAAAGTGGGCTCCCCAGTATCGCCATGCCCGCCGGCTTCACGGCCGACGGACTTCCGGTCAGCGTGGAGCTGTTGGGCACGTCGTTCAGCGATGTTCGGCTGGTGTCGATGGCCTATGCCTTCGAGCAGCTCGGACCACGCCGACGCGCACCGAGCAGCACGCCGGCGCTGGTGAATGGCGCGGCACCGGTGGCGACACCACGCGTACTCACCACTCGAGTGGGGACTGCCGTGGTGACGACCACGCTCACCGTAGATCCGGTGCGCCGTGAACTTCGCTGGCGTACTACCACCAGCGCGCCCGTTGCCGCCGTGGTCCTCCGCCGTCAGGGCGGTGGTACCATCTCGGGCCCGGCCTCGGGCACCAGCGGCAGCGCGCCCGCGATCGCGCGCGTGACCATCCCCGACAACGCCGAGCGCGTGGTGGCGAGACTGATGGGACCGGACGCGCGGCAGGCGCAGGGCACGATGCCGCTGGGATACGCGGAGCTGGAGGCGTACCAGAACGGACGGCTCTCCGTCGCCATCACCTCAGCCAGCGGTGAGACGCGAGAGGCGAGAATCGCGAGACCGAACTGAGTCCTGAGGCCGGATCCGTCAGCGCACCGTCCTCAGAGCGACGCGGCGTACGCCTCCGCAAATCGCTCCGCGTCGCCTTCGCGCATGGCGCAAATGCCTACCCGCAGCCCTTCCGGCAGCGGAATCACGAAGACATCGTGCGCCTGCATCGTCTCGCAGGTGACGAACGGGTCGGCGCCGCCATCGAGCGTCACAAAGAAGCCGCCATCGTACGCGCAGCCGCTCAGCCCCTTCGCACGCAATGCGGCGTCGAGTGCGGCCGCGCGCTTCGCAAGGAGCGTACGCCACTGCGCGTGCTCGTGCTCGAGGCTCGCCTGCAGGGCGGCGTCCTTGCTGATGCGATTGAGCACGCTCATCGGGCCGCGCGGACAATTGCTCCACGTGCCGCGGCAGCTCGTGATGAGCGCGCCGTGCAGCGCCGCATCCTTCGTCCACGGAAAGACCAGCGCGCCCGCGCGCGCGCCGTACAGGGTATAGGCCTTGCTGAGGCTCAGGCACGCGCCCACCAGCACCTGCCCTTCGGCGCCGAAGGCAGCGTAGTCGTCGAGCGCCTCGCGCACCTGCTGCGGATCGCGCGCATAGTCGAGATACGCGAGGTCGAGAATCAGCGTGACGGGACCCTGGCTCGACACGGCACGCAGCAATTCTACCAGCGCCGCGCGATCGGCCTTGCTGAAGCTGCGCCCCGTGGGGTTGTGGCAGGGATCGTTGAGCCACACCAGCAGGCGCCCCTGCGCAGCGAGGAGGTTACGACACGCCATTTCCCACGCGCCAATGTCGATGCCCGTGTCGATGCTCGGATACGGCACCGTGGCGAGCGTCATGCCCACTTCGGCAGCGAGCGTGCTGTAGGGGCCCCAGTAGGGCGCCGCGGTCAATACGGTGTTGCCGCGCTCCAGCAAATTCTTGAGCGTGAGCGCCAACGCCCCCGACCCGCCCGGCGTGGCCACACCCACCCCGATGCTGGTGAGCGACGGCCAGTGGCGCTGCACGAGATTGAGCAGATACGTCTGGTCGCCGCCGATCGGCGCATACGGGGCGATCTCCGCACTCGTCAGCTGCTGCCACTGCGCCATCACCGTGTCCAGTACGACGAGCTTGCCGGTGTCATCGTACAACGCGCCGATCGTGGCGTTGATCACGCTCGCCCCTTCGGCGGCGCGCTTTTGCGCGCGGCCGTTGAGCGTGAAGATCAGATCGTCACCGGCAAAGTCACGGCGGCTAGGCAGAAGCTGAGCAAGAGCGGTCATGGAGGAAATGTAAGCACGACCTCCCCACCCGGCGGCGTAGCCATCCAGCGGCGCAGCAGATCGACGTGGCCCCGTCGGTGTGATGCTTGAGCCGCACGACGAGCCCGCCGTGCCTCCCACCCGCCGTGCCTCGCGTATCTACCACTGTTGCCCGAGCCCGAACAGCGCCCGCCACGGCGCCGCCTGATCCACCGCGCGCGTGGCGCCGAGGAACAATCCGTTGCCGAAGAAGCGGACGCCCGCCGTCACGCTCGCGCGTACGCGTCCCGTGGCCGCCGCCACCGGCGCCCACTGTGCGAGCTGCAGCGGATCGTAGCCGGGCGTGAGCCGGTTCACCGACTCCCGTGCCGCCGCCGTGGGGGCATCGGCCCAGCCGCTCTGCACCCCCACGCTCAGCCCCGGGGCGATCGCGGGGACCCAGAACCGCTCACCGAGACGAATCGGATTGCGCAGGAACGGGCTCGTGTACTGCAGGCTCGCCCGCACCGCCGCCGCCCGCGACCCGGCGAACTCCTTGTCCATGTATGCCGGGAGATTCTGATATTTGCCGAGCTCGAAGAGCTGCTGCGATGGAATGCGCGCACCCGTCACGAGGCCCACGTCGCCGCGACCCAACAGCACGAACGGCCCCACCGGCCGACGCCCGCTCAGCCGCAGCTCCGCGCGCTGCCACGACAGCGTACCGTCACCGCGCTCGAACGACAGGCGGGCCCCGAGCCCCGGCTTGAGCGACTCGGCGGCCAGATCGGGGTGCCACTCCACGAGCGCGGCAGTGCGTACGTAGCTCCCTTCATCCACGCCATGATTGGCGCGGAACGGATCGCCACCGAACGGCCCGCGCACGAATTGCGACGCGCGATAGCGATCGTCGCCATACCCCACCTCTGCGCGAATGAGCGCGCGCCGCGCCCCCACGCGCCGCAGCACCGACAGCGTGCCGACGTTGCGCGACACGTAATCATACGAGTCGAGTGAGCCGAACAGGGCGGCGAAGGTATTGCCGGAATCGAGCGGCGCGCGGAAGTCGTTGGTGATGTCCATCGAGCGGCCGCCGCGCGCCTCGAACGTGTACGCCCCGCGCGTGCGCTCCACACTCAACCGGCCGCGCACCGTCTGCTCACTCCACGCGTAGCCGGCGTTGGCGCGCACCACCACACCGGGGGCCGCGTCGCGGAGTGCCCACTTGCCACCAAGGCCGGTGTACAAGCCTTCCACGCGATTGAAGTGCATCACATCGGCCGGACGCGATGCCGAGAGATCGAAGCGCGGCGGCCCGGTCGCGCGCCAGCGGTCAGGCGCGATGTCCTGAAAGTCGTCGGCGTGCAGGCCACCGGTGATGGTGCCGATGGCGTTGCGCCACGACCCGAAGCGTGCCAGCGAATCCGTACGGGCATAGGTGAGCGGACGTCGGGCAAGCGCCCGCAACGAGTCGGCCTTGGCCAGCGTGGCGGCATCGAGCACGGTGTCGTTCACTTCCATGTCGAAGAAGCGGGAGACGATGCGGACGACCGCGCGACCGTCACCGAGCAACGGCACATTGGCCTGCAGCTCGATGCGCTGTTTCGCCGGTAGCCAGTAGGCACCGTACCGCTCGCCGTTCTCGTACTCCACGAACGCCACAGCATCGGCGAGCGTACGCCCCAGCGGCGAGCGCGATGCGCCCGTGCGTACGAAATGCCCGCGCAGTCGCACCAGTGTACCGCGCGACGCGTCGAGGTCCATCTCCCCGTCGAAGAGCACCACCTGACCCTTCACGTCGTCGCGCGGCTGTACCCGCACATGCGCAATGGGGATGGTGCGGTCGCCGGCGCGCATCACGACGATCGTATCCCCCCCGGAATACGTGTAGTACTGGTCGCGGTCGGTCGCGAGCGGGTGCACCGCGGGGAGCGTATCGCTGCCATCGCGTCCCCGGCTGGCAGGTGCCGCCCGTCCGCGTGACTCCGCCGAGCGCGGACGGACCCGCAACCGGTTGCCATAGAGCACCGGATTGATCCACCCCGTCTGGAAGAGCGACAGCATCGAAACGTTGGCCCCAAGCTGCTGGGCGCGATATCCCTGGACGCGCTGCTCGTACTGCCCCGCCCTGTTCCAGCGCAGCGCGCTCGCCACCTGCTCGATCGCGGTCACCGCCTCCGTTCCCTCTTCGCGGCGCAGCAGGACGGCGATCTCCGTCTCCACATTGGCCTTGTAGGAGATCAGGCTATCGGGGAGCCTGTTCCTGCGGCTGGCATCCTCGAGCAGCCGCTGCAGGGGGCGCGACGCCTGCGCATCGCTGCGGGAAGCGGCCGCCAGTTGGGCGGCAGCGAGGAGGACCAGCAATCGAAGCGGAAGTAGGCACAGACGCATATGCGGCTTCTACGCCCGACCGCGCGGCAAAGTTGCAACGCCGCCCATTCCGTTGCCGCGGGCTACCGTTTCCGCAGCATGCCCACGTACTCGTCGGCGGTTTCCCAGTCGTGCATCGCCTCCTCGAGCTGATCGCGCGCCTCGTCGAGCGCCTTCCCCATCGCCGCGGCCTTCTTCACCCCCGCCGCATTGTCGTACAACGACGCGTCGTCGAGCTGCTCGGTGAGGTCGGCGATCTTCGCCTCCAGCGTGGCCACGCGCAGCTCCGCATCGGCGAGCGCCTTTTCCGCCGTACGCAGCAGCTTCTTGGGATCGCCGCCATGCTGCTTCTCGCGCTCCCGCTGCTCCCGCTCGCGCTCCCGCTGCCGCACCGCACGCTCGGCGTCCTTGCGGTCGTTCGCGCGCGTTTCCTTCGCCTCGCTCGTGGCGCGTTCCGCGCGCATCTGCTCCCATTCCACGAAGGTGCCGGGAAAGACGGTGAGCGCGTTGTTCCGCAGCTCCCACACCTGCGTGGCCAGCCCGCGCAGCACGGCACGGTCGTGACTCACGATCAGCACGCTGCCATCGTACTCCTCGACAGCGTCCTCGAGCACCTCGATGCTTTCCACGTCGAGGTGATTGGTGGGCTCATCGAGAATGAGCAGGTTGTTGGTGCTGAGCGTGAGCAGCGCCATCGCCACACGCGCGCGCTCACCGCCGGAGAGTGTGCCCACGGTGCGCTGCACCTCGTCACCGCTGAAGCCGTAACGACCGAGGTGTCCCTGCACCTGCCGCCGCTCCCACAGCGGCCGCTCATTGGCGATCGCGTCGTAGATGGTACTCTCGAGGGGGAGATGCCCAACGTCCTGGCGGTAGTACGCCACCGTGGTGCTGGGCCCCACGCGCACTTCGCCGCTGAACGGTGGCATTTCGCCCAGCAGCGTCTTGATGAGGGTGCTCTTGCCCGCGCCGTTGGGGCCAACGAGTGCGACGACCTCTCCTCGCTCGAGCACCACCTGCACATCACGCACGAGGGTGCGCGGTCCGTCGGGGGAGGGCACGCCGACCGCCACCCCCTTGGCCTCGATCACGCGGTCACCGCTGCGATCACCGGCATCCAGACGCAGTGCCATCACGCCATCAGCGCCGATCGGTGCCGACAGGCGCGGCATGCGCGCGAGCAGCTTGCGCCGTCCTTTGGCCTGCCGCGTGTTCTGCCCGGCAAGATTGCGCGCGATGTAGTCCGTCTCGGCGGCGATCTTCGCCTGCTGCTTGTCGAACTGCCGCTGTTGCGTGAGTCGGCGCTCCTCGCGCTGCTGGACGAAGCTTTCGTAGCTGCCCACGTAGGCGAACGCCGAGCCCCCCTCGAAGTGCAGCACATGGTCGGCCATCGCATTGAGAAACGCGCGATCGTGACTGATGCAGATCACGGTGCGATCGGTACTCGCGAGGTACTGCTCGAGCCACGCGGTGGTATCGAGATCGAGATGGTTCGTGGGCTCGTCGAGAATCAGCAGATCGGCCGGGGTGGCCAGCTGCCGGGCGAGCGCCACACGCCCGCGTTCTCCGCCGCTCAGTGTCCCGATGCGCGTCTGGCGGGCGAGCTCGGGATCGAAGCCCACGCCCATGAGGATCGCGTCCACCTTCGACGCCATCTCGTAGCCACCATCACGCTCGAAGCGCTCGAGGTCGCGGCCGTATTTCTCCATGGCGGCCTCGCTGTGATCGTGCTCGAGATTGGCCGCCTGCTGCGCGAGCGAGGCCTCGAGGGTGCGCAGATCGCCGAAGGCGTCGGCCACGATCTCCCACAGCGACTGATCCTCGGGGAAGCGGCGGTGCTGGTCCATCAGCGCCACGCGGAGCCCCGGCATGCGCGCCACCGATCCGCGCGTGGGCTGCAGTGCGCCGGTAATGAGGCGCACCAGCGTGGACTTGCCCGTGCCGTTGCGCCCCACGACCGCCCAGCGATCACCAGCCGCCACGGTGAAGGTGATATCGCGGAAGATTTCGGAGGCGCCGAAATCCACGCCGGCGTTGCCGATGGAGAAGAGGGTCATGCCGCGGAGTCTAATCGAGTGCGGCGGCGGTCTCCCGTACCACCGCGGCCGCCTCGCGCAGCACCTCGCGATCGGACGCGGCCCACCGACGCACGCGCGTCACCATCTGCCAGTGTTCGAACCAGGCGCGCCACCGCACCGCGAGATCGCCGAAACGGGTGACGGTGAGCGTGGCCGGCAGGATCCACAGCGGCGACACACCGTTGAGGGCGAGCGCAACCATCCCCGTGAGCGTGAGCAGCAGATACCAGAGCCCCACGAGGTACAGCCCGGGGACGAAGCGGCGCGCCACTTCGTCCGTGCGCACCGTGATGCCGCGGCGTGCCACCGCCCGCACGAGGGCGAAGATCGGGCCATGCACCGCCCAACCGATCGCCGCCGCGGGGAGCCCCGCCACCAGCACGATCGCGGGGACCGGCGCCTGCGCCGCAGTGCGAAGCGGCTCCACGTCGAGCGCATACAGCAGACGGGCGTGGTCGACCGCCGAGGAGCGCACGCCGCCGGCCCGCTCGACCGCCAGCGCCAGCTGATGCACCGCGGACCGCAGCCGAATGGCAGCCGCGTTACCGCCCCCCTCCGCCAAGACGGGCGCCTTGGCCGCCGCCGTTGGCACCAGCGACGGGACGGCCCCCAGTGGATCATGCGGCGCCACCGCCGCCGCGACCGCGGCGATCAGCTCATCGCGAAGGGCGGCCACCTCCCAGGTGGGCGCATTGCGGGTCACCGCCCGCAGCGCGTCGCGAAGGCGCGCCGTGAGTCCGGCCAGCCCGCCCTCTTCGGGCGGGGCGCCCTGCACGAACGACCGGGCGCTCCAGGGCGAGCCGAGCTGGACCAGAATGTCGCTGCCGCGGGTGCGCGGCGCCTCGTACTGAATCCCGAACGGCACAATGGTCACATCGTTTTTCGCGTCAGTATCAAGATGTTCCAGCACCATCTTCGCGACACCTGTGCGCAAACGGCCGATTTCCGGCACATCGTGCACCCCGCCCTCGGGAAACACCGCCACCACGTCTCCGGCCACGAACGCGCGCCCCACGGCATCGTACGCCGCCTGGTTGACCGCCACCATATCCACCCCTTCGGCCTTCATCTTCCGCGCGTCGCGGATGCGCGCCACCGGGATGACCCCCATCGCCTCGTAGGTCTTGCGCGCCGGCCAACTCGTGACCATCGAAACTGTCGCGATGTAGCGGACCGGCCGAGGCGTGGTGTACAGCCCCGCGATCACATCGGGGATGTCGTTCGGGTGATTGCCGACCAGCAGGACCGGCCCCGTGGCCGGAACGCGATCCCCCCCCACCACGCGCAGGTCGCGGTAGAACCAGCGCAGGCAGCGCGCGCACACCCAGTACACCACTCGCCGAAGCATGCGAGCAGGTTACACGCCGATGGCCATGCCCGCCATCGGCCCCGGAAAGCGCCCTACTTCGTGGCCGACGCCCGCTGCTCGAACGCCGCGGCCTGCGCCCCGCGTCCGGTGGCCCTCAACAGGACCGCATAGTCGCGCAGTGTCTCCGCCAGGTCGGTGGTATTACTCCCCTGCTCGCGGATTACCAGCGCACGCTGGTACAGCGGCTCCGCCTCTGACGGCCGACCGCTGTCGCGCAACACGCCGGCCAGGCCATTCAACGAGATCCCGATCGACGCATGCTGCGGCGTGTACACCCGCTCCTTGATGGCGAGCGCCTGGCGCAACAGCGGCTCCGCCTCGGCGTAGCGCTTCAGCTTCCAGAGGACTTCCCCCTGGTTGTTGATCACCCCCGACGTCTGCGGATGGTCGCGGCCGAACGCCTTCTCGATGATCGGACGCGAGCGCGCGTAGTAGCGCGCGGCCTCCTCGTACCGGCCGTCGAAATACGCCAGTGTGCCGAGGTTGTTGAGCGTGCTTCCCACATCGGGGTGGTCGGCGCCGAGCGACTGCTCCTGCCGCTGCAGCACGAGGCGCCACAGCGAATCCGCCTCCACCTTGCGGTCCATGGCACGATACACGGCCGCGAGACCGCGCATATCGCGCAGCGTGCGCGCGTCGTTGGGCTCACGCACCAGGGCGTCGATCGCCAGCACCCGCTGGTACAGCGATTCCGCCTCGGCCAGCCGCGTCTGACGCACGCGCAGCACCGCCAGCATCGACATGGTCGTGGCCACGTCCACGTTGTGCGGGCCAAGGGCCTCCTCGCGGATGGCCAGCGCGCGCGTGAGATACTGCTCCGCCTCGTCGAGCTCCCCGCGCTCACGCGTGAGCTCACCGAGACTCGTGAGGGTCTCCCCCACGAGCGGATGATCTGCGCCCAGCAGTCGCTCGCGCGTGCGCAGTACGGCGTCGAGCAGCTCGCGCGCTTCGGCGAACTTGCCCAGCGATGTTTCCACGGTGCCCATCGTCTGCATGAGCCGCGCCTGCAGCAACGGCTGCGACGCGAGGTCCATCTTCACGCGACGGATGCCCTGCTCGAGCAGCGCCAGCGCGGTCATGTTCTGGCGGCGCTGCACATTGGGGTCGGACTGGCGGAACAGGTCCACCATGAAGTCGGCCACCTGCGTGGCCGCCGCGGCCTCCTCGGCCGCCAGCTGTTCGGCGCGGCGCGCGCGCACGAAGCCCACGGTGGCAACGACGCTGCTCACCGTCACCAGCACCGACGCCACACCGGCCACGATCACGCCCATGCGATGGCGCCGCACGAACTTCTCGAGACGATAGCGCGTGCTGGGGGGACGCGCGGCCACCGGCTCGTTGGAAAGATGCCGCCGCAGGTCGGCGGCGAGACCGTTGGCGGTTTCGTAGCGCAAGACGCGATCGGGGTGCATCGCCTTCATGGTGATCCAGTCGAGATCACCACGGAGTGCGCGCTGCAGATGCCGGAGGTCCGTGCGGCGGCGCTGCGCGATCGCATCACTCTGGGCCAACACCGTGCTGAGCCCCGCGCTTGGTGTGGGCGGCATGGTATCACCGCTCGCCAGGCGCGCCAGGAACTCGAACACCCCCACCTGCGCCGGATCATGCGGCAAGGCGCCGACCAGCAGCTCGTAGAGCATCACCCCGAGCGAGTAGATATCGGCGCGCGTGTCCACGTCGATCGCGGTGGTGCTGGCCTGCTCGGGGCTCATGTACGCCACGGTCCCCATCGCAAACCCCGCCAGCGTCCTGGCGGCGTCGGCGGGCGGCGGCCCCAGTGCCTTGGCGATGCCGAAGTCGATGATCTTGGGCTGCGGTGTGCCGTCCTCGTCGGTCACGAGGATGTTGGACGGCTTGAGGTCGCGATGAATCACACCCTTCTGATGCGCGTGCTGCACCGCCTCGCAGATGCCGATGAACAGCTGGAGTCGCTCGCGCACGGCGAGACGCTTCGTGTCGCAGAATTCGGTGAGCGGCAGGCCGCGCACCAGCTCCATGGCGAAGTACGGCTCACCGTCGTCCGTGCTGCCGGCCTGCAGCACCCGCGCGATCCCGGGGTGACTCATCACCGCCAGCGCGCGTCGCTCCGCGTCGAAGCGCGCCAGCACCTCGTGCGCATCATCGAGCCCCTTGCGCACGAGCTTGAGCGCCACGCGACGACGCACAGGCACGGTTTCTTCGGCTTCGTACACAACACCCATACCGCCCTCACCCAGCAGCTGGATGATGTTGTAAGGGCCGATCCGTGTGGGGGGCTGAGACGAACGGAGCATGAAGGGAAACGCAGCGACCTGAATGGTCAGCCCGTTGCGTGCCCGCTCAGTCGACGATGACGTCGGGATCGATCACCACCCGATCCGGCGGATTGTTCCCCGACTGGCAGGTGAGCGCGATGTTGTATTTGTACGTTCCACGAGCGTTGGCCAGCATGCGCGGGGTGCGCGCGGGCAGCTCCTTGGTGCCCAACAACGGATTGCGTGAGGCGAATGGCCAGCCGCTCGTTTCCTTGGGCGTGATCTCGATGTCGTCGCTGTTCGCATTGGCATTGAGCACCCAGCGCAGCTGGTCACCCTGCCGGATGTGCACGTTCCACGGCTGCACGGTGACCTGCGTGGTGTTCGGTCCGGCGCAGCGGGCGCTCACCGTCACGGTGACCACGGCGGCCTGCGGCCAGCGGGCGGCGCCGAGCAGCAGCACGGCCGCCACCGCGGTCCCTGCCGCCATCCATTGTGTTCTTTTCATTGCATACTCCGCAATCGCGGGGTGAGAGGCACTGCGTGATGCGCAAAGCTTGGAGAGCCACCGACGCCGGCGCAAGTGTGGTGCACATCATGCAGACTCGTGTGTGGCGGTGAATTCGCAGCGCCCAGCCGTACCACGGAAACCAGCGGGCGCCGCGGAGTCGAGCCTCAGCGCGGAAACGCGACCAGGCTCTCCTGCCCGTTCTTGCCCACCGCCGCGATACCGAAGAAGTAGTTGTCAATGATCACGTTCTTCAGCGTGTAGTCCGTCACGTTGCCCACATAGCGCGAGCGGGTCCAGTTCACGTCGCTGTGCTTGCGCCAGTAAATGCGATAGCCGGCCACGTCGGGGCTCGGCGACGCCGTCCAGCGCAACGTGGGCGACGGCTGCACCGCCCCGGTGATGCGTGCATCGACTGGCGCGGCCGGTGCCGCAGCGAGCGACATGAGCACGCTCGCGTCGAGCGCGGTCATCTTGGCCGCGTAGTCGAAGTCCACCCCCTCGAGCACGTCGCCGTACTTGATGCCGTTCTCGGTGCGGAGATCCTGGTGCTGCTTGGTGTAGTCCTCGTGCGCCTCCATGAGACGCACCGCCGCCGCACCGAGATTGAAGAACGGCGTGTGATGGCCACCGCGCCCGTAGCGGTCGAGCCGGTAGATGATCTCCACGTCCATGTTGGGGTGGTAGCGATCGGCGATCACGTCGATGTAGCGCGCCAACTGACGGCTCGGCGTATCGAGCTCCCCCCCATTGGTAAGGATGCGGCGCATTTCCGCCGCGGGCGTGTTGGCCGGCAGCCCGGGGGCAAACACGCGCGCCTTGGTGTTCTCGAACACGCCGTCGATGCCGCGACTGTTCCC
This sequence comes from Gemmatimonas sp., assembly GCF_044344655.1. GTDB lineage: Bacteria > Gemmatimonadota > Gemmatimonadetes > Gemmatimonadales > Gemmatimonadaceae > Gemmatimonas. Next base: position 14,114 of record NZ_JBIJCN010000044.1, read on the forward strand.
CACCATGTCGTTGTTGATCACGGCATCGATGCGCCAGCCTTCCCGCTGTGCCGCCTTCGCCACGATATCGCCACCCTGCAATCCCTGCTCCTCACTCGACAGCGCTACCCACGCCACACTCGCCGCAAACTTGTGCTTGCTCATCAGGCGCGCCGCCTCGAGCAGCGCGGCGATGCCGCTAGCGTTGTCGTTGGCCCCCGGGGAGTCGCTCGTGGCGTTCAGTACGTCGGTCACCCGCGAGTCGATGTCGCCGGTGTGCACCATGACGCGATTGGGCTCGGTGGTGCCGCGGAGGATCGCGACCACGTTCACCACATTGATGTCCTGCTTGATGCGACCGTTGGGGTCACCCTTCACGATGTCGCTGATGTAGCGCACCTCGAGACAGCCGCCGCACGCCTTCGAAATCTTCTCGAATTCCGCGAAGATCCACCGCCGCGCCGCGCCGATGCCGCGGGTGTTCGACAGCGTGTCCGACATCGTGTGGCGCGTGCCGAAGTTCACGAGCGCCGTGATGTCCGTACGAATCCGCTCCGCCGATGACGACGCCACAACATCATGGATACGCGGATCCTCGATGATCGGGGGCAGCGGGGCGGACTGAGCACCGCTCACCATTGGCACAAGGAGGGAGGCGGCCAGCAGCGTGGTGCTGAGACGGGCGGAAGAAGTCGGCATGGGGCGGGATGAGTGATCCGGAGACGAGCGGGCTGATGCAGAGAATACGCGGGGTGCCAGCGTCCCCGTTGAAGCCAACGACGTGCAGCGCCTCACCACGTGCCGCCCGTGGTTACCCCAGCCACTCCTTGAACAGCTTCTCGTCCACCCCCACGCACAGCTTGTTCTGCAGGCGCACGAGCGGCTGCGTCAGCAGGTAGGGCTCGTCCACGAGGATACTCAGCCACTTCTCTTCGCCGTAGATGGCTGTCCGCAGCCCAAGCTCGGCGAACCGCTTGCTCTCGCGGTCCAGAATGGCGTCCACACCGAACTTCTGCGTGAAGCGCTTGAGCTCACCGAGGGACGCCGCGCGTTCGGCAAGATCCACGAAATGCGTCTTCACTCGGCGTTCCGCGAAGAAACGGAGCGCCTTGCGCGTGTCGGCGCTCTTCTTCGTGCCGAAGATCTGAACCTGCAGGTCGGCGGGTGGCATCCTTAACGGTCGAGTGTTTTGCGTTCTGCCGTGGGTTGTCTCAAGTTAGCCGGATGAGACCATTGTTTCGCCGGGTCCTCGGGCCCACGACGGCGATGCTGATCGCCGCCTACAGCGCCGCCTGCAGCGGGGGTGGACAGGACACCGTGGCGCCGCCGCCCACGCCACCCGCCCCGACGGTCGCTCAAGTTGTCGTGACCCCGTCGAGTGCCACCCTCATGGTCGGCGCGGCCGTCACCCTCACCGGACAGCCGGTCGCCAGCAGCGGGGCCCCACTCCCAGCCACCGTCACCTGGAGCTCCAGCGCCCCCGCGGTGGCGACGGTTGACGCGACCGGCCGTGTGACCGCCGTTGGCAGCGGTTCCGCCACCATCACCGCGAGCGCCGGCGCGGGGTCAGGCACCGCCATCATCACCGTGTTGGCTCCTGTCGCCTCGCTGACTATCTCCCCCGACTCGCTACTGCTCGTCGCGGGCGACGCGGCCCCACTGACCGCCACGTTGCGTGATGCCACCGGCGCCACGCTGAGCGGACGCGCCATCCAGTGGACCACCGATGCCCCCACCGTCACCTCGGTCAGCGCCACCGGTGTCGTGACGGGCATCGGCAATGGGCGAGCCCTGATCATCGCCACGAGCGAGGCGCGCGCCGATACCGCTCCGGTCCATGTGATTATGCCCAACCTTCGCCTCGTCTTCGACCGGGCCCCGGGGCATACACGCCCCGGCTTCGGCCTCGGCCTGATCGTCCGCGCGACACGCACCGGTTCGGATACGCTCAAGACGTTCACGGGTACCGTCACGATCCAAGATTCGAGCGGCGGGAACACCATCTTCGGCACTGCCAGCACCACCGCGCGCGATGGCATCGCGGTCTTCGACGACCTCGCCTTCTCCGCTTCCGGCACCTATCGGCTGCGCGCGACCGCAAGCGGCACCACCATGCAGATCGCCGAGGCCCTGACGAGCCCCATCGCGGTATCCGCTACGTCCACGCTCCCGACGATCACCGTCGGCACGATCGAACGCACCGCCCTGACCACCGGGGTACTCGGGACGTCCCGCTATCGTATCCCCGTCACACTGCGCGACAGCACGGGCGTGGCCGCGCCCCCCACGGCGGTCACCGTGCGCCTCGATCGCGGTCAGGGCACGGTGCGGTCCGGCGCCACAACGGTCACCACAGTCAACGGCACAGCCACCTTCGAGCTGGTGATCCAAGGGGCGGCCGGCATGGACGCCCTGATCACCGCCGCCGGCTTTCAGCCGCGCGTCCAGGCCATCGCCAGTCCGCTCGAGTTCTGGGCCTCGTACCTCAATCATCAGCGGTCCGCTGGCGACAGCGTGATCGCGGTGGGTGGGTCGCTCACTACCAGCGCCACGCTGGTCCATTCGGGGTTGGCCGAGTCTCCGGTGCATGCCGTGACGTACGAACTGTCGTGGAACCCCGCCGAACTCACGGTATCCGGCGACTCCACGACCACGGGGGCGAGCTACACGATCAACCGGACGCGCGTGGCGGAAGGCGTCCTGCGTGTCACGGTCGCCAGCGCCGAGGCGCTCGCGACGGTGGGACGCAACCAGTTGCTACATCGATTCACCATTACGGTCCGTCCCGGCGCGTCCGGAACACAGCAGGTGCGCATGGTCACCCTCGACCTGCGCGACGCCAACGGCAACGTCCTGGCCCCCCGTCGATCCGTCGACTTCACCTTCCGCGTCCAATGATTCCCTCATCCCGCCATCTGCTCGGCGCCCTCCTCATTGGCGCCCTGACCCTCACGGGGTGTCACGAAACACTCGAACCCGGTGCTCGCCCTCAAGGGGCCGTACCCGCTGATCGCTATCAGGCGCAGGTGGTCGTATCTCCGACGGGCGCTTCCGATCGATGGCTCGCGCGTGTGTCACTGACCGGCGGTGCGGCAACCACGCGCATGGCGGGATTCCGTGCGCGTCTGGTCATGCCGTCATCGCTGGTCGTGGACGGCGATGTGAACGATCAGAGCGCCGCGCAAGGCGCGCTGATGCGCATCGTCCGGGTGGACGGCAGTGACGTACACGCGACGGGCGCCAGCGCCGAGGGGATCGCGATGGGCGATCTGTTCGTGGTCTCGGTGCGCGGTCCGGCCACGGCGCTGTCGCAGCTCCGTGTCGAACTCGAGGAGCTGGTGGATGTGCACGGCGACAACCGGTTGTCGCGCGCGACCGTGCTCCGATTCATCGATGATTCGAGGATCCGGCGATGATGCATGAGACGCGATGGGTCCGCCGGTGGATGGGACTGATGCTGCTCCTGCTCGCCATCCCCGTGATGACCCCGCTTCCGGCGCAGGAGTCGGATGAGGCAGCGTTAACCGGCACGTTGCATCTGGTATGGGGCGACCCGCAGCAGGATGGCGACCCCCGCTACACCGTGCTGCTGACCGACGAGGACGGTGTCATGCATCCGCTGACGGTCGATGCCCGCGACGAGTCGTTGGTGGCGTCGCTGATCCGGTCGAACGGACAGCGCGTCACGGTGCGCACCCGCACCACGACGATGCCGCGGTTGCTTGCGGGCGCGAATGCCGGTACAACCGTACCGACCTCGCGTGAGCTGACGACGCTCGTCAGTGTCGGGAACAGCTTCACGACCGCGAAGTTGACGACGCCGGCGTGGGCCGTCACGGCGCGCCCATATGCGGTCATCCTGTGCAAGTTCTCGGACATCGCCACCGAGCCGTTGCCACGGCAGCGGTACGTCGACATGTACGCAAACGCGCCCGGTGGCACCGACGCCTTCTTCCGCGAAGCCTCGCGCGGTCGGCTGACCATGGAAGGAACGCGAGTCTTCGGCTGGTACACGCTACCCAAGCCGCGGGCCGATTACACCGATGCGGCCGGGGAGGCGCGGCTGTCGCTGATGGCGACCGACTGCCTCGCCACGGCCGATGCCGACGTCGACTTCTCGCAGTTCGGCGGCATCGGGACGCACTACAACTCGCGCATCGGCTGCTGCTCGTGGGGTGGATCGAGCACCGTGTCGCTCGATGGCCCGTCGCGGAACATGCCGTTCATGTGGAACATGGACTGGGCGCGCTCCGGCACCGTGGCGCATGAAGCCGGCCACTCGTTCGGGCTGCCGCATTCGAGTGGTCCCTATGGCGCCGTGTACGATTCGCAGTGGGACGTCATGAGTTCCGCGAGCGGCGGGAGCTATCTGAACGCCGACTTCGGCCGCCTGGGCTCACAGTTCATGGGCGCCTACAAGGATCGGCTCGGGCTCATCCCCGACTCGGCCAAGGTCGTGCTCACGACTGGCCGCTGGAGCGGCGTGATCGAACCGCACTCGCGCGCCGCCGGGCGCAATCCGCAGCTGATCGTCCTGCCATTGGCGTCCTCGCGCTCAAACATCTGGATGACGATCGAGGCGCGTCAGCGCGTAGGCACCGACCGCTCGATTCCGTCGGAGGGTGTGCTACTGGCCACCGTCGACAACGGGCGCAGCGAACCAGCGCAGGTGGTCGACGTCGACGGTAACGGCGACACCAACGATCCGGGCGCCGTGTGGACCGTGGGGGAGCGATACGAGGACCCGGTGCGCGGTGTGGTCATGACCATCGATTCGCTGACGGCGAACGGGCCGGCAATCACGGTCGAACGGACGCGCAACGGCTCGGGGATCAATGCCACGCTGGCGCGATTCGCGCGCAGCGGAACATCCGTGGCGTATGCGGCGAGCGATACCACGCTCCGCCGTGATTCGGTGCAGGTGCTGGCGACGGGGAGCTGGGCAATCACCAATACCGCGATCCCGAGCTGGCTGCAGCTGTTCCGGCGCTCGGGGATGGGCAATGGCTGGGTAGTCTACGGCATTCGGCCGTCGGTCGCGTCCTTGGGCCGCTCCGTGACGCTCCTGCAGCTCCCCACCCCGGGTGGTCTGTCGCCGCAACAGTTCAGCATCGAGCTTGGCGTGACCAGCGCGACCGCTCCCGACGCGGTGTTGTGGTCGCGTCGCGGCCAGCGCATCACGCTCAATGCGAATGGCATGGCGAGCAACGTCGATACGGTGCGGCTCCAGCTGACCGGCAGCTGGAACACGGCCACGTGGAGCATGACCGCGTCGTCGAACATCCAGGCTACCGATGGATCCGGACTGACCTTCACCACCCGCAGCGGCACAGGCTCCGCGCTCACGCGCGTACGGCGTGCGTTGCGTCAGACCGCCGGCCTCTCCATTGATACGTTGCAGGTCACCGTGACGGGCCCCGCCGTGCAGACGCTGCTGCTCGTGGACACGGTCGAATACGTCGCGATCACCAACACGGTCACGCTGGGCACCCGCCGTGGCGCGCTGAGTGTGTCGCTGGGGACGCCGCCGCAATTCGACAGCGTGCAGGTGCGACTTAGCAACAGTGGCGCCACCTGGACCGCGTCACGCCGCCGCGATGCGCAGCTGATGCGCGCGAGCGGCTTCGATGGTGATTGGCTGATTTGGACACGGCCGCCGAACACCGTGATCGTCAGCATCGATACCATCACCGTGCAGTCGAGCGATGGGGGGACCGCTCGGTTCGTGGACACACTGACCGTGCGCGATGCACCGGTGCGCGTGGTCCTGTCCCGCACGGGGGGCAGCCGCACCGTGACGCTGGGGCGTCTCACGGCCGTCGACTCGGTCATGGTCGGGATCCTGGGACTCGCCGGCGCCTCGCAGACCTGGACCGCCAACTCGGGCTCGCCGTCGCTCGTGCTCCATCGCCGGGACGCCTTCATCGGTGCAGCCACCGGCGCCCGATGGAACTTCGTGCGCTTCAGCCGTGATCTCACGATGCTCGCCCCAGGGCGCTACATCGACACCATCCGGGTGAATTTGCCGGGGGCCCCGACGGCACCGGCGCTGTTCATCGACACCACGACCGTCACCGCTCCCTCCGTGGTCGCCGGTGACGCCGATGTGAATGGCACGGTGAACGCAGCCGATGCAACAACGGTCCTGCGCTCCCTCGTGCAGCTCCCCGTCTCGAGCCGCGCCAATGTGCGGACCGGGGGCGATGCGAACTGCGACGGAATGATCACCGTGGCCGATGCGGTGATCCTGTTGCAGATCGACGCAGGCGTGGTCCCGGCCACCAACTGCGTGGGGCGCCCGGGGAGCTGAACGCCAGGACCGCGCCAAGAGCCCACGACGGGATCGCGCCGCCTAGGCTGTTGGCGCGATCCCGTCGAGATCCAACCCGGCTTCCGCGCGTTCACGCTTCGCATCGTCGAACGCGCCCTCGCTGCGCGAGATCACCAGCGTCGCCACGCCGTTGCCGATCAGGTTGGTGATCGTGCGCGCCTCGCTCATGAAGCGGTCCACGCCGAGCAGCAGCGCGACGCCTTCCACCGGAATCATGTCCGTCGCGGCAAGGGTGCTCGCCAGCACGATGAACCCCGAGCCGGTCACCCCGGCGGCGCCCTTGCTGGTCAGCATGAGAATGCCGAGCAGCGTCAGCTGCTGCGACACCGACAGGTCGACGTTGTACACCTGCGCGATGAAGATCGCAGCCATGCTGAGGTAGATGCTCGTCCCGTCAAGGTTGAACGAGTATCCCGTGGGAATCACGAGCCCCACCACCGGCTTCGCACAGCCATAGCGCTCGAGCTTCTCGAGCATGCGCGGCAGCGCCGACTCCGAGCTCGATGTCCCCAGCGCGAGCAGCAGCTCCTCGCGAATGAAGCGCAGGAACTTGAGCAGGCGGAAGCCGTACAGACGGCAGATGCCACCCAGCACGATGAAGATGAATACCGCCATTGTGAGGTAGACATCGAGCATCAGACGCCCGAGCGGCAGCAGCGTCTTGAGTCCGAACGCACCCACCGTGTAGGCCATCGCGCCGAACGCCCCGATCGGCGCGACCTTCATGACCATGTGCACGATGCGGAAGAACACCGCCTGCAGCCGCACCAGCAGATCAACCAGATCACGCCCGGCGTCGCCAACGGCCGTGAGCGCCACACCGAACAGGACCGAGAAGAACACCACCGGCAGCAGATCGCCGCTGGCAAAGGCGGCAAACACGTTGCTCGGCACGATGTGCAGGAAGAACTCGAGCATGCTCTGGTCCTTCGCTGCGGTCGTATACTTGCTGACATCACCCAGCGTCAGCTGCGTGACATCGAGCCCGGCACCGGGCTTCGTGATGTTTACAATCACGAGGCCGATCGCCAGTGCAACCGTGGAGACGACCTCGAAATAGAGGAGCGCCTTGCCGCCGACACGCCCGAGCTTCCGCAGGTCGGCCATGCTCGCAATGCCGTGCACGATCGTGAGGAAGATGATCGGCGTGATCACCATCTTCACGAGATTGATGAACGTATCTCCCACCGGCTTGAGCGATTTGGCGAAGTCGGGCGCGACGACACCGAGCAACACGCCAAGGGACACCGCCACCAGCACCTGGAAGGTGAGATTCCGAACGATTCTGTTAAGCACGGGGGACTGGTTGGAGCGCGGGGAGGGATCGATGCGCCAAGCTTAACACTTAGATTGCAGATACACGTCCACCTTCGTTGGAATCGTCCGCATGCGCCGTCCCTATCGCCCTGCCTGGTGGCTCCCCGATCCCCACAGCGCCACGCTGTGGGGGCGCCTGGGGCGTCGCGAACCGCAGGTCCCGGTGCGGCTCGAGCAGTGGGACACCCCAGACGGCGACTTCGTCGAGCTGGCGCGGCTCGACGGCAGGCAGGGGCCCACCAGTCCGCGGCTGCTCCTCCTCCACGGACTTGAAGGGGGCCTGCACTCGCACTATGCGCGGGCCATGTTCCGGGAGGCTCAGGACCGGGGGTGGGCCGCCGACCTGCTTCTCTTCCGCACCTGCGGATCAAGGCCAAACCGGCTTCCCCGGAGCTACCACTCCGGGGAAACGAGCGACCCGCTCTGGGTGGTGCAGCAGCTCGCCGCGGCCTTTCCCTCTGCGCCACTCGGCCTCATGGGCGTGAGCCTCGGCGGCAACGTGCTCTGTAAGCTGCTCGGTGAGCAGTCGGGCACCCTGCCACCTCAGGTGAAGGCGGCGGTGGCCATGTCGGTCCCCTACGATCTGGCGGAGGCGTCGCGGTATATCGGCCGCGGCTTCGGCGCGGTATACGAGAAGTTCTTCCTCAAGTCGCTCATTCCCAAGGCGCTGGGGAAAATCGACCGGCATCCGGAGCTCGCGCCGCTGCGTACCGTCCAGAGGGCCCGTACCCTCTGGGAGTTCGACGACGCCTTTACGGCGCCGCTGCACGGGTTTCGCGATGCGGCGGATTACTACGCACGCGCCAGCTCGCTGCCGTATCTGTCGTCCATTCGCCTTCCCACCCTGCTGCTCAACGCCGTGGACGATCCGTTCCTCCCCCCTCCCGTACTGGACCGCGTGCGCGCGCAGGTCGCGGGGGCGCCCTGCGTGGAGGTGGAGTTTCCCGTCCGCGGCGGGCATGTGGGGTTCACGTCGTACTCGCGGCCGTGGAAGCCGTGGTACTACGGGGAGTGGCGCGCCGCCTCCTTCCTCGCAGCCCACGTCGACGTCCCGGCCCTATGATGTCGTGTCCCGCAGCGTTCCCGTCGTGTTTGCCGGACGCCTGGATCTTCATCGCCGTGATCGGTGGGCTCCAGCTCGCCATGTTCGTGCTGCTCACGAGGGTGTACTTCGGCATGTTGCCCGAGGGCCATCACTGCCCCCTGTGCGACGGCGAGACCCTGTCGGTGGAGCGCACGGGATGGCGCCGCGTTATCGGCCGACGCTATCGCCACAGCTGGTGCATCGCCTGCGGCTGGCAGGGATTGCACCGTCGCACCGATGCGTGGATGGCGGCGCATCGGCGCCGTCGCCGCGGCGCCGGCACCCGCGGGGACGTCAGCCCCGGGCGTCCATCGCGAACAACGTGAGCCACTCGGGCCAGTTGCCGCTCAACTCGAAGAAGTCGTCGTAGTACACGAGGCCGTGCTCCTCGAGCTGCGCAATGAGGTCGGTCAGGGTGTCTTCGCCGACGAGCGGGCCGATCACGATCAGTCCCCCCTCGAGCCGGAATTCGTCGGCGGTGAGGTTGAGTGCGTCGTCGAACTGTGCGCGCGACAGGCCCACTCGCTCGAAGGCGCTCTTGCGGATCAGGAGGGACGGGGCGTCGGATGAAAGAGTCAGTGGCATACCGGTAAGGTAACGCCTCCGCGCTCGTTCTCCTGCCTCTTAAGTTCCCCTGCATGACCGACCGCATTTTTTCTCCCGCCAGCGCCGCCCTCGAATCCACCTTCGACGTGATCGTGGTGGGCGGCGGACACGCGGGCACGGAGGCGGCGGTCGCGGCGGCGCGCAGCGGGGCGCGGGTCGCGCTGATTACGGGTGCGCTCGAGCAGATCGGTCAGCTCTCCTGCAACCCCGCCATCGGTGGCGTGGCCAAGGGCACGGTGGTCCGCGAAGTCGACGCACTTGGCGGTATCATCGCCCGGGCCACCGATCTGGCGAGCCTGCAGTTTCGCATGCTCAACCGCGGCAAGGGCCCCGCGGTGTGGGCGCCACGCGCGCAATGCGATCGCGGTCTCTATCGGCGAGCCGTGCGCACGCTGCTCGAGGCGCATCCCACCCTGCACACCATGCAGGGCATGGTCGCGCGGTTGCTGTTCGACGAGGGCGCCCACGCCGGCACCCGTCGCGTTGCAGGGGTGGAAACGGTCGAAGGGCGACGCTTTGGCGCACGTGCGGTGGTGCTCACCACCGGCACCTTCGGACGCGGCACGATGCACATCGGCACGAGCACGCGCATCAGCGGCGGACGGGCCGGCGAAGCGGCCAGCATGCATCTCGGCGAACAGCTCGACGCAGTGGGGCTCATCACCGATCGCTTCAAGACCGGCACCCCGCCGCGCATCGACGGACGCAGCGTGGACACGGCGCGTCTCGAAGTGCAGGGCAGCGAGATCGACGCGTTCGATTATTCCTGGTCGCACTTCTGGACCACGCCGCGCGTGCAGCATACGGCATACGGGGCGCACACGCGACACCCGGCGCAGCTGCCCTGCTGGATCACCTTCCTCGAGGAGGAGGGCACCCACCTCATCGCCGATCACCTCAACGAGTCGGCAATGTACGGTGGGGCGATCGCGTCGCGCGGACCACGCTATTGCCCGAGTGTCGAAGACAAGGTCGTGAAGTTCCCCGACAAAACACGGCACCAGCTCTTTCTCGAGCCGGAGGGGCACGACACCACGGAGTTGTATGTGAACGGCCTCTCCACGAGCCTCCCCGCGCCGGTGCAGCTGCGCGTGCTGCAGAGCGTGCCGGGGCTCGAAGCGGTGCGTATGACGCGCGCGGGGTACGCGATCGAGTATGACTACTATCCGCCCACGCAGCTCGACGCATCACTCGCCTCGCGCGCCATTGATGGCCTGTTCTTCGCCGGACAGGTGAACGGCACCACCGGCTACGAAGAGGCTGCGGGGCAGGGCGTGATCGCGGGGCTCAATGCGGGGCGATACACGCAGGAGCGCGACGCCATCGTGCTCGGGCGCGAGACGAGTTACGTGGGTGTGCTGATCAACGATCTCGTCACGCGCGGCGTGGACGAACCGTATCGCCTGTTCACGTCGCGCAGCGAGTTCCGCCTAACGGTGCGTCAAGACAATGCGCTCGCGCGGCTCGGGCCGATCGCCCAGAGCGCCGGCCTGCTGCGCGATGACGAAGTGGTACTGATGGAGGCGCGCCTCGAAGCGGTGCGTCGCGCCATCCGTCTGGCGGAAGACACCAGTATGCCGCCGCAGGTGGCCGATCCGGTCCTGGTGGCCGCCGGTTCACGGCCGCTGCTGCATGCCGTGCGCGCCGTCGAGCTCACGCGGCGTCAGGACATCTCGCTCCAGTCGCTGTTCGAGGCCGCCGAGGTGGGACATGATCTGCCACGCGACGCCGTGGTGGGCGCAGAGCTTGAGATCAAGTACGCCGGCTACTTCGAGAAGGAGCGCTACCGGGCCGCCCGCCTCACCGCTCAAGGGGGCGTGCCGCTCCCCGAGTGGCTCGACTACGAGGCGATGCTCACAATCTCCATTGAAGCGCGCCAGAAGCTCACGCGCCTGCGGCCGAGCACGCTGGCGCAGGCGAGTGCAATCCCGGGGATCAGTCCGGCAGACCTGCAGAACCTCCTGCTCGAACTGCGCCGGCGGCGAGGTGAGATGGAGCGCGGTGAGAACAGGAGCTGAGAGGAAGAGCGGGAGCGGTCAGCGCGGATCGCCGTGCGCGGTGATGCACCCAGCGGGTGAGCGGTGACCAGAGACGGGAGTGTTCCTTTATATAGTTGTGGAGCGAACTGGTGGTGGTATGGGCGCCGGCGGGCCTTTGGCCCTCGGCGCCGCATTTTTTCCTTGACAGTATAGTGCTTCTAAGGTGTTCCTATAGTGTTCTATTGATGTGTAGTAAAGTATGTGATTGTTGCGGTTTTTTCTCCGAAAATCGATCCCTCGGTCTCTCCCACAAGCGTGTCCTGACGGGGCCGTTTTGGTCCGGTCGGGGCTGCTCGCCGGTCGCCGAGCGAGCCTCGGCGAGCCTCGGCGAGCCAGCCTGTCGATGCCGGCGTTCGTGACCAAACAATCATTTATAGGAAGGTGACGTCGTGGAACCTCCGAACATTGGTGACGCGGCGGGGTCTCGACTGGTAGCATTGAGTTCCCTCACCACCAATCGAGCCCAACGGCCAGGAGCGATACGATGCGCGATACGATGCGCGATACGATGCGCGATACGATGCCGAACTCTTCCGCAAACCCGTCCAGCCGTCGGGTACGCCACCGTTCGTTGGTGAGCGCCATGGGGGCCCTAGGGATGAGCCTGGCATTCGGTCAGCCGGCATTGGCACAGCAGACGCCGGCAGCACCGTCCACCATCCTCGTAACAGGCCGCGGCGAGGTGCAGGTTGCACCCGACCGGGCTCGGGTGCAGGTGGGCTTGGAGACACAGGCCAAGACCTCGGCAGCGGCCGCACAGGACAACAACCGCAAGCAGGCGGCCATCCTTGAGTCCATTCGTAAACTGGGAATACCAGCCGCCAATATTCAGACCATCGACTACAGCGTGCAGCCCATCCAGCGCTACGACGACAAACTGCGGCGCGTCGTGATCGACGGCTACCAAGTCAGCAATATCGTGCAGGTGGAGACCGAGAAGCTCGAACTGGCCGGGCAGATTATCGACGCGGGGCTCACCAACGGCGCCAACCGGGTTGCCGGACTGGACTTCCTCGTGAAAGACCGCGCCAAGGCGCAGGACGCGGCACTGGCCCTGGCCGTGGCATCCGCGCGCCGCCAGGCCGACGTCGCCGCCAAGGCCGCCGGCGGCCAAGTGGTGGAGCTGCTCGAACTCACCATCCATGAGTTCGAGCAGCCGCAACCCATGCCCCGTTTGGCCATGGCGGCCATGAAGGTAGACGAATCCTCGGCGTCGGCGCCTATCAGCGCCGGCACCAACACCGTAATGGTCAGCGTGGGAACGAAGTGGCGGTTCTCCCGGTGAAAAAGAAAGAGGCACGGAGGACCAGCAGTACCACGCCATGTCCCGGGCGTTTCACGTGAAACGGGGCGATCTGCCCCTCAGAACGAGACCGAG
>NZ_JBIJCN010000045.1:0-26839 GCF_044344655.1 Gemmatimonas sp.
CAAGACCTTCGCGGCACAGCGTGCGGTGACGGTGACCGAGCGGGGCAATCCGGTGTCGCAGCTCAACGAGCTGGAATGGGTGAAAGGCGAGATCTGGGCCAACGTGTGGCAGAAGGATTCGATCGCACGGATTGACCCCAACACCGGTACCGTGACGGGGTGGATCGATCTCACCGGCATTCTCCCGTCGCTCGATCGGACGGGCAAGGAAGACGTGCTGAACGGCATTGCCTACGATGCGGCCACCGACCGGATCCACGTGACGGGCAAGCTGTGGCCGAAGCTCTATGAGATCCGGCTCAAGGCGAAGTGAGCGAGACTGACAACTGAGAACTGTCACTGTCCACTGAAAACTCCCCGGGGATCACGCGATGTCCCGGGGAGTTTTCAGTGGTCAGAACAAGTGTTCAGTCGTGAGTTCACCACCTCAGCGCAGCCGCACCAGCCCGTAGCGTAGCGTTCCCGGCGGCAGCGCGCCGTTGCTCGACAGCGAGATGAGCGCGCGCTGGCCGGCCGGCACGGAGAAGCGCACGAAGCTGCTGGTGCCGCCGGCGAGGGTGATGCGCTGCGGCACGTTGCTGAGCAGCGATCGCGTCTGCACGGGATAGACGCCCAGCGCCGCCCCCCCGGCGAGGCGCAGCCCCGGATAGATACTGCGGAAGTTCCAGGCGGGATTCGTATAGCGTGGTCCGAGGCCGTCGCGCGTGGCCGCGCTGTAGTCGTCGGCGATGACCGACACGGACCAGTCGCGCAGGTAGTCGGCAAAGGCCCCACCGGAGAGGACCTGCTGCAGGTTCTCCACGCCGGTCACGCGTGAGTTGACGAGCTGCCGCAGGAATGCCGCCTCGCCGTTCGCGCCTTGCCGCGCCGCGGCGAAGCGCAGGAAGTTCCAGATCGCGCCTCGCGTGGCGAGCGAGTCGTTGGGAGCGTACGGCGAGTTGGTTTCCGTGCTGATCAGGAAATTGTAAAAGCGCGAGAAGTTCTGTGACGCGTACGTGGTGAAGTCGGTGGCACGCGTACCATTCACATCGGTGAGCACGAGGTTCTGCCGCGACGTGTAGTTGGCGATGCGGAAGTACAGCTGCTCCTCGGCCAGATGCGACAACCCCTCGTCGAGCCACACCGTCTCGTTGGTCTGGGCACCGGTGTTGACGTAGAGGCGGCGCGACGCGTTGATGAGGTGCTGCAGCTCGTGGGCAATCGTGGTGAGGTTGAGGCGTGTCACCTCGGCCTTTTCGCGGCGGTTGCCGTTGATCGTGCCGGTGGGATCGGGCACGAGCAGGTAGAACATCTCGTTTTCGTTCGACGCGGTGCACGCGGCGAGCCCGTTGCGCGCGGTCTTGGGATACAGGTCGCGCGCGAAGAAGAAGCCGCCGATCGTGAAGCTGGCGTTGGCGGGGGTGAGCTGGTTCACCGCCCGCGTGTAGAACAGAATGATCTTGCCATACTTCGAGATGTTGCTGGGGGCTCCGAAGGCGGTGGTGTCGAGCGGGTAGACGAGGGTGTCGAAGGTGGCGAGGACCGTGGCAAACTCCGCGTCGGTATAGCCGCCCGACGGGTTCTCCTTGTCGCTCACGATGATCGCGTTGGTCCCGACCGCTGCCACGCGTCCCGTGCGGGTGTCGGCGTTGGTGCAGGCCACGTTGGCATTGGCGTTGAGCTTGACCTCGTCGCCCACCGTGACGGCGGTGAGCGACGTCCGCGGCGTTGTCACGTCGACCGCGCGTTGCGTGCGCTGCGGCTGCGCGGCGGCGCCGAAGGTGTCGCGCGCGCCGTCGAGGAGTGCCCCGAGCTCGCGGCGTTCGGTCTCGCGCAGGCGATGTTCGAACTGCTGGTGGGGCGTGAGGGTCGCGTTAGTCGTCTGCACGTCGGGCAGCTCGGCGGCGGGGAAGACCATCGCTGGCGACAGCAGGGCGCTCGTGACCGGCCCGTTGGTGCCGATACCCAGGACGTCCGCAACGGTGGTGTTGCCGAAGCTGGTGCTGGTGGAAATGAGGGCGAGTGCGAACTCGGCCGAGCCGGTGAGTGGTGCGGCGACACAGGTGGTGAGGGCGCTGGTTCCCGTGGCGGTGGGATCGATCAGCTGTCCGAGCGCAGGCTGCTGCACCGGTACCGGGCCGCAGGGCGCGGTACCGGCGGCCCCGATGGTCACGAGCACCGTGTCCGCACGTCCGGCGGTGCTCGTCACGATGCGCGCGTTGCCGGGGGCGAGCGCCGTCACAAGCCCCCCGCTGTTGACCGAGGCGGTGCCGCCATCGAGCGAGGAGAAGTCGACGCTCTGCCCAACAACTTCGTTTCCGAACTGATCGCGCACGGTGGCGCGCACGCGGAGCGTGTCGCCGACGCCCAGGAATGCGGACCCGGGAAGGGCGACCACCGCGGCGGGGGGACCGGGGAGCACCGTGGCGGTAAAGGTGGCCGGCGAGACGCCATTCACCTGCGCGGTGACCCGTGCGGTGCCGGCGGTGGTACCGAGCGTCCACGTGGTGCTGGCCACGCCGCGGGCGTCAGTGGTGCTGCTGGTGGAAGCCACGGAGCCCGAACCGGCGCCCACGTCCCAATCCACGCGTCGACTGCGTACGGGGGCGCCGTCTCGGTCGGTGACCACCACGCTCAGCGGGGTGGGCAACGTCGCACCGGCCACGCCGGTTTGACTGTTCCCCGTTTCCACCCGCACGGCGGTGGGCGTGGGCCCGGGGCCGGTGGTGCCGTCGGACGTGCACCCCGCTAGCAGGATGGCCGCCACGGTGAGCGCGGCGGTGAGACGGGTGGTCGACGTGATGTCGCGCGGCGAATGAGAGCGCATCGAAGGGGTGGGTCGCGGTATACATTTCAGCATACACCCATGACACCCACGATGGCCACCTCGCTCCCCACCGACGTGACGACCATGCCCATTGCCACCGCCGTGCCTGTTGAACAGCTGCGGCACCGCGCGCCCTACGACAGCGTCCTCGACACGATCGGCTGGACGCCGCTGATCCGCCTGAGCCGCGTGGCGAAGGGGATCCGTACGCCGTTCTACGGCAAGGCGGACTTCTTCAATCCGGGCGGTAGCGTGAAGGACCGCATCGGCATGCCGATGATCGAGGCGCATGAAGCGGCCGGCACGCTCAAGCCGGGTGGTGTCATTGTGGAGGCCACGAGCGGCAACACGGGCGTGGGGCTGGCGATCGCGGCGGCGCTCAAGGGGTACCGCTGCATCTTCACCATGCCGGACAAGATGAGTCAGGAGAAGGTGCGTTTGCTGAAGGCGTTCGGGGCTGAGGTGATCATCACCCCCACCGCTGTGCCGCCCGATCATCCGCAGAACTACGTGCAAATGGCCAAGCGCATCGTGCGCGAAACGCCGGGCGCGGTGCTGGCCGGGCAGTTCGAGAATCCGGCCAATCCGGCGGCGCACGTGGCCACGACGGGGCCTGAGCTGTGGGAGCAGACCGGCGGGCGCATCACGCACTTCGTGGCTGGCGCGGGTACCGGCGGCACGATCAGTGGCGTGGCGCGCTATCTCAAGAGCAAGAACCCCAACATCAAGATCATCGCCGCCGATCCGCAGGGGAGCGTGCTGGCAGAGTTGTGGCGCACGAAGGGCGAGGGCCACCCCACGGGTGCGCCGTACAAGGTGGAGGGTGTGGGGCAGGACTGTGTACCGGCCACACTCGACATGGACATCATCGACGAGTTCATCTCGGTGGGCGACAAGGACGCGTTCACCATGGCGCGCCGGCTGACACGAGAAGAGGGGATCTTCGTGGGGGGCAGTGCGGGAATGATCGCCCATGCCGCGCTGACCGTGGCGCGTCGCCTCGATGACCCGAACGCAATGGTGGTCACCTTTCTCTGCGACACCGGCGAGCGGTATCTCAGCAAGGTGTTCAACGACGAGTGGATGCGCGAGAACCAGCTGCTCGACTCGCCGCACACGAGCATCGAGAGCGTGCTGGGCAAGAAGGATGCGAGCGCCCCTGCCATCGTGAGTGTCACCACCGGGGCCACGGTGCGGCAGGCCATTCGTCTCATGGCGCTGCACGACGTGAGTCAGGTTCCGGTGATGGACGGGGCGGTGTGCGTGGGGAGCGTGGCGGAGTCGCGGCTCACCACGGAGTCGCTGGCCGACCCGAAAGCGCTCGACAAGTCGGTGAGCGATGTGATGGATCAGCCGTTCCCGGTGGTGGAGGCGGATACCCCGGTGGAGAGCGTGGCGAAGCTGTTGTCGAAGAGCAATCGTGCCGTACTGATGCGCAAGGACAGCGTGGTGCAGGGGATCGTGACCCGGTTCGACGTGCTCGAGTACCTCATGCATCGGTAAGGTGTGGCCGCGCCGACAGGCGCGCCGCACACCTCATCAGAGCGCGACCTCCACGACGTTCATCCCTTCGATCGGCACGAGTGTGCCGTCGGTGCCACGCTGGTACTTGAACCACAGCACATTGGCGCGCCTGGAGTTGGCGGTGTAGCCGCCGATCGCCGAATAGGGCACCACGACGCTGTCGCCCTGCATGAGCCGGAGGCACGTCGTGCCGCACGGCGGGAAGAGTGCGATCGTGGCCATCTCGCTATCCACGATCATGTACCCCACCACGAACTCCGTGGTGTTGCGCAGTGTCAGCGTCCGGGCGGACCGGTCCACGCTCACCCGGAGTGCTCCGGCGTCGATTCCCTGCTCAGGCGAGGGCTCCGCGTCGCTCCCGAACGGGTTGCCGCAGGCAGCGAGAACCAGGACGACCATCATGGCAAGCGCCGCGAATCTGGCGGTGGCACTGGCGGGCATTGGGGACCTCCGTGGATCCACCCACGGTGAAAGCGGAGCCGCACGCCGCGGCGCGGTACTCCGCGGCGTTGCACGCTGCGCCGTTGTACTCCGGAGTTCAACCCCCGAGCGGCCAGATTGGTCACCGCCCTGCGACGTCTGGCGGCGATGCACGGCCGGACACTCATCTGTTCGGACTGTGGTTCCTGCACGCCGCCACCTGTAGTTTGCAGCATGCCCAGCCCACTGCGAATCACGGTGCTTCTTGGCGGCGTCTCCGCCGAGCGCG
This sequence comes from Gemmatimonas sp., assembly GCF_044344655.1. Taxonomy (GTDB): domain Bacteria; phylum Gemmatimonadota; class Gemmatimonadetes; order Gemmatimonadales; family Gemmatimonadaceae; genus Gemmatimonas. Next base: position 5,040 of record NZ_JBIJCN010000045.1, read on the forward strand.
ATGTCTCCCTGTCGAGCGGCCTCCGCATTGCCGTCGCGCTCCGCGAGCGTGGCCACGAGGTGATCTGCCTCGATCCGGCCGAGGGGGTGCTTACGCGCGAGACGGAGCGGATGCTGCTGGCGGCGGGCGTGGGCAGTGCGCCCCCCAGCCTCGATGCACTGGAGGGGCTGGCCAGTCGGTCGCTGTCGCCCACGCTGGGCACCCTGCCGGAAGTGACCGAGGCGGACTGCGTTTTTCTCGCGCTGCATGGCGGGCAGGGGGAGGACGGCACCGTGCAGGCACTCCTCGATATGGCGGGGGTGCCGTATACCGGCAGCGGGCATCTGGCGAGCGCACTCGCGATGGACAAGCACCTCAGCAAGGTGGTGCTGCGGGCGGCCGGGGTGTCGACCGCGGACTGGCTCATGGCGCCGACCGACGTGACCACCCTCGACCCTCACGAGGTGGGGCGCGCCCTCGCGTGGCCGGTGGTGGTGAAGCCCTCCAAGCAGGGGAGCACGGTGGGGCTCAGCATCGTTCGCGAGCCGGGCGCGCTGGCGGCAGCGGTGACCGAGGCGTTCCGGTACGATGACGAAGTGATGATCGAGCGGTTCGTAGCGGGGCAGGAGCTGACGGTGGGTATCCTGGGGGACCGGGTGCTGCCCACGATCGAGATCCAGCCGGTCAAGGAGCTGTACGACTACGAGTGCAAGTACACGCCGGGGATGGCCAAGGAGTTTGTGGCCGAACTATCGCCGGACGTCGAGCAACGACTGGCCGAGCACGCCACCAAGGCGTTTGCGGCGCTCAAGCTGGGCGGGTACGCGCGGATCGATTTCCGCTTGGACCCTGCCGGTCAGCCGTGGTGTCTGGAAGCCAACACGTTGCCGGGCATGACGCCCACCAGTCTCATCCCACAGGCCGCTGCGGCTGCGGGGATTAGCTTTCCTGCGCTGTGCGAGCAGATCGTGCGGCTCGCCCTCGCCCGGCGACGGGATCGCCAGTAAGTCGCGCATCTGCTGGATCGCCAGCTGCCCCGCCCTCGTTGATTCCAGATGAATTACGTCACCTACGACGAATTCGAGACTTCGCGTAGCCCGAGCGCCGTATACTGGCTGATCGGGCTGTGCGTGGCCGTGTATTTCGTGCAGGCCACGCTGGTGGGCGACGCGAACATGGCCAACTGGTTCGGCTATGCGGCCGGCGATATGGCGTCGGGGTCGATGTGGACGATCGCCACGTACATGTTTGTGCACGGTGGCCTCATGCACCTGCTGCTCAACCTGTGGACGCTGTGGCTGTTCGGTCCGCGCGTGGAGCGCAGCTGGGGCGCGGGCACGTTCACCTGGTATTATCTGTGGTGCGGGCTCGGAGGCTGGGCTTTCCACTACATGTTCCAGCGGAATGGCGGCATTCTGATCGGGGCATCGGCGGCCATCCTCGGCGTGGCCGTGGCGTACGCGAGCCGCTGGCCCGACGACGAAGTGCTGTTCTTCGGTGTGGTGCCGATGAAGGTGAAGTGGCTGGTGGCCTTCATGGCGCTCATCAACATCACGATGACGGTGCTCGATAGTGGCAGCGCGGGTGGTACCGCGTATGCGGCGCACTTTGGCGGGATGGTGGCGGGGTGGGTGTACCTCCGCGCGCCCGGTGCGGGGAGCCTCGATCGGTTCCGTCGTCGCGTCACGCCGGCGCCGGATTACGGTGATGAGCCACCGCGTGCGGTGCCCAAGACGAGCCGTCCTCGTGAGCGCGACAGCGACGAGATCGTGGCGCAGAGCAAGGCGGCCATGGCGCGCGTGCGGCCGGCGCCCACGCCGCAGTCGGCGCCCGCCACTGTGGCGACGCCGGTGGCCGGCACGGCCCTCGACGCGGTGCTCGACAAGATTGCCGCCGAGGGGCTGGAGAGCCTCACGACGGCCGAGCGGATGATGCTCGACGAGTGGAGCAAGCGGCTCCGCGAATTGCATCCGTGAGTCGGTGACGGCCGCGATGGCGGGGCAGACGTACTCAGCCGTTGTGCACGGAGAGCGTTGGTAGCAGCTTTCCGCAGTCGCCACGCCGAGTGGCGCGACGACGGTCCTCGCTCCCCAGCCCATGATCCTCACGTTCGGCCATACCAAGGGCGGCGTTGGCAAGAGCATGCTCGCGCTCAACGTCGCCGTGGAGCGCATCCGAGCCGGCGTCGACACGCTGTTGATCGACGGCGATCCACGCCAGACCAGCGTCAGCAAGGCGATTGCGGTTCGCGGTGAGTCTGGTCAGGAACCCCCGGTGCCCTGCATCGTGCTCGAGGACGCCCGGACGCTGCGTCAACAGGTCGGTCTGCTTCGGCCGAAGTATCAGGACCTGGTCATCGATGTCGGGGGGAAGGATTCCAGCGCGCTGCGCTCGGCCCTGCTGGTGACGGATGTGCTGGTGTTGCCCGTGGCTCCGGAGTCGGTGGAGTTGTGGGCGATCGATGACGTCGTGGAGGTCATCGAGGAGGCGCAGGCACTGCATCCCTTTCGTGTGCTGGTCGTGCTCAACCGGGCAAAAAGCAGCGGCCAGGACAATGCCGACACACGTGCCATGGTCGCCGAGTATCCCCAGCTGACGATGCTCGCCCCGTCGATCGGCCACCGCAGCGTATTCAGCAGTGCCTTCGGACGTGGCCTGAGCGTAGCCGAGTACCGACCGGCCAACGCCAAGGCCATCTCGGAGCTGCGCGCGGTGCTGGCTGCCCTCTCTTCCTGAACCGGTCATTCCTTCGTCGCCATGCCAATCACTCGCGCTGTAAAGAAGCCCCGCGCGTCGAAGACGTCGGGTCGACTCGACGCTGATGCGTTCATTGAGGGGGCGGTTCCAGAGGCCGCTCCGGTCGTGATCGCGGAACCGACCGCTCCCGAGTCAGCGGAGGCGTTGCCGGCGAGTGATGGTGTGCCGTCGCCGTCGCGCCCACAGACGGACGCGGCGATGCAGATCGTCCGGCGGCATATGCCGTGGGCTGCGGGCGCCGGGCTTGTCCCGTTGCCCGGAGTGGATCTGGCGAGCGTTGCCACGGTGCAGCTGCACATGATGACGGCGCTGGCCGCCCACTATGGCGTCGCCTTCAATCGCGATGCGGCGAAGTCGGTCGCGGCCACCTTGATGGCCACGGTACTCGAGCGCAGTCTCGCCGGCGGCATGGGCAGCCTGATCAAGCTGCTGCCGGGGGTGGGAACGGTGGCAGGGCTGCTGGTGCTGCCGGGGATGGCCGCGGCCGCGACGTACGCCCTGGGCCGGGTCTTCGTGATGCACTTCGAGTCGGGGGGGACGTTTCTGGATCTTGATCCCGCCAAGGCGGAAGCGCACTTCCGTGAGGCGTTGGCCAAGGGGCCGGCGTGCGCGTGATGGATGTGCCCGGCGCCGGCGATCGTCGCCGGTCCCGTTGGATTCTTCCAGCTCGCACCCAAGGCGCGGTGTCGTGCCGCCTGTTCTGTCTTCCGTACGCGGGTGGTGGAGCCAGTGTCTATCGCACCTGGGGGGCTGGCCTGCCCGAGTCGATCGCGGTGCACGCCATCCAACCGCCGGGTCGGGAGGAGCGGTTCAACGAGCCGCCACTGACCGATTTGCGGGAGCTGGCGCGTGAGCTGGCGCTGGAGCTGCTCCCTCTGCTCGACCTGCCGTACGCGGTTTTCGGGCACAGTATGGGAGCGTTGTTCGCCTACGAACTGCTGCAGCAGTTGTCAGCGATACGGGCCTCGCCGCCCCGCCATCTCTTCCTGTCGTCCTATTTGCCGCCTCAGTTCACACGCCGGTGGGCGCCGATTCATCAGCTCCCTGACGACGAATTTCTTGAGGAGATTCGCAAGCTGAACGGCACTCCCGACGCCGTGCTGCGCCATCCCGAGTTGATGGCGTTGCTCCTGCCCACGCTCCGCGCGGACTTTGCGGCCTGTGAGCGATACGTGCCGCAGCACCCGGTGGCGATGCCGTGGCCAGTCACGGTCTACGGTGGTACCGACGACACCGATGTCCCCGCGGAGCTGCTGGCCGGGTGGCAACTGCACACCGCGGCCAGCTTCCGTATGCGTCTGTTCGACGGCGATCACTTCTTTCTGGCGGCCTGTCGCGACGCGCTGCTGGAGGACATCAGGACGACGCTGCTGCCAGCGCCGACGCCTCCTCCTCGGTCCAGCGAAACAATCGACTGAACTCGGCTTCATGGGCCGAGAAATCCCGCGGTTGGCTTCGCGGCCGGAAGAGGCCCGCCGACTCCCACTGTGACGGGTCGAGTCCGATCGCCTCGATGTTGATCCACGAGGACGCGATGCGCGGATACTCGTCCGGATGCACGTCACGCACGGCCATCCGGAAAATGATCTGGGCCACTTCTTCGATACGGTCGACCGCGTCGCGCATGTAAGCGAGTTGCTCGCGCACGGTGGTGGGCGAACGGTGCGGCAGGGTGCGCAGGTGCATGGCCTTGAGCGTGGGCAGATCATCGATGTAATCGATGTAGCCGAACTGGACGCGCCGCTGGGACGTGTGCTGTCCCCACGTCTCGAACAGCGCGAGCATACGCGCCTGTGTGACCACGACACGTGACACCAGGCCACTGATCGCCCGGGCGAGCGCCGGATCAAGATAGAGTTCGTGGTAGTACTGCGGGTCGGAGGTCCCCCACCCGATGTAGTAGTCCCAGATCGTCTTGAGCGCGGTCACCGGGCCCACGCGCAGATTGCGCATGCCGCGACTGATGTTCTCGGTGATCGCATCGTTGAGCGTGAGCACGTAGCGATTGGCGTACTCGGCGTACTCCTCGAGCGGCTCTCCGGCCTGATCCTTCTCGATGAGGCGCTGAATGAAGCCATTGCTGTACGCAATGATATTGGTACCGACGGAGTAGTAGGGATCGGCGAAGACCCCGGAGACGCCGGTACAGGCCCACCGCTTCCCGGAGATGACGCGGGTGGAGGAATGGCTGTAGCTCTTGAGGCGGCCGAAGTCGATCACGTCATGCCCTTCCATGGCGCGTGCGAGATCGGGCTCATGGGTGCGGAGCCACTCCATGGCCTTTTCCGGCGTGGGACCGTAGCTGTGGTACGGGTGCACGTCGTCGAGCGCCACGATGCCGATGCTGGTGTTGTCCGGGGCGAGCGGAATGATCCAGACCCAGTAGCCCTCACCCATGAGGTGGCAGGTGGACTGCCACCGGTCGTCTTCTGCGCGCTGGTGCCATTCCACGTTGCTGCGCGGCACCCAGTCGTTGACGGACACCTTGCCCTTCACGCGCCACCAGACGGAGTTTCGCGGCCGCGGGGCCTTCTTCATGTGTCCCAGCCGGCTCTGGAGATATCGACGGCGGCCCATGGCATCGACGACCCAGCGCGCGCGCGTCTGATGTTCGATCCCGTTGGCATCGATCCAGTGCACGGTGTGGGGCTGATCCTCCTGCTCGTCGATGTCGATATCGCGCACGCGCGCCCCCTCCACGAGATCGACACGGTCGTCGACGACGAGCTCGCGCAGCCGGGTCTCGAAGGTCCCGCGATCGATCTGATAGGACTTGGCCGGCAGGAAGCGTCGTGCCCCGTATTCCGGGCGCGAGGCAAAGTCACCAGTGCTGCCAAAGAAGTAGCGCAGGCCGAGCTTCTCGAGATGGGCGGACTCGAGATAGTCGTACATCTGCAGCGTGTGATGGTAGTAGTACGCCCCGATCTCTACCGTCGACTCGCCGATCTTGAAGCCGGCATGGGGGAGCGGCCGTTCAATCGGATCCAGCACGAGAATGGAGAGGGCATTGCCGCTCAGGCGCAGTTGCCGAGCGAGCCCGAGACCAGCCAGGCCGCCGCCGCAGATGACGAGGTCGTAGGTGCGAGATGAGGAGGGAGCGATCATGCGCGAGAGGAGCGAAGAAGGGATGGGCCAGCACCACTACATGCAGGGGTGCTTGTCGGGCGCCGGGCGATACGCAACGTCAGGGCGATGGAAGTGTGCCTTCTAGAAACGTGGCGAGTTGCCGCACCGTCGGCCACTCGTACAGATCCCCGATCTGCAGGACTACCCGCAGGTCCTTCCACAGGCGTGTGGTCAGCTCCATGGCCCGCAGCGAGTTGCCCCCCACGTCGAAGAAGTTGTCGGTCACGCGCAGCGCTGGGCGCTGCAGGACCTCTTCCATCAATTGGCGCAGCTGCTGTTCGAACGGCGACCGGCACTCCTGGTCACCATGGGCCAGATCGGCATGCTCCTCGATCGCGAGGAGCTCGGCCCGATCGACCTTGCCATTGGGGGTCAGAGGCAGCGCCCGGAGCACGCGGACTACCCCCGGCACCATGTAGTGAGGCAGCATGCGGGCGAGGTGCTCGCGTACGCTCGCCGGGGAGAGAGCGTCGCCCTCGACGAAGGCGATCAGCTCGAGTTCACCGGCGGCATCGGGCCGTGCCACGACGGCGCCGTGGCGGGCGCCCGGGATGGCACCGAGGGCCACATCGATCTCGTCGAGTTCCACGCGAAACCCGCGGATCTTCACCTGCCGGTCCACTCGACCGAAGAACTCGAGCAGGCCGTCGGCACGCCAGCACCCGCGGTCGCCCGTCAGGTAGAACCGTCGCACCGTCCCGTCGATGCGGTGTTGGCGGAATCGCTCCGCGGTACGCTCCGGTTGATTCACATAGCCGTCCGCGAGGCCACGGCCGGTGAGCCAGAGCTCACCGGGCATCCCGATGCCGCACAGCCGTCCGGTCGCATCGAGGATATGGACCTGCATGTTGTCGATCGGCGTACCAATCGACACTGACGAAACGGGAGACGTGAGTGGCGTTGCCGTGGTGCAGACGGCCGCCTCGGTGGGCCCGTACTCGTTGACGAGCGTCACGTGGGCGAGCATGCGCGCATGGGCATCCACCAGAGCCGGGCTCACGCTTTCGCCGGCGACGGTGAGAATGCGCAGGCTGGTGGCGCCGGACAGCGACTCGAGCAACAGGCGGTAGTATCCCGGCGTGAGAATCGCCGTGGTCACGTGGTGCCGATCACACAGCTCGCGGACAAAGCGGGCATCGAGCCGGCGTTCCTCGGGAATCATCACGAGCGTGGCACCGCTCGCGAGGGCCGTGAAGATGTCGGCCACCGAGCTGTCGAACGCGACCGACGGCACCTGCAGCACAACATCACGACCGGAAAACTCGTAATAGCGGCGTCGCCAGCAGATCGTGTTGACGATGGCGCCATGTGACACCGCGCTTCCCTTGGGGCGTCCCGTCGAGCCAGAGGTGTAGATGACGTAGGCGAGATCGTCACTCGCGGTTGCCACGGGGGGCGCGGCGAGGCGCGTCCCGTCGTCGTGCAACTCCACCTCGAGGACGGCGAGCTGCCCCCCAAACAAGCCCGCACCGGCCACACTTTCGGCATCGACGAGCAGGACCTCGGCGCCGGCGTTGGTCAGCATGTAGTCGACCAGTTCGGGCGGATGTCCCGGATTGATGGGCACATAGACCGCGCCGGCCCGAAGGATGCCCAGCAACGCGATGATGAGGGACTCGGTGCGCCCTGCCATGATCCCCACACGGCTCCCGGGCCGGACTCGATAGTGGGTGTGGAGGATCGCCGCGAGATGCCCGGCTCTGTCCACCAGCTCCGCGTAGCTCAGTCGTATCTCACCGGCAATCACGGCGGTCGCGTCGGGATGGCGGGCGGCCTGCTCGAGGACGAGGCCGTGCAGCGTGGCCTCGTCGCTGCCATTGACGCGATCGGTGTCATTGAACCACGCGGTCACGCGTGTCCGATCCTCGCCCGCGACGATGTCGAGTGTGCTCACGGGCGTGTGGGGATGGTCGCGGACCCACGCGAGCGCTATGCCCAATTGACGGACGATCGCCTGAGCGAGCGGCTCGGGGATCCAGGCCGGATCGACCACCAGCTGCAGCACCTCACCCTGCAAATACAGACACGCCGCGCCATCGGGGCATGACGCCGCCGGGCCGTCGCCGTCGCGCACGGAAAAGCCCACGTGCCCGCGCTGCGGGCCCTGATCACGCGGCGGAAACGCAGGATCCGGCACCCGCACCTGCTGCAGGGCCTGTACCATCGACGACAGCAACCCTGCGGCCGTCGCGTCGGGATCGATCGTGAAGCGCGTCGTCCGTCCGTGCAACGCCAGCGGTACGGCGGGCGACGCGGCATAGCGGGACAGCACGAGCAGCAGTGCCACCGCGGCCTGCTCAGGTGCCGGCGGGGGCGCACACGGATGCCCCAGCGCGACACGCTCCGCCGAGGCGCCATTCGGCTGAAATCCCGGAAACGGAGGTGCGGCGGTGGACGATGGCCGATCCGCGTCGATGACAAAAGTGGTCACGTGAGGTCCAGCGAAATGCGAGGGCGCGCGGGCCGAGTCGGTCGAGCCGGTGCGGCGTTGGGTCGCGACGCGAGGGGCGATGCATCAGGGGCAGTCAGCCACTCGAGCAGCGGTGGCAATTGCGAGGCGAGCGTCTCGAGCACGGCAGGTTCTACCGTGCTATCCACGCTGCACTCTATCTGGAGCGATCCGTCGATGCCATCCGTTGCCTCCACCACGAGCGGATACGGCAGTGTCGTGACGGGGGGAGTGACGTCTTCGATTTGCAGCGTCGTGGCGGTGGGTACCGGCACCGGCTCTCCGTTCGTGACGTACTGCACGACGGCATCGATCAGCGGTGCGGCAGACTGTGCGCCGCTGGACGGCGCCAGGTCGATCATTCGGTCGTAGCCGATGCTGCCGTGTGTGATGGCATCACGAACCACTCGGCTCACACGCCGTACGAGCTCGATCGCGGTGTCGTGCGGCTTCACGGCCACGCGCAGGGGAATGCTGTCGATGAGGAGACCGATCTGTCCGTGCAGTGTCGGGTGTTGACGCAGTGACCGCTGCGTGCCCAGCACCATGTCCTGCATCCCCGTGTGCTCGTGGAGCGCCACGGCCACGGCCGTGCTCAGGATCGTGAAGAGGGTCGTGTGCTGAGCGCGGGCCGTCTGCTGGAGGCGTGAGACCACGGCGGCATCGATCGTGATGGTTCGGCGCGCCACCTGCGGCGGATGCTCGGAGCCCCCCGCACGACGCGCGAGCGGTAGCGGGGTGGGTCGTGGATGGAGTACACGCAACCAGTACGCTTCGTCTGCCGCATGGGTGGCCGCCGCCCGCCCGGCCAGCCACGCGGCCACATCGCGGGCCTGCACCTCGAGCGGTTCCCAGTCAGGTTCGTCGTTGGCGCCAATGGCGCGATAGGCGTGCAACAGGTCGCGCACCAGCACCTGCACGGAGTGTGCATCGCCGATCACGTGGTGGAGCACGAGGTGCAACCCGTGGCGTCCGGATGACTCCGGCCACAGATGTAGCCGCAGCAGTGGCCCCCGATCGAGCGGCAGCGGCGCGCTAAGCGCGTCCTCGACGACACCACGGTGCGCGTGGATGGTGAGCACCTCGTGCACGGCCCCGTGTGGTGCTACGCGCTGTCGCAGGGTGCCGGCACGTACCATGAACGTGGTCCGCAGGCTCTCGTGGCGGTCGAGGAGGCGTGCGACGGCGTGGGTCAGCGCCTCCAGCTGCAGAGGCCCATGGATTCGGAAGCGCGCATGCATGTGCAGCGCCCGGGCGCCTTCGCTGGTCCGACTGGCCAGCCAGAGGCGTTGTTGCGCCGGGGTGACCGGGTAATCGACCGCGTCGGGGAGCCGATCGATGACCCGGTCGATGTCACCAGCGCCTCCGTGTTCGAGCAGCGCTGCCTGTCCGCGAATCGTGGGCAGGGCGAAGATGTCGCCCACGTCGAGGCGCACGCCGCTCGCTTTGGCCAACGCGCCGGCGAGCTGCAGGGCGTGCAGGCTGTGTCCACCGGTGGCGAAGAAGTTCTCGTCGAGTCCCGATGCGTGGCCGAGGACCGTCTGCCAGACGTGCTGCACAAGCGCCTCGAGGGGTGTGCTGGCCGCCGTGGCTGTGCGGATTGCCGCCGCGGCATCGCTGACGGTCTCGGTGGAGGGGGCCAGATTGGCGAGCGCGCGCCGATCCACTTTGCCGCTCGCCAACTTGGGGAGCGCGGGCATCACTCGTAGCCGCTCTGGCATGGCGGCGCGTGAGAGCTGCGGCCGTAGCGCGGTCGTCAGCGCCTCGAGGGTCCAGCTGACCCCTGCGGTGGGCACGACGAAGGCCTCGAGGACCGTGGCGTCGTGCGCACCGGGGTGCACATCGCGCTGCGCGAGCACGACCGCTTCCTGCACCCCCGGTACGCGATCGAGCGCGGCTTCGATTTCGCCGATCTCGAGACGATGCCCGCGAATCTTCACTTGTCCGTCGCGACGTCCGGCGAAGCAGAGCCGCCCGTCAAAGTCGATCAACCCGAGATCGCCGGTACGGTAGATGCGCCGATCAGGCACAAAGGGATCGTCAGCGAAGGCGGCGAGGGTGCGCTCGTCGTCGAACAGATATCCTCGACCCACGCCGATGCCGGTCAGTACGATCTCGCCGATCACGCCGGGTGGACAGAGGCGTCCAGCAGGATCGACGAGGAAGTACCCCATGTTGCGAATGGGGTGTCCGAGGGGCACCACCGGTGTTGATGGTGGCCCGTTAAACACATGATGCGTGACCGAGTCCGACGCTTCGGTCGGGCCGTACGCGTTCATCAGCGGGACCTGCGGGCAGGCCTCGAACCACCGTTCGACGAGGCGAGGGGGCAGCGCTTCGCCGATGGATACCACCCAGCGCAAGCGATCGAGTTGCGGCAGCTCCGGTTGGTCGACGAGCAGGCGCAGATACGACGGCACGCATTGCATGACCGTCACGCCGGCCCCGCGCATGGCGGCGAGGAGGGCGGGCGGATCGAGGACGAGCGCGTCTTCGAAGATGGCCGTGGTGCCGCCGGCCACGAGCGCTGCGCACAGCTGCCAGAGGGAGATGTCGAATCCCTGCGACGCGGTCTGGGCCACGACACTCGTGTGATCGAGCGCGAGTTCCTCGATCATGCTCGTGACGTGATTGAGGAGCCCGTCGTGCGCGAGCATGGCGCCTTTGGGTACCCCAGTCGAGCCGGACGTGTGAATGATGTACGCGAGCGCGTCACGTCGCGGTCCATCGTCCGGGTCTCCGTTCGATGCCTCGAGCGCGGGGACCGTGGTGGACCCGATCGGGAGATCCAGCGTGTCGTTGCGCACATGCACGGCGGCGTGCACGCGCTCGGTCACCAAGGTCCGACGGGCCGCGGGCCACGCGGGATCCATGGGCACATACACGGCCCCGATGCGCCAACAGGCGAGCATGGTCACGAGCAATTGCTCGTCCCGTGACTGCTCCACGAGTATCCGGCTGTTTCGTTCGGCGCCCCGGGCGCGCAGTACGGTGGCGCGCTCCTCGACGGCGGCGATCAGCATGCGGTACGACAGTCGTGCGCTGGTGCTGTATACCGCGAGGCGGTCGGGGGCGGACCGGGCATGCGCTGCGATCGCCTGCCACACCGTCTCATGGGGCGGCATCGGCTGCGGCGTCGCCGTGGTTGCGGCCAGCAGCGCCTGCTGCTCACCGGCGGTAAGCAACGACACGGTACCCACGGCCGCTCCTGGCGCCGAACTGATCCTGACGATCAGGTGCGCCACGCGGTGCAGGAGCGCGTCGGCCGTGCGTGGATCGAACCGCCCGGCGTCGTAGAGCAGCGTAAGCGTCAGCGTTTCGCCCGGCGTGACGACCAGCGTGAGCGGGTAGTTGTTGGGCTCCCAGGCGTGGACATGACTGATCGCCAGCCCGGCGTCCGCATTCTGGAGGGCATCGCCGATCCGGTAGTTCGCCACATTGAGCAGCGTATCGAAGAGCGGGGCGCCGGTGCCGGCGCCGCTCAGCTGCTGAATGTGGGCCAGCGAGCCATACTGGAACGGTTCCGACTCTGCCTGCTGCAACTGCAGCGCCCGGAGCCACTCGCTCACCGAGGAATCATCCGGGACGGCGACACGCACGGGGATCGTGTTGATGAACACCCCGATCATCGCATCGGCACCGTCGAGTGCCGTGGGGCGACCGCTGACGACCGCACCAAAGAGCACGTCCGTCTCACCGGTCATTCGCGCGAGGGCAAGGGCCCAGACGCCCTGCATGACCGTGCTGAGCGTGAGGCGCTCATGCAGCAGGCATTGCTGCAGGGAACGCGTGGCCTCCAGGTCGAGTGCGTGCTCCAGCTCACGCGCCTCGAAACGTCCGGTCTGTCCTTCGAGCACGGCGCGCCCGGCGGGCAGTGGGGTGCGCAGCGTCCAGTCGGCGAGCCGCCCCTGCCAGTACGTGCGATGTTGTGCGCGATCCTGTGCCGCGAGCCACGAGACGGCCTGTCGGTATGGCTTCGGTGGCGGCGCCAGCGGGGCCGTGCCCAGATACGCCTGCAGCACTTCTTCGAGCACTACCGCCGCGCTCCAGCCATCGAGCAGCAGATGATGTTGCGTCCAGCACACGCGGAACGTGGCATGCCCCACGCGCGCAACGAGGAGGCGCTGCAACGGCGGCCGGGTGAGATCGAATCCGCGGGCGCGATCCTCCTCACACCAGAGGCGCCAGGCCTCCTCACTCTCCGTGGTGGACTGCTCGTGCCAGTCCTCGAACGCAAGTGGGATCGTGGCCTGGCGATGTACCACCTGCACGGGATGTGGCAACCCGTCCCAGTGAAACGTGGTGCTCAGGGCCGGGTGCCGCCGGGCCACCGCGTGCCACGCCGCGGTAAAGGCCTCCACGTCGAGCGCCCCGTCGAGCACGGCGGTGAGCTGATTGACGTACATCGCCGTCGATGGGTCCTCGACGGAATGAAACAGCATCCCCTGCTGCGTCGGTGACAGCAGGTACACGTCGTCCACCGTGGGGGGCTGCACTCCCTGCGCGTGCAGCGTCAGAAGCTCGTTGGTTCCGAGTTGCGCATCGGGCACCTCCGCCCACGTCAGATGCGGCGGCAGGGTGCGCACGGCTTCCAGCAGCTCAGTCAGCGCGCGGCCGATGGCATGCACCAGCGCCGCCATGGCCTCAGGGTCGTGCGCCTGCGCGTCGAACTGCAGATGCAGTTCGAAACCGCGCGCGGTCGTCTGGGCGGTGAGCTCGAACGGCGTGAGCCGCGGTTGCCGAGGGCTGCGGTCCGCACCGGGGGAGTCGGGGCGGACGCGCCACGGCACGGGCAGCACATGCTCGATCTGTCCGTGGTAGTTCACCTGCAGCGTGGCGGCGGGCATGAGCCCGGCCGCGTGCGTCACCTGCGCGCGGCTGTCCATCGCACGCGCGATGTGTCGCGCCCATTCGTCGGCGTCACCGGCAGGCGGTGCTCCCGATGCTGCGGTGAACCGATCCGTCCGGGTGAACCATCCCACGGTCTCGGCGAAGCGTCCATCATCGCCGCGTCCATGGGATTCTACCGATACTGCGACCTGTTCCGTACCACTCCACGTGGCGAAGGCGGTGACGGCTGCCGTGACGAGAAGATCGGTGGGGTCGGTGCGCCACACCCGATGCGCTTCGTGCGCAAGCTGCCTGCCGACATCGTTGTCGAGCAGCGTCACCACGTGTCGTTCGTCCTGCACGAGGCCGGCGGCGGGCGTGTGTACGGGCGTGTGTACGGGCGTGTGTACGGGCCCAGCCACGGGCTGCCGACTCGCCCATTCCGCGTACGTGGGCGGTGGTGGGGCCAGTGGGGAGCCATTGTCCGGGCTTGTCGCGTGCCCGTCACGGCCATGTGCCTCGAAGAAGTCGTGGAGCAGCGTCCGCCACGACATGCCGTCAACGACGAGGTGATGTGCCGCAAGCAGCAGGGCTTCCGCGCCGTCGGCCCGTCGACAGTGCAGCGCGCCGAAGAGCGGCCCGCTGGTCAGGTCGAAGGCCGCCATGAGCGAGGTGGCCGCCTCGTCACATGGCCAGAGTCCGGTGTCTGGCGAAGCAGGCGCGGGCACATCCGTCGTGCGCCAGAGGAAGTCTGGCGCATCGGTGACCGCCACGCGCCATTCGTCACCGTGGCGGGTGAAGCGCGTGCGCAACGACTCGTGCCGCATGACCACGGCGGCGAGTGCGGCGCGTACGGCCCCGGCGTGGAGCGGCACATCACTTTCGAGGAGGACGCTCTGTGCGTGGTGATGCGCGTCCACGGTGACGGCGGACAGAAACTCGTATTGCGCCGGCCCGAGTTGTGGCGGGTGCAGTGCGTCGGACGGGCCAGTCGCCACGCTGCCTACCGCGTCGGCGAGCTCCGCGATCGTCTGGGCGGTGAAGAGCAACCGCGGGGTGAGGGCCATCCCAGCGCGCGCGGCGCGCGAGACGATCTGCATGGCCAGCAGGGAGTCGCCACCGAGGGCAAAGAAGTTGTCATCGATACCGATGGGGGTGTGCCGCAGCACTTCCTCCCAGATGGCAACAAGCTGCTGCTCGTGCGGTGAGCGCGGCGCACGCGAGGGTGCCACGTGGGCAGACGGCTCCACGAAGGGCAGGCGCTTTCGATCAACCTTTCCGTTCGGTGAGAGCGGGAGGGCCTCGAGCAGCGTGCAACTCGTGGGGACCATGTACGCGGGCAGCAGCTGCGCGGTTTGCCGCAGCAGCACGTCGGGATCCAGTCGTGCGCCCTCGTGGGACGTGACGTAGGCGGCGAGCCAGGCCCCACGCGGATCGCGGCGGTCCACCACGACGATGTCGCGTACACCATCCAAGCGGGCCATGGCCGCCTCGACATCACCGAGCTCGATGCGGTGTCCGCGGATCTTTACCTGATAATCGCGCCGGCCGATGAAGAGCAGCGAGCCATCGTCGGCATAGCAGGCCAGATCGCCGGTGCGATAGAGGCGGACGGTGCCCGGCCGGAATGGATCGGTGCCGAAGGCGGCGCTCGTGCGCGCGTCGTCGCCGAGATAGCCACGGCCGACGCCGGGGCCCGACACCCACAGCTCTCCGGGAATGCCGACGGGGCATCGCGTGCCGTTCGGCGCGCAGATGTAAATGCGGAAGTTGCGGATCGCGCGCCCAATCGGGACGGTACTGCCCGATGGTGGTGCGGTCATCACATGCAGTGTGATATCGTCGGCCGCTTCGCTCGGACCATAGGCGTTGACGGCCGGTACGGCCGGGTACCGCGCAAACCACTGTGCGAGCAGCGGCGGCTTGACGACCTCGCCGGTTACGAGCATCCAGCGCAGCAACGGGAGCGGCACCGTCTCGTCCTGATCGAGCAACACGCTCAGGTATGAGGGAACGACCTCGAGGACCGAGATGCGGTCAGCGTGCAGTCTGGGGAGGAAGCCGCTGGCATCGAGGATCGTGCCTTCATCGTAGATGACCACCGTGGCTCCGGCGCAAAGGCCGGCGAAGAACTGCCAGACGGAAATGTCGAAGGCATGCGAGGCGTTCTGGGCGATCCGATCCGTGGGCCCGAGGTGTAGCGTCTCGAGCTTGGAGATCATGTGGTTCCAGAGCCCGGTGTGTTCGACCATGGCGCCCTTGGGGCGCCCCGTGGACCCTGACGTGAAGATGACGTACGCCAAGTCGGCGCCACGCGGGGGCTCGAGCCCGGCGCCGAGCGGGTCGGACGCCTCGGGTGATTCGCGTACCTCGTCGTGTTGGGTCAGGTCCAGCAGGCAATACTGCGCCCGCAGCGCCGCTTCGAGGGCGGGGTCCAGCACACCCGGTTGTACGAATACCGCCGCCGGGCGCGCTTCCTCGAGGATGCTGCGTATGCGGTCGGCCGGGTACGATGGCTCGATGGGCACGTACGCCGCACCGCACCGCCACGCGGCAAGGATGGCGAGCGGCATGTGGTACGAGCGCGGCGCGAGGACGGCCACGAGCTGGTCGCGGCCGATCGTCGGTACGCGCTGGCGCAGGGTGCGCGCGAGCCGGTCAACGCGCTGATCGAGTTCTTCGTACGAGAGGGCCGTTGCGCCGTGGCGCAACGCGATGGCCTCGGGGGTGGTGCGACACCATCGGGCAATGGCCGGGAGCAGCGTCGTGTTGACGTCGATCGGCGCATCGGTCTCGTTGAAGCGGTCGAGCTGTTCGCGCTCCGCTGCGGTGAGGAGCTCAATGGCGCTGACGGGCGTCTCGTCGTTGCGGACGAAGGCGGCGAGCACCTGGGTGAGGTGGCCGGGAATGCGCGAGACCAGTGCCGGCTCGAGGCGGCTCGAGTCGAAGGCGCATTCGATTTCCAAGCAGGGCCCCGGGGTGAACTGCACCGTGAGTGGCACATCGGTGCGGTCGAACAGTGCGCCCGGGGTGATGGTGAACCCCACGCCGGCCTCCTGCGAGGGGGCTTCGGCGCGGTAGTTCTGGACGAGGAAGACACTGTGAAACAGCGGCGTACCGGCGGCGACGTCACTCCACCGGTGCACGTCGGTGAGGCCCTCGTGGCCATGCGCCTCCCGCAGTCCCTGCGCACGGTGCGCGTGCCGTACCAACTCGGCCACCGTGGTCGTCGGGGTGACCGAATGACGGACGGGCACCGTGTTGATGAACGGCCCGAGGATTTCGTCGGCGCGCGGCAGGGTAGCGGGGCGGCCCGCGAGGGTCTGGCCGAACACGACGTCCTGTTCGCCGCTGTAGCGGGACAGGACGACGGCCCAGGCGGCCTCCAGCGCGGCGGCGACGGTGCAGCGCTGGCGGCGACACCACGCGAGCAGCGCCGCGGTGGCGGCGGCGTCCAAGGTCCCGTGGCAGGTCTGGTCCGCCCACTGCGGCTCGAGCCCTTCCGTACCTTCGCGCCACGGGAGTGGCGTGGCGGCGGTGATCCCCGCGAGCGTGGCGCGCCAGTACTGCTCACTCGTGCGCGGTCCCCGTTGCCGACGCCACCGCACGTACCCCCCGAACTGCGGTGGGTCTGGCAGCGGCCGCTCGGGGTGACCGTAGAGTGCGAGCAGCTCCTGCAGGAGCGGACGTAGGCACGAGCCGTCAAGAAGCAGGTGGTGGTGGCTCCAGCACAGTGACCAACGGTTCGTGGCCCGACGGACCAGAAGCACCCGCATCAGGGGCGCCCGTTCGAAGTCGAACGGCTGTGCGCGGTCCTCGGCGACCAGGGCGGCCCAGTCGCGCTCCTGCTGTGCGGGGGGGCGATCCGTCCAATCCAGGGTGCGCCATGGTACGCTCGCCTCCGGCCGCACCGCTTGGAGCGGTGTGTCGAGGTCCCGCCAGTGAAACGAGGTGCGGAGGATGTGATGCCGCTGAACGAGCGCGTGCCATGCCTGCTGCAGCCGTGTGCTGTCGACGTCCCCGTAGAGCTCGGCTTCGAACTGGTTGCAGTAGGCGAGCGATCCCGGCGTAGAGAGCGCATGACTGAGCATGGCCAGCTGCAGCGGGGTCAGCTCATAGGCGTCGGTCAGCACCGGGCAATCGGGAACGCAGGAGGAGCCAGAGTCGCGTACGTCGTGTCCGCATAATATACTATTGTTGAGTCTGCCTGTGTGAATGATGAGAAACGCCATCGCGCCGTTTCTCTGAGACGAACGATCTCGACTGGGGCCCCCACCGTAACGATGAACTACTGGACGCTGGTGTTGCGGGAGTCCACGGCGGTCCGCCGTTCGGTGTTGTTTGCGGTGGTCTTTTCGAGTCTGTCGAATGCCGCGCTGCTGACGATCATCAATGCTGCGGCGACCGCGCCGATTGCCTCGGGAGCGCATTTTCGGCTCCTCCTGCTCTTTATCCTCGCGCTCCTGCTGTACATCCAGTGCCTGCGCTTCAGTACGCGCACCATGAACCGGATGATGAGCGAGGTCGTGCACACCTTGCGCACCCGCTTCATCGAAAAACTCGGACGCGCGGAGTTGCCGGCGCTGGAGTCGACGGGGAAGAGCGAGATCCTCAATGCGGTTACGGCAGAAGCGATGCTCCTTGCGGATTCGGGGGCGCTTCTTTCGAATGCGTTGCAGGCGCTGCTCGTCGTGTTGTTCGCGACGGCGTACATCGCGTATCTCTCCTTGCTGGCCTTTGCCGTGACGTTGAGTTGCATGGTGCTGGCCCTGGTCCTCATGCAGTCGATGCGTCACGCTACGTCGACGTTGCACCGGGAGGAGCGCTCACGGGAGGTGGAATTTCTCACCCGCGTGACGCACCTGATCGAAGGCTTCAAGGAAACCAAGCTGCATGCGCAGCGCGGCCTCGAGCTGCGTGCGGATATCAGTCGGGCGTCGAAGCAGAGCGCTGGGTTGCGGGTGGCCGCGAAGAATCTCGTCACGGATCGCACCATTCTGGCGCAGTCCTCGTGGTACGTGGCGATTGCGCTGGTGGTGTTCCTCCTCCCGCGGTTTCTGAGCGCCGACACGCTGCCATCGGTGACGACGGCGATCCTGTTCATGATCGGGCCGCAGACGTTGTGGGTGAATGCCACGTCACATTTTGTCCGTTGTGAGGAGGCGACGCGCGCCATCCGTCGGCTGGAGGCCGCGCTCGACCGGTATCACGCCATGGATCGTCGATGGAGTCTGGCCAGTGGCTCCACGGAGGTGGCGCCGGCATTGCCGATGGGCGAGATCGAGCTCGACGCCGTGCAATACAGCTATCGCACGGAGGCCGGCGCGAGCTTCACGCTGGGCCCCGTCTCGCTGCGGATGCGTCCCGGGCAGATCGTCTTTCTGGCGGGGGGCAATGGGAGCGGCAAGTCCTCGCTGCTCAAGCTGTTGTCCGGGCTGTATCCGCTCGAGGGGGGAGCGCTTCGTGTCGGTGGCGCGGCGGTCACGGCCGCGAACATCGCCAACTATCGGCAGCTGTTCGCGCCGGTCTTCGCGGACTTCCACCTCTTCGACCGCCTCTACGGGCTGCTTGAGGCATCGCCAGCCCGGTTCGCGGCGCTCCTCGAGGAAATGCAGCTCGAGCGCAAACTGGAGATCGAGGGCGATCGCTTCTCCACGCTCGATCTGTCGACGGGTCAGCGTAAGCGGTTGGCGCTGATCGTGGCGCTCATGGACGACCGGCCAGTGTGCCTGTTCGACGAACTGGCGGCCGATCAGGACCCGGAGTTCCGGGGGTACCTGTACACGACGCTCATGCCGCGATTGCGCGCGGCGGGGCATCTGGTGATCGCGGCGACGCATGACGATCGCTACTTCAACGTGGCAGACGTGGTGGTGCACATGGAATACGGCCTGGTGCGACGACTGGAGGGGCCCGCGGCGGCCGCCTTGCGTCCATCGACAGACGGAGCGAGCGCATGACCATTCCGCATGACGCCTACGAAACCGACGAAGAGATTCCGGCGCCCCGTCGTTCGTGGCTGCCGCGCTTCAGCGTATACGCCGGGGTATGGCTTCTCGTCCTGCTGTTCGTGGTAGTCCTGTTCTACGATCGCTCGCTGCACAGTGTGCGATCGGGCGAGTTGGGCATTCGCTGGTCCCGCTTTGGGGGGACGCGCCTCGGCGTCGTGTATCGCGAGGGGCTGCGCATCATTCCGCCGTGGGATCAGCTCTTCATCTACAACGTGCGGCAGCAGGAGATGAGCGACTCGATCACGGTGCTGGCGCAGAACGGGTTGCCGCTCCGGATCCGATATTCGGCGCGCTATATGCCCGCGCCGGGGTACTTGGCCAAGCTGCATCAACAATTCGGCCCCGACTATCGCGAGGTGTTGTTGCGCCCGGAAGTCGTCGCCGGGATTCGTCGTGTCATGGGGAATCACACGCCCGAGGAGATCTACTCGCGGGACGAAGAGTGGCTGAATGAGGAGGTGATGGCGAGCATCCGGCAGGAGATTGCGCAGTACCCGGTGAAGCTCGAGAAGGTGCTGCTCAAGGAGCTGCGGCTCACCGCGGATCTGGAGGACGCAATCAACGACAAACTCGTCTCGGAGCAGCATGCGCTGAGCTACGAGTTCCGGCTACGCAGCGAAGAAGACGAAGCCCGGCGCAAGGCCATCGAAGCGCGGGGCGTTCGCAGCTTCGAAGAACTCTCGGGGATTTCCATTCTGCGCTGGCGTGGTCTGCAAGCGACGGAGGCGTTGGCCACCTCGCCCAATGCCAAGGTCATCGTGATTGGCAGCGGGCGCGACAATCTTCCGCTTCTCCTCAACGGCGCCAACTAGGAGCCCCTTATGTCGTTGCTGTTCACGCCGGTCGGCCTGTCGCTCTATCTCCTGCTGGCCCTGCTCGTTGCCCAGGCTGCGCGCCATACGCGAATGGGATTCTGGGGGTTCTTCTGGGCCTCCATAATCCTGACACCATTGGTCACCGGTTTCTTCGTCCTGATGACGCAGTCCGTGCCGGCCAAGCCTACGCGTCCTACGATGAAGCGGGAGTCCTCCTCCTCCTCCGCCGCACGCGGCGCGGCGCCCTCGACACCGTCACGTAGCCGCCCGCCACGATGAGAGGGATTGGCGGTGAGTGACGCCGCAGCCCACTCGACGGTCAAACGCGCGTTGCGGGCGGTGACGGCCCTGCAACAGCAGGTGGCCGATCTCGAGGCTGAACGTACGGCGCCGCTGGCCATCGTGGGACAGGGATGTCGTTGGCCCGGCGGTGCGATGTCGCCGGCGCAGTATTGGGCGGTGCTGTGCGGCGCTCAGGACGTCATCACCGAAGTTCCGCCGAGTCGATGGGACCGCCAGGCGTGGTACCATCCCGACCCTGAGCATCCCGGCACGATGTACGTCGATCGCGGCGGATTCCTTGCCGAGATCGACGGATTCGATCGGGCGTTCTTCCGCATGTCCCCCCGCGAAGCGCAGCAACTCGATCCGCAGCAGCGTCTCCTGCTCGAAACGGCATGGGAGGCCCTCGAGCGTGCGGGCCTTCGCACGTCGGCACTGCGAGGCTCGGACACGGGCGTCTTCCTGGGTGCCACCACCAACGACTACGCCTCGCTCCTGATGGCGCGCGGCGCCGACACGCTCGACGGCTTCTTCTTCACCGGGAATCCGCTCAACACGGCGGCAGGACGTTTGGCGTACGTGCTCGGGTTGCGCGGACCGGCGCTCACGATCGATACCGCGTGTTCCTCGTCGCTGGTGGCCCTCCATCAGGCATGCGAGGCGCTGCGCCGAGGAGAGTGTTCGCTCGCGCTCGTGGGCGCCGCCAATCTCCTGCTCGATCCGCGCGTGTCCGTGGCCGTGTCGCGCACCCGGGCCCTCGCTCCGGATGGACGGTGTAAGGCATTCTCCGCGCAGGCCGACGGCTTCGTGCGGAGCGAAGGGTGTGCGGTGCTCGTGCTCAAGCGGCTGGCGGATGCTGAAGCGCAGGGCGATCCGATCCTCGCGGTCATCCGCGGCTCGGCGGTCAATCACGATGGAGCCAGCAGCGGCTTCACTGCGCCCAATGGTGACGCGCAGCAAGCGGTGATGCGTCGGGCCCTTGGGACGCTGTCGCCGGCTTCGGTGAGCTATCTCGAAGCCCACGGCACCGGCACGGCGCTGGGCGATCCCATCGAGGTTCGCGCCGCCGCCGCCGTGTACGGTGTCGAGCGCAGCTCGCCCCTGCTGATTGGCTCGGCGAAGGCCCACATCGGCCACTGCGAGGCCGCCTCGGGGTTGGCGGGGGTGATGAAGGTCGTGTTGGCGCTGCAGCACGAGCAGCTGCCGGGCCAGATCCACGCCACGCCCCTGACGCCACACGTCGACTGGGAGGCGCTCCCGGTGCGTGTGGTCGACCGGTCCACCCCGTGGGTCCGCGGTGCCGCGCCGCGCCGCGCCGCCGTGAGTGCCTTCGGGGCCAGTGGCACCAACGCCCACGTGATCCTCGAGGAGGCGCCGAGCGCACCGGCACCGGACTTCGCCGCGATGCCGTCACCCAGCAGCACGGTCGTGCTGCTGTCCGCGCGCTCGCCCGGCGCGCTACGAGCGCTCACGGAGCAGATGGCCGAGCAGGTGGCGCCTGGTGGTGCGTTGAGCAGCATGCCGGTCGCGGCTTTGGCGGCCACCGTTTCC
>NZ_JBIJCN010000046.1:0-26522 GCF_044344655.1 Gemmatimonas sp.
CCGCGCGTACGTGGGCGACCGTCAGAACCGTGGCGGTGGCGGCGACGACCCGAGCTTCGAGTTCTACAAGCCGTGGGGCATGATCGGCGTCAAGATCGAACGCTGATCAGCACAGACGAGCAGAACACGGGGGCGTGGCCAACTGGCCACGCCCCCGTGTTCGTTTCCGCTACGGAGCCAACCACGGCACCCGCTACGGCGCGGAGGTCACCGCCCGCCCGAGGCGCGCCAGTTGCTGATCGTGCAAACGGCGAGCGTGCTGGGCCACCGGCGCGTCCGGGCTGCGCCAGAAGGACTGCAGCCAGGTGCGCACATCCTCGTGCTGATAGTGAGCCCCGAGTTCGAGGGCGCAGGTGAGTTCCGCCTGCGTTTCCGCAGCCTCGGCCACTTCCTGATATGCGTTAAAGCCAACGCTGTACGCCGTCTGGTCCGCGAGGGAGTCGATCGCCGCCGGCAGCGGTGTGGCCAGCGCCTGATCCGCCTGCCCTGCCGTGAACAGCGCATTGCGCGCGGCCAGACACCCCTCCATCGCGTTCACGACCTTCGTTCGCGCACTCGGCCCGCACGCCATCAGCGTACCGACCGTGATGGTGCTCAGCGCCATCGCGCCAAGCGCCACCAACAGACGTCGCCGCTTCACGGCGTGGCCCCTCACGGCCTGGCCCCTCACGGCCTGGCCGAGCATCCGGCCACCACCGTGCACTTCGGATCGAGCGGCGGCAGCTTGAGTCGGGCCAGTTCCGCGTTGACCGCGGAGAGATCCGTCTTCCACACCTTCTCGAGCGCACCCTGATAGCCGGTGAGCTCCTTCGTGAGAATGCTCAGAATTTCCGGCATGTAGGTGCCCGGCGGGCCGTCCCCACGCTCGGCCATCGACAGCAGGTTCGCGAGGCGGTTGTTGACCTTGATCGGGAAGTTGAGCGGGTCCTGCCCCGACTGGTTCTTCACCTGGTACACGTTCTGCTCGACGGCAAAGGCATTGGCGCGGAGCGTCTCGCCCTTCGCCTTGAGCTGGGCATCGTCGCTGGCGCGCTGGTAGCGATCATCGAGCTGCGCCTTCACGCGGCGGATCTCGATCACGGCGCGCTGCGCGTCGTTGGTCTTGTCGCGCACCTGCTTGCCGAACGCATACTGCGCGCGCAGATCCGCGTCGGTGACTTCAGGGAGGAGCGGGCTGCGCTGAACGCGCAGCGGCGCCTTGAACTCCTGACCATCGGCGGTGAGTCGCACCGTGTAGTTGCCCGGCGGCAGTGCCGGGCCGGCCGTACCGGCGCCCCAGAGCACCATGCCCGGGAAGCTTTCAATGCCCGTGGCACGAAGGTCGAAGGTGAGACGGGTGAGCCCCGCCGCGATGGGGAAGGTGCTGCTGGTGCCGCGGCGACGGCCACCGGCCGGGCCGGCCGCCGTGGCGGACGCGGTATCGCCGGTGAACTCGCGCAGCACGGCGCCGAGGCTGTCCACGATGGTCAGCGTGGCACGCTTGGGCTTCTCACCGAACATCCAGCTCAGCGTGACACCGGGGGACGACCGCAGCCCCACGGCCGGCGTATACAGGTGCGACTTCGCCGCCAGCACCGCGGGCGTGGCCTGACGCAGTGGCGCGATGTTGTCGAGCACCCAGAAGCCGCGACCGTGCGTGCCGATCACCAGTTCGTCGCGCTCCACGATCAGGTCCGCGACCGGTACATCGGGCATGTTGAGCTTGAGGCTCTGCCACTTCGCGCCGTCGTCGTACGAGAGGTACACACCATGCTGTGTGGCGGCGTACAGCAACCCCTTGCGCGTGGGGTCCTCGCGTACGGCGTGCACATAGTCTTCGGCGCCGAGGCCAGCCACGATCTTGGTCCACGTCTTGCCGAAGTCGGTGGTGCGGAAGATGTACGGCGCGCGGTCGTTGAGGAGCGGACGACGGACCGAGATGTACGCGGTGCCCGCATCGAAGGCCGAGGCGTCGATCTGCGAGACGCGGCCGAACTCCGGCATCTCCTTCGGCGTGATGTTCGTCCACGTCTTGCCGAAGTCACGCGTGATGTACACGAGGCCATCATCGGAGCCGGTCCAGATGGTGTTCACGTCCTTCTTGCTCGGTCCCACCGAGAAGATGGTGCCGTACACCTCGGGGCCGTTCATGTCGCCGGTAATCGGCCCGCCCGACTTCTCCTGCGTCTCCGGCGCGTGTCGCGTGAGATCGGGGCTCAGGTTCTTCCAAGTGCGGCCGCCATCACGAGAGGCCCAGAGGCGCTGCGACGACACGAAGAGCAGCTTCGGGTCGATAGAGGAGAAGAGAATGGGGAACGTCCACTGCCAGCGTTCCTTGATTTCCTTCGCCGGTTCGCCGGAGTAGAACCAGGGATATGGATTCACTTCGCGCGACAGGCCGGTCTTCTTGTTGAACTTGTCGACGTAGCCGCCGTTGTTCGTACCCGAATAGAACACGTCGACGTCGAGCGGATCGGGGGCGATGTAGCCGGGCTCACCGCCACCGACCTGGTACGACACCGCCATGCCACCCTGCGCCTCCTGTCCGGGCGCCGCGCTCTGGCGGCCCATGTTCCAGTTCATCGGCGTGCAGAGCGTACTATTGTCCTGCTGCGAGCCGCACACGTGGAAGGGCACGTGCTTCGTGGTGATCACGTGATACCACTGCTCGGTGGGGAAGTCCTGCTCGGAGTACTTCTTCCCGGTGTCGAACGTGACCGTGCCACCGCCGTCATTGCCGGCCACGAGGTGCGACGGATCGTCCATATCGATCCACAGATCGTGCCAGTCCCCGTGGCTGCCGTTGCCGATACTGGTAATCGTCTTGCCACCGTCGGTCGACCGGAAGAACGACACGTTCTCGAGGTACACGAGGTCGGCGTTCTGGTGATCCGCAAAGAGGTGCGTGTAGTAAAACGCCCGCTGGCGGATGTTGCGGTCGCCGTTCACGAAGGTCCACGTGGCCCCCGCGTCGTCGCTCTTGAACAGGCCGCCGTTCTCGTTCTCGATCAGCGCGTAGACGCGCCCGGGCTTGGCCGCGGTCAGGGCCACGCCGATCTTGCCCACGAGGCCGCTCGGCAACCCCGTCGCGCGCGTGATCTCGGTCCATGTGTCACCGCCATCGGTGCTCTTGAACAGTCCCGACCCGGGACCGCCGGACGACATCTGGTACTCCTTGCGATAGGCTTCCCAGATGCCGGCGTAGAGCACCTGCGGATTGGTGCGATCAATCGCAAGGTCCACCGCGCCGCTCTTCGCATCGCGGAACAGCACGCGCTTCCACGTGGCCCCACCGTCGGTGCTCTTGTACACCCCGCGCTCCTCGCTCGGCACGCTGTACTTGCCGAACACGGCCGCGTACACGATGTCGGGGTTGGTGGGGTGCACGCGGATCTTCGAGATCGCGTCGACCGTGCGGAAGCCTACGTGCTTCCACGTCTTGCCGGCATCGGTGCTCTTGTAGATGCCGTCGCCGGGCATGATGTTGCCGCGGATGGCACTTTCCCCGGTGCCGATGTAGACCACATCGGGGTTGGACTCGCTCACCGCGATGGCGCCTACCGAGGCGCTGGTGATCTGGCCATCGGTGACGGGGCTCCAGGTCTCGCCGCCATCGGTAGTCTTCCAGAGGCCACCGCCGGTGGCCCCGAAGTAGGCCTCGTGCTTCCGTCCCTTCACGCCGCTCGCCGCGATCGACCGCCCTCCGCGGTCCGGGCCGATGTTGCGCCAGCGGAAGTTCTTGAGGAAGGCCGAGTCGAGCGTGGCCGGAGCGAGGGCCACCGTCGCCGACGCCGGGCGGCTGACCGTCCGGGCCGCGGGCTTGGCCGGCGGCTGCAGCAGCGCCGCAGCCGGCAGCGCCAGCAGAGCGAGAGAACGCACAGGGAACATGACGCCTGAGGGTTAGGGTGAGATGCTCCCTAACCTACGGTTTGGCGGGGGATCCCGCTGCGGCGCCCCCGGGGGCCGGTCCCCCGGGCGCCTGCCCCCTGCCCGCCGTCAGCTCGCCAGCTTGCCCGCCAGATAGGCCTTGAGCTGCGACGCATCCACCCGGTCCTGCGACAGCGAGTCGCGATCACGCACCGTCACCGTGTTGTCGCCCGTGCTCTGCCCGTCCACCGTGATGCAGAACGGCGTCCCCACTTCGTCCTGCCGGCGGTAGCGCTTCCCGATGGAGCCCGTCTCGTCGTAGTCCACCGTGAAGGCGCCGCGGAGATCCTCGAGAATCCGCTTTGCCACCTCGGGCTGGCCGTCCTTCTTGGTGAGCGGGAACACCGCCGCCTTGATCGGGGCGATCGACGGGTGCAGGCCAAGCACCACGCGCCCTTCGGCCTCCCCTTCAACCGCTTCCTCGCGATACGCATTGACCAGCGCCGCCAAGGTCACGCGATCAGCCCCCACGCTCGTCTCGATCACGTAGGGGACGTACCGCTTGTTGTTCACCTGATCGAAGTACTCGAGCTTCTTGCTGGAGTACTGCTGGTGCTGCATGAGGTCGAAGTCGGAGCGATTGTGCACGCCCTCGATCTCCTGGTACCCCAGCGTGCCGCCAAAGTCGAAGGTCACGTCGAACGCCGCTCGCGCATAGTGCGCGAGCTCACCGGCCGTGTGCTGATGGAACGTGAGGCGGTCGGGCGACAGGCCGAGGTCGAGGTGCCACTGCATGCGCAGCGCCTTCCACGTCTCGAACCAGTCCATGTCGGTGCCAGGCTCCACGAAGAACTGCATCTCCATCTGCTCGAACTCACGCGTGCGGAAGATGAAGTTGCCGGGCGTGATTTCGTTGCGGAACGCCTTGCCGATCTGCGCGATGCCAAACGGGACCTTCTGGCGCATCGACTGCTGGACGTTCAGGAAGTTCACGAAGATCCCCTGCGCCGTCTCCGGACGCAGGTAGACGATGCTCGCGCTCTCCTCGAGCGCGCCCATGTGCGTCTTGAACATCAGATTGAACTGACGCGCCTCGGTGAGGGCGCAGGCCTCGTGCTGCCCCGGCTGCTTGCTGGGCTTCTGCGGGCACTTCGCGTCCTCGAGCTTGTCGGCGCGAAAGCGCCCCTTGCACGTCTTGCAGTCTACCAGCGGGTCCACGAAGCCGGCCACGTGACCGCTCGCTTCCCAGGTGCGTGGATGCATGAGAATCGCGGCATCGAGCCCCTCGATGTCGTCACGCGAACGAACCATCGCGTGCCACCAGCGATCCTTGATGTTCTTCTTGAGCTCCACACCGAGCGGCCCGTAGTCCCACACCGATCCCGTGCCGCCATAGATCTCGGACGACTGGAAGATGAAGCCGCGACGCTTGCAGAGCGACACCAGCTTGTCCATCACATCGGGGTGACTCATGGGGATTCGGTGTTCGGGGTCGTACTGCACCGCACCGCCAGGCTGGATGCCGGGCGTCAGCGCAGCAGGGAGCGCTGCAGGGAGCGCTGCACGTGCGCCGCGATCGCGTCGCCGTGATCGCGGCCGTTTTCGATGAAGATGCGATTGGCGTGGTTGCCGCTCGCGATCACTCCCGCAAGGTAGACACCCTGAACGGGTGTCGCCATGGTGATCGGGTCGTGTGCCGGGATGCCACTCTCGTGGTCGATCGGCACGCCGATCTGTTCGAGCAGCCCTGTCTCCGGCAGGTAGCCGGTCATGGTGTAGACCTGCGTCGCCGGGATCCGCGTGTCCCCCTGCGGGCCGCGCACCACCACGGCCTCGGGTTCGATCGCCACCACCCGCGACTGAAAACAGCTGCGGATGCTGCCATCACGCAGTCGCGCCTCGATCTCGGGACGCACCCACGGCTTCACGTTGGCGTCGAGCCCCTCGGCGAAATGCACGAGCGTGACCTGCCCACCAGCGCGATACATGTCGAGTGCGGCGTCGACGGCGGAGTTGGCGCCACCCACCACGACCACCGGCTCGCGCCAAGCGGCATGGCCCTCGGTATAGCCGTGCCGGACATGCGGGAGCTCCTCGCCCGGCACCTCCAGACGATTGGGACGCCCGAAGTAGCCAGTGGCGATCACCACCGCATGCGCCGCCGTCTCGCACACCGCGCCGGAGCGCTTGACCGACCGCAGCACCCACCGGGCAGCACCCCGATCCGGCGTCGGCGGCCCTCCGCGCAGATCGACACGCCCGGGGCGCATCGACTCGACCGTCTCGAATTGCCGCACGTCGAGCTGATACAGGTCAGCCACCCCACGGTAGTAGGCCAGCGCATCTCGGCGCGTGGGCTTCTCCGTGGCCACGATGAACGGCACCCCGCCGATCGCAATCCGCTCGGCGGTACTGAAGAAGGTCATGTAGGTGGGATAGCTCGCGATGCCGTGCACGATGCTGCCCCGATCGAATAGTACCACCGACAATCCGGCCCGCTGCACGGCAATCGCCGCCGCGAGGCCGCACGGCCCCGCGCCCACGATCGCGACGTCCACCGCCATCGCCGGCGTTGCCGCCGCATCGTTGCTCATGCTGCAGGCATCCCGAACGCGCGAGTCGCTCAGTGCGTGAGCGGGATGATCTGGTCGCGACGCGTGCCCACGCTCACGAACGCGATCGGCGTGTCACACAGCTGCTCGAGGCGATCCAGGTAGGCGCGCGCTTCGGGCGGGAGGTCCGCCATCGTACGCGCGTCCTGCGTCGATTGCTTCCACCCGGGGAACCACTCGTAGATCGGCTCTGCCTTCTCGAGCACCGCCAGATCGGCGGGAAACTCCGTATACACGTCGTCGCCCACCTTGTAGCCGGTGCACACGGCCAGCTGATCAAGCGTGTCGAGCACGTCCAGCTTCGTGATGGCGAGGCCCGTGAGGCCGTTCACGCGCGCGGCGTAACGCACCACCACGCCATCGAACCATCCGCAGCGGCGCGGACGCCCCGTAGTGGCCCCGAACTCGTGCCCCAGTTGACGCACATGGCTGTGCAGCGGCTCCTCGAGTTCCGTGGGGAGCGGGCCGTTGCCCACACGCGTGGTGTAGGCCTTCACCACTCCCAACGCGGCATTGAGCGCCATCGGGGAGATGCCCACGCCCGTCGCCGCGCCGCCCACGGTGGTGTTGCTGGAGGTCACGAACGGATAGGTGCCATGATCGATATCGAGCAGCGAGCCCTGCGCCCCCTCGAGGAGGACCGCGGCGCCACTCTTGATGGCGCGGTGCACGCAGAGTCCCACGTCGTCGGCCAGGCCGAGCAGTCGCGGCGCCAGCCCGTTGAGGATCGCCAGCGTTTCCTCGACGGACGCCCGCACGTCGCTCCCCGAGCGCTCGAGCTGCGCATTGGCGCGCTCCACGCCGAGGGTCACAAGGTCACGCAGACGGTCCGCATTGCGCAGGTCGAGCACCCGGACACCGCGACGGGCCACCTTGTCTTCGTAGGCGGGGCCGATGCCACGCCCCGTCGTGCCAATCGCCTTGCTGGCCGCACTCGCCTTGTCGACCAGCTTGTGGTACGGCATGACCAGGTGCGCGCGCTCACTCACGTAGAGACGCCCCTCCACGTCCACGCCGTCGGCGACCAATTCGTCGATTTCGGTGAACAGCGTCTCTGGATCCATCACCACGCCGTTGCCGATCGCGCAGCGCACGCCGGGATGCAGGATGCCGCTCGGGATCTGATGCAGGATGAACGACTTGTCGCCGATATGCACGGTGTGACCGGCGTTGGCGCCGCCCTGGTAGCGCACCACCCAGTCCGCCTGCTCGGCCAGCACGTCCACCAGCTTGCCCTTCCCCTCGTCGCCCCACTGCGCGCCCACCACGACGACCGTGCGCGTCTTCGAATCGAACATGCGATCAGCTCTCCGGCAGCCTGAACGGCCAGGCACAAAAAACGCCCCGCGGACGGTCCGCGAGGCGTTGTTGGAATCTAGACCGTCTGGCACCCGAAGCAATGACGGCGGGCGTTTTGGCATCGAATCGTTGCCTGTGGCGGGTTACGCCGTCCCCACCCCTACGAGCGCAGCGGCAACGACCCAGACCATGATCACCAGCCCGATACCGACCTTGAGTGCCGCCGCGACGGCCCGCCCCACGATGGCACCGGTCGCCACCTCCACCGGCGCACCACGCCGATCGCGGGCCACGGTCATCTCGGCCACAAACGCCCCGCCGAAGGCGCCCGCCAAGGCCCCCACCATCGACCCGATGAGGGGAACCGGCACCCCCACGAAAGCGCCAACCAGCCCGCCCAGCACGGCCCCCCACGAGGCACGCCGTGAGCCGCCGTACTTGCGGGCATAGCGACCCGCGACGGCGAACTCCACCACCTCGGCCGTCACTGCCAGCGCCCCCACCACGAGCAGGGTCACCACACCGATCGACCCGCCCGGGACCGCCAGATAGTGCACGAAGGTGGCCCCCAGCATCAGCCAGAGCCCGGGCAACCCCAGCGGGACGAGCAACATGCCCATCACGAGGGCGAGGACGAGGAGCGCGAGGGTGAGCATGTGTGTCCGTACGCGCACCGGGGATCGCAGTTTCGTCCCCCCCCGCCGCTGGGAGCCCCGCACACGAGGCCCGCGGTGTCAGGCGAGCCCCACGCTCTCCATGCGTGCCCGCACGATCGCCAGTTCGTCGCCGACCACGGGCAGCAACGGTGACCGCGTGGGCCCGCCGTGCAGCCCCGCCATGTTCATCGCGGCCTTGATACCAGCGGGCCCCATCGCCCCGGCGATGTCGGTCGCGAGCGGCACCAGCTTCTGCTGCAAATCAGCCGCGGCGTCGCGCTCACCCGCACGCCACTGATCGACCATCGTGCGGACCAGCGGACCGGCATAGAGCGCAATCGCGAGGATCGCTCCCGCCACGCCCGCCTCGAGGGCCGGGACCACCGTCCCGCCACTACCGGTGAGCACCTTGAAGCGCTCGCCTTGCGCTTCGAGGTACTGCTGCAGCACCGGAATATTGCCGGCGCTGTCCTTCATGCCGATCACGTTCTCATGCTGCGCCATCTCGTGTACGAAGGCGGGGCTCAACACGATATGCGTATAGGCGGGCATGTTGTACAGCAGCACGGGAAGCGGGCTCGCATCGGCGACGGTCTTGAAGTGCGCGAGCAGCGCCTGCTCACTCATGCGCTTCAGGAAGTAATGCGGCGAGATGACCAGCACGGCGTTGGCGCCGGCGTCCTTCGCATCCTTGGCGCGCTGAATGGTCAGGCGCGTACTTTCGCTGCCAATGCCCGCCAACAGCCACCGGTCTGATGGTATCCGCTCACGCGCCCAGGCCAGCAACTGACAGCGATCGTCGTTCTCGAGCAGGGCAGACTCACCGCTCGAGCCCCCCACCAGCACGCCGTCCATACCGAACGCGAGGTGGGCATCGAGATTGCGCTGGAAGGCAGCGCGGTCGAGTTCACCGCTGGCCGTGAACGTAGAGACGGCGGGCACCATGAGCCCGCCCAATTGGGCGACGGAAAGGGATGTCATCCCTCAAAAGTACTACACACCGAACAGACTTTCGAATCCGGTCCGGAGCGGGGCAGCCGGCGTGATCGCCTGCCCCATGGCCTTCGGGGGCGGGGGCGGTCAGTGCGCCCGCACCCCATCCAGCCCGATCATGTCGCGTACCTCGCGCATCGTCTCCTGCGCAATGGCACGAGCCGCACGGCCACCGTCGGCGATGGCGTCGAGCACCTTGGCGGGCTCCGCATCCAGTTCTGCCGAGCGCCGGCGGATGGGCGTGAGTTCCTGCACCATGCCTTCCAGCAGCACCTTCTTGCAGTCCATGCACCCCCAGCCGGCCGTGCTGCACTGCTCGGCCACGTTGGCCACCGTGGGCTCGCCGTTGAAGGCCTTGTGCAGCTGGAAAATGTTGCACACCTCGGGACGCCCCGGATCGCTCTTGCGGACGCGCTGCGGATCGGTCATCGCCGGTCGCAGCTTCTGCCAGATGTCGTCGTCCGTTTCGAGCAACCCGATCGTGTTCCCCAGCGACTTCGACATCTTCGCGTTGCCGTCGAGCCCCATGATGCGGCGCGTGGGGGTGAGCAACGGCTTGGGCTCAGGGAAGTACTCCACACCGAACTTCGCATTGAACTTGCGCGCCGTATCGCGGGCCAGCTCGAGGTGCTGGATCTGGTCCTCACCGACCGGCACACTGTCTGCGCGATAGAGGAGGATGTCCGCCGACTGCAGCACGGGATACATCAGCAATCCCGCGGGAATGGACTCCATCTTCGAGGCTTTGTCCTTGAACTGCGTCTGGCGCTCAAGGTCACCTAGTGGCGTGATCGTGGTGAAGATCCACGAGAGCTCGGTGTGCTCCGGCACGTCGCTCTGCATGAACAGCACCGCACGCGCCGGATCGATCCCCGACGCCAGCAGCGACTTGGCCATGCCCCAGCGTCGCGCGCGCAGCACCTGGGGATCGTAGGTGCCGGTGATGGCGTGATAGTCCACCACGCAATA
Organism: Gemmatimonas sp.; assembly: GCF_044344655.1. GTDB lineage: Bacteria > Gemmatimonadota > Gemmatimonadetes > Gemmatimonadales > Gemmatimonadaceae > Gemmatimonas. Next base: position 10,376 of record NZ_JBIJCN010000046.1, read on the forward strand.
GATCGCACCGGGATGCGTAGCCTGCAGCTGGACCCAGTTCTTCACTGCGCCCAGATAATTGCCGATGTGGAGCTCGCCCGAAGGCTGGATACCACTGAAGATGCGTGCCATGCTTCAAACTAGTTTCCGGAAGAAGGGTGCGACACCTCGAGCCCCGGAACCCTCCCTCGCAACCCCATACCGCCGGCCATGCACGCCGACCGCCACCAGTGGCTCAATGCCGCCGTCTCCGCCGCCGCCACGGCCGCCGACTTCATCGCGCAGGAAGCGCGGACCCACCGCGCCATCCAGTGGGAGGCCAAGAGTGCCACCGACTTCGTGAGCCACGTGGATCTCGGCGCCGAAGAGCGCATTCGTGATACCCTGCTCGCACGGATACCGGGGCTCCGCATCGTAGGGGAAGAACTCAGCAACGACGGCAACCCGGAAGACGGGCTGGTGGCGATCGTCGATCCGCTCGACGGCACCACCAACTTCCTGCACGGATTCCCCAACTACTGTGTGTCCATCTGCATGGCACTCAACGGCGTCCCGCAGGCGGCGGTCATTCACGATGTCGCCCGCGGGGGCGTCTACACGGCCACGGCGGGTGCCGGCGCCTTCGTGGACGGCCAGCGCATGCACGTGTCCACCATCGCGGAACCGGCGCGGGCGCTTATCGGCACGGGCTTCCCCTTTCGCGATGTGTCGTATGCCGAGCGGTACCTTGCCATGATGCGACGCCTCATGCCCGCAACCGCGGGCATGCGACGTGCCGGTAGCGCCGCCTTGGACCTCACCGACGTCGCCCACGGGCGTTTCGATGCCTTTTGGGAGCTGTGGCTCAATCCCTGGGACTTCGCGGCCGGCATGCTCCTGGTCCGTGAGGCCGGCGGGCGGGTGACCGATCTCGAGGGACGCGAGGCCCGCCTCCTCGGTGGGACCATCGTGGCCTCCAACGGGACACTCCACGACTGGTTTCTCGACATCCTCAACGACCGACTCGGCTGAGCAGCACGGCACGGATCGCTCGGAGCGACGGAGGGCATCCCAACGACCGTACACCGCTTTTGTGGTAACTTCTCCGGGCGACGCCGCCTACTCCGCGCCCTCGCTGTTGCGCTGCCATACCGAAACGCGAACTCACGCCATGCCGCTCGTCGAGTGCGTCCCCAATTTCTCCGAAGGGCGCGACCCTTCGGTCATCAGCGCCATTCGTGACGCCATTGCCGCGACCGCCGGCGCGCACGTACTCGACGTGTCGAGCGATGCATCGCACCACCGGACGGTGATCACCTTCGTGGCCAGCCTCGATGCTGCTGTTCCCGCCGCGCTCGCGGCCATGCGCGTGGCACGCGACCGGATCGACCTTACGAAGCATCAGGGTGAGCACCCCCGCATCGGCGCGACCGACGTCGTGCCCTTCATTCCGCTGGAGGGCGCGACCATGGACGACTGTATTGCCCTCGCCCGCGAACTGGGCGCGTGCGCCCATCGCGACCTGGGCGTGCCGGTGTACCTCTACGAACGGGCCGCCACCACACCGGCGCGAGAGAACCTCGCCGATGTGCGACGCGGAGAATTCGAAGGGCTTCGCGAGGAGGTGCGCACCAATCCGGCGCGGCACCCCGACTTTGGTGGACCGGCGCTGCACCCCACCGCCGGCGCCACCGCAGTGGGCGCCCGCCCGTTTCTTGTGGCGTACAACGTCTACCTCGGCGACAAGAGCAACCTCCCCGTAGCCAAGGCGGTCGCCAGGGCCATTCGCGGCTCCAGTGGCGGCCTGCGCTACGTAAAGGCACTGGGGATGGAGGTGGACGGCCAGGCGCAGGTGTCCATGAACCTGGTCGACACCGACACGACACCACTCGACCGTGTGTACGAGGCCGTGACGACCGAGGCCGCTGCCCATGGTGTAGCGCCCACCTGGAGTGAGCTGGTGGGGCTCGTACCGGAGCGCGTGATGCTCGAAGCCGGCGCGCGCCACGTGCAGCTGCGTGGCTTCAACACAGGTATGCTGCTCGAGACCAGGGTGCGCGAGGTGGTGGGCGGTGGCGAAACGGTCGACGGATTCATGTCGCGCGTGGCGAGCGCCGATCCCACCCCCGGCGGCGGCAGCGTGGCGGCGCACGCCGGTGCGCTCGGCGCGGCACTGGCGCAGATGGTCGCGGGGCTCACGATGGGCAAGCAGATGTACGCCGCCGTGGAGGAAGAGATGAAGCACATCTCGCGTCAGGCCGGCACGCTGCGGCGCGCGCTCACACAACTCGTGGAGCGTGACGCGGCGAGCTATGCAGCGGTGCGCGCGGCCCACCACCTGCCCAAGGAGACCGCGGCCGAGCAGGCTGCACGGGCCAATGCCATTCGCACAGCGCTCATCCATGCAGCCGAGGTGCCGCTCGAAAGTGCACGCACGGCGGTGGAAGTGGCAGCGCTGGCTGCAGCACTGGCAGAGCGTGGCAACAGCAACGCCGTGAGCGACGCCTGTGTCGCGGCGCTCATGGCGGAAGCGGCCTGCAAGGCCGCCGTCTTGAATGTGCGCATCAATGTGGCGTCGCTCGACGACGATGGAACGGAGCGCAGCGCTACCCTTGCGTCTGAGGCCCGCACGCTGCTCGATGCCGCCGCGATGCATGTGCGTCTCGCCGAAGCGGCCGCGGAACGCGCGATGCGCCCTGCGTGACACTCACCATCAACACCAGCCGCCCGATGTCCCGATCAGTGCGCGGATCGTTGTTTCACGTGATCGCGTGTAGCTCGGCCCTGCTCTTTGCTGCGGGGTGCACCCGATTGAACCAGGGGCGTTCCACGGATGGCTCGCCCTCACGACCAGCGTCCGGCGCGACCGCACTCCGGTCGGCGCCGTGCAGCGCGTCCACTCCTGCAGCGGCACGCGTCGGCCGCGTGTTGCTCACCTTCACCGGCGCGTCGACGGGCGAGGCGACCGTGCGCCTCGAGAGGGACAATTACAAAAGCACCGTGCGGGTGGATGTGGCCTCCGGCACGGTGCTCGAACTCCCTGAAGGGACGTATCAGATCCGCATCAGCGTCAGCGGTTATCGCGGTGGCGCCCGCACAGTGCGGGTGCGATGCGGCCAGGACGAAGCGGTGGTCGCGGGGCTTACCCGCAACTGAAGGCGGTGGGCCCGGCGCGTTCAGCGAGGCAGCGTGAGAATGCGCGGCCCGTGCTCGGTGATCGCCACCGTGTGCTCGAAGTGCGCCGATCGCTTGCCGTCGGCCGTCACCACTGTCCACTTGTCGCTCAGCGTGCGCGTCTTGGCGGTGCCCACATTGACCATGGGCTCGATCGCGATCGTGAGCCCCACGCTCAGCTTCTTGCCGCGCTTGGGCTTGCCGTAATTGGGGATCTGTAGCTCCTCGTGCGGCGAGAACCCCACGCCGTGTCCCACGAGCTCGCGAACCACACTGAAGCCGGCCGCCTCCACCACCGCTTGCACGGCGGCGCCGATGTCACCCACGTGATTGTCGGGAACAGCGGCCGCGATGCCGGCGTCGAGCGACGCCCTGGTGACCTCGAGCAGGCGCTGCGTCTGCTCATCGATCGTACCGACCGGTATGGTGATGGCCGCGTCCGTGTACATCCCGTCGAGCTTCACGCCCACGTCGACGGTGACGATGTCCCCATCGGCCAGGATGCGCTTGCGCGACGGGATGCCGTGCACGATCTCCTCATTGATCGAGATGCACGCGCTGCCGGGGAAGCCATAGAGCCCCTTGAAGGCCGGGGTGGCGCCCGCGTGCGAGCGGATGAAGCTCTCGACCAGGTGGTCGATCTCCATGGTCGAGATGCCCGGGCGCACGTGCGCCTTGGCGTGCATGAGCGTGGCGTGGAGAATGTCTCCGCCACGGGCCATGATCTCGATTTCGCGCGGCGACTTGAGCATCGTCGCCGGCGCGGAGCTACCGGTGGCCATGGTTAGAGCCCGAGCGCCGACTGCATGCGTGCTTCGACTTCCTCGAGGGAGCCGAGGGCGTCCACGCGCACCATGTTGGCGCCGTGGTGAGCGTACCAGTCGATCACCGGGGCCGTCTGGTCGCGGTACACCTGCATGCGCTTGCGGATCGCCTCGGGCTCGTCGTCCTTGCGGCGGACGAGCGTGCCGGTCTGGCCGCCCTCCTCGCAGGCTTCGCCCGGCTGGCGGCCAAAGAACGGGCGCTGGCACACGTCGCACGTGGTACGGCCGCTCAGCCGACGGACGAGTTCATCCTCGTCGATCTCGAAGAGCAGGACCGCATCAAGCGTCTTGCCGAGCGACGCGAGCGTCTGGCTCAGGCCATCGGCCTGCGGCGTGGTGCGCACCACACCATCGAGGATCGCGCCCTTGGCGGCCGAGGGCGACGCCAGCGCGTCCTTCATGATGCCCATGATGACGGCATCGGGAACGAGATCGCCGCGATCCATGGCAGCCTTGGCTTCGAGGCCAAGCGGAGTGCCGTCACGGACTGCGGCGCGGAGCACATCGCCGGTCGCGATCTTAGGAACGTCAAGGCGAGCGGCAAGCCGCTCGCCCTGAGTTCCCTTGCCCGCGCCCGGAGGACCGAGCAGGACGATGATCATGGGAGGAGTTTAGAAGCCACCCTGGGTGGCCTGACGACCGCGGAACTTCACGCGGCCCTTCTTCATGAAGCCATCGTACTTGCGGAGCAGCAGGTGCTGCTGCATCTGCGCCATCGTATCGAGCGCCACCCCGACGACGATCAGCAGCGAGGTGCCACCGAACGCGAACGGGACGTTGACGATGCGCGCAATGACGATCGGCATCAGAGCGATGAACGTGAGGAAGATCGCGCCCGGCAGCGTGATGCGCTCGACCACCTGCTCGATGTACTCCGCCGTCTTCGCGCCCGGCTTGATGCCCGGCACGAAACCGCCCTGCTTCTTCAGGTTCTCGGCCAGGTCGACCGGATTGAAGATGATGGACGTGTAGAAGTACGTGAACAGCAGGATGAGCACGGCCGACAAGACGAAGTAGAGCCACGGGTTCGGGCCCTGCGGATTGAAGTACTCCGCGATCTCCTGCAGCTTCGCATTGCCGCTGAACTGCGCCAGCGCGCCGGGGATGACGATCACCGACTGCGCGAAGATGATCGGCATCACGCCCGCGGTGTTGATGCGCAGCGGGATGAAGTTGCGCGCGGCTTCACGCTGACGCCCGCGAGCCATGGTGCGCTGCGGGATCTGAATGAGCACGCGACGCGCGGCCACGGTGATCGCGACCACACCGGCCACCACCCCGACCATCACCAGCGCCAGCACCACGAGCGACAGCGGCGCGATCGCGCCCGTCGTCACGAAGTTGAACGTCTGGAAGATGGACGGCCACATCCGCTCGACGATCGAGAAGAAGATGATCAGCGACGCGCCGTTGCCCAGGCCGCGTTCGGTGATCTGCTCACCCAGCCACATGACGAAGATTGCGCCGGTGGTGAGGAAGAGCATCATCTGGATCGTGAACCACGGCCCCGGGCGCGACACCGCCGCCGGAAGCGACGCGGTGAAGAGCGCAAAACCGTACGCCTGGATCAGCGCGAGGACGACGGTGAGGTAGCGGGTGTACTGCGTGAGCTTTTTCCGCCCCTCTTCGTCCTTCTGCATCTTGTCCACGTTCGGCAGCACGGCCCCGGCGATCTGGACGAAGATACTCGCCGAGATGTAGGGCATGATGCCGAGCGCGAACACGGTGGCGCGTGAGAGACCACCACCCACGAACATGTCGTAGAGGCCGAGGAGGCCACCGCCCTGCTGGCGGGTGAAGTAGTCGGTCAGCGCCTGGACGTCGATACCGGGCGCCGTGATATGCGAGCCGACGCGATAGAGCACCATGCACAGGAACGTGAAGGTGATCTTCGCCCACAGCTCGGGCGTCTGGTAAATGTTGGCAACAGCCCGCGTCGCCGCATTGTTCTGGTCTGCCATGCGCTGAGTATTCTCCGTCAGCCTTCGACGCGGCCGCCGGCCGCTTCGATCTTTGCCTTGGCGGAGGCGCTGACCTTCACGCCCTTCACCGTCACCGCACGCGACACCTCACCGTTGGCGAGGAGCTTGGCCGGTCCCTGCCCGGCGCGGATGAGCCCCGCGGCGAGCAGCGTTTCCGTGGTCACTTCATCCCCCGCCACCTGGGCGAGTTCGCTGAGGCGCACGAGCTGCGCCTCCACGCGGAACGGATTGGTGAAGCCACGCTTGGGAATACGACGCGTGATGGGCATCTGGCCGCCTTCGAAGTGCGGCTTGCCGCCACCAGGACCGCCGTGACCCGACCGGGCCATGGACCCCTTGTGACCCTTGCCGGACGTCTTGCCGAGGCCGGAGCCCGGGCCGCGGCCGAGCCGACGGCGCGAACGGTGCGAACCCGGCGCCGGCGACAGATTGTGCAGGCCGATCTTCTCGACCGTCTCCTTATTGGCCATCGGGTTACTCCTCCACCGGCGTCACCTGAACCAGGTGACGCACCTTCTTGAGCTGGCCGCGCAGCGAGGCGGAATCCTGCTGCACCACGCTCGCCTGATGATTACGCAGGCCGAGCGCCGCAAGCGTCGCCCGCATCCGCCACGAGTGGCCGATGGCGCTGCGCACCTGCGTGATCTTCACCTTGCCTTCCGTGGGGGGCTGAAGCTTCGGCGTCTTGGCCGGCCCCTTGGACGGGTGCCACACGAACGTCCGCGGCATTATGCCACCTCCGCGGCCACCACGGCCGCCTTGCTGGTGTTCACCGCTTCCGTCTTCGACTTCGCCCGGCTCTTGTACCCGATCTGCGACACATCGAGCCCGCGCTCCTTCGCGGCCTGCTCGACGGTGATCAGGTGCGTGAGACCGTCAACCGCCGCGCGCACCATGTTGTGCGGGTTGGTCGAGCCCAGCGACTTCGTGAGGATGTCGTGGATGCCGGCGCACTCGAGCACCGCGCGCACCGCGCCACCGGCGATCACGCCGGCACCGGGGGCGGCGGGCTTCATCAACACCTTGCCGGCGCCGTGCTTGCCCACCACTTCGTGCGGGATCGTGCTGCCGGTCAGCGGGATCGTCACCATGCTGCGGCGCGCCGCGTCGACGGCCTTACGGACCGCTTCCGACACTTCGTTCGCCTTGCCGGTGGCAAAACCCACCTTGCCCTGTCCGTCGCCCACCGCCACCAGGGCGTTGAACGAGAAGCGGCGACCACCCTTCACGACCTTCGCGACGCGATTGATCGCAATCACGTTCTCGACCAGATCGCTCTGCTCGCGCTCCTGCTGCGGGCCGCCACGATCGGGGCCACGGCCACGGCCGTCGCGCCCGCCCTGACCGCCTTCACCGCCTGGGCCACGGCCACGACCGGCACCCGGGCCACCGCCCGGACCACCGCGACCACGACCACCACCACCCGGACCGCCGCGGCCACGGCCTGCGCCGCCGCCCGGACCACGTCCACCACGCGCCGGAGCGCCACCCTGATTCTGTGCGTCTGCCATGATCAGAACTCCAGGCCGCCCTCTCGGGCGCCATCGGCAACGGCCTTCACGCGGCCATGGTACTGGTAACCGGCGCGATCGAAGACCACCTTCGAAATACCCGCCGCCTTCGCCTTCTCCGCCGCCGCCTTGCCCACGGCCAGCGCGCGCTCCGACTTCGTGCCGCTCAGCTTCTCGTCGCCGACGGTCAGCAGCGTGCGCTGCGCGACGTCGTCCACGATCTGGGCGTAGATGTGCTTCAGCGAGCGGAACACCACCAGGCGCGGACGCTCCGGCGTACCGTTCACTGACTTGCGCACGCGCAGATGACGACGCTTGCGCTTCTCCGCGTTAGTACGCGGGATCGCGATCTTGGCCATTACTTGCCTCCCGCCTTGCCGGCCTTACGCCGGATGACTTCGCCCTGATACTTGACGCCCTTGCCCTTGTACGGCTCAGGCTTGCGGAAGCTGCGGATCTCGGCCGCCACCTGCCCCACGTGCTCCTTGCTCGACCCCTCGATCACGACCGTGGTCGGATTCGGAGCCGTGATGGACACGCCGGCCGGCGCCTTGTACTCGATCTGGTGCGAGAAGCCCAGCGACAGCAGCGCGCCGTAGGGCTTGATCTCGGCCTTGTAGCCGACGCCGGTGATCTCGAGCACCTTCTTGAAGCCCGTCGTCACGCCTTCGACCATGTTCGCCACGAGCGTACGCGTCAGGCCGTGCAGCGCCTTGTGGCGCTCCTCGTCCGTCGGACGCTTCACCAGAATTTCACTGCCTTCCTGGGCCACGATCATGTCGGCCGGGAGCGTCCGGGCGAGTTCGCCCTTCGGTCCCTTCACCTTGATCGTGCTGCCGTTGATCGCCACGGTCACTCCGGCCGGAACCGGAATCGGGCGCTTACCAATACGTGACATGAGTGTGCGTCTCCTTACCAGACGAGGGCGAGGAGTTCACCGCCGGTGTTGGCGGAGCGGGCATCCCGATCGGACATGATGCCCTTCGAGGTGCTCAAAATCGCCATACCGAGGCCGTTGCGCACGCGGGGGATTTCCGTCACGCCCACGTACTTGCGCAGACCGGGCGTCGAGATGCGCTTCGCTTCGCGGATCACCGACTGGCCACCGTGTGCGTACTTGAGGATCACTCGCAGCACGCTCTTCCCGTCTTCGAGATCGACCGTGCGGTAATCCTGGATGAAGGCGTTTTCCTTCAGGATGCGCGCGATCTCGATCTTCATCTTCGAAACCGGCATGTCGACGCGGCGGTGCTTGGAAGCACACGCATTGCGAATGCGCGTCAGCATGTCGGCAATGGGGTCGTTCAGGCTCATGCTCTGATAAATCTCCTATGGTATCCGCTCCAGGCGGACCTGTAGGAAGTGAATGAATGGGCGAGCTCCGGGGCCGGAGTTCGTGTCCCGCGGGGGGAGCCATGTAATCTCTCCCTGCGACCCTCGAACTCCAAGCCCCACAGCTCGTTTGGGGTCCTGCTCACGTCCCGCCCCAGCCCGGAGGCCACGGGCAGGTCCGCAGCCGGCGCGTCTGTCGACGCGCCGGAACCGCTTACCAGCTCGCCTTGCGCACGCCCGGGATCAGGCCGTTCAGGGCCATGTCGCGGAGCGCAATGCGGCTGAGACCGAAGTGCCGCAGGAAGGCACGCGGGCGGCCGCTCACGTTGCAGCGGTTACGGACACGCGTCGCCGACGAATTGCGCGGCATCTTGTGCAGCGCGTTCACCGCGGCCTGCACTTCTTCCGGCGTGCTCTTCGGGTTGTTGATCACGGCCTTGAAGGCCGCGCGCTTCGCGGCATGCCGCTCCACCAGCTCCTTGCGCTGGGCGTTGCGGGCCAGCTTGCTCGTCTTCGCCATCTGATGTCAGTCCTGGATTAGGCCGCGCTCGGCTGCGCCACCTTGGGCGTCACCGGCTTGTCGTCGCCACGGAACGGCATGCCCAGCTGGTGCAGCAGCGCGAACGCGTGCGCATCCTTCTCGGCCGTCGTCACGAACGTAATGTCCATGCCGTGGATCTGCTCGACCATGTCGTAGTTGATCTCGGGGAAGATCATCTGCTCCTTGATGCCGAGCGTGTAGTTGCCGCGCCCGTCGAACGACTTCGTGCCGAGGCCGCGGAAGTCGCGGATACGCGGGCACGCCACCGTCACGAAGCGGTCGAGGAACTCCCACATGCGCGCGCCGCGCATGGTCACCGACGCCCCGATCTCCTGTCCTTCGCGGAGACCGAAGTTCGCGACCGACTTCTTCGCCTTGCGGCGCACCGGCTTCTGACCGGTGATCAGCGCGAGCTCTTCCACCACGACGTCGAGCAGCTTGGGCTGCTTGACCGCCTCACCCACGCCGCAGTTGATCACGATCTTCGTGAGCGTCGGGATCTGGTGCGCGTTGGTGAACGCGAACTGCTTCGCGAGACTCGCGCGCACCGTGTTCTCGTAGTACGCCTTCAGACGCGGCGCCGCGACGGGCAGGCCAGCCCCGGCATGGTCACGCTTCGTGAAGTCGATTGCCTGACGCGTCTGGCCGGCCTGCTTGCCACTCTTGCCGCCGCCCTTCTGTGCGGCGCCGCCCTTGGCTGCACCCGCCTTCGCGCCACCCTTGGCCCCACCCTTCGCGCCGCCCTTGGCGGCGCCCTTTTCCTTGGTCGCCATCTTCAGTTACTCCGGTCAGCGCGCGCGGGGGATGACTTCACCGCTCTTCACGCCGATGCGCTCCTTCGTGCCGTCCTTGTCGAGGCGGTTGCGTACCCGCGTCGGCTTGCCGGTCTTCGAATCGAGCAGCATCACGTTGGACGCGTGGAAAGGCGCCGGCATCTCGATGATGCCGCTCTGCTCCTCTGCCGTGCGTGCCTTGCGGTGCTTCTTGACGATGTTGATGCCTTCCACCTTGATGCGGCCCGTCTTGGGGTACACCTGGAGGACCTTGCCCTCCTTCCCCTTGTCGTCGCCACGCATCACGCGGACGGTGTCACCCTTGGTGACATGGATCACTTCACGCGACGCCTTGAGGGCGTGACGCGCGGCGCCGAGGCGCTGGCCGCGATCCGTCTTGTAGTACACGTTCTTCCGCATGGTCAGAGCACCTCGGGCGCCAACGACACGATCTTCATGTAGCGCTTCTCGCGGAGCTCGCGCGCCACGGGGCCGAAGATACGCGTCGCCTTGGGTTCGCCGTTGTCGTTGATGATCACCACCGCATTCTCATCGAAGCGGATGTACGATCCGTCCTTGCGGCGCGTTTCCTTCACCGTGCGGACGACGACGGCCTTGGCCACGTCGGACTTCTTCACCGTCCCGTTCGGCAGCGCGTCCTTCACCGCCACGATCACCCGGTCACCCAGGCCCGCGTAGCGACGGCGCGTGCCGCCCAGCACTCGGATCACCAGCGCGCGCTTGGCGCCGCTGTTGTCCGCCACCTTTACCACCGATTCCTGCTGAATCATGGCCGTATCCCCTTAGCGCGCGCGTTCGACGATCTCGACCACGCGCCACCGCTTGTCCTTCGACAAGGGCCGGGTCTCCATGATGCGCACCGTGTCGCCGAGCTTCGCCGAGTTCTCCTCGTCGTGCGCCTTCAGCTTGCGGGTACGCGTCACCATCTTGCCGTACTGCGGGTGCGGCATGCGGCGGTCGATGCGAACGACCACCGTCTTATCCATCTTGTCGCTCACGACGAGCCCCACACGCACCTTGCGCGCGGTCCGGTCGGAGGCGCCGTTCTGCGCGGCGCTCGCGTTCTTCGTCTCAGCCATCGATCGTATCTCGGTTAGCGGCCACGGCCGGCGAGCTGACGCTCGCGCTGGACCGTCTTGAGGCGCGCAATGTCCCTGCGGATGCTGCGCAGCCGCAGCGGCTCGTCCAGCGCTTCGGTGCCACTGCGGAAGCGGAGGCGGAACCGCTCCTCCTCCAACGCCGCAATGCGGGACGTGAGCTCGTCGTCAGCGAGTCCGCGGATCTCTTCAGCCTTCATTGGTCACCGCCTCCTCGCGCGCCACGAACTTGGTCTTCACGCCGAGCTTCGCGGCGGCCAGGCCCATCGCCGTCTCGGCGAGCTCCTTGGACACACCCTCGATCTCGAACATCACTCGGCCCGGCTTCACCACCGCCACCCACAACTCCGGCGAACCCTTACCCTTGCCCATTCGGGTTTCCGCCGGCTTCTTCGTGATCGGCTTGTCCGGGAAAATGCGGATCCAGACCTTGCCGCCACGCTTGATGTGACGCGTCATCGCAACGCGGCACGCTTCGATCTGCCGGCTCGTCACCCAGCCCGGCTCGAGCGCCTGCAGGCCGTACGTGCCGAACGACACGTCGGAGCCGCGGTGCGCCAGGCCGGTCGTCCGGCCCTTGAACATCTTGCGGAACTTGACCCGCTTCGGACTCAGCATCTCTCAGTTCCTCAGTTGCCGGTCGAGTAGGTCTTGCCACGACGATCTTCCACGATCTCGCCCTTGAAGATCCACACCTTCACACCGATGGTGCCGTAGGTGGTCTTCGCCGTGCTGGTCGCGTAGTCGATGTCGGCGCGCAGCGTATGAAGGGGCACCCGGCCTTCCATGTACCCTTCCACGCGCGCGATTTCAGCGCCGCCGAGGCGGCCGCCGGCCTTCACCTTGATGCCAAGCGCACCCATGCGCATGGCGCTCTGCACCGCCCGCTTGAGCGCGCGACGGAACGAAATACGCTGCGAGAGCTGCGCGGCGATGTTGTCGGCGACGAGCTGCGCTTCCACTTCGGGGCGCTTGATCTCCTCGACGTTGATGCCGACTTCCTTGCCCGTCAGCTGCGCGAGCTCGTCACGCAGCTTGTCGACTTCCGCGCCCTTCTTGCCGATCACGACACCCGGGCGACCCGTGTGGATGGTCACCACGACCTTCCCGGGCTTGCGCTCGATCGTCACATCGGAGATGGCGGCGTTGTCGAGACGCGCCTTGAGATACTTGCGAAGGAGCGCGTCTTCCTTGAGAAGCGCCGGCATCTCCTTCTTGGCATACCACGTCGAACGCCAGTTCTTCGTGACGCCGAGGCGGAAGCCGATCGGATTGGTTTTCTGTCCCATTAGCGCACCGCCTCCGTCACGACGATCTCCACATGGCTCGTCCGCTTCAGCATCGGCGTCGCACGGCCCATGGCCGCCGGCGTCCAACGCTTGAGCTTCGGACCCTCGTTCACGATAGCCTTGGTGATCACCAGCGCGTCGACATCCAGCGACGTGTTGGCGGCACGGGCCGCCTGCTCCGCGTTCGCCACCGCGCTGTTGAGCGTCTTCTCGATCTGCTCGGCGGCGTGCTTCTTGGAAAACTTCAGCAGCGCCAGCGCATCGTTGACGCGCTGACCGCGGATCTGGTCAATGACCAACCGCATCTTGTAGGGGGACTGACGCGTGGTGCGCTGGATGGCGCGCGCCTCGATCCCCGTCTTCACTGCAGCCTTGGCCATGGGTTACTTGCCTCCCTTGCCACCGGGCTTCTTGGCGTCGGTCTTCTGGCCCGCGTGTCCGCGGAACAGACGCGTCGGCGAGAATTCGCCGAGCTTGTGCCCGACCATGTTTTCCGTCACGTACACCGGGATGAACTTGTTCCCGTTGTGCACCGCGAACGTGTGCCCGACGAACTCGGGCAGGATCGTGCTCGCGCGCGACCAGGTCTTCACGACCTTCTTTTCGTTCTTGGCGTTCATCGCGACCACCTTCGCCTCCAGGCGCTCAGCGACGAACGGACCCTTCTTAATGCTTCTCGACATATCGGTTCTCGTCTCGCCTGGCGGTTACTGCGTGGCCCGGCCGCGCTTGCGGCCGCGCACGATGAGACGCTGCGACGCCTTCTTCTTGTTGCGCGTCTTGACGCCTTCCTTCTTGCCCCACGGGCTCACCACGTTGCGGCCACCGCGCGTACGGCCACCATGCGGGTGGTCGACGGGGTTCATGACTTCACCGCGCACCTTCGGGCGCTTGCCGAGCCAACGGCTCTTGCCCGCCTTGCCGTGCGACTGCAGTTCGTGCTCGGCATTGCCCACTTCGCCGATCGTCGCCATGCAGTTGCCGTGCACGAGGCGCATTTCCGTGGAGCCCATGCGCAGCGTCACGTACTCGCCTTCCTTCGCGACCACCTGGGCGAAGGCGCCAGCCGAGCGGGCCATCTGGCCGCCCTTGGCGATCTTGAGCTCGATGTTGTGCACTGCCGTACCGAGCGGCACTTCCTTGAGCGGCATCGCATTGCCGGTGCGGACATCGCTGCCCGGACCCGACACGACCTTGTCGCCCTGCTTGAGCCCCTTCGGGTGCAGGATGTAGCGCTTCTCGCCGTCCGCGTACTCGATCAGCGCGATGCGCGCCGAACGGTTCGGGTCGTACTCGATGTGCGCCACCGTCCCCACGATGCCGAACTTGTTGCGCTTGAAATCGATGATGCGATACATGCGCTTGTGGCCGCCACCGATGCGACGCATCGAGATGTGGCCATGGTTGTCGCGCCCGCCCGACTTCTTGAGGGGCTCGACGAGCGACTTCTCGGGCGTGCTCCGCGTGATCTCGGCGAAATCGGAGACCGAGCGGAAGCGCGTGCCCTTCGTGACCGGCTTGAACTGACGGATACCCATGCGTCTCAGCCCTCGAAGATCGCGATGGTGTCGCCGTCACGCAGCTTCACGATCGCCTTCTTGGTGTGTGGACGGCGGCCGATCGACTGGCCAACGCGGCGCGCCTTACCGCGCGCGTTCGAGGTCCAGACGCCGGTCACCTTCACGCCGAACAACTGCTCGACGGCCGCCTTGATGGCGAACTTGGTGGCGTCGGGCGCCACCTCGAACGTGTACTCGCCGCGATCCTGATAGGCGGCGGACGTGCGCTCCGTGATGATCGGGCGCACGATGGTGCGGAACAGGGTGCTCATCGCTTAGCCCTCCGACGAAGTCTGGGTGAGCGCCGACGACTCGATCACCACGACATCCGACCAGAGGATGTGGTACGTGCTCGCGTCGCTGAACGGCATCACGTGGGCGCGACCGAGGTTGCGGGCGCTCAGGTACACGTTCGGCTTCACGCCATCCGTGAGGAGCAGCACCTTCTTGTCGGCCACGCCGAGGGAAGCGAGCAGCGACGTGATGGTCTTGGTCTTCGGCGCGCTGTAGTTGAGCGCGTCGACGAGGATCACGGCGTTCTCACGGGCCCGGGCGTTGAGGGCGCTCTTACGCGCCAGCGCACGGACCTGCTTCGGCACGATCTGCGTGTAGCTGCGCGGCTGCGGGCCGAACACCGTACCACCGCCCGGCCAGTTCGGCGCGCGCGTCGAGCCCTGACGGGCGCGGCCGGTGCCCTTCTGCTTCCACGGCTTCTGGTTGCCGCCGGTGACTTCACCGCGCGTCTTGGTCTTGGCCGTGCCCTGGCGACGGTTGGCGAGGAACGCCTTCACCGCCTGGTGCATGACCGGCACGTTGACGATGCCGTCGAACATCTCGGGGAGCTGGCGCGTGCCGCCCTGCTTCCCCTGCGCCGAGAACACAGGCGCCTGAAAGGTCTGGTTTTCCGCCGTCATGATCAGCCCTGCTTCCGCACGAAGACGATGCCGTTGGTCGGCCCCGCCACGCTGCCGCGCAGATAAATGAGGTTGCGCTCCGCGTCGACCTTCTCGACCCGGATGCTGATAGCCGTATGCTGCGCCGCGCCGTAATGGCCGGGCATCTTCTTGCCCTTGATGACGCGCGACGGGTCGGTACCCGCGCCGATCGAGCCGGGCTTACGGTGCTTGGTGTTGCCGTGCGTGTTGGGACCGCCGCCGAAGCCGTGACGCTTCACGACGCCCTGGAAGCCGCGACCCTTCGACGTGCCGGTCACCTTCACGCGCTCACCGGGCGTGAAGATGTCGACCGAAATCGTGTCGCCGACGGTGTAGGACGGCGCCGCGGCGTTGCCCGGCGCGTCATCGAGGCGGAAGCTCTTCAGCACCGCGGGCGCAGCCTCGAGGCCGGCCTTCTTCGCGTGCCCGAGCTCCGCCTTCGTGGCGCGATCGCCCTTCGGCGTGCGCTCACCCTTCTTGTTGGGGCGCGCCGTGCGCTGCGCGCCATAGCCGAGCTCCACCGACGCGAAACCCGCCTGATCCACCGTCATCACCTTGGTGACGGGGTTCGGCGTGGCCTCCACCACGGTGCAGGGCACTTGCTGCCCCTGCTCGTTGAACAGCTGGGTCATGCCCAGCTTCTTTCCGATGATACCGATCATGAAATGACTCACTCCGTACGAGTCGCGGGCACCCTCGCGGATGCACCGTTGGACTATGGATGATGTCGCCCTGTGCAACACCATCAGTACTCGCCGCACTGCGCCGCGGCGTGAACTTCCCTGTCCTACCGTCCTGCGGTCCTACTGTCCTGCGGGCCTACTGTCCCACGGTGCTGCTATTCGACCTTGATTTCGACGTCCACACCGGCGGGGAGATCGAGCTTCGTCAGCGCGTCCACCGTACCGGCCCGCGAATCGAGAATGTCGATCACGCGCTTGTGCGTCTTGAGCTCGAACTGCTCACGCGACTTCTTGTCGACGTGCGGCGAACGGAGGACCGTCCAGCGCTGCGTCTTCGTCGGGAGCGGGATCGGGCCCGAAACCGACGCGCCGGTCTTCTCGGCCGTGCGGACGATGTCCGCCGAAGCCTGGTCGATCACGGCGTGGTCAAATGCCTTGAGGCGAATGCGAATGCGGCCAGCCATCTCT
>NZ_JBIJCN010000078.1:0-8144 GCF_044344655.1 Gemmatimonas sp.
AGCGCCGCGCCAGCCCGTGCAGTGACTCCGACCGTAGGAAGACCCCGACCGTCGTGGCAGTGCGCCGACCGTCGTGGCGGTGCCCAGACCGTCGTGGCGGTACCCCGACCAAGACCCCGACCAAGACCCCGACCCATTGGTTCGGTGAAGAACTGGCCCCCCGGCGCAAGAACACGTACCCTGTTCTCATGTCTGTTCTGTCGCCGTCACAGCGGTCCACTCTCGCCGCCCTCGCCACCGTCATCCTCGACGGGGCCCCGACCGCGACCGAAACCCTCGACCAGCTCGTCGACCGCTGCGTCGAGCGCTTGCACACCCTGCCTCCCGACCGCCGCGCGATGGTCGGCACCGCCCTCGACGCCCTCGGCTCTCCCGTGGCCGCGTTGCTCGGGGTCCAGCAGCTCACTGCCTTCTCGAGACTGCGCGCGTCTGACCGCGCCCGTTGCGCCACTGCGTGGACCGAGTGCGCGGTGCCGCCCATCCGGTCGGCCTGGCAGTCCGTGCGTCGACTCGTGCTCATGGTGCACTACGCCCAGCCCGAGGTGTCGGCGGCGATCGGCTATGACGGTCCGTTTCAGTTGCGAACGGCGTTGCGTGAGTGGGAGGGCCCTGTGCCCGCGGGGGCGAAGGAGACCCCCTCCGAGCCCGTCGCCCGCGGGCCGGTGGTGTTGCCCACCGTGATCGACCCCGAGCCGTTGCCGCCGACCGTGGTGCGGGGGCACGACCTCACCGCCGATCTGTCGCGCCGCGCCGATGCCGTCGTCATTGGTACCGGGGCTGGCGGGGCGGTGACCGCGGCCATCCTTGCCGAAGCCGGCTACGACGTAGTGATCCTCGAGAGCGGGGGCTGGCACACGCGGAGCGACTTCACCGAAGACGAGGCTGCGCTCACGGCGCGCCTTTTTGCCGACGGCGGACTCCGCACCACCGACGATGCCTCCATGTCGCTGCTCCAAGGAGACACCGTGGGGGGCGGCACCACGGTCAACTGGATGATCATGCTGCGCACTCCCGACTACGTGCTCGAGCAGTGGGCGCGCGAGTCCGGCGTGGACGGCATGCGCCCGCACGAGATGGCGCCCGTGTTCGAGCGGGTGGAGCGCGACGTAAACGCGGGGCTCGTGCCCGAGAGCGCGCACTCCGCCAACAACCGGCTCCTCCTCGACGGCGCGCGCGCCCTCGGCTGGCGCGTACGGAGCGGCATGATCAACGCGCAGGGGTGCGTGCGCTGCGGATTCTGCAGCTACGGCTGCCGCCACAACGCCAAGCAGTCCACACTCCTCACCTACCTGCCGCGCGCGCTGGCCAAAGGGGCGGCGCTGTACACCAATGTGCGCGCCGAGCGTATCGAGGTGATCGAGCGCGACCGCGGGAACGGCACGCCCCCGCTCAAGCGTGTGCAGGCCACCGTGGTGGGGACTGCGCGGCGCCTGACCATCGACGCCCCGCTCGTGATTACCGCCGGCGGTGCCGTGGGCACCCCCGTGTTGTTGCAGCGGTCCGGGATGGACGGCGGTGGTGTGGGCAATTGGCTGCGAGTGCATCCCACGACCTCGGTGAACGGACACTACGACCGCGACATCGTGATGAGTACGGGCATTCCCCTCACCACCATGTGCGACGAGTTCATTCGCTGGCAGGGGACCGACTACGGGTTCTGGATCGAGACGCCGCCCATGCATCCGTCGTTCACCGCGGCGGCCATGCCCGGATTCGGCCAGGCGCATGCGGAGACCATGGCGCACTTCAACCGGATCGGCTCGTTCATCGGCCTCACGCGCGATGGCGCCGATCCGCAGCAGTCCAGCGGCCGGGTGCGCGTGAACCGGCGGGGGCACGTCTCCATTCGGTACCGCCTTTCCACGGAAGACGAGAAGCGCGTCCGGGCCTCCCTGGTGGCGCTCGCGCAGCTGCATTTCGCCATGGGTGCGCGCCGTGTGGAGTCGTTGCATGCGACGCCACTCGTCGCCCGGCGCATGGCCGAGGCGCCGTCGTTCGCGAGCGGGTCGTTGGCCCCCAACCACATTACGCTCTTCTCGGCGCACGTGAACGGCAGCTGCCGTCTCGGGACCAACCCGTCCACGTCGGGGGCAACACCCGATGGCGAGCGCCACGGGGTGCGTGGTCTGTACATTACCGATGGCTCACTCCTGCCCACGGCGCTCGGGGTGAACCCGCAGGAAACCATCATGGCGGTGAGCACCGTGATCGCCGAGCGTATGGCGTCGCGACACGCCGGGCTCACACAGTGATCTCACCACACGTTCCGCTTCGGACGGTCTGACATGAGCAAGGGTGACAAGAAGCGTCGCCGGGCCCTCGAGGCGTATGGGACGTTGCAGCGGGCGGCCAGCATGGCGGCCGCGCACGTGGATGACGCGGTCCATCCCTTCGGGTTGTCGGCCTCGCAGTACGGCGTGCTGGATACGCTGGCGGAGCGCGGTCCGGTCCATCAGCAGGAACTCGCCGAGGCGCTCGCCCGCAGCAAGGCGCAGATGACCGCGATCATCGATGCACTCGAGGGGCGCGGCTTCGTTCGTCGCGAGCGTCACGCGGTGGACCGTCGTTTCATCTCCGTGTATCTCACCGAGGCGGGTCGCGTGATGCTGGCCGAGGCGGCGCCGGCCCGTACCGAGGCGATCGTGTCGCTCATGCGCGAGCTGAGCGGCGAACAGAAAACGCGCCTCACGCGGCTCTGTCGCCGTCTGCTGCGCGTGCTTGATCCGCAGGACGACGGCGCGGCCGAATCGGACGACGAACCGTCGGACAGCGAGTCGCACGACGACGAGGCTGACTCGTCTGCCGATTCCAGCGATCCCGCCCCCCTATCCGTTGCATCCGAGTCGGCCGAAGGCGCCGCGTAGTTCCCTCCGGCGTCCTTCCCCCTGACCACCTGTTCCCTGCTTCCTCCCTTTTCAACAACAGCCTCTCCACAGATGGCCGGTCGCCACTTCCTGCAGATCCCCGGGCCCACGCCCGTTCCCGATCGTCTCCAGCGGGCGATGCATCGCCAGATGGAAGACCATCGCTCGTCGGCCTTCCCGGCGTTTGCGCGCCGCATCCTGTCGCGGTTGCCGCAGGTGGTGCACCAGACCAAGGGCGAGGCGTTCGTCTTCCCGGCCACCGGGTCGGCCATGTGGGAAGCAGCGCTCGTGAACACCGTGAACCCTGGCGCGCGGCTGCTGGCCCCGCGTTTCGGGCAGTTCTCGCACCTGTTCATTCAGACCGCGCGCAACCTCGGGTACCGGGTGGACGTGCTGGAGGAGCCGTGGGGGGAGGCCGCCGATCCGGCGCGCATCGAAGCGGCACTCGCCGCCGACACTGCGCACGAAATTCAGGGCGTGCTGCTCGTGCACAACGAGACCGCCACGGGTGTGACCTGCGATGTGGCCGCCGTGCGCGCGGCGATGGATCGTGCCAAGCATCCGGCGCTGCTGTTGGTCGACGGCGTGAGCTCGATCGCGAGTCTCGACTTCCGCTTCGACGACTGGCGCGTGGACTGCGCCATCACCGGTTCGCAGAAGGGCTTCATGCTGCCGGCCGGCCTCGGCATCCTCTACATGAGTGAGACCGCGCTCGCGCGCGTGGAGGGGTGCACCATGCCGCGCGCCTACTTCGATCTCAAGGCCATGCGCGCCAACAACGCGCAGGGGTACTTCCCCAGCACGCCGGCGCTGTCGCTGCTCTACGGGCTCGACGAAGCGTTGACGATGTTGCTCGACGAAGGGATGGACAACGTGGCGGCGCGTCACAAGCGGCTCGCCACCGGCGTGCGCGCGGCAGTGAAGGCGTGGGGGCTCCGTGAGTGCGCCAAGCGCCCGGAAATCGCCTCGAACTCGCTCACGGCGATCGTGGTGCCCGAGGGCGTCGATGCGCGGACGGTGATCGACATCGCCTTCAATCGCTACGATATCGCGCTGGGCTCCGGTCTCTCCGAGGTGGCGGGCAAGGTGTTCCGCATCGGGCATCTCGGCGACATGAATGCCCTCACGCTCGCTGGTGCGCTCGCCGGCGTGGAAATGGCGCTCGTGGATGCCGGGATCCAGATCACGCTTGGCAGCGGTGTGGGCGCGGCGCTGCAGCAGTGGCGGATGCCGTCGTGAGTACCACGCCCGTGCGGGTGGTGGTCACACGCAAGATGCCGGCGGCGGTCGAGGCGGTGATCGCCGAGAAGTACGACGCCCTCTTCAATCGGACCGACGTGGCGCTATCGCCCGATCAGCTCGTGCAGGTGCTGCAGCAGGCCGACATCGTGATCACCACGGTAACCGACAAGTGGGCGCCGGGGATCTTCGATACTCCTGGCATCCGCACGAAGCTCCTCGCGAACGTGGGGGTGGGGGTCAACCACATTGCGCTTGATGCGGCGCGTCGGGCCGGCATCGCGGTGAGCAACACCCCCGACGTGGTCACCGACGACACCGCCGACGTGGCGATCGCGCTCATGCTCATGAGCATGCGACGGCTCGGTGAGGGCGAGCGGCATCTGCGGAGCGGTGCCTGGGGTGGCCTCCGCCCCACATTCATGCTGGGGCGCACCCTGCGCGGCAAGACGCTTGGCGTCGTGGGTTACGGCCGCATCGGTCGTGCCGTGGCGCGCATTGCCCACGACGCGTTCGGCATGAAGATCCTCTGGCAGGCTCCGCGCGACCCGAAGATCGATGATCCGGCCACGGCCGGCCCGGCCGGTGCGGAACGGGTGGGCACGCTCGAGGAGCTGTTGCGCCGATCTGACGTGGTGTCGTTGCATTGCCCGGCCACGCCGGAAACGCGGCACCTCATGAACGCCGAGACGCTCGCGTACATGCCCGAGCACGCGTACCTCATCAACACGGCGCGTGGCGATGTGGTGCACGAGGCCGCGCTCACCGAGGTGCTCAAGGCCCGCCAGATCGCCGGGGCCGGACTCGACGTGTACGAATTCGAACCCAGCGTGAACGCGGAGCTCAAGGATCTCGAGAACGTGGTGCTGCTACCGCATCTGGGGAGTGCCACGATCGAGACGCGTACCAACATGGGCATGCGTGCGCTTGCGAACGTGGATGCCTTCGTGGCGGGGACCCCGTTGATCGATCGGTGCGTCTGACGGCGGGGGCGGCGGGTTGACCCGCCGCCGCGCTTCCTGCGGTTTCTCTTTTCTGCCACGCGATTCGGCATGGACCACTTCACGCAGTTTTCGCCCAAGGCGTTCACCTTCCTGCGCGGTCTCACGAAGCACAACCGCAAGGACTGGTTTGAGGCGCATCGCGCGCAGTATGAGCAGGAGCTCAAGCGGCCGCTGGCGGCGCTGATCGAGGAGATGGACGTGCAGTTGGCCACGATCGCGCCAGAGATCGTGGGGTCTCCCCGGAAGTCCGCATTCCGCATTCATCGTGATGTGCGCTTCAGCAAGGACAAGTCGCCGTACAAGACACATGTGGCCTGCTGGTTCTTCCACATGGACGTGGGCACGCGCATGCAGTCGGAGGCGGTCCACGGCGGGGCCGGGTTCTATCTCCACATCACCCCGGGCGAATGCTTTTGCGGGGGCGGCATCTGGATGCCACCGCGGTCGGCACTGCAGAAGATCCGCGACGCCCTGGTGGACGATGTCGAAGGCTGGGAAGAGATCGTGAAGGCGCGCGGTTTCCGCAGGCGCTTCGGCGATCTCGATCAGGACGGGATGCTCACCCGGGTGCCGCGCGGCTACGCCGCCGACCACCCGGCCGCCGGGTGGCTGCGCTACCAGTCGTTCACGGCGGGGACGCCGCTGGCCGACGACGACGTGACCAGTACCCGGCTCCCCCGCATCCTCGCCGGCCACTATGCCGCCATGACCCCCTTCGTACGCTGGCTCAACGACGCCCTGGGGCTCCCGGCGCGCGCCAGCCGTCTCTGACCCCGCGATCCGGGAGCGCGTTTGCGCGGCGGGAGTGCCCGGGTACCGCCGGACACCGGGCCCGGCGAGATTCCCCGGGACATGTCGAAGTCGCTCAAGCTCACGCTGGATATCCTCATCGGGGCCGCTGCCCCGGTGGTGATCCTGAAATACGGTACCGCGCCGCTGGGGACGCTCACGGCGTACCTCGCGGCGGCACTCGTGCCGGTGGCATGGGTGCTCGTCGACCTCTTTGTCATCAGTCGGCGCTTCAACTTCATTACCACGTACGGCGGCGCGTCGGCGATCATGCGCGGCGCTCTGACCTTCTGGTACGTGGATGGCGCGCTCTTCGCCTTCAAAGACAGCGCGAGTTTCCTGCTCGCCTTCCTGGTCTTCGGCCTCACCGCACTGGTGGGGACGCCAGTCACGCGCAGTGTCGCCCTGCAGGGGCTCGATCCCGATACGCCGGAGCGCGAGCGGCAGATGCACCGGCTCCTCGATGAGCCGTCGGTGCAGAAGGCCCTCAAGCAGGCCGCCCTGCTGATCGGCGCCAGCAATCTTGCTGCGGGGGCCGCCAACTACGTGATCAATCTCCGCATGGTCACCGCCCCGTTCAACACGCCGGTGTTCAACGATCAAGTGGCCAATGTGAACGCCGTCACGCGCCTTGTGCTCGTGTTGCCTGATATGCTGGTGCTGTTCTTCGCCTTCCAGTTGATGTACAAGGCCATGTACGCGCTGCTCCCCGCCGACGAGGGTACCGACCCCGCCGCCGGCGAGTTCTGGACGCTTCTTTCGCGCCGCGAGGATGCGATGGCGCGGGTGCGCAGTGCCGACACCACGCTGTCCGCTTCCGCCGCCGAAACGATGGCCCGGAAGCAGGCCCGCGGAGAGTTTGGTATCAGCTGACGTTCGTCAGCCGCGACTGCATGAGCCGTACGTGCGTCAGTTGCCGGAGAACCCGAAGCGGCGGCCCAGCTCCCCAAGATTGCCGAAGCGCTGGTTCACGATCGTGTTGTAGATCGAGCCGAAGGTGTAGCCCACGCCCACGTTCAGGTTGTAGCGGAAGTTGGTCTGGAGCTGCTGGCGCTGCGTGAGGATGTCGCGCTCCGACTGCGCATTCGCCGCGATGTAGATCTGGTCACGCACGCGCGAGGCGGAGCCGCGGAAGTTGAGCGAGAACCCGCGGCCGAGTCGCAGGTCCACGAACCCCGAGAGCGTCACGTGATTGCGTCGCGTGTCGTGCAGGTACTGTGAGCCCTCCAGCGTGAGGTTGGTGTTGCCCCACTTCTGCCGCTGCGTGAGCGCCAGCAGCATCGTGTGGTTGTAGCGCAGCTCGTCGTCGCGACCGAACACGGTGGTGGAGTAATACTGATAGTAGTTGGGCCCGGCGTAATAGAGCGCGGTGAGCTGCCGACGTGTGGCCTCACTCCACGGAAACCAGTTGTACTCGATCGCAGGGGAGACCCGCAGCGAGAGCTTCTGGTTGAGCACCTCGCTGAATCCACCGGAGATCTTCGTGCCTACCGTCCAGTGGGCGTTGATGGTACGACCGAAGAGGGCGTTGATGTTGGAGGCGCGCTGCAGCACGATGACCGAGACGGTGTCGCGTACGGCCGGGGTGGCACTGTTGGCGACGAACACCTTGAAGTCGCGCTCGTTGTAGCTGCCGGTGGCGCCCAGGTTGATTTTCCACTGTTCAGTGGTGCGGGCGGCCGAGAGCGTGGTGCTCAAGTTGGTGGTCTTTACGAGCTGCTCGCCGTTCGCGTTGATGTTGCCGTCCACGCGATAGAGCCAGAGGTTCCAGCGGTCCTTCATCGAGCGCGCATTGAGCGTGGGGGCGACCACACCATTGGCCAGCCCTACGCGCAGCCGTGAGGCGATCGGTGTGCGCGCCACGAACGGCGCGAGCCCCAGCTGGAAGGTGCGCAGCAGGTCGCGGCGCACCACATCGTCGGCATCATTGGGCAGGGTCGTTACGACGAGCGTGTCGACCTTGCCGGCGTACCGCTTCTGCCCGAGAAAGTTGACAGTGATCTGGCGGCCGCCGTTCGCGGCGTTGAGTGAGGTCAGCAGTAGATGCACGTCGCTGTCGAAGCGGTCACGCACCCAGTTCACGTAGCCCATTTCCTGTACGAAGAACGTGCGGTCGCAGCCGCGCACCCCACCCTGACAATCGAGAAACACGCGCAGCGATGACTGCATCACGCTGTCGGGGAGGACGGTCGTGGCGGCGGGTCGTCCCCGTCCGGCGGGCGGCGTGGCCGGGGGCGTGGCCGGGGGC
>NZ_JBIJCN010000011.1:0-61771 GCF_044344655.1 Gemmatimonas sp.
CCGCAGCATGCTCCGCCAGGGTATCGCCGACTACTCGCGCCGCACTCTCGGCGACAAGGACGGTTGCGAGGCCGAGCAGGACCAGCAGCCCCACCATGGGGAGGGTGGCACGACTGGCGAGGTTCAGCGCGACCGCGAGCCCACACCCAGCCGCGAGGTGTCCGGCCACGCGCGCGAAGGCAAGCGCGCGATGGGTCCGTTCCCGTGCTGGAACGGCACGTGGCACAATGGGGGCCGGCACTCCAAATGCACCTCGATCCGGTGCGGCGGCAACGGGTGCTTCGGATAGCAGCGCGCCATCGGCGACAGCGGCCAGAGCCGCCACGGTCGCGCCGGCGACCGCGAGCCCCCAGGCGACTGCGCTCATGCGCGAGGGGTGGAAGTCGGCCAGAAGCGCTTGAGCAGCTGCTCCTGGCGTCGCCACATGGGCGACGTCGTGCGTGCATCATCTTCCGGATGCTCCCAGCCACACGCATGGAGCGTTCCATGCACGACGAGGCGCGCGATCTCTTCGCGCACGCCCACACCATGCGCGACGGCCTGCCGGCGCGCCACGTCCGGGCAGATGTAGACGTCGCCAATGATTCCGCCCGCCGGATCTGCACCGAGCGCGAAGGTAATCACATCCGTGGGGCCGCGGTGTCCCAAATGCTGTCGGTTGAGCGAGGCCATCACGCGCGGGGACACAAACGTGATGGAGAGCATGGCCCGCGGTACCCGGAGGGCACGCAACACTTGACGCGAGAGATCGGCAAGACGCGAGGAGGCCACCGGAACTCGCACGCCATCACACTCGACGGCAACCGCGCGCGGTTCCGGCCTGGGCAATCGGGGGAGGCTCATCCGCCACCTGCGGCGTCTTCGTTGTACGCGCGAATGATGTCGCGTACCAGTCGATGACGCACGACGTCGGCTTCGCTGAAGTAATGGAAGGCAATCCCCTCGATGCCGTGCAAAATGCGCTCGATCTGCATGAGTCCCGAATCTTCACGGCGCGGCAGGTCTACCTGCGTCTTGTCGCCGGTGATCACGATCTTGGAGTTCACGCCAAGGCGCGTAAGGAACATCTTCATCTGCGCGCCCGTGGCGTTCTGCGCCTCGTCCAGGATCACAAATGAATCGCCAAGGGTACGTCCGCGCATGAACGCAAGCGGCGCGACTTCAATGGTGCGCGTCTCGATGAGTTTCTGAATGCGCTCGAAGGGAATGAGATCGTCGAGGGCATCATACAGCGGGCGCAGATACGGATCGACCTTCGCCTGCATGTCACCCGGCAAGAACCCAAGGCTTTCGCCCGCCTCGACGGCGGGCCGAGCCAGAACGATGCGACGTACGCGCTTCCGCATGAGCGCATCGACCGCAGCCGCCACGGCCAGATATGTCTTGCCCGTACCTGCCGGACCAATGCCCACCACGATGTCGTGCTCGGCAATCTTCTTGAGGTATTCGCCTTGTCCCGGTGTTTTTGCCTGCACGCCGCGCCGCGCGCCGGGGAGCACGAGCGAACCGCTGGTGGCTCCCGGGGTATCGGACGGTCGTTCCGTCAGCGAGAGGCGAAGGACATCATCAGCCGATACCGTCTTCCCATCGCGGACCATGGTCACGACCGCCTGCGCCACGCTCTCAGCGCGGCTCACCGCGTCGGCGTCACCAGAGAGCGAGAGATGATCGCCACGTAACGCGACGCGCGCACCGGTAGCGCGCTCAATTTCCCTGAGGTTGCCATCATTGACGCCCGCCAGCATCTGCTGATCGGCCCCCTCGACCGTTACCCGTGCAATCACGCCGTCGCCACGCACGGTGCGGGGATCACTCACGAGGTGGCTCCATCCGCGACCGTGCCACGGACTGCGATGTGCAACTCCTCGAGGTCGTCGGCCGGGACCGCCACGGGCGCCCCCTCGTAGAGCGAGCGCGCCGCGGTCGTCTTGGGAAACGCGATGACATCCCGGAGCGACGGGGCGCCGGAGAGCAGCATGGCGATCCGGTCGAATCCGAACGCAATCCCACCGTGCGGCGGAGCGCCGGCCCGAAGCCCCTCCAGCAGGAAGCCAAAGCGGCGCTCCTGCTCCGCCTCATCGCCAATGCCCAAGAGCGAAAACATCCGCGACTGCATGGCCGGGTCACTCGTGCGGATGCTGCCGCCACCGAGTTCGGTGCCGTTAAGCACGGCATCGTATGCGAGGGCACGCCAGCGGGCGGGGTCGTTGGGAAACGCCGCCATGTCGTCCGGATGCGGTGCGGTAAACGGATGGTGGACGGCGGCGAGCGTACCTGTAACGGGATCCTGCTCGAACATGGGGAAATCCACGACCCACAAAAAGCGCTGGATCCGGTCATCCACGAGATCGAGGCGGCGCGCGCACTCCTGACGCACGCGATCGAGCGCGGGACTGCTGATGCGATCAGGGCCTGCAACCATCAAGGCAAGATCGCCGTCGTTCAACGCCATGGCCGCCGTGGCCTCGGCGCTGAGGAACTTGGCCACGGGGCCATCGTACACACCGTCGGCTCGGC
Source organism: Gemmatimonas sp. (assembly GCF_044344655.1). Classification (GTDB taxonomy): domain Bacteria; phylum Gemmatimonadota; class Gemmatimonadetes; order Gemmatimonadales; family Gemmatimonadaceae; genus Gemmatimonas. Next base: position 2,518 of record NZ_JBIJCN010000011.1, read on the forward strand.
GCAGACGTAGCAGTCCATTCGCACCGGCGCTCTTGGCCACCGCCTCGAGTTCATCGACGTGCTTGCGGCTCCACGCGGCGCCCCCGGGGACCACAAGGCCGCGCACGCGACCACCACCCGCCAGAGCATTGCTCGTCACCGCGAAATCCAGCCCAGCGAATACGCCACTGAAGTCACGCAGCTTGAGGTCGTACCGAAGATCGGGGCGATCGCAGCCGTAGAACTCCATGGCATCCGCGTAGCTCATCCGCTCGAAGTGCGCCGGCACATCCGGGCGTCCCGCTTCACGCCACATGGTGCCGATCAGCCCCTCCGCGAGGACCAGAATATCCTCCCGCTCAATGAACGAGGCCTCGATGTCGATCTGCGTGAACTCCGGCTGCCGATCCGCGCGAAGATCCTCGTCGCGGAAGCAGCGGGCGATCTGGAAATAGCGGTCAAAGCCGCAGCACATGAACAGCTGCTTGTAAATCTGCGGCGACTGCGGAAGCGCGTAGAACTCCCCCGGATGCACCCGGCTGGGCACGAGATAATCCCGTGCCCCCTCGGGAGTGGGCTTGGTGAGGATGGGCGTCTCGAGCTCGAGATACCCATGGTCGCTGAGGAACCGCCGTGACACCTGCAGGAGCCGATGGCGCAGCACCAGGTTGTCCTGGAGTTCGGGGCGCCGAAGATCGAGGTACCGGTGACGCAACCGGAGTTCCTCGGCCGGCATCTTGTCGCCACGTCCGCGAGCCACCGGCAACGCCGGCGTGACTGCCGGCCCGACGACCGTGAGCGCGGTCACCCGCACTTCCACCTCACCCGTGCCCATATCTGGGTTCACGCGGTCGGTCTCGCGCGCCACGACCTCACCTTCGCACAACACGACCGACTCCACCCCGACCGCCGCCGCCAGAGCCTGCACGTCGGGGGAACTCCACGCCGGCCCGAACGCGAGTTGCACCAATCCAGCGCGGTCTCGCAGATCGATGAAGACCAGTCCCCCGAGATCGCGGCTGCGGTGCACCCACCCGCCGAGGCGGACGACGCGCCCCACGTCACTGCGTCGCAGCAGGCCGCAGGTATCAGTGCGCAGGGTGGTGGACAGCACGGACTTGTCAGGGGAAGACGACATCAGGGCCAAAACTCCAGAAAGAAACGAGGCACGGCGGCGCATCCGTCGGTCGAACGGCGCCATGGCGGATCAGACAGCGCAAACGTTGAAAAGTAAATGCCTTACGAGTTCCGGGGTAGCGATTTCTCCCCTCGGTTTCGCTTGACCTCACGTCACGGCGACGTTTAGTCTCCCATATGCGCCGCATGCTCATTTGCGGGCTTGCCGCGTTGGGCTGGGCCTCCGAGCTCGGGGCGCAGCCGGTGCCCGCCCGCGATCTTCTGGAATTCCCGTTGGGGGCCATCTTTGAGCCCCCCGCGCTGGCGGGCGAGCCCGGTGCCGGTCTATGGAACCCCGCGACGCTCGCGCTCCCCACAGGCGAACGATACCGAATCGGTGTCGCCTCGCTCGCCGCGGGAACCTCGCAGGGGGCCGATGGCCAGTTGCTCTCTGGTGCGATGCGCCGCGCCAGTGGGACCACGGTCGGCCTGTCGGTGGCGAGAGCCGCCGTCGGTGGGCTCGTCCGCACGGATTCGGACCCGCAATCGGTGGGGACGATCCCGTACCACACCATGCTCGTCAGCCTCGGGGTCGCCCGCGAAGTCGTGCCGCATGTGACGGCGGGTACCGCGGTACGTTGGCGCTCCGGCCGGGCCGACCAGCGCACGGGCGATGCACTCGCCGCGGACTTCGGCGCGGTGCTGCATGACCTGCCCTGGCGGAATGCCCGGGTTGCCCTGTCGAGCTTTCTGTGGCGGCCAGGCCGCGAAATCGAGGATCGGCCAGCGGTCCTCGTCGCCGCCGACCTTCGGGTCGCCGGTAGCGATCGGACCCGTGAGGTGCGCGTCGGGTACACCGAGAGTGCCGTCAACCGCGGGGCCCGGGATCGTGGGCTCTTTGCGTCGGGACGCCTCGACCGCCTCGAGGCTCGTGCGGCGTTCGTTCGCGGCGCCGCCGGAAGCGGCACCGTGTCCCGGTTCCGTTCGGGGCTCGCGCTGCACTATGCACGCTACGTCGTCGGCATCGCCCGTGAGGAAGGCATCTCAGGACTCGGCCCCGTGTACCAGTTCACGCTCAGCTCGCTCATCAAGTGATCGCTTCCAACGCCACGACCCCAACGACGCTTCCCGATCTGCTCGACTACGAGCCCGACGCGGCGATTGCGGTGCTCCGTCAGTGGATGGCCGAGCGGGGCGAGCCGGCGTACCGTGCGACGCAGCTGTTCGCCCGATTGTGGCAGCGACCGGTGCGCAGCTTCGACGAGATCACCGAATTGCCCAAGGCACTCCGTGAGGCGCTGATGCAGTCTTTTCGCATTTCGTCTCTCGAGGTCGCCACCCGACAGCAGTCGTCCGACGGCACGCAGAAATTTCTCTTTCGTCTGCACGACGGCCAGTTCATTGAGACCGTCGCCATTCCCGACGGCGATCGGATGACGTTCTGCATTTCATCACAGGCCGGCTGTGCGCTCAAGTGCGCCTTCTGCGCCACGGGGGTGATGGGGTTCCAACGCAACCTGCAGCCGTCTGAGATCGCGGGACAGGTGCGTGAATTGCGCCTGCTCGATCCGCCGATCATCCCCACGAACATCGTGTTCATGGGGATGGGTGAGCCGCTGATGAACTGGAAGGCTGTCGGTCCGACGCTGACGTTGCTCAATGATCCGCGCGCATTGGGGATCGGTGCCCGACACATCACGATTTCCACGGTGGGTGTGCTGCCCGGAATCGTTGCGCTCAGCGAGCGGCCGGAGCAATTCCGGCTCGCCATCTCGATCCATGCGCCGACCGACACACTCCGCAAGACGCTGATGCCGGTGAACACCAAGTATCCACTCACGGATGTCATCGAGGCAGCGAAGGCATTCGATCGCCGCGTGACGTTCGAGTACGTGATGCTGGGTGGCGTAAACGACCAGCCGGAGCACGCCGCGCAGCTGGCCCAGTTGGCGCGCGATTGCCGCGCGTTTGTGAATCTCATTCCGCTCCATCCCGGTGGCGCCATGGGGTTCTCACCCACCCCGGGACCCGTGATCACCGCCTTTGCCAAGGCGCTGCGCGCACGTGGCGTGGAAACGGCCGTGCGGCGCAGTCGCGGACTGGATATCGCCGCGGCCTGCGGCCAGCTACGGACCGAGCGTCTCGGTCGGAACGCGCCAGTCGCGGCCGATGAACACGGTGAGGTCCACATAGCGTGAGCTGTCGGCGTCGGCACCGACAGTGCCGACGCCAAGTGCGCGCTGCAGGCGCTCGCCCCAGTCGCGATGCCCGGTGTGCACCACGATTCGGGTCGACGCTCCGCCGGCGCTGCTGGAGCTGAAGTCCACGACGTCGTATCCGAACTCACGCAGGTAGAGCGTGGCGCGCCGCGCGAGGCCGTTGACACCGGACGCGTTCACCACGCGTACCCGTACGCGCTGGTTCTGGGGTGGGCGTGCCGTCGTATCGGTGGTGGCCACCGCGCTGCGACCGGTGGGCGCATCGGTACCTCCACCACGGGTCCACCATGCCACCACCGAACCGCCGACCACGAGCAGGACCAGCGAGAGCGCAGCGATGGTGCGCCCGCTGCCACTCTTCCCGTCCTCGCTCGGCGGCGTGGGAAATCCTGTGTTCATCGCAGGTGAGAGTTGGTGATCCGCATCAGCGTACCGTGTTCCAGAGGCCTACCGTTTCATCCGCGAGGCCCTTGCCTTCACGGATGGCCCATTCGAGTCGCATGCGTACGACCTGACGAAAGACGGCATCGAACGCTTCGGGTACTCGATCGGCGAGAAAGGCGCGATCCGCCTGCATGAAGGTACGGCCGGGCTCGAGGAAATCCGCCATGTAGAGCGCGCGTCCGGTGCGGGTCCATGCCGCGTGACCCACCGTATGCCAGCGGACGGCGTCGAGCACGTCCTGGCGCTGCTCACCGTGCGCAGCTAAACGCGCGGCCGCCGCGGGGCCGTGCAACAGTCCGGCAGGCCGCTGCAGGTCGCCGGTCCATTGGCGCAGGTCCTCCTCGTCCGCATCCCGCAATGCGTCGTGCCACCACCCGGCATCTACCCAAGCTCGCCGCTCATCGTCAGGGAGAGCCATGGCGTTGGCCCACCCCAACAGAAGGCCGACCACCCGCTCGATGTGCGCGCGCCGCTTGTCCGACGCGATCGCCCAGGTGGGCAAGCCAGATCCCTGCGACATGGCGCGGCAGAGGCCGTTTAGCGGTCGTCGAGCGCCGCGCGGAGCGAAGCCGTGAAAGCAACCGCTTCCGCGATCGAACGACCAGCCGCACGCACGAGGGCACTACCAACGACCACGCCATCCCCGAGCGCTGCGGCCGCCTTCGCCTGCTCCGGCGTCGAGATTCCAAAGCCGATACACAGCGGCAACGCGGTGGACGCCCGGAGCCGCTCCACGGTTTCAGGCAGGTCGGCCGACAGAGTGGCGCGCTCCCCCGTGACGCCAAGACGGCTGATGAGATAAACGAAGCCGCCACCGTGCCGCCCGATCTCCGCCATGCGAGCGGCCGGCGTGGTGGGCGCCACCAAACGCACAAAATCAAGACCACTCGCGCCAAACCACTGCTCACGGGCGGGGTCGGCACCCACCGGCAAATCGGTGATGATCATGCCATCCACACCGGCGGCGCGTGCACGAGCCAAGACCTCGGTGCCGCCAGCGATCACCGGATTGAGATAGCTGAACAGGACAATTGGTACCTCTACCGCGGCCTCCTGCACGATCGCCAGGGTGCGGTCGAGATTCACCCCATGGCCGAGCGCGATCTGCGAACTCTGCTGGATGACCGGTCCGTCTGCCATCGGATCTGAGAAGGGCACGCCCACCTCGATCACGTCGGCGCCTGCGGCCGCAATGCCACGAATCAGAGCCACGCAGGCCACGGGATCAGGGTGACCCGCCGTGACGTAGCAGACCAGCGCCTTGCGGCCCTCATTCTTCAGGACAGCGAAACGCGCCGCCAACCGCGACATTGACGGTTGCGACGGCAGCGCGAGCGGGTCAGGCGAAGTAGTCACCGATATTGATGCCATAGCGTTGCGGGTCCTCGGTACGGATAATCGTCCGTGCAAACTGATTGGTCGGCGTGCGCACCGTAAGGTCCACCAACGTCGGATCGTTGGTGAGGTTACCACGATCGTCCATGACAATGCGGACCAACGGGCGCGAGAGCGCCGTGGCCTCGGGATTGGCCGCGATCACGATCGCCAGCTCGAACGTATCCAGCACGACGAGGGTGGAGACGGGATAGATGCCGGTCAGGTTGATGAAGGCCTTGACCACAACGGGATCAAGCCCAAGGCTTGGATTGTCCCGCATGCCGAGAAGCACGTCGGCCGGCGTCCAAGGCGCATCCTGATAGACGCGCGTGGTGGTGGCCGCGTCGAATCCGTCGGTTACGGCGATGATCTTGCTGTACAGCGAGAGGGTGCGCGGACGTGCGGGTTTGGGGTAGCCCGACAAGTCCGTGCGCATGTGATGCTCGTACGCAGCGGTCATCGAGCGCCACGGGCGGACGCCTCCGGTAGGCAAGGCAAACAGGGCGAGCACTCCCTGCCACGTGTGCGTTTGGAGCGAAAGACGATCGGCAGGATCGAGCGGCCCACGCTTGTTGAGCAGTTCGAGCGGCACCCGCGATTTGCCGATGTCGTGCAGCAGTGCCGCCAGGCCCAGATCGAGGAGCTGAATCTTGGTGAGGCCCAGTCTGCGCCCCAGTGCGACCGACAGGATGCAGACGTTCACGCTGTGTACGAAGGTATAGTCGTCGAACTCCCGGAGGGTGGTGAGACCGATCATCGACGCTGAGTCGGTGAGAATGGCGTCCACAATCCCCTGCACTGCGCGCTTTACGCGCTTGAGCCCAGGGCTTCGGCCAATGCGAGCGGAGGTGATCACCTCGCGGGTGACGTCCAGTGAACGCATGTACGTCTGACGCGCCCTTTCTCTCGCGTCGAGGTCCTCACCAGCCCCCTGGCTCTCATCCGACGCGGCGTAGAGCTCGAACTGCGGCACGTTGGCCGCGTCGAGGCGCGACACGAGCTGTGCCAGCCGCTCCTCCGCCGGGTATTCCAAGGGCGGCGACTGCAGGAACGACAGCAATACGACCCATGCCCGCGGCGGCGGCACCTCCAACACCTCCAATCCCCCGATACCGGCCTCACGGTACATCCCGAGCAGTGACGCCACCGCGGCATAATTGTCGAAAGCGAGGCGCAGGCGCGTGTCGTTCACAAACAGAAAATCGCCCACACGTCGCAGCGCACAGCTCCCGTCCACTTCACGCACCCGTTCCGCACTACTCCCGAGCTCAGCGATCGCTTTTTGCACCGCCGTATTCTCCACCGGGTAAAGGCGGATGGCACGGAGTGCCCCGTTCATCGCCACCACGAACGCCCTGGCGACCTTCTGCGCGCCCGGATCGTTGATGGCCCCCTCGGCGCGCGTGGTCCCGCCCGATCCCGACGGTGTGGTCACGTCCCGCCCCGCATTGCCCGCGCGACGGCGCTACGCACCACCACGTCCTTGGTATCCGCGGCTTTCTGGAGTGCCGCGGCCGCCGCCCGCGTCGCGACCAAACCAAGTGCACGCGCCGCGCTCGCACGCAGATCGGGTGGTGCTTTGGCTCCAAGCAACCCGCGGGAATTGAGGATGGTGTCGAGTTCGGTCACGCCGGCGTCGCCGCACAACCCGCCGAACGCCTCAAAGAGCGCCATTTTCTCACCAAGGTCGGCCACGCGCAGCTCCTTCCGACGGATCGCATCCAGCAGGCGAGGCAGCGCAGCGGAGTGTTGGCGCGACCGTATGGCACGGTAGGTGGCCACTCGCACGTCGCGGTCGATATCGTCGATGCCCCGCTCGAGGGCCTGCAGTGCCGACGGTGAGCCGATTTCGGCAAGCGCGGTCACGGCCTCGACACGGAGCTTCGCGTCCGTGCCGCGCAGAATGCGCGCCAGCCCCGGAACAGCCGCGGGGGTCGCCAGCTGCGCGGCGAGACGCAGGGCCCCTCGCACCACGGCCGGCTGCGGCTGCTCCAGGAGTTTCGCCAGTTCCCCGGTATTCGCGCCGGCGAGGCGCCAGGCAGCCCGTTCGATTGCCGCACGCGCCGGGGACGCCGAGGCGGCACCAAGCCACGCGACTAAGGGCCCGAGCGCGGTGGAGCGGAGCTCGCGGAAGAGCCCTTCCAGCAGCGTGGCCACGGGTGCACGCGCGCCCTCCTCGAGGGCATGCAGCAGCTCCGACACCGCCTGCGGTTCGCTAAGGCGCGCAGGCAGCTCACGGAGCCCCTGCGCAGCCCGCGGGTCGATACCCGGAAGCCGAGCAGTCGCCGCCGCCTCCCGTAGCGCATACGCCACGAGGTCGAATTCACCAAGGGTGAGGAACTCGAGGACCAGTTGATCGAGGATGCTGAGGGCCTCGAGCTGCACGTCCAGGATCGGCTGCAGTTCGATCATGTCGAACAGACTCGCAAGCACCAGCCGGCGTTGGTCCTCGGTGTACTCCCGCTTGAGTTCATCCCGGAGGTACAACGCTTCGCGCGGTTCCAGGAAGTACAACGTGGACTCGAAGTCGTCCAATCGAACCAAGCCCGGTGGGCGCTCTCCGGGGGGCTGCGCGTCGGCAGTCGGCACGGCCAGTGGGAGTTCGCCCGGGGTCGGCGCTGCCACAGCCGGGCGGTCCCCGGACGCGAGGACAAATACGCCGCCACCGGTACTCTCCACGAAGCGATACGCGACATGGGCGAGATCGGCAACCCAAAGCAGCGTCACGAGATCGTCATCCTCGTTGGATGCCACCCGCGCTTTGTGCACCAGGCCCAGCATGGCGGGTAGGTCCTCTCCCTCGAAGCCGGGGTGGAAGGAGAGCGAGCGCAGCCCGTCGCGGAAGAGGAGCCAGGGGAGAGACTCGGCGCCACGCTCCGTGTCGTGATACACGACCTGGCCATCGACCGTAAACGACGCCTCGTGAATCTCGAGCTCGAGCGTACCCATCAGCGGCCAGAGCCGCGCGAAGGCCAGTCGCGCCTGCTCGATGCCCTGCGCGCGCGTGGGACTGTTCGGGAGATACAACTGGACAGCACGAAGGGCCTTCGCAAATGCGCGCAGCGCATCTTCGATGGCGGCAATCGCTTGTGGCGATGTGTTGGCTTCGTGTGCCGTTACGGTCATACCTCAGGTAAGGCGTGCTGACTGATCGTGCCGACGTCCTTGTCGCCGCGGCCACTTACACACAGCAGGACGGGCTCGTTCTCGGACCACCGACCGGCCTCGCGCTCGATCCACGCCACGGCGTGCGCCGTCTCAAGCGCGGGGATGATTCCCTCCAATCGACTGAGCAGGGCTACCCCACGTAACGCTTCGGTGTCAGTGACCGCCACATACTCGGCGCGGCCACTGTCGTGGAGCCAGGCATGTTCGGGACCCACGCCCGGGTAGTCGAGACCAGCCGAGATGGAGTGCGCGGGATGCACCTGCCCGCTCGCATCCTGCAGCAGGTAGCTGAGGGAGCCGTGCAGGACGCCCGGGGAGCCTCTGGTGATGGAGGCGCTGTGCCGATCGGTCTCGAGTCCGTCGCCGGCCGCTTCCACTCCGACCAGCTCGACGGCGGCATCCTTTACGAATCCGGCAAAGATGCCCATGGCGTTGGATCCTCCCCCCACGCAGGCCACGACCGTCTTCGGCAGGATGCCGGTCTTGGCGAGCATCTGGGCACGCGCCTCGTTGCCGATCACTGACTGAAACTCACGAACCATGCGCGGATACGGCGCAGGGCCCACGACGGAGCCGATGATGTAGTGGCTGTCGTTGACGTTGGTGACCCAGTCGCGGATCGCCTCCGTTGTGGCGTCCTTCAGCGTACGCGTGCCGGCGGTGACGGGAACGACGGTGGCGCCCATGAGGCGCATCCGGAACACGTTGAGCGCCTGCCGTTGCATGTCCTCTTCGCCCATGTACACCACGCACTCGAGGCCGAAGCGGGCGCAGATGGTGGCCGTCGCGACTCCGTGCTGCCCGGCGCCGGTTTCGGCGATGATGCGCTGCTTGCCCATGCGAAGCGCCAGAAGGGCCTGCCCCACCGTGTTATTGATCTTGTGCGCGCCGGTGTGGTTGAGATCCTCGCGCTTCATCCACACAGGGGCACCGATGCGCGCGCTCATGCGCGGCGCAAACGTGAGCGCCGTGGGGCGCCCCACGTACTCCCGAAGCAAACCGTCGAGCTCCTGCTGAAACGCTGCATCGCGCCGCGCCTGCTCGAACGCGGCCTCGAGCGCATCGAGCGCCGGAATGAGCGTCTCAGGCACGTAGCGACCACCGAACGGGCCAAATCGGTCCGTCGCCGGCGTTTCCGTGGTATCGACCAATGTCATGGCTCCGACTCCGCGGCATCATGAGCCGCTGTAACGAACTGTCGCACGAGCGCCGGATCCTTCACACCGGGCGCGCATTCCACTCCGGAAGATACGTCCACGACATCCGGCGAAAGCAACCGCGTGGCACGGGCCACGTTGGACGGACGCAAGCCACCCGCGAGAACCAACCGCATGCCAGGAACGGCGTGACGTAGTGCGATCACATCCCGTGATAGTCCGGACCAATCGAGTGATACGCCGGTGCCACCGAGTTGGCCCACCACGTGGGCATCGAACACGAGCGTCCCAGCGGCAACGGCGAGGGCCGCGGCGTCGTCGGGCAATGTCGTACCGGCCACGCGTAGCACTGGCCACACTACGCGAGCGCTCCTGGCAGCAATCCGTGCGATCGCGTCGTCGGTGCGTGGGCCGTGAAGTTGAATCACATCGAGATCGAGCATTTCGGCGAGGGCGACCACCTCGGCCTCCGGCTGGTCGCCGAACACGGCCACGCGTTGGATACCGTGACGGCGCGCACCCAGTACGAGTCGAGCGCGCTCGGGGGTGAGGAGCCGCGGGCCACCGGCCAAAATCACGCCGAGGTAGGCGGCCCCCGCCTGCTCCGCCGAGGCCGCATCTTCCGCGCGAGTGAGGCCACAGATCTTGACTGCCGGTGCGGAGGCCATGTGCACGTTGCTCAGGGATGACCTGACGCTATTCCGGGTACGGCCCGTCGCGCCCGGTCCGCGTCGCGCGGCGCCATGCGGCGCGGCACCGCTGCCAATTGCCGGACCTCGCCCTCAGGGTTTGCAGCTGCGGAAATGGCGCTGCCAACCAGCACGGCATCCGCCCCCACCGAGGCGGCAGCGATCAGGTCGTCCGGCGTTCGCATCCCGCTCTCGGCCACGGCGATACACATCGCCGGAATGCAGGGGATAATCGCGGGTGCAGTGGCGGGATCGATGACCAGCGTTTCGAGGTTGCGGTTGTTAACCCCGATCACGGTGGCACCGGCCGCGAGCGCCCGATCGAGCTCGCCGAGGTCGCGTACCTCGACGAGGGTTGCCAGGCCAGCATCGGCGGCGGTGTGCATCAGGCGCACGAGGTCGTCGTCGGACAGGCTGCGTACAATGAGCAGCGCTGCGGAAGCGCCGGCCGCGCGCGCCTCCCACAGCTGCACCGGGTGTACGAGGAAGTCCTTGCGGATCACGGGCACGGCGACCGTACCGGCCACCGCCGCGAGATCGCCCAGGGTCCCGCCGAAGCGGGTGGGCTCCGTGAGTACCGAGATGGCGGCCGCCCCGCCGGCGACATACGCGCGCGCCTGTTCGGCGGCGTCGAGCCCGGGGGCGATCGCCCCCTTCGACGGCGAGGCGCGCTTGACCTCGGCGATCACCCGAAGTCGGTCGCCGCGCATGGTTGCGCCGAAGGGGCGCGACGGCGCCGCATCGGCGGCTCTGTCGCGAAGCTCGGCGAGGGTACCGGACACCGCCGCGGCACGTTCGTGCGCCTCACGAGTCAGGGCGCCGAGGGTACCCTCAGGGAACGTCCAGCGGCGCGCGGAAGAAAATACTTGCACTTCGGCCTGTCTTCGGTTAGCGTGGCGAGTGGTTGGATTCGGCCTGTTTTCGGGCGCGAGCCGTCCCCCTCATCGAGGAATCGTCATGCCACTCACCAAGCGCCAGCGGGAAATTCTGAGTTTCCTCTCGGAGTACAACGAAGCGAACGGGTATGCCCCGAGCTTCGAGGAGATCGCGTCCCAGTTCAACTATAACTCGTTGGCGACGGTGCATGAGCACCTCACCAATCTCGAACGCAAGGGCTACATCAAGCGTTCGTACAACGAGAGCCGGGCGATCGAAATCCTGCCCTCCGAGATGTATCAGCGCTCGGTGGAACTGCCACTGTTGGGTTCGGTCGCTGCCGGCGCGCCGCTCGAGGCGATGCATACGGGCGAGACGCTGTCGGTACCCGACGGCTTTTTGCGCAAGAATGGCAGCCATTACGTGTTGCGCGTGAAGGGCGACTCGATGATCGAGGAGCACATTCGCGACGGTGACTACGTGGTGATCAACGACAAGCAGGCAGCCGACAATGGGGAAATGGTGATTGCGCTGCTCGATGGCTCGGGGGCTACCGTCAAGCGCTATTACCGTGAGCGCGATGGACGCATCCGGCTGCAGCCGGCCAACGAAACGATGCAGCCCATGTTCGTCCACGAGGATGACGTGCGCATTCAGGGCATCGTCGTGGGCGTACTCCGCCGCTATTGATCACGGGGGTGGACCGCCGCGGTTGCGGCGGTCGTCCCCCGTGGCTCGGTCTTACTGCGTGCGCGGCCAGCGCGCGGTCGCCGTGCGAGACGCCGTCCGCAGCCGCTCGAGCGCGTGGTAGCCCTTACCTGTGGTGAGTGCGAGTTGGGCCTCTTCCACCGCCTCGCCGTAGTTCAGGTCATCGCGGCTCACGTAGAGCGCAGCCGCCGCGTTGAGAAGCACAGCCGCCACGGCGCCGCGCGGCCCCGTTCCTTGCAACACGGCTTCGATCACGCGTGCATTGTCGGCAGGGTCACCGCCCGCCAGGTCCGCCTCAGGCACAGCGCCAACGCCGTACTCAGCCGGGTCGATGGTCCAATCGCGGATGGCACCACGATGTACCTCGTGTACCGTTGTAATGCCAAGAGGGGAAATCTCATCCAGTCCCGGCTCCCCGTGCACCACCATGGCCCGCGTAGCTCCAAGGGTGAGGAGCGCGTCGGCGAGCAGCGGCAGCCGAGCTCGCTCGGCGACCCCCACCACTTGGCGCCCCGCCCGTGCGGGATTAGCCAGCGGCCCCACAATGTTCATCACCGTCGGGACGGCCAGTTCGCGACGAATCGGCCCCACGTGACGCAGTGCGGGGTGCATGAGGGGCGCGAACATGAATACAATCCCGGCGGTCTCGAGCGTATACGCCATCGCCTCGGGGGTGGTCTCCACGACCACGCCAAGCGCCTCGAGTACGTCGGCGCTACCGGAACGCGAGGTGAATGACCGGTTCCCGTGCTTCGCCACGCGAACGCCCATCCCCGAGGCGAGGAGCGCCGCAGCGGTCGAGATATTGAACGTCGTCAACGCACCGCCGCCAGTCCCGCAGGTATCCACGAGCGCTTCGGGGGCGTCGCTGGGGAGCACCACCATCGCGTCCCGCAGCGCCTGCACGACGCCAGCCACCTCGTCGGCGGTTTCCCCCTTCACGCGCAGCGCCATCAGCAGCCCCGCTACCTGCGCCGGTGTGCCCTCCCCCCGCATGATCTCGCCAAAAGCGCGGCGCAGAGCTTCCGCGTCGAGCGGAGCATGCAGCGCAAGGCGCTTGATGGCGTTTGTGAGTGCGTTACCTGACATCCAGCCGCTCCAGCCGTCGTTCGGATCGTCCGTTGAGGGAGACGGTCCGAGAATTGACCAGCCCTGGCAGGCGAACACGTTCCACATCATCCTCCGTGATTACCCCGCGCTGCACGCGGCTGGTGAGATCGAGGACGCCCGCCAGCTCCCCACGATATACGATCGGAACGCTGACGACGCTGCCGGTCGCGAAACACTGGTCGCGACACATCTCCAGGCGCGCATGGTAACGGGTCAGCACGATCGACGCCCCCGGTCGAGTTCCGCCATGGTCTCGCCATAGGAGATCAGGGCCATATCGAGAGCGGGGGCTGCAGCGAGTGCGTGGGCCAGCGAAGCGAGAGAGTGTGGCGGCCGGCTGGCCCGGGGGACAGGGAGAGAATCTCAACACAGGGCCGTCGGCAATGGCGGAATCGCCGGAGAAACGGGGAAGCGAGTTGAAGCCGACCCTCTGGGGCCCTAGCTTCCCAGCGCGATGGACCCGCGACCGATCCTCCTGGTAACCCAGTACGATGGGGGGCGCTTTGCCGGCTGGCAGCGCCAACCCGACGCCCGCACCGTGCAGGGCGAGATGGAGGCCGTCCTGGCCCGACTCTGTGCCGCCCCCGTCCCCGCCGTCGGTGCGGGACGGACGGATGCAGGTGTTCACGCCCATGGCCAAGGGGTGGGTGTGCGTGTGCCAGAGCGATGGACGCCCGAGCGGCTCCAACGTTCGATGAACGCCCTCCTGCCTGATGATATCTGGGTATCGTCTGCCCACCGGATGACCCCGGATTTCCATCCTCGGCGCAGCGCAATCGAGCGCCGATACGGTTATCTTGTCGGGACCGATGATTCGGCCCGGTCGCCATTCCGCCGGCGCTATGAGTGGGCGGTCCCCCGCCCCCTCGATGCGGCGGCGCTCCACGCCGAGGCCGAATGTCTGGTCGGAGAACACACGTTCCGGGCGTTTGCCATTGCCCACACGGCGCCGGTCGACGATCACCACCGCTGCATCATTTCTCGCGCAGCGTGGGTGCCTCGCGATGGCGGCTGGGTGTTCGAGGTCGCGGCAAATCGCTTTCTCCATCACATGGTGCGTTTCTTGGTCGGGACGATGATCGACGTGGCGCTGGGGCGCCGACCGCGTGGCACGATTGCGCGGTTGCTCGTCGCACCCGACAACGCCGAGACGTCGCCGCCCGCTCCGCCGCACGGACTGTCGCTGCGACAGGTCGTCTATCCCGGGGCCAGTTACTCGGTGGAGGCGGAACCATGACGCCGGCCGCATTTCACTTGTGGCCGTGATGTCGCGCCGTTCATCCCTCGTGTGTTGTCTTGCGATTGTCCTTGCCGGTTGCGAGGGGGTAAACCCCTCCCGTTCCGATGCCCAGTCGCGGACGCTGCCACCGGCGCCCACGCCGTCGGGCGGGACCGTTCCGGCGCAGAGCGTGTCGGCCTCCCGCCGCACCGCGCTGACCATTGCCGTAGAGCGCGTAGCACCCTCGGTGGTCACCGTGCAAACCGAGACCGTTGAACGGGTCCCCGTCGATTTCTTCGAATCGTTCATGGGCGGCCGCTCCGGTGAGCGCCGCAATGCCGGCATCGGTTCGGGGTTCGTGGTCCGCGCTGACGGGATCATCGTGACGAACGCCCACGTCATTGCCGGTGCGGCGAAGGTGTCGGTCGCCATGCGTGACGGGACCACCTACGATGCCACAGTTGTTGGAGCAGACGAGGCCAATGACCTTGCGGTGGTACGCATCAAGGCCAAGGACCTCCCCGTCGCGCCGCTCGGCCGATCAGCCGATCTCCTGGTCGGTGAGTGGTCCATCGCCATCGGGAATCCGTTCGGTTTTGTGCTCGGCAACAACGAGCCGAGTGTTTCCGTCGGGGTGGTGAGCGCGGTCGGCCGTAACTTGGCCGGTCGTGGCGAGGGAGGCGGTGCCTCCATCGACATGATTCAAACGGATGCCGCGATCAATCCCGGCAACTCCGGTGGGCCCCTCGTCAATGCCAGCGGCGAAGTGATCGGCGTGAACAGCTCGATTTACAGCCCCAGCGGCGGATCAGTTGGCCTCGGTTTCGCCATTCCCATCGATCGCACCAAGCGCATCGTGGAGGACCTCCTCGAGCACGGGGCCGTGCGCCAGCCATGGGTGGGCATCCGCCTCGAACAGCCACAGGCCCAGAGCGCCCGCGACGTAGCCAAGGCCGGTGCGATCGTCGCACGCGTCGTCCCGGGCTCACCGGCCGACTGGGCAGGCGTGCGCGTCGGTGATCAGGTCGTACGGGCCGGAACACGCCCTGTGCGCAACCCGTTTGACTGGGAAGCGCGGTTACTCGACCTCCGCGTTGGGGAAACGTGGCCCATCGCGGTGCGGCGTGGCGGTCGGGAGGTCGTCCTCTCGCTGCAGGTGGCGGATGCGCCGGAGGCCTCGGCGCAGAAGGTCACGGTGCTCCGGGAACTCCAGCTGGTGACGCTCACGGACGCCATTCGGCAGGAACGGGGGGTCGCCTCCAGCGCTGGCGCCCTGGTGTATCGCAGTTCCGATCGCATCCGCGACGAGATCGGCCTTCAGGAGGGCGACGTGATCGCACAGATCGGGCAGTCCCGCATTACCTCGGCCGAAGCGGCCTCCAGCGCGATCGATCGGTACGGCGCGCGCGGGCCCGTCTTCCTCGTGTTCGAGCGCAATCGCCAGTACTACCAGACGTCGTTCTACCTTCGCTGATCCCTTCTGCTTCGTGCCGTGACTGCTCCTGATAGATCGTCGTACCAGTCTCCGCTCGCCGACCGTTACGCGTCGCGTGCCATGCTCACCCTGTGGGGCCCGCAGATGCGCTACGGGCTCTGGCGCCAGCTGTGGCTTGCCCTTGCCGAATCGCAGCAGGCGCTCGGGATCGAGATTCCCGACGAGGCGCTCGCCGCCATGCGGGCGCATCTCGATGACATCGACTTCGACGCCGTGGCGACGTACGAAAAGAAGTTTCGCCACGATGTGATGGCCCACGTGCATGCGTTCGGTGACGTGGCTCCAGCGGCGCGCAAGTACATTCATCTCGGCGCCACCAGCTGCTACGTGACCGACAACGCCGAGCTGATTCTGATGCGGCGCGGGCTGGAGCTGCTGCGGGAGAAGCTGCTCGATACGCTGGATGCCCTCGGCGGTTTCGCCCGCGAGTGGAAGGACGTGCCGGCGCTCGGGTACACCCATTTGCAACCGGCGCAACTTACGACGGTCGGTAAGCGTGCCACGCTCTGGATGCAGGACATCCTCCTCGATCTCGAGGATCTCGAGTATCGCATCCGCACCCTGCCCTTCCGCGGGGTCAAGGGAACCACGGGCACGCAGGCCAGCTTCCTGACCCTGTTCGACGGCGATCACGAGAAGGTCCGGGCACTCGATCGCATGGTGTGCGCCAAGATGGAGTTCGCGGCCAGCATCCCGGTGAGCGGGCAGACGTACTCGCGCAAGGTCGATGCCCAGGTGCTTGGTCTGGTGGCAGGCATCGCCGCGACAGCCTCGAAGTTCTCCGGCGACATCCGCATGCTGCAGGCCTTCGGTGAGATCGAGGAACCGTTCGAGAAGAACCAAATCGGCTCGTCGGCCATGGCGTACAAGCGCAATCCCATGCGTTCGGAGCGCATCGCTGCGTTGGCGCGCTTCGTGCTCTCGCTCGAACCGAATGCGAACCAGACGCACGCCGTGCAGTACTTCGAGCGCACGCTTGACGACTCGGCCAATCGCCGTTTGGCGATCCCCGAGTCCTTTCTCGCGACCGACGCGATCCTCGTGCTCATGCAAAACGTCGTCCGAGGCCTCGAGGTACATCCGGCGCGCATCCGCCGTCGCGTGGAAGACGAATTGCCGTTCATGGCCACCGAAGAGTTGATCGTGCGGTTCGTGCGCGCGGGTGGCGATCGTCAGGAAGCGCACGAGATCATTCGTGGTCACAGCATTGCGGCCGCCCGCGCGGTGAAGGATGGCGCGCCCAGCAACGACATGCTGGAACGTCTCGCCGCGGACCCGGCCTTCGGTCTTCCGCTCGAGGATTTGCGGGCCATCGCCGATCCGTCCCGCTTCGTGGGGCGCTCGCCGCAGCAGGTGGTCGAATTCCTCGCGGAACACGTCGCGCCGTGGATTTCGCGTGAGCGCGCCGGTGCGGAAGTCGAGGAGGTCCGCGTATGACGGCGACGGCGCTGGTGGAAACTCATCTGCCGTTGCCGCTGCTTCGCCGTGGCAAGGTGCGCGATGTCTATGAGGTCGATGCGGAGCGTCTCCTGCTCGTCACGACCGATCGCATCAGCGCCTTCGACGTGGTGATGAACGAGGCGATTCCCTACAAGGGGGCCGTCCTCACGCAGCTGACCGCGTGGTGGTTGGCGCAACTGACGGAAACGATCGCGCATCACCTCATCACCGCAGACACCGACGCGATCATCCGGGAGGTGCCGGAACTGGCCCCTTACCGTGAGGCGCTTGCGGGACGTTCGATGCTGACGCTTCGCGCCGACGTGGTACCCATTGAGTGCGTGATTCGCGGGTACATCACTGGGTCGGCGTGGAAGGAGTACCAGACGAGCGGCACCCTCGCCGGTGAGGCGCTGGCGCCTGGCCTGCGCGAGAGCGACCGCCTGCTGCCGCCAATCTTCAGCCCCGCCACCAAGGCCGAAACGGGACACGACGAGAACATTACCATTGCCACGGTGATCGAACGCGTGGGCGCGGAGACAGCGGCCACGCTCGAGCGACTGGCGCGCACCATCTACGAGTTCGGTCGTGACGTGGCCGCGCCGCGCGGGATCATCGTCGCCGATACCAAGTTCGAGTTTGGCTGGCGGGATGGATCGTTATTGCTGATCGACGAGGTGCTTACCCCCGACAGCTCGCGCTTCTGGCCGGCCGACGGGTACGCGCCCGGCCGCGGGCAACCCAGCTTCGACAAGCAGCCCTTGCGCGATTGGCTCGATGCGGAGCGCCGGGCCGGCCGCTGGAACGGTGACGCACCGGCGCCCACGTTGCCGCCGGAGGTGATCCGTGCCACGAGCCTGCGCTATCGCGATGCGTTTGCCCGGCTCACGGGTGCGCCCCTCGACCTCGTCGCGCTCGGCCTGGCCGCCGATTCGTGACCCTCACGGCAATGGACACCAGCGACGCGCCAATCATGGTGGGGACCACGTTGACCGCGGTCGTGCTGTTTCTGCTGGCGCTCCGTCGACGCTCATGGACCCTATGGCTCGCCGGTTATCTGGCGTCGATTGCGGCGCTGATCGTGGCGTGGAGGCTTCGATGAGTCAACCGGAAGAGGGAGAGCGTCGTCGCATGCGGCCCCGTCAGGCCGCGGCGATCGCACTCCCCAATGGGTTTACGCTCGCCAACCTGTTTTTCGGCATCTTCGGCATCGTGGCCGCCTCCCGTGGCGACTTCGATGCCGCCGCCCGTTTCATTGTTTTCGGCGGAGTGGCGGACACCCTAGACGGACGAATCGCACGCGCGACCAAGTCCGGCTCGCGTTTTGGCGAAGAACTCGACTCCCTCGTCGACGCAATCTCCTTCGGGACGGCGCCGGCGCTCATCATGTACTTCGCGGTGTTCCAAAGCAGTCGGTGGGAGTGGATCTTCTGCTTCTTCTTCACTGCCTGCGCCGTAATGCGGCTGGCCCGCTTCAACGTGGAACAGGCGGGGCGCAAGACCACGCATTTCACGGGGTTGCCCAGCCCGGCAGCCGGCGGCATTCTGGCGACCTACTATTGGTTCAGCCAGACCTCGCTGTACACCGAAACGATCGTCGCCGACCTCCCCTGGCATCAGATGCTCCGCTTCCTGATTCTGGGCCTCGGCATGCTCATGATCAGTAACGTGCAGTACGCCAAGGTCCCTGTCGTGAACTTCCGCTCGGTTCAGGGGATCATCGGCTTCCTGCTCGTCATCGGCACGCTCATCGGCGTGATCTTCCTGCCGAAACAGTTCTTCTTCCCGGCCGGCATGGCGTACGTCCTGTACGGTATCGGCCGCACGGTGTTCCTTGGTCTTCTCGACCGTCTCCCGGGGCGTGACCCGTCCGGTGATGACGAGGACGAGGAATCGGAGAACGCCCCTCCCCGTCGCCGTCGCCGGCGCCGCCGTTCCAATCGAACCCCATCCGGTCCTGAGGCCGGTCGCGAGGAGTCTTCCGCATGACCCGTTTCCGTTGCGCCATTCACATCGTCCCCCGGCGCGGGATCCTCGATCCTCAGGGCAAGGCCGTGGCCGACGCACTGCACTCGCTGGGCTTCCCCGCGGTCGGTGAGGTGCGGGTGGGTCGCTACGTGGTCGTCGATAGCGACGCCGCATCGGCCGACGCCGCCCGCGCGGCGGTGAAGGCGATGTGCGAAAAGTTGCTAGCCAATCCGGTCACCGAGGACTTCGAGATCGCCAGCGTGGAGCCCGCGTGAAGGCCGGTATCGTTCGCTTCCCCGGGTCGAACTGCGACGAAGACGCCTTCCACGCGGTGGCAGACCTTCTCGGTCAGGAGGCGGTCTACCTCTGGCACAAGGACCGCGACCTCCAGGGCGTGGATCTTGTGATTCTCCCCGGGGGCTTCAGCTACGGTGATTACTTGCGGGCCGGTGCGATCGCCCGATTCAGCCCGATCATGCAAGAAGTCGTGCAGCATGCCAAGCGCGGTGGACTCGTGCTGGGGATTTGCAACGGCTTCCAGATCGCCTGCGAAGCCGGTCTGCTCCCGGGCGCCCTCCTGCGCAACAATTCGCTCCGTTTCGTGAGCGCGCCGGTGTCGCTGCGCGTGGAAAGCATCGCCACGCGCTTCACCTCGCAGTATCACCTGGGCCAGGTCATCTCGGTGCCGGTGGCCCATGGCGATGGCCGCTACACTGCCGATGGGGACACACTCGCCCGCCTCGAAGGCGAGGGCCACGTGGTGTTCCGCTATGTGACGCCGGAAGGTGAGGTCAGTGACTCCGCCAACCCCAATGGCTCGCTGCGCAATATCGCCGGCATCATCAGCGCCGGCGGTAACGTACTCGGCATGATGCCGCACCCGGAGCGCGCCATGGAGACGGCGCTCGGGTCGACCGACGGGTTGCCACTTTTTCAGTCCATTCTCGAAAACATGCTCGGAGGTATTCAGGCATGAGCACGACCGCTTCGACCGGTCCGTCACGCGTGGAGTCCCGTCCAGGCGATCCGGCGATCACGCCCGCACTTGTGGCCGAGCATGGCATCACGGAGTTCGAATACGAGCGACTGGTGAATATGCTGGGCCGCACGCCCACCTTCACCGAGATCGGCGTCGTGAGCGCGCTGTGGAGCGAACACTGCTCGTACAAGCATTCGCGCCCGATGCTGAAGACGCTGCCCACGAAGGCGCCCTGGGTGCTGCAGGGCCCCGGAGAGAACGCCGGGGTGATTTCCGTCGGCGATGGCTGGGCGGTCGCCTTTAAGATCGAATCGCACAACCATCCGTCTGCCGTGGAACCGTACCAGGGTGCGGCGACGGGTGTGGGTGGCATTCTGCGTGACGTGTTTACCATGGGCGCTCGGCCGATCGCGCTGCTGAACTCGCTGCGTTTCGGCCCGCTCTCCTCACCGCGAGTGCGCTGGCTGTTTGCCGGCTGCGTGAAGGGGATCGGCGACTACGGCAACTGTGTGGGCGTCCCGACCGTAGGCGGCGAAGTGGTCTTCGATCCCTCGTATGAGGGCAACCCGCTCGTCAACGCGATGTGCGTGGGGCTCATGCGCGAGGATGAACTCATGCGGGCCGTGGCGTCGGGGGTGGGCAACCCGATCATGGCCGTTGGAGCACGCACGGGTCGCGACGGTATTCATGGCGCGTCCTTCGCGTCCGAGGACCTCTCGGAGGCCAGCGACGCGAAGCGTCCCATGGTGCAGGTCGGAGATCCGTTCACCGAAAAGCTGCTGCTCGAGGCCTCACTGGAACTCATCCGCAGTGGTCACATCGTGGCCATTCAGGACATGGGGGCCGCCGGGCTCACGTCATCCTCAGCGGAGATGGCCGAGCGCGGCGACGTGGGCGTGACGATCGACGTCACCAAGGTACCGGTACGCGAGCAGGGAATGACGCCGTACGAGATTCTCCTCTCTGAGTCGCAGGAGCGCATGCTCGTGGTGGCGAAGCAGGGGCACGAGGACCACGTGCGCGCCATCCTCGCCAAGTGGGATCTGGAGGCGGCCGTGATCGGCGAAGTGATCGCCGAACCGGTGTACCGAGTGACCGAGGGGGAGCGCATCGTCGCCGAGTTCCCGGGCTCACGCCTGGTCACGGAGTGCCCGCAGTACGTACTAGAGCCGAAGGAGAGCGAGACACTCAAGGCAGCACGCGCACTGGATCCACATGCCGTCGCGCCGCGTGAGGAGGAGCGCGACCCCGCGTGGACGCTGGAGCGACTGCTCGCGTCCCCAACGATCGCCAGCAAGCGATGGGTGTGGCAGCAATATGATTCGACGGTCCGCACCAGTACGGTGCGTGGTCCCGGCAGCGATGCAGCGGTCGTGCGCTTGCGCGGTACCGATAAGGCCATCGCGCTGTGCATTGACGGGAACGGCCGCCATGTCGCCCTCTCGCCGCGCAACGGAGGTCGTGCTGCCGTCTGCGAGGCCGCGCGGAATGTGGCGTGCAGTGGCGCGCGCCCGAAAGCCATTACCAACAACCTCAACTTCGGCAATCCGAAGAAGCCGGAAGTGTACTTCCAGCTGAGCGAGGCGATTGCCGGCATGGGCGAGGCATGCACCATCCTCGAGACGCCCGTGACGGGGGGCAATGTTTCGCTGTACAACGAGAACCCGCAGGGCGCGATTCACCCGACCCCCACGATCGGGATGGTCGGCCTCATCGAATCCATGGCGCATGTGACGCCGTCGGCTTTTCAGCAGGTGGGCGATGAGATCGTCCTGTTCGGCGAGTGCACCGATGAACTCGGGGCGAGCGAATATCTGCTCGCTATCCACGGTCTCACCATCGGCGCACCACCCGAGTGCGATCCCACGCGGGAACGTGCGTTGATCGACGCTCTGCTCGACGCCATCACGAGCGGCGTGGTGCGGTCGGCGCACGACTGCAGCGATGGTGGGCTTGCGGTGGCGCTCGCGGAGTGTGCGATGATGGAGCGCGAGCAGCAGTTCGGCTTCGCCGTTGATCTGTCTCCGTGGGCTGCGCTGCCGCATCGCGCGCTGCTTTTCGGAGAGGCGCACGGCCGTGTGGTGGTCTCCACGCCGGACAGCGCCGCCGTGTTGGCGATCGCCGAGCGTCGTGGGGTGCCGGCGCGCGTGATTGGCAAGGTTGTGGGTGCCGACGCTGGCGCCAGCTTCACCATTTCTGATGACACGTTCACGGCACCCGTGACGTGGCTGGCGAAGGCGTTCCACGAGGCGATCCAGCAGGCCATGGACGGCGAAACGCCGGCTGAGCATGCGGTCACCGCGTTGCACGCTCCTACCAACGACTGACGGGGAGTTCTCCCATGTGTGGCATTTTCGGCGTGTACGGTCACAGGGATGCGGCCGCACTTACCCAGCTCGGCCTCTACTCGCTCCAGCATCGCGGGCAGGAGTCGGCGGGGATCGTGGCGGTTGATGAAACCGGGATGGCGCGGGTGAGTCGCGCCATGGGCCTCGTATCCGAAGGATTCGCCGACGAGGAGATGTCCGTCCTCACCGGTCCGATCGCGATTGGCCATACCCGTTACAGTACGGCCGGATCGTCGGCGATCGAGAATGCGCAACCGGTGCTGGCCCGGGTGCGCCGGGGGCACATTGCACTGGCGCACAACGGCAACCTCACCAACGCCGTTGAACTGCGGCGTGCGCTCGAGGACGAGGGGGCGATCTTCTCCAGCACGATGGACTCCGAAGTCATTGTGCACCGCATCGCGCGCGCGACGGGAGCGACGCCGGAAGCACGGGTGGCGGCGGCGTTGCAGGGCGTCGAGGGGGCGTATTGCCTGCTGGTGGTGCTCGATGACACGGTCATCGCGGCGCGCGATCCGCACGGCTGGCGGCCGCTCGTGCTGGGGCGCCTGGCCGACGGATACGTGTTCGCGTCGGAGACCTGCGCACTCGATATCGTCGGGGCGGTCGTCGAGCGGGAGATCCAACCGGGTGAGATCGTAGCGGTCGACCGTCACGGACTGCGGTCGATGGCGGCGCTGCCCTCCGCCCCACTCAACCGGTGCGTGTTCGAGCACGTGTACTTTGCCCGCCCGGACAGCAAGGTGTTCGGCGGGTCAGTCGACCGTTCCCGCCGGGCCCTCGGTCGACAATTGGCCCGCGAATGCCCTACCCCCGGTGCCGATGTCGTCTTCGCCGTGCCCGACTCCTCGAACTCGGCGGCACTCGGGTTCGCAGAGGCATCGGGTATCCCGTACGAACTGGCGCTCATCCGCAACCACTACGTGGGGCGCACCTTCATCCAGCCCACCCAGTCGGGCCGGGACGCCAAGGTGAAGGTGAAGTACAACCCGGTGCGTGAGATCATCGACGGCAAGAAGGTGGTCATGGTCGACGACTCCATTGTCCGTGGCACGACCACCCGCGGCCTCGTTTCGCTTGTGCGCGCCGCTGGGGCGCGAGAAGTGCACATGCGGGTATCCAGTGCGCCGATCATCAGCCCGTGCTACTACGGCATCGACACCCCCCGTCGCGAGGAGCTCATCGCCGCCCAGATGACGCATGAGGAACTCGTACGCCATCTCGGCGTTGACTCGCTGGGGTATTTGTCGATCGACGGGATGCTCTCAGCCATGCCCGAAGGGCCAGGCGGGTATTGCCACGCCTGCTTCTCGGGTCGGTACCCCACAGCTACGCCCGCAGAGCCGGAATTGCTTCGGGCCGGCAGCCTGGCCGGCGTCCCGGCCGGAGCGGCCTGACCCGGTACCCGTTCGCTTTATTCCACCGCAGGGGGAGCCCTCGTGACGCAGTCGGTCTATTTCTTCGGGAACGGCAAGGCTGACGGCACACGAGACATGAAATCGGTCTTGGGAGGCAAAGGGGCCAACCTCGCGGAGATGACCAATCTCGGCGTCCCGGTGCCTCCCGGCTTCACCATCGCGGCAGACCAGTGCGTCTCGTATCTCGAGCACGGCGGCATCACCGATGCGCTGCGCGGGGAGATCCGGGACGCGCTGTCGCGTTTAGAGCTGGTGAGCGGCAAGCGCTTTGGTGATCCGGCCAATCCGCTTCTGGTGTCCGTGCGGTCGGGCGCCGCCGTGAGCATGCCGGGGATGATGGAGACCATCCTCAACCTCGGGTTGAATGATTCGACAGTGGAGGGCTTGGCGGGGGCCAGCGGGAATCCGCGCTTTGCCTACGACTCGTATCGCCGCTTCCTCCAGATGTACGCGGATGTGGTGCTTGGGGTGTCGATCCACCGCTTCGAACAGCTGCTTGCCGCCAAGCGACTGACCACGGGTGCTGCGAATGACAGCGATCTCTCGACCGACGCCCTGAAGGCGTTGGTGCAGGAGTATCAGCAGCTCGTGCGCGCCCTGACGGGGGCCGACTTTCCGATGGATCCCCACGTGCAGCTCTGGGGCGCCATTGAGGCCGTCTGGAAGTCGTGGACGCTCAAGAAGGCGGTGGATTATCGCAAGGTGAACGGGATCGCGCATACGCTCGGGACCGGCGTGAACGTGGTATCGATGGTCTTCGGCAACATGGGGGATGACTCGGGCACCGGCGTCGCGTTTACGCGCGATCCGAGCACCGGGGACCGCCGGTTCTACGGCGAGTTTCTCGTGAATGCGCAGGGCGAAGACGTCGTTGCCGGTATCCGGACGCCGTTGCACATCGACGAAATGGCGCGACGGCTACCCGGGGCGTACGAGCAGCTCCTCGTTACCCAGGCCCGTCTCGAGCAGCATTTCCGCGATATGCAGGACATCGAGTTCACCGTCGAACGCGGCACCCTCTACCTCCTGCAGACACGGACGGGCAAACGCACGACGGCAGCCGCCCTGCAAATCGCGCTGGACATGGTGGATGAGGGCTTGATCACCCAACGTGATGCCGTGCAGCGGCTGCAGCCGGGCCAGCTCGACCAACTGCTTCATCGCGTCATCGCGACGAGCTCCCACTCCACTCCCCTCGCTGTGGGTCTTCCAGCGAGCCCGGGGGCGGCGAGTGGCGTCGTCGTCTTCGATCCCGATGTCGCGGAACGTCGAAACCAGCAGGGCGAGCAGGTCATTCTCGTGCGTGAAGAGACGACCCCGGAGGACTTTCACGGGATCGTGGCCGCACGTGCGGTGTTGACGGCGCGGGGCGGCATGACCAGCCACGCCGCCGTCGTGGCCCGCGGCATGGGGAAATGTGCAATTGTGGGGTGCACGGCACTCGAGATCTCGCATGAGCAGCGTCAAATGCGTATCGGCGAGGTCATGATTGCTGAGGGCGACTGGCTCACGCTGGACGGTGGGACCGGTCGCGTGTTCGCTGGAGATCTACCCACGCAACCGTCAGAAGTCATGCGGGTGATCAGCGGACAGCAGCCAGCCAG
The DNA here is from genome assembly GCF_044344655.1 of Gemmatimonas sp. Classification (GTDB taxonomy): domain Bacteria; phylum Gemmatimonadota; class Gemmatimonadetes; order Gemmatimonadales; family Gemmatimonadaceae; genus Gemmatimonas. The sequence continues at coordinate 27,832 of NZ_JBIJCN010000011.1, forward strand.
CGAGGCCCCCATTTATCAGGGATTTGCGACCCTGATGGGATGGTCCGACGGGTACCGTCGCCTCAAGGTTCGCGCCAATGCTGATACGCCACGCGATGCCCGCGTGGCGCGAAACTTTGGCGCCGAGGGCATTGGTCTCTGTCGAACCGAGCACATGTTCTTCGAGGGCGACCGGATCACCGCCATGCGCGAGATGATCGTGGCGCGCGACGAAGGGGGCCGGCGCCGCGCCCTCGAGAAATTGCTACCGATGCAGCGGGCGGATTTTGAGGGGATCTTTCAGGCGATGGACGGGTGCCCGGTTACCATCCGGCTCCTTGATCCTCCACTCCATGAGTTTCTCCCGCATGGGGGCGAGGAGTCGTCGCTGCTCGCCGCCTCCCTCAACCTCTCTCGACAGGAGCTCGCGCGCGTGGTGAGTGCGCTGCGCGAAACGAATCCCATGTTGGGCCATCGCGGTTGCCGATTGGGTATCGTCTATCCGGAGATCACGGAGATGCAGGCCCGGGCGATCTTCGAGGCTGCGGTGCGTGCACAACGGCGCGGCATTGAGGTGAGACCCGAGATCATGGTCCCGCTCGTGTCCGACGTGACTGAACTCCGGCATCAGCGCGCGATCATCGAACGTGCGGCCGATCAGGTTATGGGCGTCATGGGCGACACGATCCCCTACCTGATCGGCACCATGATCGAGCTGCCCCGCGCGGCCCTGACAGCCGACGAACTGGCCACGGAAGCCGATTTCTTTTCATTCGGCACCAATGACCTCACGCAGACCACGTTCGGGTTGAGCCGAGACGACGCTGGGCGGTTCCTGCCACAATACGTAGACGGCGGCATCTACGAGGACGACCCCTTTCAGGTACTCGACCGAAAGGGCGTGGGGAAGCTGGTGAAGTGGGCGGTGCGTGACGGACGCGACGTGAAGCCCGGGCTCAAGGTAGGAATCTGCGGGGAGCATGGCGGCGAGCCACGAAGCGTGGCCTTCTGTCACGAGGCGGGCCTCGACTATGTGTCGTGCTCTCCCTTCCGAGTGCCCGTCGCGCGCTTGGCGGCTGCCCATGCGGCGCTCGCAGAGTCGGCGGGCGACAGGTAAGCCGCCGGCGAGCGACCCGTGTGCGCGCTCGTCACCGCCGCGGCTTGCGCACAGGAGATACAAAACGCCGGACCACGAGCAACGTGGTCCGGCGTTTTGTGTCTGATCAGTGGAGGTGAGGGGAATCGAACCCCTGTCCGAGACTAGATCGACCCCAGCTTCTACGTGCGTATTCCATTGATTGAGGTCTCCCTTGGCTGGCCAATGGAAAGCCCACCGCGGGACAAGCCCTCTAGAGATTCGCCCGGCGCCGGAAGGCGCACCGCCGGACTAGCCCAGATTTTCGATACTCACGTGCCGCCCCGGGCGGGCTGCCGCGTGAGCACTGCTACGTAACCCGAAGGTTAGGCAGCGAGCGCGAGGTTGTTGTTCGCGATTGGAATTTTCCCGAGTGTTTTACCAGGTGCTCGAGGACCTGGGCACGCTACCAGAGCTTCACCAACCCCGTCGAAGCCAGTCACCCCCGGTTTCGAACGGTCCTGCCCTACCCCTCTACACTACACGCGTCGGAGGGGTTCCGGCAACCTCAAGCGGCCTCGCAGCCGAGATCCGAGACATCCGGATCATCGGCCTTCAGCCCCCGCGCCACGTAGTCGTCGTAGAATCGGAGATAGGTCTCGAAGATCGTCTGCACCTCGGCAAAGTCGCGCACCTGATGGAGCTTGGCGCGGAGATCGGCCGAGTTGGGAAGCCCCTTCACGTACCATCCCAGGTGCTTGCGGAACTCGATGGCTGCGCCGATCGGATCGGCTTCATAGGCCTGTACCAGACCGGCATGCTCCAAGGCGATCGCGAAGCGCTCATGCACACCGGGCGTGGCGGGCATCTCCTCACCGTTGATCAGGGCCCGCGTCTGCCGGAAGATCCATGGCTGCCCGTACGACCCACGCCCGATCATGATGCCATCCGCCTTGGTGTGATCGAGCATCCGCTTGGCGTCCTCGGGGGTTTTGATATCACCATTGCCAAGCACGGGGATGTCGAGCGCCTCCACGACCCGCGCAATCTCGTCCCAGTTTGCCTTGCCGGTATACATCTGCGTGCGAGTGCGCGCATGGAGCGTGAAGACCTTGGCGCCTGCGTCCTGCATGCGCAGCGCGATGCCGACGGGGTCACGCATCTCCTCGTTCCACCCGCTGCGTGTCTTTACTGTGACCGGCACGTGGGTGGCCTTGACGACGGCGCGGATGATCTCCTGCACCAGATCGAGATCACGCAGGCATCCGGAGCCACCGTTGCGACGGACCACCTTCTTGACCGGACAGCCGAAGTTGATGTCGACGAAGTCCGGCATGAACAGCTCCGTCACCATCGCCGCGGCCTCCGCCATGGCCGCCGGTTCAGCCCCGAAGATCTGCACGCCAATGGGGCGTTCTCCGGGGGAAAAGCGCAGCTTGCTCACCGTCGCCTCATTCTCCCGCCGGATCCCCTCAGCCGACAGGAACTCCGTCACCACCACGTCGGCCCCATGATCATGGCACAATCGACGGAACGGCGATTCCGAAACGCCGGCCATCGGCGCCAGATACAGCGGCACCGGATTGGGGGTCTGAAACGGAAACGTCTTACGTGGCAAGGAGTTGGACATGCTTGGAAAGGTAGTCACGGCAGTTATCCCGGGCAACGCGGCGGTTTGACTCCGGGCCGTCGCAGGTTAGGATACACGGCTATGGAACTGCGAGAGTTTTTTTCTGAAGACGCCGTCCAGCTGGAACTGCAAGGCACCAGCAAGGACGAGATCCTGAAGGAACTGATCGGGCTGCTCAAGCTCGACGAAAAGTCCGAGGGGATGCTGTTCAAGATGCTGAAGCGGCGAGAGAATCTCGGATCGACCGGGATTGGCCGTGGCATCGCGATCCCGCATTGCCGCTCGCTCGTCGTCAACCGCCTGCGCGTGGCCTTCGGTCGCAAGAAAGAGGGCGTCGACTTCAGAGCCATTGACGACAAACCCGTCAATTTCTTCTTCCTGATCGTTGCTCCGCCGCTCGAGGTATCCAACCAGTACCTCCCGGTCCTCGGCAAGATCGCGCAGTTCAGTAAGGAGAATGATGTACCGGGTCGCCTGCTCGAGATTGCCGAGCCGGCGCAGTTCATGGCATTGCTCGAAGAGAAGCGAGTCTAATGCATGACCGTCGTCGGGCTGCGACGACGGTCTTCGGCGGTTCGGGCGACCGCACTGGCGGTACCCTGCACGCCCCACAGCCTCGCTGCAGCGTGTGCGATCCCCGCCCTTCCCGCTCAGTGATCCACGCGAAGCCGTACTAGCGGTCGGCGGAGCCGGTGAATCACCCGGGCCGATTGGAGCAGGGCCGCCGCGGCAAGGCCGGTCACCAGGCCAATCCAGAGGCCCCGCTCCCGCCATGGGGTGTAGAAACCCAGGTAGTAGCCTGTAGGCACCCCAACGCCCCAGAAGGCGAGCAAATGCAGCAATGCGGGAACCCGCGTATCGCCTGTTCCCCGCAAGACCCCGCTGGTCACCGCCTGTAATCCATCGAATACTTGGAACCAGCCGGCCAGCGGGATAAGCGCGACGGCAATGGCAGCCGTGGCCGCTTCATTTGTGTACCGTGCAGTCAGCCAGTGCGGTGCCATGATGAACACCGAGGCGGTCAGCATCATGAACCCGGTGCCGCACACGATCGCGGCCAACGCATCGCGACGTGCGCCGCTGGTATCTCCACGGCCGATCGCGCGCCCCACCACAGCCGCTGCGGCGCCAGAGATACCAAGGGGGACCATGAAGGTAAGCGCCGCCATATTGAGCGCGATCTCATGCCCCGCGAGCGAGGCGGTCCCCATCCATCCCATGAAGAGGGCCGTGAGCCCAAACGCAAAGCTCTCAAAGAACCACTGCACGCCTATCGGCACGCCAATCCGGAGCATGCGAAGCAAGGGCGACCAGGAGAGCGTCTCTGGACGCCACGGAGTGAGCGCCGTGCGCATGAGCGGCCACGAAAACCACCCGAGCGCAACCATCATGATCCATGTCGCGAGCGCCGTGGCGAACCCGGATCCTTCGACGCCCAGCGCAGGAAATCCGCCGTTGCCGAAGACCAAGGCCCAGTTGGCGGCGGCATTGACGATGTTCCCGACGAGCACCGCCCAGATTACCGGCCGAACCGGCCCCATAGCCTGCAGTGACTGGCGAAAGACGTTGAAAAGAAAGAATGGCAGCACTCCCAGCATCCGCCGCTGAGCATAACGCGCAGTTTCTCTCACGACGTCGGCAGGCTGATCAACCGCTGTCAGCAGCCATTCCCCTGGCAAGAGTGCGAGCATAACCAAGACGGAGACAGCCAACGCGAGCACAATGCCACGCTGCACGCCACGGGCGACGCCCTCCCGATCGCCCCCACCGACCGCTTGCGACACCACCGGATCGATCGCAAAGAGCAGCCCAACGCCGAAGACACTGGCATTGAAGAAATAGAAATTGCCGAGGGCCACCGCGGCAATTGCCGCGCCCCCGAGCCTGCCGACCATGAGCGTATCCACTACGCCCATGGCCTGCACACCCAGATTGATCAGGACGATCGGCGCCGCGACCCGCGCCATATCACGCAGGTCCTCGCTCCACGCTGCGATCGCCATGTCAGTGCATCGCGCGCGGGTGCGCGATCACTCCCACTCGATTGTGGCCGGTGGCTTGGAGCTAATGTCATAGACGACGCGATTTACGCCATCCACTTCGTTGATGATGCGATTGGAAATGCGGCCAAGCACCTCGTGCGGGAAGGCAAACCAATCCGCCGTCATCCCGTCGGTGCTTGTCACCGCCCGCAAGGCAATCACGTGCTCGTAGGTCCGGCCATCACCCATCACACCGACCGACCGGACCGGTAGGAAAACCGCGAAGGCCTGCCAGATCTCGGGGTACAAGCCTGCGGCACGGATCTCCTCGAGGTAGATCGCGTCCGCACGGCGCAGCATGTCGAGCGCCGCGGGCGATACTTCACCGAGCACCCGGATGGCCAATCCCGGCCCCGGGAATGGGTGCCGGCCCACCATCTCCTCCGGAAGGCCGAGCTCGCGCCCCACATTGCGCACCTCGTCCTTGAAGAGCTCACGGAGTGGTTCGATGAGCTGGAACTTCATGTCCTTCGGTAGGCCACCCACGTTGTGATGCGTCTTGATCGTGGCACTTGGCCCGCCCTTGGCGCTGACCGACTCGATGACGTCGGGATAAAGCGTGCCCTGTACCAGGAAGGCGGCGTCCTTGCCCGCATCGGCCGACGCCGTTTCGAAGACTCGAATGAAATGCTCTCCGATGATCTTGCGCTTCCGCTCCGGCTCACCCACGCCGGCCAGCGCCGTAAGGAATCGGTCCTCGGCACGTACGGTAATGAGACGAATGCCCAGATGCTCGCCCATCGTGCGCTCGACCTGCTCGCGCTCATGCAACCGCAGCAGGCCGGTGTCGACGAAGATACACGTGAGTTGATCGCCGATCGCCTTGTGGACCAGCGCCGCAGCCACGCTCGAGTCCACACCGCCCGAAAGCCCGCAGATCACCTGTCGATCACCGACGAGCTCGCGGATCCTCGCAACTTCCATATCGACGAAATGCCCCGGGGTCCAATCAGGGGTGCAATGACAGACGCCGAACAGGAAATTCTGGATGATCTCCGCTCCACGGACCGTGTGGTGTACCTCGGAATGGAACTGTATCGCGAAGATCGGCTTGCTCTCGTGGCGAAACCCGGCGCAGGTGCTGCCGCTGTGCGCTGTCGCCACGTATCCGGGGGGAACCTGCTCCACGTGATCACCATGGCTCATCCACACCGTGGTCCGCTCACCAGCGTCGAACCCCTTGAACAACCCGGCCGCTTCGTCCACCGTCACTTCGGCGCGCCCATATTCGCGCCGCCCGCCACCGATCACCGCGCCGCCTTCGAGGTGGGCGATCAGCTGCATGCCGTAGCACACGCCAAGCACCGGTGCAATGTCGAGCAGCTCCCGCGAGACCGTGGGTGCCCCGTCATCGGTAACCGAGCTGGGTCCGCCCGAAAGGATGATACCCGTGGGGTTCCACTCACGGATCCACTCGAGTGACCGCGTGGGGGGATGAATCTCCGAGTACACGCGGGCTTCGCGAACACGCCGCGCGATCAACTGCGTGAACTGGGATCCGCAGTCGAGAATGAGAATGCGACTCGAGGTGTTCTGCATCAGACCTTCCACTCCGGACCCGTGAGCTTGAGGAACTCGATCGACTTGGTGTCGAGGTCGAGAATGGCACCTGTGGGGGCGCCGTGCAGCCAGCCGCACCCCTCACCGGGATTGACCAGCAACGAGTCACCGCGTGTCTTCATCTCCGGCACATGGGTGAATCCGTGCACGATGACTTCGTGACCATCGATGGAGCGCTGATGCACGTCAGCCAGATCGTGAATGAGCAGCACCGACTTGCCGCCAAGATCGAAGCTGTGAGGCGACTCATACAACTCAGCCGCGCCGAAGCCAGTCTTGGCCGCGGCCAGCAGCGCATCGCGGTCGCCGTCATTGCGCCCGAACACCCCGAGCAGCGGAAGCGATAGATCGTGGAACGGTTGCAGCGAGAAGGGCGAGCAGTAATCGCCAGCGTGCATCACCAGCGACACACCGCCCGCCACCATCTGCTCCAGCAATGCGCGGATGGCAGGCACGCGATCATGGGTATCCGACAACAGGCCGATTCGCATCAGGCGGTTCTCCACTGAAGGGATGCACGCTCGAGGCGTACGAGATCGTCAAACGTTTCGCGTGTGCCGATGACGGCGAAACGATTACCGTCCACCAGCACTTCGGCGGGACGGGCGCGTGAGTTGTAGTTGGATGCCATGGTGAAGCCGTAGGCCCCAGCGGTCCGCACCGCGAGGAGCGCTCCCGCCTGTACGTTCGGCAGCGAGCGGTCCTTGGCGAAGAAGTCCCCCGATTCGCAGATCGGTCCCACCACATCGGCCGTGAGCTCCCCATCGGTCACGACGACCGGCTCAATGGCGTGGTATGCCTGGTACAACGCGGGACGAATGAGATCGTTCATTCCGGCGTCGGTCACCACGAAGTCCTTCCCAGCCGCGTGCTTCCGGTACAGCACCTCGGTGAGCAGGACCCCACTCTCGGCAACCAAGTATCGGCCAGGCTCGAGGAGCAACGTCAAGCCGGTGTCGCGGGCAGCGGCGCGTACGATCCGCGCATAATCGTCGATATCGGCCGGCACCTCATGGGCTTCGTATGGGACCGAGAGCCCGCCGCCCACATCGAGGAACGATACCGGGTGCCCAGCCGCTCGCGCGAACGCCACCGCGGCCAGAAGACGCGGCAAAGCATCCCGCAATGGATCGGCATTGCCGATCTGGGAGCCAAGATGCATTCCGAGGCCGCGGAGTTCGACGTGACGCAACTCGCCGATGAACGTGACAAGGCGGGCAACATCGTCGCGCGGAATACCGAACTTCTGCCCCTTCTCACCGGTCTTGATATATGCGTGGGGCGTCTCGACCGTCACCTCAGGATTCACGCGGATGGCAATCGGCGCGGTCACGCCCATTCGCCCTGCCACGTGGTCGATGACCACGAGCTCTGCTTCCGACTCCACGTTGATCAGGCGTACCCCGGCGCCGAGAGCCTGCTCGATCTCGGCGACGGTCTTGCCGACCCCGCTGAACACCACATCGTCACCACGGAACCCCGCCTGCAGGGCGCGATACAGCTCGCCACCCGAGACGATATCTACCCCACCACCAAGCTCGCGGAGCACGCCGAGCACCGAGAGGTTGGAGTTCGCCTTCACGGCGAAGTGGATGTGGTGGGGAATGCCCTCGAACGCGTGCGCGAGCCGGCGAAATCGCGCCCTGATGATGTTGGCACAATACACGTAGGCCGGAGTGCCCACCGCCGACGCGATCGTCGGCAGTGACACCTCCTCGGCAAACATGGTGCCCTGCCGGTACTCGAATCCGGTGCGAGACACGGTGCGTGCGCCAGGGGACGTCAATACGACCGTGCCCACACGACCTCGTACTTCGCGGGCTCACCGGTGACCATGCAGGTGGTCGGCGCCTCCGGCGAACGGAACTCGGCGTCGGGGATCACGCGAATCGTGGCCTTCGTCTCCTCCTTCACACGGGCCTCGATTGCCGGGTCACCATTCCATCCGGCATAGACGAAGGCCCCCGGCCCTTCCATCACCTCTTTGAAACGATCGTAACTGATACGCTCGCGGATGGTGTTGGCCTCGAGCCGGGCACGGGCGGCCGCGAGCATATCAGCCTGTATGGTATCAAGCACGACCGGCAGCTCGGTGCGCAGCGCGTCGAAGGCAATGGGACGCTTCTCGCGCGTGTCGCGGCGGACCAGCATCCCCGACGCCGATGCGAGGTCGCGCGGGCCGATTTCCATGCGCAACGGGATACCGCGCAGCTCCCAGTGGTAGTACTTGGCGCCAGGCTTGATTCCCACACGATCGTCCACATGCACGCGGATGCGCTCGTGGTCGGGCCGCTTGAAGCTTCCCAAATCCTCAGCGATGCGCTTGGCCGCCTCAATGGTCGCCGAGCGCTCTTCGTCGGTCTTCCAGATCGGCACAATCACCATCTGGATGGGCGTGAGCTTGGGCGGTAAACGCAAACCGTTGTCGTCGCCGTGGGTCATGACGAGCCCGCCGATCATGCGCGTGGAGACGCCCCAGCTGGTATTCCACGCATGATCCTGCTGCCCCTGTTCGTTCTGGAACGTGAGGTCGAACGCTTTGGCAAAGTTCTGTCCGAGATTGTGCGAGGTGCCCGCCTGCAGTGCCTTGTTATCCTGCATCATCGCCTCGCAGGCATACGTGCGCAGTGCGCCGGCGAACTTCTCGCTATCGGTCTTCTGGCCAGTGATTACCGGCATCGCCATCCACCCTTCCATGAACTCGCGGTAGACGCCGAGCATGCGCCGCGTCTCGGCCTCCGCCTCGTCGTGGGTGGCGTGTGCGGTGTGGCCCTCCTGCCAGAGGAACTCCATCGTGCGCAGGAAGAGTCGCGTGCGCATCTCCCAGCGCACCACGTTGGCCCACTGGTTGTAGAGCAACGGCAGGTCGCGATAGCTCTGTACCCACTTGGCGAACATCGAGTAGATGATCGTTTCGGACGTGGGACGAACCACCAGCCGCTCCTCGAGCTGCTTGCCGCCGCCCAGCGTGACCACCGCACACTCGGGAGCGAAGCCTTCCACGTGCTCGGCCTCCTTCGAGAGGAAGCTCTCCGGGATGAACAGGGGGAAATAGGCGTTCACATGCCCGGTGGCCTTGAACATGTCGTCGAGCGCGCGCTGCATCCGCTCCCAGACCCCGTAGCCGTGCGGGCGGATCACCATACAGCCGCGCACCGGCGAGTAGTCGGCCAGCTCGGCACGAAGCACGAGCTCGTTGTACCAGTCGCTGAAGTTCTCGGCGCGGGTGGTCAGCTTCTTGTCGTCACTCATGACACGGATCCATTCGTCGAGGAGGCCCAGGCGCAGAGCGCCTCGAGCGAGGTGAAGGTCTGATCGTCGTGGCCGGACCGCCGCACGCGCCAGGGCGCGTCGCTACTCATCGGATCCACCACCACGAACGTATGCACGCCCGCCTTGCGGCCGGCTTCGAGTTGCTTGTCGAGCTTCTGCGCTTTGAGCGCATATTCCACCACCCACCCGGACTGACGGAGCGCGGCAGCCGTCTGCAGCGCCTCGCGGGGGGCTGAGGGGCTATCAGGGGCTTGCGCCACCCAGAAACCCGGCGCCACATCGCGCGACTGCATGAGGCCCCGTGCGCGGAGCAGTTCTCCGATCACCACGTCGCCCATGCCGAAACCGAGTGCAGGCAGATCGGCGCCGCCGAGGGACTTGAGCAGATTGTCGTAGCGTCCGCCCCCGCAGATCGCTCGAAACTCGCCCACGTTGTCGAAAAGTTCGAACACGATGCCCGTGTAATAGGCGAGGCCGCGGACAATGGTGAGATCGAAACGCACCCACGTGGCCACCCCGAGCGCATCGAGCGCCTCGAGGTAGGCGGCGAAGCGATCGAGGTGTGGCCGCACCACCGCGGACCCTCCGAATCGCGCCTGTACCGCGGCGAAATCAAGATCACCGAAGCCGAGGATCACCTCGGCTGTGGCCTCATCGAGACCCGCTTGCGCGAGCTTCTCGGCCGATACCTCGCGGGGTTGGCGCTCGAGTTTGTCGAGCACCGCGTACACACCAGTCCACACCGGCTCGGCGATCCCAAGATCCTCAAGCAGTGCATTGAGCAGCCGCCGATCGCTTACGCGCGCCCGCACGTCGGTGTCGCTCAGGCCGAATGCGCGCATGATCTCGACGGCGATCGACAGCAACTCCGCATCGGCGAGCACATCCGACTCGCCGACAATGTCCACGTTGAGCTGAAAATGCTCACGCAACCGCCCCTTCTGAGTCCGCTCGTACCGGAAGAGCTGCGGTAGCGAGAACCAGCGGACCGGCTTGCGCAGCGTCTGGGCTTTGGCTCCAACCATCCGGGCGAACGTCGGCGTCATCTCAGGGCGCATGGCCACTGGCCGGTCACCCTTGTCCACGAAGTTGTACAACTGCGTGACGATCTCGTCGCCGCTCTTCTGGGTGTACAGCTCCAGCGGCTCGAGCGGTGGCCCATCATACTCCAGAAACGCATAACGCCGCACGACGCGGCGCCAGGTTTCGAAGATGTGGGCTCGCTCGGCGAATTGCTCTGGGTAGAAGTCGCGGAATCCAGGAAGCGGCTTTTGTGACATCCCGGAAAGCTACCGAGCCACCGGATGCACCTGCAACCGTTCCATGGCATCTCCCACGGTGTGAAATGACCCCGTCACCAGCACCGTGGCCGCCTCGGCCCGCGCCTGCGCGAGTGCACTGGAGAAGTCATCGATTCGCTGTACCGGCAGTCCCTCGCTCGCGGCCCACGCGTCGACCTCCTGCAGGTCCCACATCCGGCTCGCCGGCACCGTGGGCGCCATGGTGACCACGATCCGCTCAGCCGCCCTCGCGACCGCAAGGAGGATTCCACGCCAGTCCTTGTCGCGCAGTACACAGACCACGGCCGTCAGTGGCTGAGGCATGCCCACGGCAAGGAGGTTGGCGACCACAGTCGCCGCCCCATCCGCATTGTGGGCGACGTCGAACAGCCACGGCTCAGCCCGATGAAAACGGCCAGCCAGCCAGACCCCCTTCAGGAGGGTTTCGGCGCGCGCCTCGACCTCGGCCCAGCGCCCCCCCGCTCCTCTCAGCATCGCCAAGGCCACCGCCGCATTGTGCGCCTGGAACTGCCCCACCAGTGGCGTCGTCAATCGCCGGGAGGTACCGCCCACCGTAAGCGAAAAGCTGGTACCGGCGGCGTCCACGACGATGTCGTGGACCTCCCAATCGCGACCCGTCACGAGGATCGGATGGGCGCCACTCGCTTCCGCACGCGCACGTAACAGCTCACGGATGGATGGATCGGTATCGCCCACCACCGCCGCCGTGCCGGACTTGTAGATGCCGGCTTTCTCCCCAGCGATCTCACTCAGGGTGCCGCCGAGGTACTCCATGTGGTCGAAGCCGATCTGGGTCACGCCGGCCGCGACGGGAGACACGATGTTCGTGGCGTCGAGGCGACCGCCGAGGCCCACCTCCACGACGGCCACATCGACCCCTTCATCAGCGAAGTGCCAGAGTGCCATTGCCGTGGTGGCCTCGAAGAAGGTGGCCCCCAGCTCCGTGAGGAGCGGCTCCCACTCCGTCAGCCATGCCGCAATCTGATCATGGGACATCGGCACGCCGTTCACCACGATCCGCTCGGCAAAGTTCACGAGATGCGGCGAGGTATAGCGCCCGACCCGGAGGCCGGCGCCACGGAGCATCGCGTCCAGCGTGGCGACCGTGCTGCCCTTGCCGTTCGTTCCGGCTACGTGAAAGACCGGATAGGCCCGCTGCGGCGCTCCGATGGCAGCGAGCAGCGCGGACACACGCTCGAGCCCGAGGCGCCAGACGCCGCCCGTTCGAGCGAACAAGCGGCGGAGCGCCGCGTGGTACGCCGACTCGGCATCGTCGAGATGCGAAGTGTGAAGGTCGAGCGCCGTGGCGGTACGTGGGGCTAGGGGATCCAGCAGTCGTCCCGTGTTCAGCTTTCGAGCTGATCGTGCCCGGCGGCCGCCGGCCGGCCTGTCATGTGACGGAGCAACCGCGCGATAGTGGCCTTCATGTCCTTCCGGTGCACCACCCGATCCACCATCCCCTTCTCGAGCAGGAACTCGGCGGTCTGGAAGCCCTCCGGGAGGTCCTGACCAAGCGTCTGCTTGATCACGCGCGGGCCGGCAAAGCCAATCACCGCCCCCGGCTCGGCGAGAATCGCATCCCCGAGCATCGCATAGCTGGCGCTCACGCCACCAGTGGTGGGATTGGTCAGCACCGAGATGTACGGAATGCGGCGCTCGGCCAGCTGGGAGAGCACGGCGGAGGCCTTCGCCATCTGCATGAGGGAGAGAATGCCCTCCTGCATGCGAGCGCCCCCGGACTGCGATACGATCACGAGCGGGTGCTTCTTCTCAAGGGAGCGTTGGCCAAGACGGGCGATCTTCTCGCCAACCACCGAGCCCATCGACCCTCCCATGAAGGAGAAGTCCATGACCCCGATGCCGATCGGCATGCCCTCCACCAGACCCGTCACGGTGAGAATGGCGTCGGTGTCGCCCGCGTTGGCGAGCGCACGCTTCAGGCGCGTGGGGTAATCAGGAAACCCAAGCGGGTCGACGGACCGCAGTTCGCCGCCCACTTCCACGAGGGAGCCCTCGTCGAGCACGGCCGTCGCAAAATCCCACGCGCGCATCCGGCGGTGAAAATCGCAGGCCGGGCAGACGTTGAGATTGCGGAGGAACTTGTCGCGGATGTCCGTGTGCCCACAGGCCTCGCACTTCTCCCATGTCTCACGGGGAATCTCGAGGCGCTCGCGTCTCGGCTGACGGGGCTTCTTATCCTTTCGGAACCATGCCATAGACGGGGAAAGATCGGAACTTGTGACGCGGAAGGCTAGGCCTTGCGCATGCCGTGGGGCGCCACACCGAAGATCCGATTGACACCTGCCAGCGCGGCCCAGGGGGGATCCGTGGACGGATCAGAGACCAATGGCGTCCGGCTGCCCACGCCCCTCGGACGAGATCCGAAGGAGGACCGCCACCGCCAGCCAGCTCACCAGCAAGAACGATCCGCCGTAGCTGAAAAAGGGAAGCGGAATACCAGTTACTGGCATCAGATTCAACGTCATGCCGATGTTGACGATGACGTGAACGAGCCACGCCGACATCAGCCCAAACGCCACAAGGCTCGGGAAGGCGTCGGCAGCACGTGCCGCGACCCGCGTACTGCGCAGGAACAGCGCCAGGAAGAGCGCCAACGCCACCACGACTCCGAGGAACCCCAGCTCCTCGCCGACGATCGCAAAGATGAAGTCGGTCTGGCGCTCGGGCAAAAAGCTGCCCCGCTTTTGGGTCCCCAAGGTGAACCCCTTGCCGAAGAGTCCACCCGACCCGATCGCGACCTTGCTTTGGATGACGTTGTAGCCCGCTCCCTGGGCGTCGTAGGCTGGATCGATAAAGACCAGAAACCGTCGCTGTTGATAGGGTTTGAGCTTATCCCAGAGAATCGGTGCGGCCACGCCCATGACCAGATTCACCACGATCAACACGGCCCCCTCCGCGAGATACGGGCGGTACCAAAGGACGAGGGCTACGAGGATCAGGAACCACGCTCCCCACACGCCGGTGCTGAAGGCGAGAATCAGGCTGATCCCCGGGCTGGCCAGCATGAGCAGCAGCTGCCACGGGACGCCTGCCCAGAAGAGCATGGCGAAACAGATGCCAATAAACACCATGCCGGTCCCAAGGTCGGGCTGCAACATGACCAGCACCCACGGCACACCAACCACTGCCAGCGGCTTCCAGAGGTCCAGCAGCGAACGGATGCTGTCGCGTTGACCGGCGAGCACGCGGGCCAGCATGAGCGTGGTCGCGAGCTTGGCCAATTCCGAGGGCTGCCCAATGCGACGCCCGGCGACCGTGAGCCAGCCACTCATACTACGTGCCGTGCCGCCGCCCGACCCGAACACGAGCACGGCCAGAAGCAACACGATGCTCAGCAAATACAGGGGCCAGGCGCTCCATTCGATCAACCGGACCGATGCCCGGCTGACCACCCACCCCGCGCTCATGGCGACGCCCAGCAAGAGGAACTGTCGTCGCCAGAGCATTTCGAGGCCAGGGTCCGGCGAATCATTTTGCCCGGCAGAAAACACCATGGCCAGCCCAAACAGCGACAGCAGGAGCGCGGTGAGCAAGAGGGGCACATCGATGCTCTGACGGCGAAGCATTCCGGTAGTGGCCATGCGTCAGTCGTTGGTGACCACGTTGAGGGTGAGCTTCGCCTTGAGGAATTTCTCCATCAGCTTGGTCGCGACCTTTGCAGCGGTCGATCCGTGGAGCCCTTCCTCGATAATGATGGCGACGACGATCTTGGGGTCGTCCGCAGGGGCATACCCTACGAACCAGGCGTTGTCCTCCTGCCCGTTCACTTGGGCCGTGCCCGTCTTTCCGGCAATGGTGAGCCCCTGGATCTGGGCACCGGCGGCCGTGCCGCGGGTGAGCACGTCAGAGAGCGCGAGCTTGATGCCCGCCAGCTGCTCTGGAGTCACGTTGAGAATGCGCGTGCGCTCGGCCGGGCGGTCGACGACGTGCGGCGTGGCAGCGTAGCCATCGGTGGCAAGCGCCGTGTAGAACTTGGCCATGCTGATCGGTGTCTGCGCGTTGTCAGCCTGGCCGATCGACAAGCTGAGTACGACGGACTTGTTCCAGCCACGGGCGCCGTACTTCCGATCGAAATACTTGGTGTCGGCAAACCATACCGGGGTCCCCTCGAAGGGGAGATCCACACCGGTCTTCCTGTTAAAGCCAAGCTTCACGCCACCAGCGAGCAGGTTGGTGAGGCCGATGCGCAGGCCCAGTTGGTAGAAATACACGTCACAGGACTTCGCGATCGCCTGCGCCAACGTGATGTCACCGTGTCCCTTCTTGTCCCAACATTTGAAGACGCGCCCGTAGTAGTAGCCGCCCGTACACGGAGTGGGCATCCGCGTGTCCATCGTCACCAGTCCGCGCTCCAGCCCAAGCACCGCGGTCGCCAGCTTCCACGTGGACGCCGGCGCGTAGGTACCCGCAAGCGCGCGGTTCACGAGGGGGCGATGAGGATCCGTTCGCAGCGCCTCGTAGAAGGAGAACGGGGCGCCCCCGATGAACTTGTTGATGTCGTAGCTCGGGGCGCTATACAGCGCGAGGACGCCACCGGTCTTTGGGTCGAGCGCCACCACGGCGCCGCGCAACGAATCGCCGAAGTACTCGTGCGCGAAGCGCTGTAGCTCGAGGTCGATATTGGTGCGCAATGGCTGCGGGGCCTGCGGAGGCACCTCCGGGCGTACCCCATTGTCGCGAACCACGCGATTGCGGGCGTCGACCTCTACGAAACGCTGGCCTTCCCGTGCCCGCAGCCGCTCCTCATACTGCAGCTCCAGGCCGCCCTTGCCCACCTGCTGCCCCGCCTTGTACCCCTCGTAGCGAGGCTGCGCCAGCTGGGCCTCGGAGATTTCTCCTGTGTACCCGACCAGCGCCGCCACGGCCGGACCATCGGGATAGTAGCGCTTGGGCGTGCTCTGGATGATCAACCCCGGGAACTCCGCGCGACGCTCCTCAAGCACCGACACCACCTGAAAGCTGGCGTCATTGAAGATCACGGCGGGGCGTGTAGGCGCGGCGCGATAGCGCCGAAGCGCAAGCGCCTGCTGCGCTGAATCCACTGCAATGATCTTGGAGAGGGACTGCAGCGCCGACTTCAGTGAATCGGCGGTGGGGGATAGGATCGAGACCGAATACCCTGGCAGATTCTCGGCAATAATCTGACCGTTCCGGTCGTAGATGATGCCGCGCGCTCCCGGCAGCGGAACCTCACGTAACCGGTTGGTTTCCGACACCAGCACGAACTCCGCGTTCTGCAGCACCTGCGTGCGAAAGAACGCTCCCCCGAGCGCGCCGAAGGCGAGGAGGAGAAACACACGCGCCACGCGTGCGCGCTTGAGTACGGAATGCGGATGGTAACTCACCGCACCGCTGAATCGAACGCCGTGACGCTCACGACAACTGCGGTCGGTACAATGGCCGGAACAGCACGAGCAAGAGGACCGCAACCAACGCGGTGAGTGCCGAGGACAGCGGCGACCAGACGAGCAGCGTCACCAGCAGTGACCCACCAGCGCCGGGTCCGGTGAGGAGCATGAGCGCAACGTCGCTCCCCCACTTGGCGAGCGACACAAAAAGCCCCGTGAGCGCCACGTGGTCGGCGAAAAAGACCGCCTTGAGCCACGAAGCGCCAAACGATACGCAGGTGAATACGAGTGCCGTAGCGCCGAAGCCCGCAGGAGCGAGCGAGTCAAGTGCCAGACCGGTGATGAATCCGGTAAGCGCGGCGACTCCCGGACGCAAACGCACCGCGGAAAAGAGTACGGCGACGATGGCAAAGTCGACCGATGCGCGGCCCGGGATGAGCGGGCGAACCGCAAAGTGCGCCGTCATGAGCAGCGCAAAGCCAAGCCACGCTCGAAGGACGCTGGCTGCGCCGGACGTCTGCTGTGGACCGCGCATCACCGCCGACCTCCGGGGGCACGTGTCGGGCGTGCCGGAGACCGTGGTGCCGGCGGCTTCGCGCCAGAGCGACGGGCACCCATCGAGCCGGCGGGTCGTGCCGACTCACCGGCCGCCGCCGGCGCGGGACGTCGCGCGAGCCCACCACCGATCGTATCGGCAAGGACGCTGCTGTCCGCGGCGAGCGAATCGAATGCCGCGCGCCGTGCGGCGAGCTCATCCAACGCAGCATTGCGCGCCAGAGAATCCCCGGCCGCCGCCACTGCCCGCGCGGCGCTGTCTGCCGCCGCTACGCTGGTCCATACACCATTCACGCCGCGCTGCGCACGTGCCGGCAGCAACACGAAGACGGGCCCGATATTCTCGGGCAGCACCGCGGGCTTGATCAGATACGTGCGCGCCCATTTCTCGGGCGTGGAGAGTTCGCCGATGACCGTTCCCACGGGAATACCGCGCGGATAGGTCGCGCCGAGGCCGGAGCTGACGATGAGGGTACCCGTGTCGAGCTTTGCGCGGAATGGCACGCCGCGCATCTCGAGCAACCATCGTTCGGCGCCGCTCGCGAGGTGGGGCTGAATGATCCCGAACGCGCTCTGGTCAACGCTCATGGCACTCACCCGAAAATCGGGGTGCGCCCAGGCGATCGCTGAACTCATCCCGGGATCCACGCTCTCGACCATTCCCACAAGCCCATCCGCGGTGACGACCGGCAGAAAAGGCTGGATACCGGCGTCACTTCCGGCGGTGAGGGTAATGCTGAACTCCTCAACGCCGCGGGCCGGCAGAACGTCGGCCGGCACGAATCCATCCCGCAGCCGCGCCGATAATCCGAGCAGGGCCCGCATCGTCGCGTTTTCGTCACTGATCGCCCGAAGGCTCAGCGTGTCAGTCAGCGCACGGCCGCCCGCGACCAGCAGCCCCGGCCTCGCGTCGATCGCCGCGCGCATGGCTGACGCACGCGCTTCAAGACGGATCAGCGGAGACAACACGGTGCTGCGCAGCACCCCAGAAATGCCTTCGCGCGTACGCTGCGGCGAGAACAACGCCAGCACAGACAACGTCAGACACACCAGCACGAGGCCGGTGTCGAGACGCCCTTCACCGCGAACGTTTCGAGCCACGCGCGATCAGGGAAAGAGAGTGTGGTGAACGACTCAGGTGGTCAGGACGGACCAGTACTTCTCTTCATCATCGAGGATCTTGCCCGTGCCTCGCACCACGCAGGTGAGCGGATCTTCGTCCACGTGAATGGGCAACCCGGTCTCCTGGCTGAGTAGCACGTCGAGGCCGCGAATCAGCGCGCCGCCACCCGTCATCACGATGCCGCGATCCACGATGTCGGAGGCGAGTTCCGGGGGCGTGATCTCGAGGGCGCGACGGACGGCATCGACGATCTGCTGGATCGGCTCCTGCACCGCCTCTCGGATTTCGCTGCTGTGCACGCGCACCGTCTTCGGGATACCCGATACGAGGTCGCGCCCCTTTACTTCCATCTCGCGCTCCTCGCCAACGGGATACGCGGACCCGATCTGGATCTTGATCTGTTCCGCCGTGGGCTCGCCAATCAGCAGGTTGTAGTTCTTGCGCATGAACTGCACAATGCTGATATCGAGCTCGTCACCACCGGTGCGGATGGACGTATCGCTCACGATCCCGGACAACGCGATCACCGCGATCTCCGTGGTACCGCCGCCGATGTCGATGACCATGTTGCCCGTGGGCGATTCGACCGGCAGCCCCACACCGATCGCCGCCGCCATTGGCTCCGTGACCATGAACACCTCCTTGGCACCAGCGCCAAGCGCGGAGTCGCGGACCGCGCGCTTCTCCACTTCGGTGATCCCGGACGGCACGCAGACGATCACGCGCGGCTTCACCTTGAACACGTGCTTGTCGATGACGAGCGTGAGGAAATACCGGAGCATCTTTTCCGTCACGTCGAAGTCCGCAATCACGCCGTCCTTCATGGGCCGCACCGCCATGATGCCGTCGGGGGTGCGCCCGAGCATCCGCTTTGCCTCAAGGCCAACGCCCTTGATCTTCTTGGTTTCGCGGTCAAGCGCCACGACCGAGGGCTCGTTCAATACGATCCCCTCGCCCTTCACATAGATCAATGTGTTGGCGGTACCAAGGTCGACGGCGATGGCATTCGCCGGGAAGAACGTATTCGTCTTGCTAAAGGGCCAGAACATCCGAAGGCTCGGGGCGGCGCGAACCCGTCCGGACGGGCGGCCAGGTGAAAACGCACGGCGCCGACCGAAAGCCGACGCCGCTACCCTTGAAAAGCTATCGGACGACCAAGGCACGGACAAGCTATTCCTGTACCATGCCCTACGAGACGCCACCGCAGGGCCCCCACCGCGCCCCGCCACGGTGACCCGCCACGGCGGAAGACCTCATAGAGGCCGAATCCGCCGCAGCTGCCAACGGGGGCCCTCGACGCCCCCGCACAGCCCGTTGGCAGGAAACCGTGCGCTGCCCCTCCCCCCTGCCGAGCCGGCAGCGGGCAGCCAGCACGCCACCGTGACCGCACCCGCTCTACGACTGATCAGGACGACCGCGACCCAACGGACGTCAGCTGCCGGTGTAATTGACCGCCACGCTGATCGTGCCGGTATATGTACCGGAAGCCTGACTCGCCCCGGGCGTGGCGGTCGCTCGCAGGCGCAAGAAGTAACTCTGGGAGCTCATGGCGGCACCGCCCATAGTGACCGTCAGCGCGTTCGAGCCGCCCGTGTTGAGCGCCACGGTCGTCCCGCTCGCATCCGCGTCGGTGGTGCCATGACGAAGTTCCACGGCGCTCAATGGAATCTCATGGACACCCGCGGCGATGCTCGCAGGTACCGTGATGCTCAGCGCGAGTTCTGCCCCGCCTTCACCAGTGATGGTGAATCGAGCGCGGCCGCTGCTCGCGGCATTGTCGGTCCAGGCAATGGTTTTCGCAGAAAATGGCGAGAACAGGTTTCCGAACCGCAGCGCCTCATTGCTGGTAATGGCGAGCGGCGTAAACACGCGGGCGCTTACCTGTGTGGAGGCCGTCTGCGTCGGGCTGGATTGGGCTATCGCACCCGAGTGAACGGACATCAGCAGGGCCAGCGCGCAGATCATGGTGCGCTTGTCGGGAAGGATCATTGTCAGTCCTCGCGCAATGTTGAGTTGTGAGCAGGAACGAATGTCCCCGGCGCTGCAACGGCTAAAGAGGCGGCAGAATGCCGAGTCCACAGACCACGCGATCGAACACGCCGTTCTCAAGTATCGCGCACACGAACTGGAACTTTAGCGGTCGCGCACCCCTCACCCATTCGCCGATCCGACAACGTGATGGCCTCCCGCACAACCCGGATTCAAGTCGGCGAAGCGACATGACGATACGGACACCATGTGGGGACGGCATGTGGCCAGCCTCCGCCCGCCATCGCCCTCATGCCGACTACTCCACCAGCCAGCCCGTCGCTCATCATGAAGAGCCCCGCGCGTCCGAGACTGTCGGCGTGCCTCGCTCGGGCACTGGTGCTGTCGTCCGTGTTTGGGGTGTCGCCACGCCACTCGGCCTACGCTCAAGCGGCAAGCGTCTCGCCCCATGCCGTGCTCCTATCGGACGTACGTCCGAGTGGCGCGCTGACCGTGCTCAACCCCAACGATGCGCCGATTAACGTCGCGCTGAGCACGCGCTATGGCTGGGTCGCCACGGAGCACGGGACCGGACGCACCGTCGTTCGCTTCGCTGACGATTCGGTGGCGCCACCCAACTCCGCGGCACGTCTCGTTCGCTTCGCTCCCGCACGCTTCCAACTGGCGCCTGGGTCCTCGCAGGTGGTCCGCTTCATCGCCGTGGCCCCGTCCACGCTCGAAGACGGAGAATACTGGGCCCGTGTGACAGTCGCGGCGAGCGCGGCGAATGACGACGCGAGCGACTCGACCGTGCGCGTCCACGGCAGCGTGAACATCGAGGTTCAGACCGTTGTGCCCCTCTTTCTCCGCAAGGGACGGCTGGCGACAGCGCTGACAGGCACGCTTCCGCGCGTCACGCGCCATCACGATACGCTGCGTGTGCACCCGAAGTTCGAGCGCATGGGGAGGGCGGCAGCGATCGGCATGCTGCAGATCGAGATTCTCGACCGCGACAACACGGTCCTGACGACGGTGTTGCGCCAGTTGGCGGTCTATGATCACCTCGAACCCCGCTACGATCTGGCGCTGCCGGCAGCGGTGCTCCAGCGTGCCCGACGGGTGCGGCTCACGGTGAAAGCCAATCGCCCCGACCTGCCGGAAGGGCTCCCACTGCCGTTCCCTCCGCTCATCCTCTCGGCGGACGTGGACTCCGCCACTCCGACCGAGGCCTGGCCACCCGACGATGCACGAGGGAGCCGAGGCAGTGCGCCCCCGACAGCCGCCGTCGAGACGGCAGGTGGCAGCTGCCTGGTAGCGTCCTCATCTACTGGACTGTCATCACCAATGTGGGAGACACCAGAGCCGCGCCCGGACGGAGCGGTGGCGAGTCCGCCAGTCCATGCACCCGAGCTCGCCTGCTACGGACCGGGGGGGGAGATAGAGGTGCATCCCCCGGCGGACCATCCGAGCGACACCGCCACCGTCATCCGTGCCCCACCCCGCCCCATCCCGGTGCCCGTGGCCGACGATGCCCTGGCCATTCTTTCGGTGGTCTACGGCGACGAGGAACTCGGGACCATTCTCACTCAGGACAGCGGGACGCCGAATCGTCCGCTGCTGCCGCTGCTTCGCTTCGGGATGTTGGTCGGCGCGCAAGTCCACTTGACGCGAAGTGACTCAGCGATTCGTGTCCACATGCCATCGGTGCTTCCCACAGAGGGCGTTGTCGATCTCTCCACGGGCCGTGCCTCCCGGCACACGGTTGGAGCGCGGAGCGAGGTGCGGACCTTCGGCCCCAGGAGCGCGCGGCGCGTGGACGATGACTGGTTTGTGGACGCCGACGTATTGGAATGGCTGACGGGCATTGGTCTCCGGATTGATGTGCCGACTGCGACCCTGTTGCTCGAGGCTCGACGCGAGCGCATTCCGCGCTTCTCAATGATGCTGGCACGTCGGGATCGACGACTCACGACCAATGACCCGATGCTCACGGTGCCGCTCCGACCGTTGGAACGGGTGCACTGGAGCGGCCTCTCGCCGCAGTCCCTATCGGCGACCTATCTCCATAGTATCGACAACCAGACCGGCGACTTCTCGAGTGCCATCACCATTGGCACGACCGTGCTGGGGGGCGGGCTGGCCGTCGACGTCCGGTCCAATCGGTTCGACAAGCGAACCCGCAGCACTGCGGACGTGACGTGGATGGGAGGCAGCCCTACCAATCGTTTTCTGCGTCAATGGCGGCTGGGTTCTGGCAGTAGCACCGGGCCTGTGTCGACCACGGGGCGAGGCGTTTCCCTCTCGAACTCGCCCTTTCTCCGTTCGCGGCAGCTCGGTGCCGTCGTGCGCTCGGGTAAGGCACCGCCGGGGGCCGAAATAGAACTCACCAGAAACGGTCAGGTCATTGGCGTCACCTTGGCGGATAGCAGTGGCCAGTGGGCCTTGGCCATGCCCGT
The DNA here is from genome assembly GCF_044344655.1 of Gemmatimonas sp. GTDB lineage: Bacteria > Gemmatimonadota > Gemmatimonadetes > Gemmatimonadales > Gemmatimonadaceae > Gemmatimonas. The sequence continues at coordinate 50,163 of NZ_JBIJCN010000011.1, forward strand.
CGATTTCGGACAGAACACCATTGAAATCGCGGTCTACACCGCCGCGGGCGTGACGCGGCAGGCGACCTTGCTGAGTCTTGAACAGGACCTTATCCCCGCACGTACCATCGAGTACGGTGTGACCGTTCAGGACAACGACACGCCTGACGGTGAATGCCGTCGCCGCCGCTCCCCGTGCGGCTATCTGTCGAATGCCGACCTGCGCGTCGGCCTGGCCACACGGTACACGGCACGTCTCGGCGCCTATGCCCTGCGCCCGCACGATGGTGGCGCGCGGCAGCACGTGCCGTATGCGGCACTCGTGGCGTCACCGGTAGACTGGATGCAACTCCGCGGCGAGGGAACAGCATCGGGTTGGTGGCGTGCGCGTGCGGTGCTGCAACCCAACTTGCATCTCCGGCTCGAGCTAGGCGAGGAGACGATGCAGCCGGGTCACGTTCCATTCTGGCTCCAGCAGCAGGCGCAGTTTCGTACCCGGGAGCGAACCACTGCGGTGACGGTCCGCCCGTTACGCGATCTTGGGCGCGCGTGGCTCTCCTCCCAGTGGCACACGGCGGAGGGTGTACACGGCCGCATAGACATGATGACCGGCACGGCGGGGGTACGAATCTGGCGGACGCTCGTGCAAGCCACCTTCGACCACGTCAGCAGCTACGACTCACTCGGTGGACGCTTCACCACGGCCACACGTGGGGCCTCGCTTACGTTCCCCCAGATTCCCCGAGGACCGCAGTGGCTCCGTCGCAGCTTTGTCATGGTAGGTGGCGCGGTGGATGCACAATGGCAGCCGAGGGGGCTGTCGAGCCAGCTGAGTATGAGCCTGTTCCGTCGTCTCTACATGCAGGGGAGCGTAGACTGGGTCCGCGGCAACCGTACCCCATCGTTCCGCATGCAACTGCAGCATCAGGGGACGCTCGCCATGCTGTTTCAGGACATTGCCTCCGGGGTTGGCGGCCGCATGCAGAGTTCGACCACGATGATGGGCACGGCCGCCATGTCGGCACACCGGCAAGGCGTGTTGCTCAGCAGCGACTTTGTGGCACTCCGGTCCAGCGTGAGCGGCATCGCCTACGAGGACCGTAACGGGAACGGTCGGTTCGATCCAACCGAGCCACGGCTCCCCGATGTGGCCATCCGGGTGGCGGGTCAGGTGGTACGCACCGACGAACAGGGGCGCTACCTGGTGCGTGGGCTTCCCGTCATGGATGCCATTCCGGTTGCGCCATCGAGTGAGACGGTACTCGTCATGGATGGGCGTACGCTGCTGCCGGCCATGGCACGCGAGTGGGCGATGCTGGTACCCTATGGAGAAACACGCATCGATGTGCCGTTCGCAGAAGCGACCGTCTCGCCGAACCAGCCGACTGACTCGTCAGGCGCTGGTTCCCCGCCGCGAGCGCCTGAATCACGGAGGCCGTGATGGTGCGCGCGCCTGGTCATGGGGCCACCGGCGTATCGATGAGGGGCGTGCTCGCGCCCCTTGGAATGATCGGGATACTCCAGATGGTTCCGATCGCGCCCGGTGGCGCACAGACCCTTCGTCTTGTCCCGGTGCAGCCTCTCAGCTTCGGGCAGCTCGCGCCGCGCCAAGCGAGAGTCATCGCGCCCATCAGCGTGAGCGCTGCTGTCTTTTCGATCCAGGGCCCTGCCAATGCCACGGTGATCGTGACCACAACACTGCCCACGCTCCTCGCCAATCCCACCGGCGGATCGCTGCAGATCGGCTCGTGGGCCGCAACGGTGGCCACTGGTGCGAGCGGAACGCCAACCAACGCAACGCCGGTAAACAACGGAGATCTGGCAATCACGCTTGATGCTGGCGGGATCGGCCTGCTGCGAATCGGCGCCAGTGTGCAACCGACCTTGGCGACGCCCAGCGGTACCTTCACCGCATCGATCGGGCTGATGGCCCGAGAGCCAGTCAGCGGGCGCTTGAGTCTGACGGCTCAGGCGCCGGTGATGGCCTCCGTGCTGCAGCCCATCACGATCTCGGCGATTCCGATGTATTTCCCGGCGGTCTACACCGGGACGCCAGCCACCATTGCCCCCGACGACGTGCGAGCACTGCGGCTGGTGCTCGATGGCGCCGCCGCCTCGTCGGTCGACGTGACCTTCGAGTCGCTCCCGGCTGCGTTGTCGAACGAAGCCGGATCCGCATCCTTGTCGATTGGCACCTGGCGTCAGCGGACCGGTGCCGATTGCAGCGGTGCAGCCACCGCTCCACTAACGGGGACCACGGTAAGCCTTCCCCTCGCGCAGGCCATAGGGGCCGGCGCACGTACCGCCATTTGTCTCGGTGCCACCGTCACGCCAACAGCCGTGCAGCCTGGAGGGCTGTACACCGGTACCGTGACAATCTCCGTCCGCTATACGGGTTCGTAACCCACTACGACGCTCAGGCAGGATCCCCATGTCTCTTGCGATCACGCGTTCGGCATACGCATGTCGTCGTGCTCTTGCCACGGTGCTTGCTTTTGCGGGCTGCCAGCGGGACCGGGTTCTACCCACGGTGCCACTGGACCAACTCGGCGATCAGCGCACCACGACGGTGAATGTGGCGCCCATGGCACTATTCACCGTATCGCCGCGCTGGCCCCGGCCCGGCGATACGGTCACGGTGGATGCGTCATTCTCGATCGACCGGGACGGGAGCGTCGTAGCCTACGAGTGGAGCCTGGGTAATGGCACCACGCAGATCACCGGCGCTCGTGCCCGCACCGTGTTTGCCCGCGCCGGAAGCTACCCGTTGAGCGTGACGGTGGTGGACGACAGCGGCAGCCGGAGTACGCGCACTCTCAACCTCACCATCGCCGCCAGCGGCCCTCCTGCCACTGCGGTCGACAGTACCCAATCGCTGGTCGTCGCGGCGAGCACCTCCTGGCTTGCCGCGGCCACCACGCTGGTCACCGTGACCGCACGCACGGTGCAAGGACTGCCGGTACCCGATGTACCAGTGTGGCTGAGTGGAACCGGACGCGACTGGCGCGCCGTGCAGCCCAGCGCGCTCACCACTGCCGCAGGCGTCGCCACCGGCACCGTCAGCAGCCCGATCACGCAGAGCGCGCAGCTGCTTGCAATTGCCGACTATACCCTGCTCCGCTCTGTGCCTGTCACGATCGGCGCCACCAACCTCAGTCTCAGCGGGAGTACGCTCCGCCTCACGGACCCCACCGTGACCTCAGCCGCCGACAGTACCCTTGTCGAGGTGACGGCGCGCGACACCGTCGGCAATCCACTGATCGGTGCACTGGTCACGGTCAGCGTGGCGGGCGGCACCGCTACCGTGCGTAACGAAGGCCCCACCGACGGCAACGGCCGACGCGTGGTGACCGTGGTGCCCACCGCGTGCGGCGGCGTGCCGCTTTCGGTTACGGCCAGTGTGAACGGCACCGTACTACCCACCACCGCCACCTTTACGGCGAGCGCCCCCGCTGCGTACAGCGTGTGTGGTGCGGCGCTCTGGTTCGATGCCGACGCCCCCGGTACGATCATCCAGAGTGGGGACGTCCTGACGGCATGGCATGATCTGAGCGGGGCAGCCCGCCATAGTACGACAACAGCTGGACCGCTCGTGGTCACGGCCGGTTTCAATGGCCGCACCGCGCTTCGATTCAACGGCAGCAGCCACTTCGTGCCGATGGCCGATGTGGCCAGCGGCGCGCCGTACACGGCGTTCGTGATCGAACGCCGGCGATCGTCCCGCTCATCGAACTTCGTGCTGGGTGGCACTACGACAAGCTCCCGCAATAACCTGCTGCTTGGTTACAGCACCACTGACGCGCTGCGGCTCTCACACTATGAGGCGAACCTCGATGCCAGCGTGGCGGCATTCACAACCCTCGCGGCCGAGCCGGGGCGCGTACTGGGGGCGCGCTGGACGAGCGGGGCTCGATCGCTGCAAGTGAATAATGCAACCGTTGCCACGGACGCCACGACAGGGAGCGTGCTCTCGTGGAGCGGCGCTGCCGTGGGCCGGCTCAATCTCGCTGGCACCATGGTGTTCTACGATGGCGACGTGGGAGAAGTCCTGCTCTTCCGGCGCGCCCTGAGCGACGCAGAACGTACGACGGTGAATCGCGCCCTCATGGCCAAGTGGTCGCTCGGGACCCTCACCGCGGTCGCTGGTGACGGCCAGACGGGGACGGTCGGGGGAACCCTGCCGGTGGCGCCACGCGTGCGCGTTACCGATGACAACAGCACGCCTCTCACAGGCGCGACCGTCAGCTGGCAAATCCTCACCGGAGCAGGCACACTCAGCACCCTGATCACCACCACGGACGCCAACGGGGACGCGTTCGTCACTTGGACCCTTGGCGCAAGCGGCACCAATTCGATCCGCGCGCAATTCGGTGCACGGAGTGTGGACTTCACCGCAACAGCGGGCGGCACGTGCATTGGCAGCACCTCAGTCTGTGATGCCGCCCTCTGGGTAGACGCATCGGATGCCAGCACAATCACGACCAGCAGCGGACTGGTCACGGAGTGGCGTGATAAGTCAGGGTGGTCCCGTCACCTCACAGCAACGGCGACCTCCGCCCCACGTGTGGAGCCCAACCCGCTGGTACTGAGGAACATGCTGCGGTTTGATGGGACCGACTTTCTGACGCTGACCAATCGGGCGTTAAACGGTACCGGTGCCTACACGATCCTCGTGGTCGAACGCCGTCGCTCGGTTGATCCCGGGGCGATCCTCGGGCGCGGTGCGGCAAGTGGCGCCCCCACCCCCATCCTCGGCTATGCGTCGTCCTCGACCGCATTCGTCTCACACGGGAGTAGTCCGCTTGTTGGTACCGTCTCGGCCTTCACGACGGCGACGGCGCATCCCACCCGCGTATGGGCGATGCGGTACATGAACGGCACACGCTCCTTGAGCATCAACAATGCGGTAATCGCCACCGATAACGCCGTCGGGAACATCACGATGAACAGCGGCGCGACCATTGGCCGCCACGAGGCCAGCTGGTACAACGGTGACCTCGGCGAGATTGTCCTGCTCCCGCGTGCTGCCACCAATGCCGAACTGGAAGCGCTGACCCTGTTCCTGATGGGAAAGTGGGGAGCGGGCACGCTGGCGATCGACGCGGGGAACGCCCAGAGTGCCAACGCCGGTACGAGCCCGTCCGTGGCCCCGCGCGTGCGCCTGACCGACGGAAACGGGAACGGCATTCCCAACGTGATCGTGGCATGGCAGGTCACAGGTGGTGGCGGTCGCGTGTACGGGCTCAGTTCCTATAATGCGATGACGAGCGCGTCAGGCCACGCGAGCATTCCGAGCGGAAACTGGATACTCGACAATGGCGCGAACGAGCTCACCGTCTGGCAGTCGGCATCAATTGGTCAGGGTCCCAGCTTGACGATGACCGGTAACGGCCTGTTGCCTGGCACACCCACCCTGCACCTCGATGCACAGCACGGGGCGTCGTTCACGCTGAATGGATCGGCGATCACGACGTGGCGTGATCGCGCCGGATCGAGCAGAACGGTCGAGCAATCGATGTCCAGCCTACGCCCCACGTATTCGGCCAGCGGCATCAACGGTCGACCTGCGGTCGTGTTCGATGGTGCGAATGACGTGCTCGTGGGTAACAGCGTGAGCTATGGGATCAGCGGCGCCCGTAGCCTCTTCGTTGTCCTCCGCACGACGGGGAGCGTCGTCAGCGGGACCTGTACCGACGGGGCTGGCCAGTACCTGGTCGACCGCAATACCGCCAACCTGGGCGGTAATCCGCTCACCAGCGTGAAGGCCGTCGGTGGCCGCTGGGTCGTGCAGTCTCGAACAGACAACGGGAACAGTCTTGGCTGTGCACCAATTTTGGGCGGCATCACGATCACGACGAATGCGACCACCCTCGTTGGGGCGGTGCAAACGACGAGTACACTCACTGTCTACGGCAACGGCCTCTGGACCGGAACCCTCCCGATCTCGGGCACCAATACGATGCAGCCCATCGCTCTTGGACGTCATGGCGATCAGTCAGCCAGTCCCACGCTACCCGGGGCGATTGGGGAAGTGCTGGTCTTCCCATCGGCCCTTTCAACAACCGACCGACTGATCGTCGAGCGCTATCTCGGTTGGAAATGGGGGGTGACTGTTCCTTGAGGTGAGTGTAGCGCCGGCGCCGGTCGTGGGCATGTTCATGGAGTGAACCGACCTATTGCCGAAGCACAATCGCATTGTGGTGGCGACCATTCGTATGACGGCAAAGCGGCACGGTGCAAGGAGCACCGTGCCGCCGCGTGTGACCAGTACCTGCGTAATCCGCTCAGCTCAGGAACATTTCCGGAGCGGCGAGGTCCATGCCGAAAGCATCCGCCACCCCCTTGTAGGTGACCTTCCCCGCCGACATGTTGAGTCCCTTGAGGAGCGCGCCATTGTCCTTGAGCGCGGCCTTCCACCCCTTACTGGCTAGCTGCAGCGTGTAGGGGAGCGTGGCATTCGTGAGTGCCAGCGTGCTCGTGCGCGGTACAGCCCCCGGCATGTTGGCGACGCCGTAGTGAATGATGCCGTCCACGGTGTACGTGGGATTCTCGTGGGTCGTCGGCTTGATCGTTTCCACGCAGCCACCCTGGTCCACGGCCACGTCCACGATCACGGCGCCCGGACGCATGCGCGCAAGATCCTCGCGGCGGACGAGCTTCGGGGCCTTCGCGCCCGGGATGAGCACCCCGCCGATCACGAGGTCGCAAGTGCTGATCTGCTCGAGGATGTTGTGGCGGTTGCTGTGGACGAGCTGCACGTTGGCGGGCATCACGTCGGAGAGGTAACGCAGGCGCTCGAGCGAGAGATCGAGCACCACCACCTTCGCGCCCAGTCCGGCCGCCATCTTGGCGGCGTTCACCCCCACAATGCCGCCGCCAAGAATGACAACCTTGGCGGGCGCCACGCCCGGTACGCCGCCGAGAAGCACACCGCGGCCACCGTACAACTTCTCGAGGTACTTGGCCCCTTCCTGCACCGCCATGCGCCCTGCCACCTCGGACATCGGGATCAACAAAGGCAGATCGCGGTTGGGAAGTTCAACCGTTTCGTAGGCAATGCACGTGGCGCCGCTGGCCAGGTGCGCCTTGGTGAGCTGCTCGTCGGCAGCGAAATGGAAATACGTGAACAGCGTGAGATCGCTGCGGAGATACTGCCACTCCACGGCAATCGGCTCCTTCACCTTGAGCAACAGCTCCGCTCTGGCCCACGCAGTGGCTGCATCCGGCACGATCGTCGCGCCGACCGCCGTATACGCGCTGTCCTCGAAACCGCTACCAATGCCTGCGCCAGTCTCGATGTAAACCTCGTGACCGCTGGCAACGAGGGCCTCCGCGCCCGCCGGGACCAGCGCCACGCGGTTCTCATTCGTCTTGATCTCCTTGGGTACGCCAATACGCATCATCGTTCTGGATAAGGGGAGTTCGTCAGCGCACGGCCCGAGGACCAAGGCTCACGAGAATGTGTCGATCCGGATCGAAAAAGTCCTGCGCGACCTCGCGCACCTGCTCCTCGTCGATGGCATCTACGAGCGCCATCAGCTCGTCGATCGTGCGGAACGGCTCGCCGTACAGCGCCGTCGTGGCCGCGCGATACATGCGGGAGGAAATTCCCTCCATGGACATCACCAGCTGTCCACGAAGCTGACGCTTCCCCGCCGCCAACTCTTCCGCCGAGAGGCCGTTGGTCGCCACGTCACGCAGTACGTCGCGGACGGCATCGAGGGCCTCTTGGGCGCTCGCCGGTGCGGTGGCCACGTACACTCCGTGAGCCCCCGTGTCGGCATAGGCACTGCTGAAGCTGTGCACGCTATAGGCGAGCCCCAACTCCTCCCGCACCTTCTGAAACAGCCGCGAACTCATGCCCCCGCCGAGCAGCATGTCCACGAGCGCGAAGGCGAAGCGTCGCGGGTCTCCGTGACGGATCCCCTGCCCACCGAGCACCATGTGCGTCTGCGCAATATCCTTCCGCTTCACGTGTTCGGCGTGCGGCCCTGCCACTTCGACCGGATCAACCGCGAAGGGCGTGGTGTCACCGCGCGGCTCATCGAGCCACCCCGTCTGCCCGAGGATGTCGAGCAGCTGCTGATGCTCCACGCGTCCAGAGGCGGCCACCACGAGTCGCCCCGGGTGGTATGCGCGGGCGTGCAGCCCGCGAAGGTGGGAGACGTCGAGCGCCTGCACCGTCTCGCGGGTACCGAGGATCGCATAGCCATGCGGATGATCGCCCCACAAGGCGCGATTGTGCACATCAAAGATGATGTCGTCGGGCGTGTCGTCGACCATGCTGATCTCCTCGAGGATGACCTTGCGCTCGAGCGCAAGATCCTCGGGACGAAGCAGCGGATGGAAGATCAGCTCCCCAATCACGCTCGCCGCATCGGCGAGGTGCTCATCAAGCACGCGCGCCTGATACGAGGTGTGTTCACGTTCAGTGTACGCATCGAGCGAACCGCCGAGCGTTTCGAGGGACAAGGCGATTTCCTGGGCACTTCGGCTGCGCGTGCCCTTGAATACCATGTGCTCGAGCAGATGGGAGACCCCCATCTGCTCGCTCTGCTCGTGCAACGTGGCTGCGCGGACCCACGCCCCGAAAGCAACCGACCGCGCTCCCGGAACGGCTTCCGAGAGCACGGTCAGTCCATTGGGGAGATCCGTACGGTGCAGCTGGGGCGCCGAAGCGCCCGAAGCCTCAGCGCCGATCGCGACCACCGCCGTTCCGTCCACCACGTCCACCACGATCGCCGCCGCGATCACCGCGCTCTCCGTCATCACGACGCGGCGGGCGCTCACCCTGCGGCTCGTCGACCATGCCTTCCGGCCGCGGCAGCAACGCCTTCATGCTGAGGCGCAGGCGGCCACGCTCGTCACGGTCAACGAGCTTGACGGTCACGCGATCGCCCTTCTTGCACACGTCCTCCGGCTTCTCGACGCGCTCCCACCGCATCTCCGAGACGTGCAGCAGCGCTTCGGTTCCGGGCATGATTTCCACGAAGGCGCCGAACGCGGTTACCGTCTTGACCGTGCCTTCGTACGTCTCGCCCACCACGGGTTCGGCCGTGATGGCCATGACCATCTGCTTCGCACGCTCCATGCTCTCGCCGCCAACGGCGGCGATGGTGACGGTCCCGTCGTCGTCCACCGTCAGTTCGGCGCCGGTCTCTTCCTGGATGCCGCGGATGTTCTTGCCCTTCGGGCCGATCAGCTCACCGATCTTGTCGACCGGGATCTGCACCGTCACGATACGCGGCGCGTACTGCGACAGCTCCGCACGCGGGGCGGCGAGCGCCTTGTCCATCTCGCCGAGGATGTGGAGACGCCCTTCCTTTGCCTGCGTGAGGGCCTCTTCCATGATCTTGAGGTCGAGCCCCTCGATCTTGATGTCCATCTGGATGGACGTGATGCCTTCCGTGGTGCCCGCGACCTTGAAGTCCATGTCGCCGAGGTGATCCTCGGTGCCCAGGATGTCGGTGAGGATCGCGTACTTCTTGCCTTCCTTGATCAGGCCCATCGCCACACCGGCGACCGCCGCCTTCATGGGCACGCCGGCATCAAACAACGCCAGCGAGCCACCGCACACCGAGGCCATCGACGACGAGCCATTCGACTCGAGCACGTCGGAGACGATGCGGATGGTGTACGGGAAGTCGGCGAAGTCGGGGAGCACGCCCTGCAGCGCACGCTCGGCGAGATTGCCATGACCGATCTCGCGGCGGCTGGTGCCACGCATCGGACGCACTTCACCGGTGGAGAACGGCGGGAAGTTGTAGTGCAGCATGAAGGAGCGCGTGACTTCGCCCGCTTCCTTGATGGAATCGAGGCGCTGCGCATCCTTCGCGGTGCCCAATGTCGCGGCCACGAGCGCCTGCGTCTGACCACGCGTAAAGAGCGACGAACCGTGTGCCCGCGGCAACACGCCGTTATCGACACTGATGGCGCGCACTTCATTCGGCTTGCGGCCGTCGACGCGGAGATTCGTATCGAGGACCTGCGCGCGCAGCTCGTTGTACTCGACGTCGCCGAGCACACTGTTGATATCCTTGGCGTTATCGGGGAACTCCACGACGAGCGCCTCGGCGAGCTCCTTCTTCGCGCGCTCGATCGCTTCGATACGCGTGTGCTTGTCCTTCTGGTTGAGCGCTTCGCGAATGCGCCCCGACGCGGCGTCCTTGACGCGCGCCGCGACGGCCTCGGGCGTCTCGGTCTTCGTCCACGCCATCTTGGGCTGCTTCACCTTGGCGAGCAGCTCTTCCTGCGCCGCGATGAGCTCACGAATGCCATCGTGCGAGAGACGCAGCGATTCGAGCACGTCCTCTTCGGACACTTCGAGCGCGCCGCCTTCCACCATCACAATGGAATCCTTCGAACCGGCGACCACGAGCTCCATGTCGGAGAACGCGAGCTGCTGGAAGGTGGGGTTGAGCACCCAATGGCCCTGCACCCGGCCCACGCGAACACCGGCGATGGGGCCGAGGAACGGAATCTTGGAGGCGTTCAGCGCAAACGATGCGGCCACGAGGGCCAGGACGTCGGCGTCGTTCTCCTGATCGGCGGAGATGACGTAAATGAAGACCTGAACTTCGTTCTTGAAGCCTTCCGGAAAGAGCGGCCGGATCGAGCGGTCGATGATGCGCGCCGCCAGGATCTCGTGATCGTGCGGACGCCCTTCACGCTTGATGAACCCGCCCGGAATCTTGCCAGCGGCGTAGGTCTTTTCCTTGTATTCGACCGTGAGCGGGAAGAACGGGAGCGGGCTCTGGTTCTCGCTAACGGTCACGGCGGCGAGGACCATGGTCTCGCCGAACTGCACTACTGCGGATCCCGCTGCCTGCTTCGCCATCCGACCGGTCTCGATGACCAGGGGGCGACCGGCGAACGTCCGCTCGATTCGATGCATCATCTGCTTTGTAGCCTCATGAGAACGCAAATCGCGCGGGAGGCAACAGTGCCCCCGCGCGACGACGTGACGGAACTCAGCTTAGTAGCGGAGCCCAAGGTCCTGGACGAGCGTGCGATACTGCTGCACGTCCGTACGCTTCAAATAGTCCAGCAGACGGCGGCGCTTGCCGACCATCTTGAGCAGGCCGCGGCGACCATGATGGTCCTTCGCGTGCGTACGGAAATGACCCGTCAGGTAGTTGATGCGCTCCGTGAGGAGGGCAATCTGTACGCGGGTCGAACCGGTGTCCCCTTCGTGGGCCCGGTACTTGTCGATCGTGGTAGCCTTGTCGAACGCCATCGTCGTTGTATTCTCAGCCGTTATCCGAGCTGTCTTCGCGCATGGTGCGCGACGCACATCGCGGGTCTGTAGCGCGCAATTGCAGGTAGCACGGAAGCTTACACGCGTCAGCCCCCCCTGTAAAGGACCTCGCCGTGCCCAACCGCTATCTGGGGCGCAGAATTGGCAAGTATCGGGTCACCCGCTTGTTGGGGACGGGAGCCTGTTCGTGGGTCTACGAGGCCGTGGACCAGGATCTCGAGATCCCCGTTGCCCTGAAGATCCTCCGGCCGGAGTTCGCCGGCCAGGAGCAGGCCGAGACGCGCTTCCGCCGCGAGGCGGCCACCGCCGCGCGCCTCCGCCACCCCAACATCGTGTATGTGCGCGATGTGGGACAGGTCGACGGCACCGCGTT
>NZ_JBIJCN010000068.1:0-10431 GCF_044344655.1 Gemmatimonas sp.
ACCGCGTTCGTGGCCATGGAACTGCACCCCCTCACCCTCGGACGGCGGCTCGCGCTCGTCGGCAGCCTCCCGGAGACGGAGTGCGTACGGCTTGGAATCGGCATCGCCGCGGCCCTCGCCGTGGCGCATGCCAGCCGGGTGATTCACCGGGACATCAAGCCGGACAACATCCTCCTGAGCCAATCGGGCGATGCCGTGGTGGCCGATTTCGGGCTGGCCCGCGCCCTCCCATCGGGCTCCTTCCCGAGCGACACCAATACGGTCGAGGGCACGCCGCACTATTTCAGCCCGGAGCAGGCCCGCGGACGGGAACTCGATCACCGCAGCGATCTCTACTCATTGGGAGCGACACTCTACCGCGCCGCCACCGGGCGTCTCCCGTTCGAAGGGGACGACTGGTACACCGTAGCCCGTGCTCATGTCGAAACGCCGCCCAGTTCACCACGGGCGCATGCACCGGCGCTCACCCCTCAATTCGAGGCGCTCCTCCTTCGGCTCCTCGCCAAGGACCCGGCGGACCGCGTGCCAAGCGCCGTGGCCCTCGTGGATGCACTCGCCGCACTGCCCTCGGCTCCGGCGCACGCGGCCACCCTGCCGCGCCTCGGCTCCCGCACCGTCGAGGCATTCCGCCCTCAGGTCCCAGGCCGCTTTCACAGACTCCTGACAGCCGCGGTCTTCGGTCTGGTCGCCGTCCTGGCCGGCTGGATGGCCTGGGGGCGCACAAGTTCGGGATCATCAGCGGCCCCCAGCCCCCGGCCCACCTCGATCGACAGCACAGGCAACCCGACCGCTCGTGGCGGCGCCGCCAGCGGCTCGGGCATTCCGTTGGCCTCCTCCGGCCCACCACGCGACAGCACACGCGACACCACACGCGACACCACACGACACCGTCCCATCCCGGCGCCGGTCCGAAGGGTTCGCCTCGACCTCTCCGCCCCGGATTCGGCGCAGCTGTACGTGGACAATCGCCTCGTGGCCGTGGGACGCTGGCGGGGAGAGGTGCCGTTCGCACCTCGACTGACGGTACGTGCCGTGGTGCCCGACGCACCCGCCACGTGCCACACGGCGCTCCATGACACAGTCCTGACACGGGTGACGCCCGGGCAACGCCTCGTGATCGATCTCCCCGTGCGAGGCTGCGCCGTGGTGCGTTACCGCGTCGAGCCGAGGGACGCGCGCGTTTCGTTCCTGTCGCTGGACGGGGGAAATACCCTAGAAACCCGTGCCGACAGCGCGGTCTCCTTCTCGTTGCCGACCGGCCGATATCTCATGCGAATCTCGGCCCCTCGCTGCATCACCTTCTCGGACACGATCGTCGTCCGGACGAGCGGCAACGCGAGTCCCCTCCCCCGCAAACTCTTTTGCAGCTGAGGCACCGAGCCGTGTGGCCCGTGAAACCGCCACGTGCTCAGCGAGCGCTCGCGACGCCGACCGCGCCAATCGTGAATCCGAGCGCGGTACCCGCCCAGAACCGTTGATTGCGCCACCACGGGACGGGCGGTCTCGGGACGAGCAGAAAGTGCTCGGGCCGCACGCGGGCTACCTGACTCGTCACCAGCGCCGTGGCGAACACGCTATCCCGCGTGATGATGCGTAGCCGGGCCACCAGTGCATCACGTTGCATGGGATCGACCACATAACTCACCATCCCTGCCTCGATCCACCACGCCTCCTGCATTCGGAAGGTCGCAGTAGAATCGCTCACACGGTCGATTTCGAACCGTGGTGCGTCCCGCGGGATGCGCGGCAATGCGGATGCGGCGGGAGGCGACGCGGGGCGCACACGCCCGATCAACATCCCAGCGGGGGCGCAGCCGGCGAGTACAGCCGACAGCGCAACGCCGACCGCTCGGCCCCACGGGGCCCGCCAGCCCGTCACTGCGTGAAGACCGAACGCAGGTCGTTGAACGTGACAAGCAGGATGAGCGCCAATACCGCAAGCACCCCCACGCGCGCGAACGCTTCGCGCGTGCCCAGGCTGAAGGTGCTCCCCTTGATGCGCTCGGCGAGGACCATGAGTATCTGGCCACCGTCGAGTACGGGGATGGGGATGAGATTCAGAATGGCGATATTGAGGCTCAGAAAGGCAATGAGCGACCAAAGGGTTTCCGCGCCATTGCGGGCGGCCTGCACGGAGGTGCGGGCGATCTGGATGGGCCCCCCGAGGTTCTTGGCGGAGACCTCGCCGGACACGAGACCACCGAGCACCGAGAACACGTTGCGCGCCATCCCCCAGGTGGCGCGGCTGCCATTGGCGACCGCCTCCCCCGCGCTCACCGCCTCCCGCACCACCGAGTCGCGCACCATCATGCCCACACGCCCCACCTTGCGGGGGGCGCCGGTCACCGGGTCCTGCGCATCGGCGGCCTGCGGCGTGATTTGCTTCTGCAAGCGCGCACCATTGCGTACGATATCGAACGTGACGACACCCGAAGTCACGGGCGAGACACGGGCAATCACTTCCTCCCACGCGCGCACGGAGTCGCCATCGATTGCCACAATGCGATCGCCGGACGCAAGGCCGGCGGCAGCCGCTGGCGCGCCGGGGACGACCGAGTCGATCACCGCCGGCAGATAAGCCTTGCCGTAGCGATAATAAATTCCACTCGTGACCGTCATGGTGAGCAGGATGTTCATGATCACGCCGGCGGCGAGCATAAACACACGCGCTGATGTGGACTTGCTCTCCACCCACCGATTGGCCGGAACGGGGCGAGGACCGAACGGCGCCATGCCCTGCGGGTCCCACAACGCCGGGGAGATGTTCGTGGGCCGTTCCGGGGCGTTCTGCAGCGAGCCACGGTCGGCCGCCCCGCCCTCAATTCCAACCAGGGCTTCGTCTTCGCGCGACGCCATGCGAACAAAGCCTCCCAGCGGAATCAGCGACACCCGATAATCGGTCTCGCCGCGCTTCCAGCCGAACAGCCGCCCGCCCCAGCCGAGCGAAAAGACCGGCGCGTACACGCCGCACAGCTTGGCCGCCACGAAGTGCCCGAGCTCGTGCACGAACACCACGAGACCGAAGACAAGCAACGGGGCGATATAGATCGACAGTGCAGCCATCAGTTTCCGTTCTCCGCCTGTGCAACGTGCGCATGTACGTGTTCCCGTGCCGCCGTATCGGCCGCAAGCAACGCTTCGAGCGAATCGCCGGGCATGGAACCGAGCGCGTGCAATGCGGCGGCCACACGCTCCGCGATACCGTTGAAGCCGAGCCGCCCCGAGAGGAAGTGGGCAACGGCGACTTCGTTGGCCGCATTGTACACGGCCGGCGCCGCCCCTCCCCGTCGTCCTGCCCCGATCCCCAACTGCAACATGGGAAAGACGTCGTGGCGGACCCCCTCGAATGTGAGGTCGCCGCTTGTAACCGGATCGAAGGATGGTACGCCGCTGTCGGGCACACGTTCCGGCCAGGTGAGTGCGTAGAGGATCGGCAACTCCATGCTGGGGACCCCCATCTGCGCGAGCACGCTGCCGTCCACGAACTCCACGAACGAGTGAATGATGCTTTGTGGGTGCACCACCACTTCGATGCGGTCGTACGGCACGCCGAAGAGATGGTGTGCCTCGATGACCTCGAGCGCCTTGTTGGCGAGCGTGGCGCTGTCGATGGTGATCTTGCTCCCCATCTGCCAGGTGGGGTGCTTGAGCGCATCGACACGCGTGGCGCCGGCGATGCGTTCCGCCGGCCACGTGCGAAATGGCCCGCCTGAAGCCGTCAGAATAAGACGCTTCACCTCGTGCGGCTGGCGTCCCGCGAGGCACTGCAGAATTGCGGAGTGCTCGCTGTCGACTGGAAGGAGCTCGCCGCCATGCTCACGTGCCGTGCGGGTCACAATGTCGCCGGCTACCACCAGCGTTTCCTTATTGGCCAGCGCCACGCGCTTACCGAGGCGGAGGGCCGCCAGTGTGGCAGGCAAACCAGCCGCGCCCACCACCGCGTTGATCACCACGTGCGCGTCGGGATGCGTCGCCGCCTCAACGAGACATGCTGCCCCACGGCCCCACGATTCCGGAGCGTCGGCATGCTCCTGCACGAGCCCCACATAGGCAGGCGCCCACTGCGCCACCTGTTCTGCCAGCGCCGCACGGTTGCCGTAGGCGGTGAGTGCAACAGGGGTGAACCGCTCCCGTTGCCGCTCGAACACACGGAGCGCACTCGTCCCGATGGAGCCAGTGGCCCCGAGCAGCGCGACACCGATGCGCCCCCCCGCGACGTTCACTGAAGAGTTGGAATGCACGTGAACCTCAGCGTGCGCCAGGCGCAGGAATGAGCAGCAGGTCGTACAACGCGTACGCCGCCGGCAGCACAAAGAACAGCGAGTCCAAACGATCGAGCACGCCACCGTGGCCAGGGAACAAGGTGCCGCTGTCCTTCTGGCCAGCCTCACGCTTGAGCAGCGACTCGGCGAGATCGCCGATCTGCGCAACCACACTGATCACGAGGCCGAACACCACGATGCCCAACGGAGTGAACGCCAGCTGCGCCGTCGGGATCAGCAGGAGCTCGACGAAACCATACGTGGCAGCCACCGTCACGACGAGGGCTCCGATCGCCCCGGCCACTGTCTTGCCCGGGCTCACCGAGGGAACGAGCTTGCGCCCGCCGATCAGTCGTCCCGAAAAGTAGGCCCCGGTGTCACTCGCCCACGTCAATACCACGGGGAAGATCACCGCCAAAGCGCCCGCTGCGTCCCCCACGGCATAGTTGTGGTAGCGGAGCGCGTACAGGAAGCTCAACGTGGCGCCGGTATAGAGGATGCCGAACACCGTGGTGGAGGCGGCGCCGAGCGGCTTACCATCCGCCCCCCGCAAGCAGATGGCCAGCCCCAGAATGGCGACGACTGCCAGCACCCACGTGTAGAGAGGCACCTGAAGGACGCCGAGGTAGTGCCCATGCACGCCTACCGGAATGAGCGCCGCGAGAACGACGCCGACCACGCTCATGGGGGTACTGCCTCCCGCGCGGGCAATCCGGAAGAACTCCCACGCCGCGAGTCCGGCGAGTCCACCGGTGAACGTGGCGAGCGGTGCACCACCGATCCAGAGGAGGCCCAACGCGAGTGGCGCGCCGATGAGCGCCACGATGACACGACGACCGAGTTCGTTCACGATGTGGGCGGTTACGTGCTGACGTTGCCGAAGCGACGGTCACGACGTTGAAAGTCGCAGAGCGCTTCATACAGCGCCGCCCGATCGAAGTCGGGCCAGAGTACACTGGAGATGTACAGCTCCGCGTAGGCGATTTGCCAGAGCAGAAAATTCGAGAGACGCTGTTCACCCGACGTCCGGATGAGGAGATCGGGGTCGGGGCAGCCAGCCGTGAAGAGCCGACTGCGGAACGCCTGTTCATCGATGGCGTCAGGCGCAAGGTGGCCGCGCTGCACGTCCTCGGCGAGGAGCCTAGCGGCCCGCACGAGTTCTGCGCGCCCGCCATACGAGATGAACAAATTGAGGCCGAGCCGAGCCCCATGGGCCGTTTCGTGCCGTATGCGGTGCACGGCGGCGGCAGCGGCCGGACTGAGCCGATCGAGGTCACCGTGCACGTGCACACAGACCCCTTGGGCCGCGAGGTCGCTGGCCTCTCGGGCGATGAACTCCTCGAGCAGCGACATGAGCGCGGAGACCTCTGTCTCCGGTCGCTGCCAGTTCTCCTGGGAAAACGCGAAGAGCGACAGCCATTTCACGCCGGCCTCGAGGCACCCCTCGACGACCGCGCGCACCGCCTTCATCCCTGAGCGGTGACCGAACGGGCGCGGCATGTGTCGTTCACGCGCCCATCGGCCATTGCCGTCCATGATGATCGCGACGTGCCGCGGCACCACCCCATGCATGTGGATGCGTGCCAACAGATCCGACTCGGTGTCAGTCATGCTGGGTAGGGGCGGTGACGGGAGGACGTGACAGAGAGAGTCCGCCGCGCGGACTCAGACTTCCATGATTTCGGCTTCCTTGACCTTCAGGATCGCCTCGAGTTTCGCGATCTCGTCGTCGTGCACCTTCTGGATATCCTTCTCCGCCTGCTTCTTGTCGTCTTCGGAGACGCCGTCGACCTTTTTGATCTTGTCGCGCGCATCAGTCCGCGCGTGACGGATGGCAATCTTTCCGTCTTCGGCGAGCTTGTTGAGGATTTTGACCAGCTCCTTGCGGCGCTGCTCGGTCATGCTTGGCAGCGGGACGCGGATGATCCCATTCTGGTGCGCGGGATCGAGACCGAGATCGGACTCGCGGATCGCCTTTTCGATTACCTTCGCCTGCCCCTTGTCGAACGGAGTCACGAGCAGGATCCGCGGCTCGGGCGCGGAGACCGACGCGACCTGATTCAGCGGGAGCAGGGCCCCGTACGCTTCAACCTTGATCGTATCGAGCATGGTGGGCGACGCCTTGCCCGAGCGCACACTCGAGAACTCACGCTTGGCGTTGTCGAGAGCCTTCTCCATGCCGGCCCTCGCATCCTTCAGGATCTGGGCAATGCTCATGAAACGAGTGTCCCCACGCGTTCGCCCATGATGGCGCGCGCGATCGCGCCCGGGCGGTGAAGGTTGAGTACGACGAGCGGCAGCTGGTTCTCCTTGCACAGCGTAATGGCCGTCTGGTCCATCACTCGCAGCTCCTCCAGCATCACATCGCGGTAGCTGATCGTCTCGTACAGGGTGGCCTTCGGGTCCTTCTTCGGATCCGCCGAGTAGACGCCATCCACGCTGGTCGCCTTGATGATGACGTCTGCCTTCATCTGGATGGCCCGCAGCACGGCCGCCGTGTCCGTCGAAAAATACGGGTTGCCGGTTCCCGCGGCAAAGATCACGGTCCGGCCCTTCTCGAAGTGCCGCAGGGCGCGACGCCGGATATACGGTTCCGCCAGCTCCTCCATGCGGATCGCCGTCATCACGCGGGTGTCGAGCCCCTTCTTCTCCAGCACGTCTTGCAAGGCCATCGCATTGATGACGGTGCCGAGCATGCCCATGTAGTCGGCGCCCACGCGATCCATCCCCATCTGGGAGAGCTGCGTACCGCGCACGATATTTCCACCGCCGATCACCAAGCCGAGCTGCACGCCCATGCGCGCCACGTCGACGATCTGGTCGGCGAAGAAGCCGATGCGTTCAAAATCAAAGCCCACCCCACGCTCCCCGGCCAGTGCTTCACCGGAGAGCTTGAGGAGAATGCGCTTGAAGCGCAGGTCGGACCCGCTCTGCGCCGTAGCGCTCTTCGCGGCGTCACTCATTGTGCTTACTCGGCGCCGAGCTGCAGACGGGCGAAGCGGTCCACCGTGATCGTACCGCCCGCCTTCTTCGCGTGGTCGGCGACAAGCTGCGCAATCGTGATGCTGGCATCGCGCACCCACGCCTGCGGCAGGAGCGTGACGTCCTTGAGGAAGGCCTCGACCTTTCCAGTGGCGATCTTTTCGATCATCGCATCGGGCTTGCCGGCCTCACGCGCCTGCGCCTCCGCCACACGCTTCTCACTCTCGAGCTTCTCGGCCGAGACGCCTGAACGGTCCACCGCGATCGGCGCCGAAGCGGCCACGTGCTCGGCGATGTACTTCACGAGCTCCTTGGTGGCCTCGTGCTGCGCCACTTCGCGCGAGGACGCGGTGATCTGAACGAGCGTACCAAGCTTGCCGTTGTGGTGGCGGTACATGCCCACCTGGCCGCTCTCGCCGGCGTCGAAACGGGCGGTGCGCTTCACGTTGACGGCCTCGCCGGTCTTCGCAGCGGCCGCCTTCACGTACTCGGCCACCGACTCGCTCGGGCTCGACGACATGGGCTCTGCGAGGAACGCCTCGATGTCGCCGGCGGTGGACTGCACGCGGTGGGCGACGAGCGAGGCAACAATCTTGCCGAAGTCTTCGTTGCGGGCCACGAAGTCCGTTTCGCAGGCGACTTCGACGAGAGCGGCGGAGGTGCCGTCGTTGAAGATCTCACCGCCGACGATGCCCTCGCTCGTGGAGCGATCGGCACGCTTCTCGGCCTTGGCAATACCCTTCTTGCGCAGGTACTCGACGGCGGCGTTCATATCGCCGTTGTTCTCCTCGAGCGCCTTCTTGCAGTCCATCATGCCGGCGCCAGTGCGCTGGCGGAGTTCCGAGACGTCCTTGGCCGTGATCGCCATCGTGGATTCCTTCTATCGCTGAAGTGTGCAGAGTATACGTCGGAGAGTGCTGCGGCCCGCGCCGCGCGCGGGGGGTGCTACAACAACGCCGCCGGAAGTTGCCGGCGGCGTCGCGATCCTGCATCCGAACCGCCCCCGAAGGGCCGATCGGATCCCGTGCGTGCAGCCGGAGGTTACTCGGCGTCGGCCGGGGCTGCGTCGTCGCCGGCCTCGGCCTCGCCGGTCGGCTTGAGGCGGGCGGCAATCGCTTCGGGCTTGGCGCGGCGACGGCGCGGACGGGCACCACGCCCCCCCTCACCACCACGATCACCCTGGTTGCCACCCCGATCGCCACCGCGGTCGCGGCGATCACCGCGATCCGCGCGCTCGGCGCCACGATCGCTGGAGAAGGTGTACGTCTCCTGCTCCTCCTCGCTCGGACGGGCGGGCGCTTCACGACGCGCCTCGTCGATTGTATCGGCGATCACCTTCGCGATGAGCTCGACCGAACGGATCGCGTCGTCGTTACCGGCGATCGGCACCGTGATGAGATCGGGATCAGCGTTCGTGTCGACGATGGCAACGATCGGCACCCCGAGCTTGTTGGCTTCGGAGACGGCGATGCGCTCCTTCTTCGAGTCGATGATGAACAGCAGCCCCGGGAGGCGGTTCATCGTCTTGATGCCCGAGAGGTACTTGGACAGCTTCTCGCGCTGACGCGACATGAGGAGCTGTTCCTTCTTCGTGTAGTTCGCGAGCGAGCCATCCTCGCTGCCGGCCTCGAGCTCCTTGAGCTTCTTGACCTGCTTCTTGACCGTCTGGTAGTTGGTCAGCATGCCGCCGAGCCAACGCTCGGTGACGAACATGCCGCCGCAGCGCGTGGCTTCGTCGCGAACGATCGCGGCGAGCTGACGCTTGGTGCAGACGAAGAGGACGTTCTCACCACGCAGCACGACTTCGCGGACGAGCTTCTGCGCCAGTTCGATCTGACGGAGCGTCTTCTGGAGGTCGATGATGTGGATGCCGTTGCGCTCGGCGAAGATGAACCGGCGCATCTTGGGGTTCCACCGACGGGTCTGATGCCCGAAGTGGACGCCCGCGGCGAGCAGCTGCTCGAGGGAGGGACTGGCCATGAGTGTGTATCGTGAGGTTTTGTGAATTCGTCCCCGGCCGTCACGGCCGATGGCGACTGTTCCCTGACCGGCAACAGCACCCGCCACCAGCTCGGACCGAGTGTGAGATATACTGGACGAGCGTCCCGGCGGAGGCGCGAACGCGCCACCGACGCCGGGAGTTCGTTCTTAGCGCTTCGAGAACTGGAAACGCTTACGGGCGCCAGCGCGGCCCGGCTTCTTGCGCTCGACCTCGCGCGCATCACGCGTGAGGAGGCCGAACTCGCGAAGCTTCTTCTTGTTGCTCTCGTCAACCTTGACGAGGGCGCGGGCCACGGCGAGGCGAACCGCCCCAGCCTGACCGGACACACCGCCACCATCGAGCACGGCCTTCACGTCGAAACGACCGAGCGTATCGGTGAGGGTGAACGGCTGCTGGATCGCCGACACCAGCGTGGGGCGCGGGAAGTAGTCACCCAACGTGCGACCGTTCACTTCCCACTTACCCGTGCCGGGGGTGAGGTAGAGGCGGCAGACCGCCTCCTTGCGACGGCCAACGGCCTGAATCTGTTCCGACATTACTTGGCCTCGGCGTTGGAGAAGGTGAGCTTGGCCGGGCTCTGCGCAATGTGCGGGTGCTCAGCACCGGCGAACACGCGTAGCTTACGACGCAGCACCTGACGACCCAGGGTGGTCTTCGGGAGCATGCCGTACACGGCCTTCTCGATGATCCGCTCGGGGTGCTTGGCCAGCACCGACGCGAACGGCGTGTGCTTCTCGTGGCCCATGTAGCCCGTGTGGCTGAAGTAGGTCTTCTGTTCCGCCTTGCGGCCAGTGACCTGTACCTTCGACGCATTGATCACGATGACGAAGTCACCCGTGTCCATGTGCGGTGTGAACATGGGCTTGTGCTTGCCGCGGATGATCTTCGCGACTTCGGACGCGAGCCGGCCCAGGACCATTCCTTCCGCGTCGACGATGTACCACCGACGGTCGATATCCTTCGGGGTCGCGCTGTAGGTCTTCATGCTAACGTGATCCGTGCGTGTTGCGGAGAAGCCGTGGACCGTGGGCGTGTGCCCGCGGAGCGGCCCCCGGCAAAGGGTAACCGATGAGCCCCCGGGACACCCGGTGGGCCGTGGCAGACGTGTTGCCACTACGGATACCCGATCCTCGGGGCCCGAACAGCAGACACGCGTCCCGGGGAAACGGGACAGACTCGTAGCTT
>NZ_JBIJCN010000015.1:0-56108 GCF_044344655.1 Gemmatimonas sp.
CTCACCAAGATCTTCTCCGCCGATCCCAAACTGGGCTTCCTCTCGCACGCGGCGTTGCTCAAGACGCAGATCGCCGCCGGCACGCTGCCCGCCAACATCAAGAGCCTGGATGCGGCACAGCGGATGATCTTCAACGATCAGCTCGACGCTGGCGTGGCCGCCTTCTTTCTCGTCTCGGTGGTGGTGATTCTCGGCGCGTCGATCAAGGAGTGGGTGAGCATCACCAGCGGAAAGAAGGCCGCGGTGAGCAGCGAATCGCCCTTCGTCCGCACGCAGCTCTCGGGGATCTGACCACCCCGGGTACCGCCATGGCGAACGGGTGTCGACCGGCTTGGTTGGCACCCGTTCTGCGGTGTGGGGGGGCGATGCGCGCTCGCGCACAACGATGCCACAGGCGATCTTTCGTGCATGCGGGGAGCCTGCAATGGTTGGCGCGGTATGGCCCCACTCATTCCCCCAAGCCCGCGCTCCGCGGTATCACGGCTTCGTATCCCCACCGCCCCATTCCGTCACGCCATGACGCAATCCGCGCACACAGAAGAGCGTCGAGACCCGCCGGCTGCGCCCCGGAGCGCGCGCTGGCTGGCCGCCGTCCGACGCGTTGCCGCGGTGGTGCGCCGGATGATCGGCGTGCCTGACTACGAGACCTATCTCGCCCACATGCGGCGCGAGTACCCCGGGTGCACCCCGATGGACCTGCGCACCTTCGAGCGCGAGCGACTCACGGCCCGCTACAAGGCCACCGGCTCGCGATGCTGCTGAGCCACGCACTGCTCGCCGCCTGACGATCGAGGCAGCGCTTGGAGCGGCAACAGCAGGCGCCCACGCGGCCTTCGCCCGCGAGCAGGGCGGTTCCATGATGCCGCGGACGCCGTGATCGCACTCGCGGACATTGACCGCCCCCGCCCTACCCCTCGAGCAGCTCGAAGGCCGGTGGGCTCGGGTCGGTGGTGAAGAACAGCGATCGGTGTGCGGCGCTGTGGTGCGCGCGGACGTACCGGTCACGCCAGCGCCCCGCGAAGCGCTCGGCCTCGGCTTTGGGGATCATCGCCCACACGGCACCACCGAAGCCCGCACCAAAGGCACTGGCCGCCGTGGCACCGAGGTCACGCGCGTAGCGCTGCAGGTGCACCGTTTCGGCAATCTGGTTCTCGAGCGCACGCTCGGCACCCGCCTGCGAGAGATCGACGAGCCGCCCGAACGCCGTGAGGTCGCCCCGCTCAAGGGCAACCGCGGCCTGCGGCACGATCACGAACGTTTCGTCGAAAAACTGCCCGAGACGTCCCACGAGATGATTGGCCGTGAACTCGGCGTTCGCAGCGTGTTCGGCCACGGTGACCAGCGCCGGCGGGATCTCGTCGATCACCGACGCACCGGCAGCGGCGAAGAACGCATCACGCAGCGTGCGCACCTGTGGCCCCCCGCTCGCGTTCCACGCATCAACCAGCCGGTGCGCGGTGCGCGCGGCGCGATTGTAGCGCTCCTTCGCGGCACCCGTCTTGGCAGCGACCACGCCGCTAACCGCAACCACGAACGTGTGGGTGGCGGGCCAGGCGACCGACTGCTCGAAGGTGACCGGCGCCCACGAGAACACGTCGAGGCGCTGGCGCTCGCTGCAGAGGATGGCTGTTTGGTCCTGCGCGCCGCCCATGGTGCCCACGCCCTTCTCGCCGGACAACACGCCGTAGTCCTTGCCGTTCTCGATCGCTCCCACGTAGCCTGCGAGCGCAGGGCGATCTGTGAGCGCCTCCTGCCAGAGCGGATGGGACGGCAGGTCATACAGCGCGGCGAAGGCGAGCGTGAGTCCCACCGTGAGCGCACTCGAACTCGATACGCCTGCCGCCGGTGGCAGGTTGCTGGCCAGCGAAAAATCGGCGCCGCCGACCGCGGATCCGAAATTGCGCACGAGCCGATTGATGACCGTGCGCGGATAGATGGCCCAGGGCATCGACCCCTTCGCCGCAGTGTCGAGCGCCAGAGACAGCGCTTCGCGCCGACGCGCGTCACGCAGCACCACGTGCCGATCGTCGCGCGGACGTGCCACGATCACGATGCCGCGCTCCACGGTACACAGCAGCGAGCGACCACCGGCGTAGTCCACGTGCTTTCCCAGCACTTCGATGCGCCCTGGCACGATCCAGGCGCGCCGCCCCAGCGCGGGGACCTCCGCCTCATCAAGCGCCTCATGCGCATCCCGCAGCAAGCTGCGATACGCGTCGGCTACCATCGGTGGGAACTGGGCGTTGTCGAACGGCCGTCGTACGAGCAGATCGTTCACGTCAGGGCCGCGGCTCCATATCTCCCAGGTGCTCGGCCACCGTCGAAATGTCGGAGCGACGCGACAGGTCGAGCACCGGCGCCGCCAGTCGGATGGCGCGAACGGGGATACCCTCCAGGAGCGCCAGCGCGACCGCTTCAGGGAGTTCGTACTCCCCACGCGGCGACTTGGCCACACGCCGGCACGCACGTACCACCGCTGGCGTGATCGCCCACAGATTCATGCCGACCCAACGCGCGGCATCGCTGGCCAGATCCAGTGTATCGCCCGGCTTCTCAATGACACCACGCAACATGTCATCGCTCCCCACGTCGAGCACGGCAAACGCGCGCACCCGCTCGGGGTCCACGTTGCCACCCGTAACCAGTGCGTCCCGGTCGAAGGCCACCGTTCCGGCGCAGCCCTCGGCTGCCAGCAGGCGGTACGCCTCCACCGGGTAGTAGTTGTCGGCGTTGAGCACGAGGAAGGGGACCTCACCCACCACATCGGCGGCGGCGGTGACGGCGTTGGCAGTACCGAGCGGTTCCTCTTGCACGGCAAAGCGAAGGCGCACCCGCTGCGGCGGTGCCTCGTGCATGAAGTGCTGCCGCATCGCCTCGTGCTCGGGACCGATCACCAGCACGACCTCCTCGATGCCGGCGTCGGCGAGCGCCGAGACCACGTACTCGAGGAAGGGGCGCCTGATCGGGATCATGCCCTTCACTCCCGTCTCGGCAGCGGCCGCCTGCGTGGCATCGAGCGTGGCACCGGCCTCGGCACGCCGCATGCGCGTGCCCAAACCGCGGGCCATGATGACGGCCGTGCGAATCATGAGATCAGGCGTGAAGGGACACGAGTGGTCACTCAGCCAGCGGTCACCGCGGGCCCCTGCGGCGCCGTACTGCTGCGCCACGCGCCGCGCGTGAAGTCAGGGAATTTGACCGGCGCGCTACCCTTGCGGATCGACTGCTCGCACAACGCATAGGGGACACTCCACGCCGCCGCGTCATACACGTCGAAATCCGGCGCCAATCCCTCGCGCATGCACTGCACCAGGCGGTAGGCCATTACGAAGTCCATGCCACCGTGGCCGCCGTTCTTGCGCGCGAGATCACCGACCGCCTTCCAGAGCGGATGCTGGTACTTGTCCTTGAAGTCGGCGAACGGCGTCCACCGATGACCGCCGGCTTGGCCGTCGATATACAGGCGCGGCGGATAGTCGTTGAACGCCGCCTTGGAGCCCTGGAGGTTGTTGAGTCGCGAATACGGGCGAGGGCTCGTCACGTTGTGCTGCAGCAGGATCGTACGACCCTTGGCCGTCTTGATGAGCGACGTATTGACGTCACCCGCCTTGTAGCGCTCACTCCACTTGGCGCTGTCCTTGGGCTCGTGCTGCGCGCGCCACTCGGTGAGCCCGGCCTCCGGAGACGACATGCTGACGACGTACTCGAACCGGTCGCCGCGATGGATCCCGAGATACTGCGCCACCGGTCCCAGTCCGTGCGTGGGATAGAGGTTCGTGTCGTTCGTCGTGTGCGGAAACCGCCGCCAGAGCCCCTCGTCACGGTTTTCGAAGAGGATCTCGCGAAGGTCGTGATTGTAGGCGGCCTCGGCGTGCAGCAGCGTGCCGAACACTCCGTCGCGCACCATGCGCAGTACGGTGAGTTCGCTCTCGCCATAGCAGCAGTTCTCCATCATGAGACAGTGGCGCTTCGTCTTCTCCGACGTGTCCACCAGCGCCCACGCCTGCTCCACTGTCAGCGCGATAGGGACTTCGCTGCCGCAGTGTTTACCCGCCTGCATGGCCGCCATCATCACCGGGGTGTGCCACGGCCACGGAGTGGCCGTGTACACGAAATCGATGTCCTCACGCTGCACGAGGCGCTCGAAATCGCGCTCCCCCTGTGTAAACACGGCCGGGGCCTTGCGGCCTGCCTTGGTGCACATATCGACGGCCTTTTGCGCCTTCTCCGGTGCGATATCAGCGACGGCGGTGATCTCCACGCCCTCGATGGCGAGCAGTTCGCCCAGCACACTCCGTCCGCGCAGCCCGGTGCCAACGATGGCGACCCGGACCGTCTGATGCTTCTCGAACGGCACACCGAGCATGGTCCCGTTGCTGGCCGCCGTTGGCGCCATGAGATCCACGCGCCAGTCCGATGTGCTCGCCAACAGCTTGGCCGGAGTGGCCGTCAGAGCCGCGGCCGCGGCCGCAGCGGCACCTCCGAGAAGCTCGCGGCGTGATAGGTCGCTCATCCTTCCCCTCGAATTTCGGAGTGATCGCCAATGCTCATACTGCCGGAAACACCCTGGACCCTCACGTGATCGCCGAGAAAGGCATCATGCAGCGAGGCGTTTCTGATGGTCACCTGCAGCCCAGCGATCGTATCGCGCACGGTGGCGTTGCGCACCGTGCTGCCGGCGCCAAGTGACACATTGGGCCCCACGGTTGCATGCTCGATCACGCATCCGTCCTCGATGTAGACCGGGTCGATGACGGTGGCCCCGTCGCCAAGGGACGCCGGCACGCGTGCGCGCCCCTTCTCGAGCATCACCCGATTCGTGTCGAGCAGCGTGGAGAGCTGCCCCGCATCGTACCAGCCTTCCACATCGACCACTTTGAGCTTCGCACCCTTGTCGATCATGTACTGGAACGCATCGGTGAGATACCACTCGCCCTTGTGGGGCTGGGTGGTCAGCACGTGCGCGATGCCCTCGAGGAGCAGCTGCCAGTTCCGAATGTAATAGAGCCCGATGTTGGCACGCGTCGAGATGGGCTCCGTCGGCTTTTCCACGATGCGCGTCATGTGCCCGTTCCCGTCGGTCACGACGACACCGAACCGCTGGTAGTCCTCGACGTCCTTCGTCCAGATGATGCCATCATCCTGACTGTCCTTGATGATGCCCAGATCAGCATCAAAGATCGTATCGACGAAGATGATGAGAACGGGCGCGTCGATGTAGTCTTTCGCGCGCGCAACGGCTCCCGCGGTGCCGTCCTGCACATCCTGTTCGATGAACACGCTCGGCAGGTCGTACGCCGTGCGCGCAAAGGCCTCGACTTTCTCCTTGAGATGGCCGGTGATGTACACGACCTGATCGACATTGCCGAGCTTGCGCACATCGTCCATCACGTAACTCATGACCGGGCGGCCGGCAACCTTCAGCATCGGCTTGGGCACCACGTGCGTATGCGGACGCAGTCGGGTGCCTTTGCCGGCCAGCGGGATAATGACCTTCATAACGAGTACCGGGTGAGTGAGTACTGGGTCATGCGTGTGGTCGGACCTCCGCAAAATGCAGAACGGCGGCACCGCGTGGGAAGGGTACCGCCGTTGGAAACGCGAGATCTGATCGGCACAGGGCCCGCTCGCGCTTCAGGGCGCGTTGGTGCCTTCCCGACCGTAGCGATCCTTGATCCGCACGACATCATCGAGTTCGGGCGTACTCGCCTCGAGTACATCGCAGTCCGTGACCGCTTCCATATAGTGGATCGTTCCCGGCGTAATGCGGAAGGACTGCCCCGCCGAGAGGGCCTGATCGCGCAGCTCCGTATCGCCCGGCAGCTGCACCCAGTACTTCATGTCGCCGCTGAGCAGGTAGACCGTTTCGTCCTTGCGCTCGTGATACTGCACCGACAGCGCCTGCCCCGCCTTGATGTGGAGAATCTTGCCCACGTACCGGTCGGTGTGCGCCCAGATCGTTTCGTGCCCCCAGGGCTTGGGGACATGCCGGACTTCGATGCGGCCGCTCATCTGCATCTCCTCATTGCGGGCCCGTGCCCATCGGCACAGCGGGATCAGGGGGAGGTGGGGATCGCCAAACGTGACTGCAGCGTGGTGGAACTCTCCGCGTGTCCGAATGGACCGAACCGGGCGGCATCGCATGACGATACACCCCCGGGGGCCGTAACTGCACCGTCAACAGCCATCCCGCAGGATGGGCGACGCACCGCGGGGAGTGCGCCACCGTCCTGGTGAAGCACTCCCCGCGGTTGGTGTCACGTGGAACAACGCCGGCGGCCGTGGCTCAGGCGCGGCCGGTCCCCATACGGCGCCGGAGTTTCGCGAGCCTGCGACGCACCGAGCCGTCCATCACGGTATCCCCGATACGCACCACGATGCCACCCAGGATCGCCGCGTCGACCGACAGATGGGGCACGACCTTCTTGCCCACCACCTTCGACAGGCGCTCGGCAATCATCGCCGTTTCGTCATCACCCGCCACGCGCGCCACGGTGACCTTGGCGTGCACAATCCCTTCGGAGGCATCGAGCAGCGTGTCGTACTCGTCGGCGATCGTCGGGACAAGATCCTGCCGGCGGTTCTTGACGAGCTGCTGGAGGAAGCGCAGGAAGAGGCGCGGCACACGATCGCCGAGTGCCTTGGAGAGCACCTCCGACTTGGCCTCAGCCGCAATGCGCGGGGACTCGAGGAAGCGCTGCAGCGTCACATCCGTGCGAATGGCATTGGCCAGCTGACGCAGCATGTCACCCCAGCCCGCGGCGTCGTCGGCCTTGCGGGCGAGGGTGAGCAGCGCCTCGGCGTAGTTACGGGCGACCGATTCGCCCTGCACGCCGGCGGACATCAGCGAGCCGCCTTGCCGTCGAGCGATGAAAGGAAGCTCTCGACGATCTGCCGGTTGCCGGCCGAGTCGAGATTCTGCTCGATGACGCGCGAGGCGCCGGCGATCGCAAGATCGACCGCTTCGCGGCGCAGGTCGGCGATGGCCGCGGCCTTTTCGCCTTCGATGGAGCGACGCGCCTGCTCGATCATCTCTTCCTGCTGCTGCTTGGTCTGCGTCAACAGATCGCTGCGCATCTTCTCGGCGGTCGCGCGGCTCTCGGCGATGATCTGCTGCGCCTCGGCGCGCGAGGCCTCGAGCTGCGCGCGCTGCTGCGCGAGCGCGGCCTCGGTCTCGGCGCGATCACGCTTGGCCCCCTCGATCGCGTCGGTCAGTGCCTGCTCACGCGCCTCGACGGCGGCGAAAAGCGGCTTGAAGGCGAACTTCGAGAGCACGAACAGCAGCAGCACAAAGATGATCAGCGTCCACGCCATCACACCCGTGGAGGGCGCGAGGAGGTCCACCGGCGCGCCTTCAGCGGCGTCGGACGCCAGCGCGGGCGTGGCGGAGAGCATCAGGGCGGCAGCGAGCACGCCGGCGCGGCGGGCGAAAAGAGCGAACATGGAAGAGTCCACAAAGAGAGAAAGTGCGGCGGGGCGCCCACGTGGACGCCCCGCACGCGGACACATCAGAACGTGATCTTGCCCTGGATCTGGAAGCCGATCACGACGCCGAACAGCGCGGCGCCTTCGATGAGGGCGGCCAGGATCAGGGCGGCCGTCTGGATACGACCAGCGGCTTCCGGCTGACGCGCCATGCCTTCCACGGCCGAGCCACCGATGCGGCCGATGCCCATGCCGGCACCGATCACCGCACCGCCGGCCGCGAGGCCGGCACCGATCATCGCGAGGCCCTTCGGATCCTGAACGACCGGCGCAGCGGCCTGGAGGAGACCCATGATTTCCATCGTACAACTCCGTCTGAAAAAGTCGTGTGTGTACTGCGCTCCCGACGGACGCTCAGGTCCGCATGCCCGTCACCGAGCGCGATGGCTCAACGGGTATCGCCGGTCGCTCGACCGACTACACGATCCGCGGCCCGGGAGTGGGGCCGGGACCGTTCGACGCCTAGTGGTGCGCTTCCCGGATCTGCCCGATGAACACCGACGCCAGCAGTGTGAAGATGAATGCCTGCAGGAACGCCACGAACAGTTCGAGCATGCTGATCGCCGTGGCCATCAGCACCGGCACCGGGGTGATCAGCCAGTTCTTGAATGCGAAGATGAGGCCGATCAGCGCGAGCAGCACGATGTGTCCGGCCGTCATGTTGGCGAACAGACGGATCGTGAGGGCGAAGGGCTTCGAGATCTTGCCCACGATTTCGACCGGCGTCATGACGAAGAACATCACGATACGCATGACGAAGGGGAGATCCTTGTTCCAGTAGAAGATCGTGTTGAGGTAGCCGAGCCCATTGGCACGGATCCCCGAGATCTCCACCACCACGGCGGTGATGATGGCGAGCATCGCCGTCACCGACACGTTGCCGGTGGCCGTGGCGCCCCACGGCAACATGCCGAGGAGGTTGCAGACGAGGATGAAGAAGAAGAGCGTGAGCGCGAACGGGACGAAGCCTTCGCCGTGGTGCCCAACATTCGGCAGCACCACCTCATTGCGGAGGTACAACGCCGTGGCCTCGATCGCGCCCGCAAAGCCCGACGAGCGCCCCGTGGCGGCGTGCTGCTTCTTCGACGCATTGCCCGCGGTGATGAGCACCACCGCGACGATCAGCGCCGCGAGCATCATGAACACCACGTGCTTGGTCGGCGAGAGGTCGACCGCGATGCCACCGATGTTGACCGGGGCAAAATGCGGCAGCTCGATCTCGGCGGCGAGGTGCGAGTTGAGCGCCGGGATTTCGAGGTGACGGCTATCGGTGATGTGGGGCGTGATGAAGTCCACCGGCTTCTCCGACGCGGGAGCGGCGGCATGCTCGGTGGCCCCATGCTCCTGCGCGCTCACCGTGAGCGGCGCCACGGCAACGGTGGCCGTGGCGAGGAGGGCGGCACAAACGACACGTGACAACGAACGGAGCATCTGCTGCATCCGGGAGTATCAGTTCAGGAAGAGCGGCTCGACGAGCGTCGAGACGAAGTAGAACAGCACCAGCGAGATCAGCGCGGGGCCGGACACAAGCCCGAGCGCCTTGATACCGAGCAATGCCCAGAACGCAACGGACGCGAAGCGCAGGATCACGCCAAGCCCCCACCCCGCAATCACCTGCTGCCGCGCAACGAGTCGCGCGATCACGAAGGTGAAACTCTGCACGATGAACGCGAGCCAGGCACTCGCACGCACCGCGTCGGCGCCGGCCGCATCGGTCCAGACGAACCGTTGCATGACCAACATCGCAACCACGATGATCGTGCCCTGCGCGGCCGTGAAGCCGAGCACTGCACGACCCATCCCCATCGGCTGAGCGACCGAACCCGTCGGCATGGCGTTCCCCGTCATGATTTCGGTGTCGAGTCGTCGTTCCGCGAGTGCGAACCACGCGGCGCCGTGAGTTGCCGGTAGCTCAGATAGAAGCTGCCTCCCCCACCCAGCAGCACACCGCTCAACAGGAAGAACGGCGCGCAGTCGAGTCGGCGATCGAGCCAGTTGCCGACCCAGACGAAAAGCAGGATGGAGGCGAAAAACTGCGTTCCCAGACCGGCGAGGGCCCACGGCGACACGTCGTCGGCCGGTGGCTTGGAATCACGCGTCGGCTTTTCCGGGGATTCTGCCATTCGAGGGGGGAACCTAGACGCTTGTGAAATTTTTCGCAAGCGATCATCCTGACCGAAACCGAACAAATACCGGCATCTACGCCAACCCAGCGAAACCGTGGTACGATGGGCACTTAGCTGACGTGGCCGCTGTAAACTTGCGCTTGACAGTCCGGAGCGCCGTAGATAATGTAGCGGAGTACCGAAATGTGATGCCTGGTCGTCCAACTGCATGCAGGGTCAGGGTATCGGCCCCGCGGCATCGCTCCCCGACATTTCGCCCCCGTTCACGGATGCTTTCGCGCATCGCGGTTCCACTGTTGGCAGCAGCCGGGCTTGTGTTTGCGTGCGGTCCACGCACGCCGAGCCCGTTGGCCAACGCACGACCGAAAGCCGGGGCCGACAAGGGCATCACGTCGCACGTCATGGTCGACACGGCCAACGGGTCGGTGCGATTTGCCATCGAGGTAACCAACGACTCCCCCAAGCGGGTCGAGCTCCGGTTCCCCGACGGGCGCACCCACGACTTCTCGGTACTCACCAGCGACGGCCGCGAGGTGTGGCGTTGGAGCGAGGGCCGTCTCTTCACGCAGGGGATCCAGAACCGCCTGCTCGGCGCGCACGACTCCACCATCTACGACGAACGCTGGACGCCGCCCGCCCCAGGGCGCTACGTACTCGTGGCACAACTCCACAGCGAGACCCATCCCGTTCGGCAACGCGTGGAATTCGCCCTCCGCTGAGGGCGCGCTGTACCTTTCGACAGTGGTTCCGGCTGTGAGTACAACGGGCGCCCATCGGCGTCCGTTACTGTTTGCAGCAGCGACGCGCCGACCTTCCGTGGGCGTCGACTGTCGAGTGCGGACTCCGATCAACGGAGCCGTGAGACCTTTCAACCGCACCTTGTGACTCCGTCTCCCGACGTCACGTCGCCAGACGCGACCGATCTCGCGTTACTCGAGCGGCTCGCCGAGGCACGCACGCAGCTGTCTCAGCAGATCGCCCAGCGCATCGTGGGCCAGGCCCACGTGGTCGACGATCTCGTCACCGCGCTGCTCGCCGGCGGCCACGCCGTCCTCGTCGGTGTCCCCGGCCTCGCCAAGACCCTGCTCGTGCAAACCGTCGCGCAGGCCCTCGATCTGTCCTTCTCGCGGGTGCAGTTCACGCCCGACCTCATGCCGAGCGACATCACCGGCACGGAGCTGATGGAAGAGGAGCCGGGCACTGGCAAGCGCGCGTTTCGCTTTGCGCCGGGCCCGGTGTTCGGCAACATGGTCCTCGCCGACGAGATCAATCGCGCGCCGCCAAAGACTCAGGCGGCGCTGCTGCAAGCCATGCAGGAGCGCACGGTCACCGTGGCTGGCCGTACCTACGAGCTGCCGCGTCCCTTCTTCGTACTCGCCACGCAAAACCCGGTGGAGCAGGAAGGCACGTATCCGCTGCCGGAGGCGCAGCTCGACCGCTTCATGTTCGAGCTCAACATCGGGTATCCCACCCGTGAGGAGGAGGAGCAGATCGTGCGCTCCACCACCGGTGACACGCAGGGCAAGATCACTCCAGTGCTGGGCGGCGAGGAGCTGCTGCAATTGCAGCGGCTCGTGCGCCGACTGCCGGCACCGCCGAGTCTGGTTTCGTACGCCGTCTCTCTGGTGCGTAGCACGCGTCCGGATGCGCCTGAAGCCACGGCCAAGGTGAGGAAGTACGTGAGCTGGGGTGCTGGGCCGCGCGCGTCGCAGTATCTCGTACTCGGCGCGAAGGCGCGGGCGGCGATGGATGGTCGCGCCATGCCCGACATTGCCGACGTGAAGAGCGTAGCGAAGTCGGTGCTGCGGCACCGGCTCGTGGTGAACTTCCAGGCGGAAGCCGACGGTATCCCCACGGAATCGCTGAT
Source organism: Gemmatimonas sp. (assembly GCF_044344655.1). Taxonomy (GTDB): domain Bacteria; phylum Gemmatimonadota; class Gemmatimonadetes; order Gemmatimonadales; family Gemmatimonadaceae; genus Gemmatimonas. The sequence continues at coordinate 11,479 of NZ_JBIJCN010000015.1, forward strand.
CGAGCTTCCCTGACGCGCGCCGCGGACGGCACCACATCGCGGCCGTCCGCATCCCGCCGTATCACACAACGGCGCTCGATTGGGCGCCGTTGTGCTTTCGGCCCTCACGCGGAGGGCACGAGGTCCGTTTTGCATCCGGATCGCCGTCGCGCGATCAGTGGCGACGGATTGCTCACCATGTTTTTGGAATGACGGCAAAATGACACAAGCACGAGACGTTGCTCCACGTTCGCGTAGCGCGTGGCCCCTGCTTGTCCCGAGGTTCTCCGATGTCCCGCCAGTGGCACCTGGTGTCATCGATCGTCTCGCCTCGTCGCCGGAGTACCGACGTGACGGCTCGCGTCGGTAGCCTGCCCGCCGCCGCGCCCGCCGGTGGCATACCGTCGGTCGCCGGGACGGAAGGGGCCCGACCGACCATTCGCGTACAGACGCTTGGCGCGGCACGCATTCTCGTCGGCGGGCAGCTGATTGGGCGGCACACCTCGCTGCTCTTCGTGCTCATGGTGCGTCTCGTGTACAGCTCCGGGATGTCAGTACGGCGTGCTGAGCTGTTGGACGAACTCTGGCCTGATCTCTCGCCGGTACGCCAGCGCGGCAATCTGCGGCAGGCACTCTACAAGTTGCGCGGCATGGGGATCGACGCGTCGATTCGCGGCGACATGGTGCATCTCGATCCCCTGCAGGTAGAGCCTCGGTTTGCCGTGAAACCGTCGTTGGAGTGTTTTGCGCAGGACATCATGCATGGCGCCGAACCATACGGCGTGTTTCTCCCCGGGTTCCTGCCCCCAACGGCGCAGCTCGGGGACTGGCTCGAGCAGACGCGCGAGGAGGTGCATGCCGATGTGCGCCGGGTACTGGTCGACGTGCTACGGCAGCGCCGTGACCGGGCTGACTGGAACGGGGCACAGATGATTGCGAAGTGGATCCTGCAGATCGATGCGCTGAACGAGGATGCTACGCTGGCGCTGGCCGAGTGCATTGCGGTGACCGGTTCGAAAGTGGAAGCGATTGCGGTGCTCGACCGATATCTCACGGAACTCGGGGCCAACGCCGGGGACATCAGGCTCCCGGCCACTCTATTGCGCAAGCGTTTCTCGGAGGCCGTGCCACGCCGGCGCTCGGTCGCGCTGGTGACGGACAGGTACTTCGTCGGGCGTGATCAGGAAATGAGCGACCTGACGCAGGCCATGCGACGTGCCCGGTGGCGCGATGGCAGCGCGGTGCTCCTTTACGGTCCTGCTGGCATCGGCAAGACGCATGTGGTGACGGAGCTTTCACGCATTGCGCAGCTGGACGGCAATCGGCACGTGCTACTTGAGTGCCGGGAGAGCATTGCAAAGCAACCGCTGGTCGCGCTGCTCGAGGCCCTGCCGGAGCTGCTGACGGCGCCGGGAGCGGCCGGATGTTCCCCGGAGAGTCTCACGGTCATCCGACAGCTTCTGGGGATGGCCGCTCACGGCGAGCAAGCCGCGGCGGTCTCGCCGGTGGTCTCGCCGGCCGTCGACGCCCAGACGGAGGAGCTCACGGCGAGTGAGCGCCTCGCACTGGCGAGGCGCACGATCCGCCCACAGTCCATCCGCCACGCCGTGGTGGACCTGATGGCATCGCTGAGCGACGAGCGCCCGATCTTTCTGCTCGTGGAGGACGCGCACTGGATCGACGACGCGTCGTGGGAGGTGCTCTCCGACATCATCCAGCGGGTGCAGGAAATGCGGGTGTGCCTGGTGCTCACCTCGCACTTCGCGACCGTTCGCGAGGAGCGGCCAGGGCGCATGCCGACGACGCTCGGCATTCGACGGCTGCCGCCGCTGCCGCTGCCGCACCTCCAGTACCTGGTGCAGGCGATCGCAGAGGAGCATTCGGCCGAAGTGCCCGCCGCCGTGGAGTCGTGGATCACCAGTGGGTGCGAGGGCTCACCGCTGATGCTGCGCGCGCTGCTGGAGCATTGGCTGGCGACTGGAGCAGCAAGTGGAGTGCCGCCCACGCTGCACTCCCTACTGGCGCAGCGCATCGATCGGCTCGATGCCACGGCCCAGCACACCCTCCAGGCGATTGGCCTCCTCTGGAAGTTCGCATCGCTCGATCGGATCAAGGTGGTCCTGGAACTCCCGATGCACGAACTGCTGCAGGCCCTCGAGCTGCTCGAGCTATCCGGCTGCTTGGACACGAGCCATGCGGCGCTGGTGATCACGCACGATCTGTTGCGCCAGGTCGCCATGCGGAAGATGTCGCCGCTCGTTGAGACGGCATTACGGACGACCATCGGCGGTGTGCTGGAGGCTGAGTATCGGTGCACGGAGGACAAGGCGATCCTGCTCGAGGCGCTGATGCACACGGAACGCAGCGACCGTCCGGACGTATTGTACCGCTTCATCGGAGAGCACGCGGCGGGGCTGTTGGAGAGTGGACGTCCGGCAGCGGTCTTGCGTTCGATTGGAACGTTGCAGGCGGCGGTGCCCTCGACACAGCGCGATGGGACCCTCCATCGCATGCAGGTCCATCTTGAATCGCAGAATGGGGCGTCAGGCAGAGCGCTGGCGATGCTTCCTGCCGGCATGGATTTGCCGGCAGATCCGACGACGCTCAGCACGAGCGCTCTTGACGAGCGGCTGGCGTTTATTGCCTGCGCATATCGGTCGGCGCCGTTCGCGGACCCCCGTGCGCTCTCACGATTTGCCGCATCCGTCGTCGGCCTCAAAAGTGCCCGCATCGAGCAGCGAATCCACGCGGCGCACACGGGCCTGACGATCGCATCCAACACCTGTGATCCCGAGATCGCCGATGCCTGTTACCGAGGGCTGGCCCTCTCCGAGCAGGAACTCCTGGAGAGCGAGCGCACCCAAGGGCTCGCATTGATCTATCACAGTGTCTTTGGATCCGTCGATGCCGCGGAGCGCCTCGCCCGCCACATCGTCGCACGCGCCAGGGAGGCCCGTCCGACGACGACGTTGGTGGTACAATGTGGCAGTGCCGGCTATGTCTTCCGCATGATTGGCAAGCATACACTCGCTTCCGAAGCACTCGTGCGTGCCAGAGAGCTCGCCTTTGAGGTTGAAGCGCCGCGCCTTGCGGAATACCCCGTTTGGCAACTGGCACACCTCGCCATTGAGACCGGTCGACCGTCCGATGCGGTCAGGTGGAGCAATGAGTTACGCACGTTGGCATCCGACAACGACGACGAGGCGGTAAACCGCTACGTGCACGGGCACTTTTGCCTGCTAGCGGTCACCTTGGGGGATCGCGTGGAGGCCGCCAGGCACCTCGATCAGTGCAAGAGACATCTGCCCAAGATCGCCCCGGTTCGCGCCATCGCGTACACCATGGCGCTCGACCTGGCCGTACGCCTGCTCGACCATCAGTGGCGGCCAAGCGAAACGCTGATTGATACCGCCATGACACACTTTGAGCAGACATCTCGGTATTGCGCCAGCGACCTGCTTGCATCCCGGCTCGGCGAATCGCTCATCAGATTAGACGGTCACGACCGCGCCTTTGACCTCCTGCATGAATACCTCCATGAGAGACGGCGGGAACGCTCTGCACCCTCCGCTTCCCTGCAGCGCGTGCTCGACAAGCTCAAGCTGCGAGCGCCCTCGCACCACGCGAATGTTGACGCCACGTCATGGCTCCCTTGCAGGTAAGCGCCAGCCCCTCAGGTGTGGTCGAGGCTGACCTCCCCCTCCAGCCCCTCCAGCCCCTCCAGCCCTCCCTCCCCCTCATAATCCCGAAGCTTCCGATAGAGCGTGCGTTCCCCAATGCCAAGCAGTTCCGACGCCTTGCGACGATTCCCCCTGGTGTCGCGCAGGGCCCCCAGGATGGCCGCGCGCTCGATTTCCGCCATGGTCATCCCCGGACCCAGGGTAATGACTGTGGCCGGCGGGCTCTGTTCCCGCGGCTCGATCCCGCGCACCATGCCGTACGCCTTGCTCGACAACACCTCCGCACCTGGCGCCGACGCGACCGCCCCAGCGCTCGGGCGCCCGTCGCCCACCCATGCAGCTGGTGACGGGGGGACCTCGACGTCCATGCGGCGACGGAGCTCCTCAACCTGCAACTTGAGCTCGACAAGCGACCGCACGATGAACTCGAGTTCGCGCCCCTGCGCTCGCTCGCTCCCCTGCACCATCGGCCCCACGTGCACCGGAAGCAACCGCCGCCCGCCCCCATCGCGAATCGCGCGGGGAATATCGTCGGCCACGATCTCACGCCCGTGCGCAAGCACGACCATGCTTTCCACGAAATTGCGCAGTTCACGCACATTGCCCGGCCACGGATACTCCACAAGCAGATCGAGCGCCTCGCCGCTGATCCCGTTGAACTCGCGATCGTGCATGGCAGAGAATTCGGTGACAAACCGCCGCACGAGCAGCGGAATGTCTTCACGACGCTCGCGCAACGGCGGCAGATACACGCTGAGCACGTTGAGTCGGTAGAAGAGGTCGGCGCGGAATCCTCCCTCCTCGACATGCTCCCGCAAGGGACGATTCGTGGCCGCTACGACCCGGACATCTACGGGGATCGCCTGGCCACCACCGACACGGGTCACCTCTCGTTCTTCGAGCACACGCAGCAGTTTGACCTGCGTGCTCGGCGGGATCTCCCCGATCTCGTCGAGAAACAGCGATCCGGTGTCGGCGAGTTCGAACCGCCCAAGACGTCGCTCAGCAGCGCCGGTGAACGCGCCCTTTTCATGCCCGAACAGTTCGCTTTCGAGCAGGGTCTCCGGCAGCGCTCCGACGTTAACGGCAATGAACGGCTTGCCGCGGCGCGGACTGAGGCGATGTACGGCGCGAGCAACCAGCTCCTTCCCGGTGCCGCTCTCACCTTCGATCAAGACCGTGCTCGTCACGGGAGCGATCTGCTCCACCTTGACGAGGACCTCACGGACGGCGGCACTCTCGCCCACAAGGCCGGTCGCTTCGGCCAGCCGATGTCGATCGAGGCGGCGGCGGATGCTGTCGACCACGTCGTCGATCACCACGGGCTTCGGCCACGTTTCAGCGTAGCCCACGTCCCGCAGCCGCTCGAGCATGAGTGGATCGGTCACATCGGTGAAACCGATCACCGCGACATTGTCCCAGAGGAGATGCCGCACCAGTGCGGTATTGGCTGGATCGAGCAGCGCACCGGTGAGGACCAGCACGGTAGGGCGCGCCCGGCGAAGATCGCCGCGCACATCATCCATTGGCGAGACCGTGACCGTCTCCACTCCCTGCGCCTCGAGCGCTGCGTTGAGGCGCACCGCCGGCTCGACGTCGGTCATCAGGATGGCGACCACGCCGGCGGCGCTGTCGTCCACGCCACCGCGTCGTCCCGACGGACGCGCACGCATACTCACGCCTTCCCCGGTCGCTTGTAGAAGGGCAGCTTCACCACACGCGCCGGGACGTCCTTGCCGCGGATTTCCACGACAAAGGTGGCCCCCTCAACCGCCGCCGCCGACGGCAGGTAGCAGGTGCCGACGGGGATGCCGAGCGTGGGGCTCATGGTACCACTGCAGACCTCGCCCACCTTGACCCCGCCGTAAATCACGGGATAGCCGTGGCGGGGGATGGCACGCTCATCAAACGTGAAACCCACCAGCTTGCGGTCGGTCCCCTCCTGGTGCTGACGGATGAGGACCTCCTTGCCGAGGAACGGCTCAGCTTTGCCCAGCCTCACCAGCCACGTGAGCCCCGCCTCGATTGGCGTGGTACGATCGTCGAGTTCGTTGCCGTAGAGACACATGCCGGCCTCAAGCCGGAGTGAATCACGGCAGCCTAGTCCCGCCGGCGTCACCTTCCCGGTGGCCATCACCGCGGCCCAGACCTTCGTGGCCTCGGCCTGATCGAAATACAGCTCGAATCCAAGTTCGCCGGTGTAGCCGGTGCGCGAGATGATGCACGGGACGCCGGCCACCGTGCCCTCGGTGAACCAGTAGTACTTGATGCCGTCGAGCGGCACGTTGGCGAGTGCGGCGACGATCGCCGGCGCCTCCGGGCCTTGGATGGCAAGAAGCGCCGTCTCGTCGGAGATATCGGTCATCGTGCAGTCAAAGCCGGCACGATGTGCCTCGAGGTGCGCGAGATCCTTCTCGCGGTTGCTCGCATTGATCACGAGCATGAGATGGTCGGGGAACCGATAGACGAGAAGGTCATCGACGATCGTGCCGTCGGCCCGGAGCAGCGTGCTGTATTGCACCTGCCCGATGCCAAGTGCGGCCACGTCGTTGCTGGTCACCGATGACACGAACCGGATGGCGTCGGGACCGCGCACGATCACTTCACCCATATGGGACACGTCGAACATCCCGCACGCCTCGCGGACGGCCTTGTGCTCGACGGTGATGCCGGTGGGGTACTGAACCGGCATCTCGTAGCCGGCGAAGGGGACAATCTTGGCGCCGAGGGCGACGTGCACCTCATGGAGCGGCGTTCGCTTGAGGGCGCCGGAAGCTGGAGCGGTCATGGATGGGATCGGAGAATCGTGCACGGCGACGGTGCGTCTACCGGAAGATGCTCAAATTGGCAGACCAATGCCAGAACTGCAGCACCGAATCGCCGTGGCCACGTGCGGCCAGACGTTGCCCCTGTCAGATATTTGCTATTAGTTATATATGAATATCACAGGCCGCAGGCGGCCGCCCCAATGGCCCGACCCAGGAGACGTGCAATGCTCGTCCGCCAGAGCTTCGACCCCGCCCTTGCCCAGTATGCGTACCTCATCGGATGCCCGCGCTCCGGCGAGGCGATCATTATGGATCCCGAGCGCGATATCGACCGCTACTATGCGCTTGCCGCGAAGCACAAGCTGCGGATCGTGGCGGCCGCCGATACGCACATCCATGCCGACTATCTCTCGGGGCTCCGGGAGTTCGCCGAACGTGGGGTGCGCGTGTATGCCAGCGATGAAGGTGGCGCGGAGTGGCGATACCAATGGCTACTCGACTCCAGCTACGAGTACCGCCTGCTCAAGCACGACGATCGCTTCCAGGTCGGCAACATCGAGTTCGTCGCGGTCCACACCCCGGGACACACCCCCGAGCACCTCTCGTATGAGGTGATCGATCACGGCAGCGGCGCAACGGATCCGATCGGGATCGTCACCGGGGACTTCGTGTTCGTCGGCGATCTCGGACGTCCCGACCTGCTGGAGGAGGCGGCGGGAGTGAGCGGCACCATGATCCCCAGCGCGCAGCAGCTGTATCAATCGGTCAAGCGGTTCCGATCGCTGCCGGAGTACACACAGGTATGGCCGGCACACGGTGCGGGCAGCGCGTGCGGCAAGGCCCTGGGTGATGTGCCGTCATCGACGGTCGGCTACGAGTTGCGCTTCAACCCGGCCATCCGCGCGGCGAGCGACGAGACGGCCTTCATCGACTACATCCTCAGCGGTCAACCGGAGCCGCCGCTCTATTTCGCGCGGATGAAGCGCGACAACAAGGTCGGCCCCAAGGTCATCGGGGCAGTGCCAAGTATTCCACACCTTGGGCAGAAGGAACTGCGCGCCCGTGCGGGTGACCGCACCGCGGTGGTCCTTGATACCCGGTCACGAGCGGAGTTCCTCACCGCGCACCTCCCTGCGTCCCTGCTGGCCGACTGGAGCTACCAGTTCGTGAACATCGCCGGCTCGTACGTGGAAGAGGGGACCGCCATCTACCTCCTCATCAACGACCGGCACGTCGAGGAGGCTGTGCGCCTGCTACTACGCATCGGCCTCGACGACATTCGCGGGTACTTCACGCCAGCCGACTTCGCCGAGTATACGGCGCAGGGGGGAGCGGTCACGTCGATGGACGCGATCTCGATGGCCGAGATGGAGCAGCGCCGCACCGACGGCGGCGTGCGGATCCTCGACGTGCGCGGCAAGGCAGACTTCGACACCGCGCACGTACCCGGGGCGCAGCACATCCCCCACACCCGCTTGTTGCCTCGCCTCAAGGAGCTGGCCAACGATCAGCCGGTCCTGGTGCACTGTGCGAGCGGCACCCGCTCTGCGCACGCCGCGGCATTCCTGGCGCGGCGCGGCTACCACGCGGTGACGGTGGCCGACGCGTTCACGAACTGGCACCCATAACCGAACGTCATCGGGCACGCCGTTCAGCCGATCATCGCTTCCACTTCGGCGGCGTGACCGGCCGGCTTCACCTTCTCGAACACCTTCACGATGGTGCCGGTCGGATCGATGACGAACGTCGTGCGTTCCACGCCCATGTACTTCTTGCCGTACATGGACTTCTCCTTCCACACCCCGTATGCCTGGAGGGCAACCTTCTCCTCATCGGCAACGAGGGTGAACGGCAGGTCGTACTTGGTCTTGAACTTTTGGTGCGACTTTACGCCGTCGGGGCTGATCCCGAGGATGACGGCGTTCTTGCCACCGAAGCGTGGAAAGGCGTCGCGGAACTCGCACGACTCCGTAGTGCATCCCGACGTATCGTCCTTGGGGTACGCATAGAGCACCACCCACTGACCGCGCAGCGACGACAGGGTGAGCATATCGCCCGTCTCGGTGGGAAGCGTGAAATCGGGAGCGGGCTGACCGGCGGCGATGGGCATATGTGGGTCTCGGTATTGTGACGCGTTACAGGGGCTCGTTCCCCATGAGGGCGGCCATGATGGCCTTCTGGATGTGGAGCCGGTTCTCGGCTTCGTCCCACACCACGCTCTGGGGTCCGTCGATAACCTCGGCGGTCACCTCTTCGCCACGATGGGCGGGGAGGCAGTGCAGGAAGATGGCGTGCTTCGCGGCGCGAGCCATGAGGTCCCCATCCACCTGATAGAGCGCGAACGCCATGGCGCGGCGCGCCTGTTCCTCCTCCTGCCCCATCGACGCCCAGACATCGGTCGTGATCACGTCACACCCGTCGACGGCTTCCCGCGGATCACGCAGCAGCTGCACATCGGCATGCGACGCGGTGGCGGCGGCGAGGAACGACTCGTCGGGGTCGTACCCCTCCGGACAGGCTACGCGAAGGGAAAAGCCCAGATGGGCGGCCGCCTCAATCCACGAATTGGCCATGTTGTTTCCGTCGCCGATCCACGCGACCTTCCTGCCACGCACGTCGCCGAGGTGCTGCTGAATGGTCAGCACATCGGCCAGGACCTGACAGGGATGTGAGAGGTCCGTCAGGCCGTTGATGATCGGGATACTCGCGTATTGCGCGAGCTCCACCACATCCTGATGCGCAAAGGTGCGGATCATGATCCCCTGCACATAGCGCGAAAGCACGCGCGCCGTGTCGGCGATAGGCTCGCCCCGGCCGATCTGCACATCGCGAGGGGACAGGAAGTGCGCGGTGCCACCAAGCTGAATGGCCCCCACCTCGAACGACATGCGCGTGCGGGTGGACGACTTCATGAACAGCATGGCGAGTGCCTTTCCGGCAAGTGGCCGGGCGTCGTACTTCCCCGTTCGCATCCGCTCGGCGAGGTCGAGCAGGGCGAAGGTTTCGGCCGGTGAAAAGTCGGCGATGTTGAGGAAGTCGCGGTGCGGCTGCACAGTGTGCATGGGCGCCTGTATTGCTATGCCATCCGGGGAACGGAAAGCAGACGGCACGGCCGGGGGGCCGTGCCGTCTGCGGGGACCTCTGGGAACATAGCGGACCACGCTCCCTGAGGGGAGGGTGGAACCGCCTCAGCGGACGGGGCATCCGTGGCCGGATGCGCGCCTTACAGGATGTACTTCCGCAGATCCTCATCCTCGCTGATCGGGCGGAGCTGTTCGCGCACCATGTCGGCATCCACGGTGACTGGCGCCGTGCCGCGGTCCGGCAACTCGTAGAGCACGTCCTCGAGCAGGGTCGTCATGACCGTATGCAACCGTCGCGCGCCGATATTCTCCATCCGTTCGTTGACGCGCGTGGCCACGCGAGCAAGTTCGGCGATCCCGTCGGCGGTGAAGTCGAGCGCGGCGCCCTCGGCGGCCACGAGCGCCGCGTACTGCTTGGTGAGTGCGTTTTCCGGCTCCGTCATGATGCGCACGAAGTCGGTCTCGGTGAGCGCCTTGAGCTCCACGCGAATCGGGAAGCGCCCCTGTAGCTCTGGGATCAGATCGCTGGGTTTGCTCACATGAAAGGCGCCAGCCGCAACGAACAGGATGTGGTCGGTTTTCACCATGCCGTACTTCGTTTGCACGTTCGATCCCTCCACGATCGGCAGCAGATCGCGCTGCACCCCCTCACGCGACACGTCCGGGCCACCACCGTGCCCCCGCTCCCCAGCGATCTTGTCGATCTCGTCGAGGAACACGATACCCATGGCCTCGGTGCGCTCGAGGGCGTCGGTGGTGACATCGTCAAGGTCGATGAGCTTCTCGAGCTCCTCGTCGAGGAGAATGCGACGCGCCTCGCTCACCTTGACGGTGCGGCGTTTCTTCTTTTTCGGCAGCATGTCGCGGAACCACTCCGCCATGCTCTCCATGCCGTCGGGGGCACCCGGCATGGCGCTGCTGGGCAGACCGGGGCCGGACTGCGTGACGTCGATCTCCAATTCGCGCCCATCGAGCTGGCCATCGAGCAATAGGGCCTTGAGCTTTTCGCGCGTGCGCTTGTACCGCTCGACGGCTTGCTCGTGCTCGGCATGGGCGTCGGCTGAGGCTTCAGCCACGAGCGCTGGGGGCTTGGGGAGCAGGAGATCGAGGATGCGCTCGTCTACCTTCTCCACGGCGAGGTCCTCAACCTCTGCCTCGCGCTCGGTACGTACCATGTCGATCGCGTTCTCCACGAGATCGCGCACCATACTCTCCACGTCACGCCCCACGTAGCCCACTTCCGTGAACTTGGAGGCCTCGACTTTCACGAAGGGCGCCCCCGATAGCTTGGCAAGGCGGCGGGCAATCTCCGTCTTCCCCACACCGGTGGGGCCGATAAGGATGATGTTGTTTGGCGCGATCTCCTCGCGAATCGACTCGGGGGCTCGCTGGCGACGCCACCGGTTTCGCAGGGCGATCGCCACGGACTTCTTGGCTGCGGACTGTCCCACGATGTAGCGATCCAGCTCCGCGACGATCTGTCGCGGCGTGAGATCAGCGAGTCGGGCGATGGCCTGCTGTGTACGTGGTGACGGCATGTCAGGCAGTGGGTTCCAGCACCGTGATGTGGGTGTTGGTGTAGATGCAGAGCTCACCGGCAATGGTCAGTGCCTTGGTCACGATGTCACGAGGGGACAGCGTGGTCTCCCGCAGGAGCGCGCGCGCCGCCGCCTCGGCGTAGGGGCCACCCGAACCGATCGCGAGGATGCCATCATCGGGCTCGATGAGTTCCCCGTTGCCGCTCAGCATGAATCCGTGGTCGTGGTCAGCCACAATGAGCATGGCCTCGAGCCGACGCAGTACGCGATCGCTGCGCCATTCCTTGGCAAGCTCCACCGCGGCGCGCGGCAGGTTACCCGGATGTCGCTCCAGCTTCTCCTCGAATTTCTCGAAGAGCGTGAGTGCATCGGCGACCGATCCGGCGAAGCCGGCCACCACACGACCGCCCTTGAGGACGCGCACCTTTACGGCGCTGTTCTTCGCTACGGTGTGGCCGATGGACACCTGCCCATCGCCACCGATGGCAACACGACCGTCTCGGCGGACGGCAAGGATGGTGGTGGCGCGTATCTCGGGGAGCGGCATGGCAACGCATTCCAGGCAAGGGGCGAACAGAGGGCCGCATCGGCGACGTCGCGTGGAAACATACGACGCGCACCGGTGGAGTGACACACGTACGGCGGACCCCGATACCCGGCGTGATGGCCCCTTGCCAAGCGCCCCCGATGTCCCGCAGCATAGAGCCATGCTCGTGCCACGCGCTGGCGGCCCAGCGCGCAGATGCCATCCCCGCCCTCCTGCCCCGCCCGCCGTGCCGCACCCGGTCACCTACGACGATATCCGTGCAGCGCGGGAACGCCTGCGCCCGTTGCTTGAACCCTCGCCGATCCGCCATTACCCGCTGCTCGACGAACTGGTGGGGCATGGCATTCGCGTACTCGTGAAGCACGAAAACCACCTGCCCACGGGAAGTTTCAAGGTGCGCAACGGGTCCGCGTCGATCACAGCGCTGACCGCGGAGCAGGCGGCCCGCGGCGTGATCGCCGCCACCACGGGCAATCATGGTCTGGGGCTGGCGTGGGCCGGCGCTGCGCGGGGGGTGCCGGTCACGGTGTGCGTGCCCAAGGGGAACAACCCGGAGAAGAACGCGGGGATCCGATCCTACGGTGCCACGTTGATCGAAGTGGGTGAGCGCTACGACGAGACGGTGGTGGCCTGTCAGGCGATCGCGGACGAGGAGCAACGCACGCTCGTGCATTCCACGAATCATCGCCCCGTCATTGCGGGCGCAGGCACGATGACCGCTGAGTTTCTGGAGCAGGCCCCGGAGCTCGAGGCGATCGTAATCGCGCTGGGCGGTGGCTCGCAGGCGGTGGGTGCCCTCGTGGTCGCCGCCGCCGTGAAACCGTCGCTCGCGGTGTATGCGGTGCAGAGTCAGGGGGCGACGGCACAACACGACGCATGGCGTGACGGGAATACCCGACGCAACGCGCCGGTGCAGACGTTCGCCGAAGGCATCGCCACGGGCTCGACCTACGAGCTCACGTTCGAGACCCTGCGCAGCGGCCTGTCTGACTTCGTGCTGGCCAGCGACGCGGAGATTGCGCAGGCCGTGCGAGACCTCTGGTCCACGACCCACAACCTTCCCGAGGGCTCGGGCGCCACGGGGCTGGCGGGGCTGCGACGGATGGCACCGCACCTTGCCGGCAAGACGGTGGGGATCGTGATCTGCGGGGGGAATCTCGATGCAGCGAGAGCGGCGGTAATTCTCGGCGGTGGTACGCCGCTCGCTATGCCCGCGGGTGTGCCTGCCGGTACACCTTCTTGAGGCGCTCGACGCTCGTGTGGGTATAGATCTGGGTGGTGCTGATGCTGGCGTGCCCGAGCAGCTCCTGCACCGCGCGCAGGTCGGCGCCGGCATCCACCAAGTGGGTGGCGAAGGTGTGACGCAGCGAGTGCGTGGTGAGATCGGCGCCTTCGCCGACGGCGTCGAGGAGTGATACCATGGCGTGCTGCACCGCACGCACGCTGATGCGCGTCCCGCGCTCGCTGAGAAACACGGCGCCGCGCGCCAGCCGGCCAGCCTTCACACCGCCGAGCTTCTGCAGCAGCGCATCGCGCTTCACGAGATAGTTGCGGAGCGCGCGCTGAGCGTGGTCCCCAAGGGGCACAATGCGTTCCTTGCGGCCCTTCCCGCGTACCTTGATTTGCTGCGACACGAGGTCGAGGTCCTGGAGGTCCGCGCCGCGGAGCTCCGAGAGACGCAGACCGCTCGAATAGAACAGTTCAAGCATCGCGAGGTTGCGCACGTCGGTAAACTCGAGACTTTGCGCACGCGTCGTGGCATGCTGCAGCAACGTGTCCGCCTGCTGCCGATCGAGATAGGCCGGCAACGTGCGTGGCAGCCGTGGCGTCCCCACGGCGCGTGCCGGGTTCACGTCCACCCGTTCATCGCGGTGCATCCAGCGATAGAAGCTCCGCACGGCACTCAGCTGGCGGGCCAAACTGCGTTTGGCGAGTCCCCGACGCGTGAGATGCGCCATGTAGCCGCGCACGCTGGTGCGCGTGATCTCGTTCCAGTCCCACCCATTGATGCCGTATGTCTGCGCGAGCCAGCTGCTGAACTCACGCAGGTCACGCGTGTACGCCACGAGGGTATTGGGGGAGAGATCCCGCTCTTTCTCGAGATGCACGAGGAACTCGGCGATCTCGGTGGGCAGGGGCATCTCCGCCATCCCGGTGCTCACGCCGCGCTCACCGCCGATACCGCGTGCAGATCACGCCACGCCGTCATCGAGGACAGCCCTCGTTCGGCGAACAACTCGCGCTTCCGGGTCTTGTCCTTGAGCACCTTGGCCGGTACGCCCTCGAGATCGTCGAGCAGACCGAAGTTCGCGTTCATGGGCTGGAAATGCTTCGGGTCGGCCTCCCGCAAATAGCGATAGAGCGCACCCATCATGGTGGTGGGTGGGGGGACCACGGGCTCCTCGCCGCGCAGCATGCGTGACAGGTTGATGCCGGCCAACTGCCCGGTAGCGCTGCTTTCGGTGTAGCCCTCGACGCCGGTGATCTGTCCCGCAAAGAGCGTGGTGGGCGCAGCGCGCAGCGCCAGATGCGGTGTCAGGGCAGCGGGCGCGTTTACGTACGAGTTGCGGTGAATGCTCCCGTACCGGAGGAACTCCGCATCGGCGAGACCGGGAATCATGCGGAACACGCGCGCCTGCTCTGGAATGCGCAACCGCGTCTGGAAGCCCACCAGATTCCACATGCGCCCTGCACGGTCCTCCATGCGCAGCTGCGCCACGGCCCACGGCTTGGTATCGGTACGCGGATCGCGCAGCCCGATCGGCTTCATGGGACCGAAACGCAGCGACTCACGACCACGCCGCGCCATCTCCTCGACCGGCATGCACCCTTCGAAGTACGGGACGCTGTCGAACTCGTGCGCCGTGAACTGGTCGGCGGTGGTGAGCGCATCGATGAACGCTTCGTACTCATCGCGCGTGAACGGGCAGTTGAGGTAGGCGCCCTCCTCCCCCGCGCCTTCCATCGTCTCCTTGCCCCAGCGCGAGGCCCGGAAGGCGGTGCCCTGATCGACTGATTCGAAGCTCACCACGGGCGCGATGGCATCGTAGAAGGCCAGTGACTCCACGCCAAGGCGTGCGCGAATGCGCTCCGCCAGCACATCGCTGGTGAGCGGCCCGGTGGCGACGATCCCAATCTCCGGGATCTCACCCATCTCCTCACGGGTGACCGTGATGCGCGGATGCGCATGGATGCGGTCGTGCACGCCCTGCGAGAAGATCTCACGGTCCACGGTGAGCGCGCTTCCGCCAGGCACACGCGCCTCATCGGCACAGGCCAGGATCAACGATCCGAGCGTCCGCATCTCGGCCTTGAGAAGGCCGTGTGCATTGCTGGTCTCGGTGCTCTTGAACGTATTGGAGCACACCAGCTCACCGAGCTTGTCGGTGCGGTGCGCGGCGGTCCCGCGGACCGGACGCATTTCGTGGAGGACCACCGCGTGGCCACGCTCCGCCAACTGCCAGGCGGCCTCGCTTCCGGCGAGACCGCCACCCACTACATGCACTGGCTTGCTCATACCTCAAGATAGCGTCGTTCCGTACCGACGGAACGGCGCCAGCGGATTACGCGACCTCCGCAACCTCGGCGTCGTCCGGCGAGGCCACGTCCCATTCGTTCGTGCACTTGAGGCACTTCCGGAAGGTCCCGCGCGTCTTGTTGCTCTTCGCCTCGGCGCCCACGTTCCCACACTCGGGACACGGCTCGGCCACCGGCTTGTCCCACACCACGAAATCGCAGTTGGGGTAATTCTCGCACCCGTAGAACGCCTTCCCGCGCTTCTTTGAGCGACGCTCGGCGATCTCCCCACCATCCTTGGGACACTTCACACCGGTGGGCATGCTGCGCGTGCCGCGGCATTTGGGGAACTTGCTGCACCCCAGGAAGTCGCCCGAACGGCCGTGACGCACCACCATGGGTGCACTGCACTCCTGACACAGATAGCTGGTCAGTTCCGCCGGCTTCTTCTCACCCTTGATGGGACGCGTGTACTTGCACGCCTTCGGGTGGTTTTCGCAGGCTACGAATGGGCCGAAGAAGCCGCCCTTGGCCACGAGCCGGCCACCGCAGTCGGGACACTTCTCCTGCGCGAGCGCGGAGAGATCGTATGCCTCGCCGATCAGGGCATCGAGATCGTTGTCGTTGAGCGTGCGCTGGAACGGCGTCCAAAAATCACCAAGCGCGCGCACCCATTCGATCTCGCCATCGGCGATCTTGTCGAGCTCCTCTTCCATCTGGGCCGTGAAGCCCACGTTGAACACCTGCGGGAACTTCTTCACCATCACCTTCTCCACCGTTTCGCCAAGCGGTGAGGGGAAGAAGCGACGCTGCTCGAGCGCCACATAGCGGCGTTCGGCAAGCACCGAGATGATGCTGGCGTACGTGGACGGACGACCAATGCCGAGGCGCTCGAGCTCCTTTACGAGCGACGCTTCGGAGAAACGTGGCGGCGGCTCGGTGAAGTGCTGCGTGGGGGTAATGGCCCGGACCGGTACGCGTTCGTCGAGCTCGAGCAGCGGCAACGCCTGCTCGTCCTCAAGCGCTTTGCTGTCCCCCTCTTCGCGCGCCTCGCGGTACAGAGCGAGAAAGCCCCGGAACTTCACCACCGACCCGGTGGCCCGGAACAGGTAGGTGCGCTGCTCGAGCGGGATATTGAAGTCCACCGTGGTGGTATCGAACACCGCCGGCGCCATCTGGGATGCCATGAAGCGCTGCCAGACCAGCTGGTAGAGCTTGAACTGGTCGGCGGTGAGGTACTTCTGCACCGCCTCGGGTCGACGGGTGGGGTCGGTTGGGCGCACGCCCTCGTGGGCGTCCTGGGCGTTGGCCTTCCCGCTCGGATAGAGCTGTGGCTGAGCCGCGAGGTACTCCTCGCCGAACTGCGCGCGAAGCGCTTCACGCGCGGTGTTGGCCGCATCTTCCGACACGCGCGTGGAGTCCGTACGCATGTACGTAATGAGACCCGTCGCACCGTCGATCCCGATGTCGATGCCTTCGTACAGGTCCTGCGCGAGCCGCATGGTGCGCTTGGACCCGAACCCCAACTTCTTGGCCGCTTCCTGCTGGAGGGTTGACGTCGTGAAGGGCGCCGACGGATTCTTGCGACGTTCGCGACGTTTCACCTCGGTGACGACGAACTCGCTGCACCCCTTGAGGTCCTTGAGAATGCGCTCGGCTTCCGCACCGTTGGGAATCTCCGGCTTCTTCCCGTCGACGTGGTGCAGCTTGGCCGTGAACGGCTGTTGCCCCTTGAGCAGATCGGCCGTGATGCTCCAGTACTCGACCGGCGTGAACGCACGAATCTCACGCTCGCGTTCGACGATCAGCCGCAGCGCCACCGTCTGCACGCGACCAGCGCTGAGCCCTTTCTTGACGGTCTTCCAGAGCACCGGGCTGGCCTTGTAACCGACCAGGCGATCGAGGACGCGACGCGCTTGTTGCGCCTCAACTTTCTTGTTGTCGATCTCCATGGGCTTGGCCATGGACTTGTGCACGGCGTCCTTCGTGATCTCGTGGAACATCACTCGGCGAATGGGCGCCGAGACGGCATGCCGCTTGGGCTGTGTGAAGTACTGCTCCACATGCCAGCCGATCGCCTCCCCCTCGCGATCAGGGTCGGTGGCGATGAAGATCTCCCGTGCGCCCTTGGCGATCTTCTTGAGGTCGGTGAGGATGTCCTCCTTCCCCTCGATGGTCACGTACTCCGGCGCGAACCCATGATCGATATCGATCCCCAGCTTCTTGGCGGGGAGATCGCGCACATGGCCCACGGTGGCGCGTACGGTATACCCGCGCCCGAGGTACTTGCCGATCGTCTTGGCCTTGGCCGGCGACTCGACGATGACGAGCGACGTCCCGCCAGCCGGCGGCGACTCGAGCTCCGCCTCGATCTCGTCAGCGGCGATCCGGCTGGTCGCCTTTCGCGACACGGCCTTTTTCGCGGCCACCTTCTTGGCCGCCGCCTTCTTGGCCGCCGCCTTCTTGGCGGGAGCCTTCTTGGCGACCGTTGTCACCGCCGTCTTGGTGGTGGTCTTGGCGGGGGAAGTGCGTACCGCCTTCTTCGCCGTTTTGGTTGCTGCCTTCTTTGTTGGCATCAGCTCAGTGAATCAGGGGGCGCTCGCCGCCCATGGCGCCATCATCCAGCCCGGCATCGTCCGCCAAGGCGCGGAGATCTGCCAGCGAGATGCGGCCGTCGACATGGATCAGCGCCCGCTCCACCAATTGCTCGAAATCGTTGAGGGTCACGACACCGGAGGCGTACAGCGACAACAGGTAGCCCCAGGCCTCGATCGTGAACCGGCCGCGCTCGTGGGGGCCCTGCACGCGCAGGGACGACTCACGAACGCCGTCGGCGCCGGCCCAACCCGGACTCGGCGCAATATCGGTATACAGAAGGGAAAGAATCTCACCGATTTGTCGCCGGTCGTATCCTTTGGACGACAGGTATGCCTCCACCTCCACCACATCGGTGTCGGCAGCAAACCTTTCGCGCAATTCGTCCAAGACCGGCGCCCATCGATCGTCCATTTCCTAACCTATCTCCGGCGTCCCCTCATGGGCAAGCGCCACAATGGAATCCGTAAGCTGTTGCGAAGAAATGACTTCCACGTCAAGCTCCGCGTCGGCCCTACTATATAGGGCCGCACGTACCTCCCACAGCGCTTGCATCGTCACGGCTGGGTCGGCGTGCTGCATCAGCGGTCGCACGGTGCGCGAACGGGAGATCCGACGGAGCGCCTCGGTCGGGGAGACCTTGAGGTGGATGATGCGCCCCGGGGGTCGCAGGAGCGCCATCACCCCCTCGTTGGTCACCCACCCACCGCCTGGCGCCAGCACCATGGGCGGCGCCCCGGCGAGTTCCCGCGTCAGCTCGACCTCAAGCGCCCGAAAGGCGGCCTCACCGCGCTCGGCGAAAATCCGGGACACAGACAGACCGGTACGGCGCTCGATCTCCTGATCAAAGTCCAGAAACGGACGTCCCAGCCGCTTCGCCACCTGACGCCCCAGCGTGGACTTGCCGGCACCGGGAAGTCCTACGAGCACCACGTGCCCGTCGATCTGGCGCGACGGGACGGTCAGCGGTCGACCCGCTCGTCAAGACGAGCGAGGTACGCGTCGAGATTGCGGCGCGTCTCCGCCAGAGAGTCGCCGCCGAATTTGGCGAGGAGGGCGTCGGCCATCACGAACGCGGCCATCGCCTCGGCGATCACACCCATGGCCGGGACCGCCGTGACATCGCTCCGCTCAGCCACCGCCTGGGCCGCCTCACCCGTGACGGTATCGACGGTGCCAAGTGGCCGCATCAGGGTACTGATCGGCTTCATCGCCACCCGGATGACCAGTTCCTCCCCGGTGGTCATGCCGCCTTCCGTCCCCCCGGCCCGGTTGGTCCGGCGTCGCACGTGACCGGCGCGGGTCCGCCCGGGGGCCGCTTCGATTTCGTCGTGCACGTCGGCCCCGGTGCGACGCGCCGCCTCAAAACCCATACCGATCTCCACACCCTTCACGGCAGGGATGGAGAGCATGGCCTGCCCAAGCTTACCGTCGATTCGCGTGTCCCACGACACATGCGAACCGAGGCCCACGGGAAGTCCGGCAACCACGACCTCGCAGATGCCACCGAGGGTGTTGCCGTCCGCTTTGGCCGCATCGATACGTGCGATCATCTGCGTTTCCGCGTCGGCGTCGAGTGTACGTAGCTGCGACGCATCAGCGGCGGCATTGAGATCCGCGGGGAACACCTCGGGGCGGCGCGCATCGATGCCGCCGAGGTGCACGAGATGCGAGCCGATCTCCACACCTACCTCGCGCAGCAGCACACGGCAGATGGCGCCCGCTGCCACCCGCGCCGTGGTCTCACGGGCCGACGCCCGCTCGAGGATGTCGCGCGCATCGGTGCGATCGTACTTGAGAATGCCGGTCAGGTCTGCATGGCCGGGGCGCACCCGCGTAACGTGGCGCTTGCGCAGCCCATGCGCGTCGCCGTCGCGCGGCGCCGGATCCATGATCTCGCGCCAGTTTGCCCAGTCGCTGTTGCGAATGAGCATCGAGATGGGTGACCCGAGCGTCTCACCGGCGCGCACGCCGGACAGGAATTCGATGCAGTCGGTCTCGATCTGCATCCGTCGGCCGCGGCCGTATCCCTGCTGCCGACGCGCGAGTTGCTGATCCACGTCGGTGGCCAGCACGGGTACTCCCGCGGGCATCCCTTCGAGCACGGAAACGAGCGCCGGGCCGTGCGACTCGCCGGCAGTGGTGAACCTGAGAGGCATCCGGTGAACGTACCGCGACCCGCAAACGGAGACAATTGGCGAGGGGCGCGCATCCGACAGCGCGCCCCGGTCACTCACTGGCAGGTTGTCGTGGCATTGTCCGGCAGTGCCACGAGCGTCACTCCACGGACGGTTGCTCCTACGAGCACCAGTTGGCCGTTGGGACGGACCGTGGCGCGAACTGGTCCGATGATCGGGTCGCGAATCGGGATCGTGGCGACCTTTCGGTAACAGAAGGTGTCAAACACGTCGATCACCGGTTCGCTCGAGGCGACGAAGGAGAGGCGCGTCCGGAGGGGGATGGCGTTCACCCCGGTGTTGAGCGGGTGAAAGTCGAGGCCGCCGGCACTCGGCCGACTCTGCAGGATACCCTGCAGCCGCAACGCGTTGTCAAAGAGGTAGGTCGAGTCCCCCTTCACCGCGTTGAGCTCACCGTCGAAGTTGATACCCACCCCCTGAACGCGGGCGAAGGTATTCGCAATGAAGTCCGTCACGTCGACGGGGCGCGACACCCCGCGGTCGATTACGGGAATCGGCGGCGTGGTCTCGAAACCGCGCGTCACATCGTACGTGAGGGCACGGCTGCCACGCACCGGTCCACCCTCCCCCATCACCACCCGCCGGAAGTTGCCGGAGTTCCGAACGAAGGTGGTATCGCGGAATGCGAGCTGGTCGAGACGGGCCACGATGGAATAGCTGTAACTGCTACCATCGCCGAGTGTGACGCGCTGCCGAGCGGGCAGGAGAACCGAGTCCGCTCCCACCCCACCGGCCGCGTACCGCTCAATCTCCAGCGTATCGGCGCGGTTCGCCGTCTGGCCCATGGCCTGTTCGAAGAAGAAATGCGAGGACTGCCTATTCAGGTTTTCCCAGCGCAAGGTCCCCTGATTGGGAAACGGCGTGCTCTGTCCGGGGGTGGGCGTGGTGGAGTAGACCAGAATCACGTCGCCGCAGGCGGCGCCAGCGGCCACCGGTCCCGCACAGGTCGTCGCGACGAACTGTGGCCGATCACTGAAATCGTACGCGGTGCGCTGCGTGATGATTTGATCGGTCTGCGCGGCACGGACGCTCGTGATCGAATACACCATGATGTTCGGCAGCGGATAGCGATACACTTCCCGGCCGGTAGCACCGGCATTGAGGTTCACGTAACTGATGTTCGTACCACCGGAGTTCGCGATGAGCAGCGTATCCCCCATGACGCCGTCGCGATTGCGCGGCCAGGCAGCAAGGCCCCACGGGCGTGAACCAACGGCGATCGGCGTGCGGAAGGTACTGTCCGCGAGATTGAAGACTTCGAGCCAGTTGCGCTCGATGTTGGTGAGATAGAGGCGGTCGGTACGCGGCACGTAGAGCGCGTCGGCGATCTGGCCTCCCGCAGGGAGTGGGTTGGTGTAGCCGGCCACCACCTGCACCGTGTCGGCCCGAAGCGCGCCGGACCCGTAGCGCGCCACATCCCGGCGGCCGTTCGCATTGCGCGCGAAGCCGGCCACGGTAACGGGCGTCGGAAACACGGTGGCGGGAATTCGCGCTCGAAAGGTGCGAACGAGCGTGGAGAAGGCGCCCGTGGCGCTCACCGAATCTGCTACCAGGATTTGGCCCGCCAGCGTGCGCACTTCGTAACCGATCGTGGCAATGCCTACCGGGTCGGTGGCCTCCACGAAGATCGTGTCGCTCAATTCGACGCGTGGCGAAACACCGGTCCGTACCACTGGAATGGTGTTCGCGCTAACCGGACTTTGCACCGCATAGGGGACCGCGATCCCCAGCACCCGCTGGTTGAGCGAATCGGTCACGAACGGCGTCACGCTAATGGTCGCCCCGCGCACTGAGTCGGGGATGGTGAGTGTATCGAGAATGGCAATCGAGTCACGGAGCGGCGAGGCATACACCAGCGAGTCGGCTACGGTGTACGCCCCGCTGATCTGGTACCCAACCGTGCGGACCCTGTAGCGTGCCTTCGCGGAGAGCGATAGCACCAGCGCTTTCCCACTCACCACGGGCGAGTTGGCGACTGGGCTGGTGATAACGGCCTGCGGCGGCTCGAGGTTGCCCACTGTGAGCGCAACGACGGCCGTATCAGACACGTTGCCGGCACCATCAGTAGCCACGGTGCGCGCATTCACCGTCGCACCGATCGGCGCGTTACTCGGCACCTTCACGGTGACGTTGAAGGCCAGTGATGTCACCGCACTCACCATCACGGTGTCGTATGCCGCGGTGATCCCACCGGCAAACAGGAGGCGCACCCGCTTGAGCCCCACGTTGTCCGTGGCATTGACGGTGACACTGAGCAACGTGTCGGCCACGACATTGCCTTTTGCAATGGAAACGCGGGGCTTGATCTGATCGCGGAACGGGGGATCGATCACTTCGTCGCCACTGCAGGCGCCGAGCAGAGCCAGTGCCGCAAGAGCGGCCGCCCGCGGCAGGGTGCGCCGGTACGGCGTGGGGCGCGCCGCCGCGCACCCAATGGAAACGGAGAGCATGTCGAAATTCTCCTCGTCGCGTCAGCGGCCCGGGGGTGGCGTGACGTCGTCGTCCAGAATGTGCGGCGTAACCAGAATCAGCAGGTCGCGCTTGGTTTCGTTCTTGGAGTTCTGCGAGAACAGGCGCCCCACGAAGGGGAGGTTCATCAGGACGGGAATGCCGCTGCGGAACCGGGTCGTTTCCGTCACCGTGAGCCCGCCGATCACCGCCGCCTCACCATCGGCAACCAGCACCTGAGACTCAGCGCGTTGCCGATTGAAGATCACCCCCACATCGGTCTGCGAGATCTCCGCACTGGAGTTCTCGGCCTTGATGCTCATGAGGACCATCTTGTTGTTGGTGATCTGGGGGGTGACCGACAGCTTGATCCCCGCCTCCTCCTTCGATACCGCAGCGCGAGGGAAAAAGGCCGCTGCATTCGGCGCCTGCGCGCCCGCACCGGCACCCGCGCCGCCCCCTCCCCCCCCCTGCGCCCCCTGCCCGCCCGCATCGATCACGCGGATCGGGATTTCCTGGCCCACGAAGATCTCAGCGCTGCGGTTATTCAGAATCGTGATACTCGGCTCCGATTGGACATCGGCCAGCGATGACGTTTGCAGCGCGTTGAGGAATGCCGTCAACTGATAACGGCCGAGGGCGGTGCTGTAGATCAGATTGAGCGCGTTCGGCTTGATCGCGTTGTTGGCGTTCGCGATCCCGGCGATCGCATTGCCCCCGAGGGCGATGCGGGCTGGGCTCTGGAACGGTGTGCCGCCACCCGTCGCGTCTGGCACGCCGTCGCCATCGGTGTCGATCGGCTGCAATGTGCTCGGATCGGTCCGCGGCACGAGTTGCTGAAAGAACTGCTTGTTGCCGGTACCGAGATCGTAGGCGAGGCCGATGTCCTGAATGCCTGTCCGGTTCACGAAGATGATCTTTGCCTTGATCGCGACCTGCCGGGTGCGGATGTCGAGCTGCTGAATGCGCGACACGATCTCGGGAAGGCGCGACGGCACCTCGGTGATGATCAACTTGTTGGTGGCACTGTCAGCAGCCACCGAGCCGCGCACCACACAGCCTTGGCCACCCATCTGTTGCTGCGCGCTCGCGCTGGTACCGCTACCGCCACCCTGATTCATCGGCAGACCGAGATCACGGCCGGTCTGCATCGTGCTCAGGCCGGTACAGTCACGTGCGAGGAGCGCCTGTACCGTACCCCGCAGGACACTGGCCTTGGCGTAGTTGATATCGATGACCTGAGTGATCAATGGCTCGAGCGATTGGTTGGACGCGAGGTTGCGATAGCTGTCGACTGAGATGATCCCGCTGGCATCTTCGGTGGCGGCGAGCCCCTGCGACTGCAAGATCGCCTGCAGCGCCACGTCCCACGGCTTGTCGGCGATATCGGCAGTGACTGTGCCATCCACGTCCTTGCCGACAACGATGGTGCGCCCAGAGAAGGTCGCAAAGGCGGCGATCACATCACGGATATTGGTGCCATCATAACTGACGGTGATGCGCGGCTTCTGCTGCTGACGGCGCGCGGCGCTGATCGACGCCACCGATGCCGGCGTGCGCGGCGTGAGCATATCGAGGGTGGCGTCCGAATGCTTGACCGGTTCCGCGCTCTGTAGACCGCCCATGCGGGCGGAATCATTCGGTGCGGCGGGGGGCGCACCCCCTGCTGCCAGCGGCGCATCGAGACGACCAGTTGTGACCGCCGCGTCCCCGGCGCCCGGACGCCCTTCAGTCCAACGGGCGAACTGCGAGGAGGGCCCCTCAATACTGATGCGGACGCTGTTGCCATCCCGCTCGACGGTGTACGCGTGGGCACCATCGAGATCGAGGACGAGGCGGACCGTGTCGGCGCGGAACTGCGAGAGGCGCACATTGCGGACGGCGCCGCGCACGCGGCCGTCGTACCGTGACGGGATACCGAGGATGGCACCGCCGAGATCAATGACGATGCGCGCGGGGTTGTCGAGCGCGAAATGCTGCAGCTCCGCGGTCGCATCCACGTCGATTGTGATCGCCGTCCCGGCGGGCGCGGGCGCAACCTCAACCGCCCGGACGCGGCCACGGATGGTCTCATCGATGGTGATAGCGGTGTTAGCCGAAAGGACGGTACCTTTCGCGGACGCGGGCGCGCCGGAAAGAAGGATCGCGGCAATCACCGTCACGGTGGTCGGTCCCATCAGGGGTTCCTCACTTTCGTCGTGTCACTGCTCAGCGGCAGCGTTTCCTGGCGATTGAAGCCGAATTCTTCGATGGTGAACTGCACCGCCTTCTGGCGGATAGCACTGACCCGGAGACGGCCAAGCTGCTGACCCACCCGTACCCGGTACTGAGTGCGGGAGAATGTGTCGCGGAGGATGGCGACCGAGTTGTTCCCTTCAGGATCGAAAGCCACGGCTGTGAGGCGAAGATCGCTCAAGAGCGGCCGCACCTCGCTGCTCGACATGAGTGACTTGTACGGATCACGCCGACCACCACCGCTGTAGCTGAAGATCTCACGGTTCAGCGTGATCTCCGTGGGCAGGACCTTCGCCACCGGCGTGGCGGTGGGGGTGACGACTGCCCCCATGGTGCCGGCTGATTCTCCACGCACCGACCGGATCGGCGGCGACTGCGCACTGAGCAGGGCCGCTGAACCGCTCGACGCGGCTAATAGGGTCAGACACAAGGCAGGCCATCTCATGACGTGCGCTCCCTTAACGTGGACGCGGTGGGTGCCGTCTTCTCCACATACGCCTGCAGCGTCACCGTGGCCGCGAGTGCGCCCTTCTCAGACGTGCGCGCCTGCGCGCGCTGCGCGTTCGCCGAGCCCTGAACGATGGAGAAGTTCACGGGCGCCACGATACGGGGAAGCGATCCCACGTTGGCGAGGAACTCACCAAGCTGGTGGTAGCCACCGATGATTGTGACGGTGTAGCGATACGCATCGAACCGATCCCCGAGAATCACGGGCTCGGGGACCACCCCACCCACATCAAGGCCGGCACGCCGCGCCGCTGTGCTGACCTCCTCGAGAAGGGCGGGCACTTCGTTGCCGGTTGGGACGAGACGACGCATGACGGTGAGCGCTGAGCGGTTCACGGCGGCTTGTACGCGCAAGTCGTCGATACTACCGCTGGCGAACTCACGGGCGGCCTTCCGGTTGGCATCCTCTAGCTCAGCCACATGCGCCTCGCCGAGTACGATCTGTTCGCTCTGCGACGCGTAGGGGTACATCCAATAGAGCACCGCAAGTGCGATCGCCGAGCAGCCGATCAGCAACTTGATCTGGTCTCGCTGGGTGGTGGGGAGGGTTGCCATGGAGGACTCAGCGGACAGGGACAACGAGCGGGGCCGTGACCACGACGCCCGGGGGAGGCACTTCGTATTCGGCGCTCAGCTCGAATTGCGTGACGTCCTTGCCGTCGACAATCACGATTTCAGACCTGGCGAGCATGACCCGCTGGAGAAAGGGTGAGCTTTCGAGCTGACGCATGAACATCGTGAGCGCCTGGATATCCACCGTCTGACCCACGAGGCGGAACCCGAGCGGCGGGTGAATGGCAATCGTATCGGCCGTCATGATGCGCGCGCCGGCTTTCGTGGCCGCGGCACCGGCGACAGGCACCGGCGCTTCACCATGCGCTGCCAATGTGTCGGCACCTGGCGGCGCAGGCGCCTTCGTGGTTTGCTCGATGATTGTGAGCCACGTGTATGCGGGGAGCGCACGGCTCACTTCATCGAGGATGTGCGCCCAGTTGTACCGGCTCTCGTCGATGGTGCGTATGATCGAGAGCTGTCGCAGTACCGAGTCGCGCTCGGCGGTCAGTTTGCGGCGTGCGGCGAGGACCTTGGCATAGCGCGTGGAATCCCGTGAGGCCTTGTCCATGCGGACCGCGAGTTGGCCAGTGCGCGCGCGCTGAACAGTGTACAGCGTACCAACCGCCGCCATCGACATGACCACGCAGGCGGCGGCCGCAATGAGAAATGGGTCGCGGATGCCTGACCCGAACGAAGGGAGCACACCCGCCAGAGTGAAACCGCCGCGGCTCTTTCCCTTCGTGGCTCCGGGCAGAAGGTTGATTTCGAGCATCATGGGTCGTTGCCCCCGGCGGTCATGCGGCGGTGCGAAGCGCGAGTCCTACTGACAGCATCAGCAGTGGCGCAACTTCGTCAGTTGACAGAAACTCAAGAGCACCGTCTCGGACCGTGAGCTTGGCGAGCGCATTGGCCGGCTGTACCGGAATGCGCAAACGCTCAGCGAGCCACGGCAGCAGGCCGGGTACACGGGCACCACCTCCGCAGGCGTAGACGGCGCGCACCTGACCGAAATGGCGCGATGACGTGGCGAGGAAGGTTGTCGCGCGCTCCAGACCGATCGCGATTTCCTCACCACGCATGGACACGGCACCATCCAACAGGGGATGACGATCGAATCCGCGCAGCAGCTCCTCGGCTTCTTCGACGCTGATGCCGTGCTCGCGCTGCAGATCCTCTCGGAAGCGGCGCGTGCCGATGCCGAGATCGCGCGTGAGGATGGGCACACCCTCGTCGAGAATGTTGAGGTTAGTGGCTTCGTTGCCGATGTTGAGCAGCGCAACGATGCCGTTCATCGCTTCCGGGTGATTCGCCTCGAAGGCATTGTGCAGGGCAAAGGCGTCCACGTCGATCACCAGGGGCGCTGCGCCGGCTTCCAGGAGCAAGGCCTGCTTCGCCTCGACCAGCTCGCGCTTGGCGGCGACGAGGAGCACGTTCATGTCGAGGCCATCGCCGTCGGGGTCCAGCACCTGAAAGTCCAGCTCCACGGAGTCCATGTCGAAGGGCACGTGCTGTTCTGCCTCCCAGCGCATCAACTCACGTGCCTGCTGTTCCTTGACCCGTTCTACCTGAATCTTCTTGACGATGACGTCGCGGCCGCCCACCGAAACCACGAGGTGCGTCGCCTTCAGACCGGTTGCGACGAGCGTCTGCCGGATGGCGTCGACCACAATCCCGTGATCCATGACCTCACCCTCGACGATGGCCGTATCGTTGAGCGGGGTGATGACGACCTTGACCAGTTCAGGGGCGGGGCTGCTGTGGTCAATGACCACGGCCTTGACGAGCCCGGAGCCGACGTCGAGCCCGACGCTGATGTTCTTCCGGCCGAAGATCGCCATGGGGATGGTGGTTGCGCAGTGAGTTTCATTCGTGCGCCTCGTTCGTTCGCAGGAACAAGACGGATTGTTCTGCTGGAACCGGCGTGTCATCCTTGAAACGACCGGAGTCTCACGAGGTAACGCCTTCCCGAGGGCGCCTGGCTGGCACGGGGGCCTACGCCGTGATAGTGTCGGCCTGCGCCTGGCGACGCTGAAGCCCCGCATGTGGTGCGGAGCGCTTACTCCACGAGCCGGTGCCAGAGGAAGAACGGGCGCGCCACGGGGCGCGCCACCGTGGCCAAGGCCATTTGTACGGCGCACCGATCGTACAGCAGACGGCTCGACGTGCCGAGGTGGGTCCCATGCTGTAGCGGATCGGCCACGACCATTGCGCCGCGGACGCGCACTTTGGCTTCGCGCAGATCCACCGGCCCTTCCACCACGACCAGCCCGGTTACGGCGAGCTCCCCCCGCACGGCCATTGGGCCACGGAGTAGTAATAGGCCATGCCATTCGGCCTCGGCCAACAAGTGCAGCAGAGAGGCTGCGAGGGCCAGCGCCCGCCAGCGCGGAGGCTCGCCGGGACTGGTCTGGAGGGTGCGCAGGGGCGCCGGAGTTGAATCGCGTACCTCGACGGGCAACCGTCCGGCGAGATCACGTACGGTGCTGTCGACTCGGGTGGCGGTGGCGACCGACACCACCGCGGCGACCGGCGCTCCGTCCCACCGTAGCCCGGCTTCGGGCCGAACGAGTGCGGCACTGGCGGGGGATACGCTCAGAGTATCACGCAGGGTTCCACAGGGACTGTCGGGGAGGGGTAGGTCACGCCCGGACAGCAGCGAGCCGTCGGCGCCGTACACCGGGCCCGTGCTGGTGATGGCGGCCATAACCGGCACCGGCGGCGGAGCGAGGTGCAGCAGCCGCACAAACTCTCGGCGTCCGGTGTCGAACGCGCGGCTCGTTGAGCGCTCGGCGCGTGCCCGCAGCCACGCGACCATCGGGGCCGTGCGTACCCACTCCACATGCACTCGTACGCCAGCTTGAGTAACGAGGGTGCGGGATACGACAGAACCCAGCGCACGTGTCCAGAGCGAATCGGCGGACCACTGCCCAAGCGTGAGGGCCATGCCTTCGGCACCGGCCGCGTGCGCTTCCTCGGCCCGCGTGGCCAGATCCCCCGCGCGGGTAGCGCGCAAGGCCGTGGTGACGAAGGCGAACGCCAGCACTCCGGCAGCAGCAACCACCACTATCACGAACGGCAACACATAGCCGAGCCGATCGCGTCCCCACGCACTCCGCCGGGGCGTCACTGTGCTAGTCGGCGGGAGATCCTCGCGCGCAGCACCAATTCCATCAGCATGGAGTCGGCCGGAACAGTCGCGGTGCCTGTCCCGAGCAGTGGGATACGCCGCGGCGTGCGCAATAGGAGGCGAACGGCAGCCGCGGAATCCGTCGGAGCCGGAGCGCCCTGCGCATCGATGACAACCGCCTGCATGCCGCGTTGTGTCGGCGGCAGCAGGGGACCGGCGGCCGGCTGGAGGCCTTCCCAGACGAGACCGTCGCGCGTGCGGCGGCCCAGCCACCAGTGGTTGCCGCTTCGATAGTGCTGATAGCGCACCCCCCGCTGTACAAGTATGGGGGTTCCGGCAGCCATCGGCGGATGCGAATCGGCAAAGGCGAGGCGGAATCGGCGGCCCACGAGGGTGTTGAACACGCCGCAGCCACCGCGGCCGACTGACTGCGGGGGGCTGGCTACGATCCGGGTGCGTTCGCGCGGAGCGGCCGCCGGTTCACTTGACGTTTCGTAGCCGCGCACCACGTCTCCCGGCCGCACGCCAATTACCCAGGCATCATCGGAGCGCGCCGGAGCCGCTACGACCACCGTGGATGCCGTTGGTTGCTCGCACAGCTGCAGCACCCCGAGATGTGCGTGCACTTCGATGAGCGAGTCCGTCACCGCGACGAGGTCACGCGGTTCGAGTGGCTCCAAATCATCGCGCAGCACTGCGTGTGCGTGGCGCAGTTCGCGCACGGACGCCAGCAGTGCGCTCTGGGTCCGCGTAACGCGCGCAATTTGTACGATGAGCATGGCCGCCGCCGTGGCGGCGATGATCGCGAAGGGCAGCGACACTAATAGTTCGATCAGGGAATGGCCGCGGCGTGCGCGGCGTGACGCTTTCATTGCTCGCACCACACCTTCGTGCTGGTGCTGTCGCGATGCGTGCGACCGGATGGTCCGCCGGCGAGCGGCGCGCGGCGCCAAACGGACGACACGAACACGCCGGTCGCAAGACCATCGCCGCTGGGTGCGGCACGTACGCGCAACCGGGAGACGGCGACGGAGGACCCGGTGACACCCCGGCAACCATGACGGGCAGCCTCCGCGAGGGCAGCAGTCGTGTACTGCGCCACCACAGCCTGCATCCGTACGGTGTCGACGAGATGCGCCGAGGTAGAGGCGGCGAGCAGAAGCAATGTGCTGGCGGTGGTCAGCACCATGAGGGCGACGCACGATTCCAATAGCACGCGACCTCGACGAGTGGGCGCTCTGAACGAACGCCGCGAGCGCGGCTGCGAATGGTAGACGGAGAAGGTCATGGGGACATGCTACGTCACCCAGCCTACACCGCCGTCACCAGAACATCGCGTGCCTGCTCAATTGAACGCGCCGGCGCTCTCCTGCGGAAAGGCAGCCATGCCGCCTTCGTGCAGCGGTAGCAAGATCACAAACGCAGCGCCCCCTTCGCGCGCCCGCTGCACCCAAATGGTACCGCCGAGGTTCTCGATGGTTGTCGCTACGATCGCCAGACCGAGACCCGTCCCCTTCCCCGGCTGTTTGGTCGAAAAGAAGGGTTCGAAAATGCGCTCCGTATCTTCCGGTGCCACACCGGTGCCGGAGTCGGCCACGAGCACCTCGAGAAGGCGCGACGGTGACGCCGGTCGGGCGAGCCAGGCGAGCGCCCGCTTGCCGGGACGGTGGGGCCACTGGGGGGTGCCGGCATCGGTTCGCCGCTGCTCGCTGCTCTTGAAAAACGCCACGGCATCGATGATGCGCGACCGGATCACGATTTCCCCATCACGGTCCATGGCATCGACGGCATTCAGGAGCAGGTTGACGAACACCTGCTCGAGGTCGTGCCGCTCGGTGTACACCACGCCGTCCGGTGCCCCGAGCTCCAGCGATACCTGCATGCGTCGCGTGATCCCCTGGTCACCAAGGAAGCGCAGAACGTCGTGGATCACCTCATCGACGACGACCGGTGTTGGGGTGAGGTGCCGCGGGCGGGCGTAATCGAGGAGACCGCGCATGATGCGATCGATGCGTGCGATCTCCCGCTCGAGGGCATCGAGTGGCTCGGCCGTGCCGTCGACGTCCTTCGTCCGCATACGCAGGACATGGGTGTAGTTGGCGATCGCTGAAACAGGATTCCCGATTTCATGGGAGATGCCCGTCGCAATTCGCCCCATCGTCGCCAGCCGTTCGACGCGCATACGGGACCGGGTGGCCGCATGCAGCTGGTCCGTCATGCGGTTGATGCTGCTGGCCAGCTGATCAAATTCGAGCGTACTGGCCGGTGGCACCTTCTGCGTAGTATCGCCGCTGGCAATTGCATCAGCGGCCTTCACGCAGTAACCGAGCGGCGCCTCGATCAGCTCAGCAACCTGGCGCTGCAGTGCGCGGGCTGACGTGACGGCCACAAGACACACCAATAGCCCCGCGATCGGCCACCGGACCGCGGCCACCAGCTGCTCGGTGGACCACATCGTGATGATGATCGCAATAATGAGTCCGGCGCTGGCGATTATGAGGACTCGCTGCAGCCGATCGTGAATGCGTGGGCGCTTGAGATCAGTCACGGCTTTCTGGCCGGTCGAATCACCCGAAGGACAAACACGTGGTGGTGGACCTTGGCGACTGCGCGGCGAGGGGGCGGATCATTGCCTGCCCCCTCGCCGGCCTCAGAGGAGCTGGTGGCGCCTAACGGCAGGCCGGGCCGCCCGGCTCGCCTTCGGCGAGAGGGGCCACGACGCCCGTCCCGACCCCGATGGTGCAGCTCGCGCCGGCGGCGTTCGCGTGCGTCGCCGTGGCCGACCAGCCGGTCGCGGTGCCACTCCCGGAGATGATCACGCCCGACGACCCCGTCGTCGGGAACGTGAAGGTCGCATAGCCCGTCGCGGGGTTGTCCGAGAAGTGCGCTTCGGCGGCCGAGACGAGGTTCTTCAGATCCGACTTCATGGCCGTGATGTACGCCTTGCGCTTGGTATCGGCGAACTTCGGAATTGCGATCGCGGCGAGGATGCCGATGATGACGACGACAATCAGCAGTTCGATCAGCGTGAAGCCCTTTCGAGTGCGACGCATGGTATGGTCCTCAAGAGGTGGGGGTATTTCGCCTGGGCCGTTACCGACCCTCGACGCCCCGACAATGAGCAACGTGCATACCATGAAGCCGAGAGTTCGCAAGTCATTCATCAACCATGCTTTACCACGTTCACACCAGCACTCGACAGCGATCTGGGCCCAGTGTTTTGCACGATGCATCGCGAACTGCAAGAGCGCGCGTCCACACCATCCGGAGGCGAGGTCTTCGCATCGTATAGCGCAGCGGATCAAGGATGCTTTGACGATGAGTACGACTTACCGACAGGCCGATCCTCCCGGCTCGCCTTCGGAGAGCGGGGCCACGACGCCCGTCCCGACCCCGATGGTACAGCTCGCGCCGGCCGCGTTCGCGTGCGTCGCCGTGGCCGACCAGCCGGTCGCGGTGCCGCTCCCGGAGATCATCACGCCCGCCGACCCCGTCGTCGGGAACGTGAAGGTCGCATAGCCCGTCGCGGGGTTGTCCGAGAAGTGCGCTTCGGCTGCCGAGACGAGGTTCTTCAGATCCGACTTCATGGCCGTGATGTACGCCTTGCGCTTGGTATCGGCGAACTTCGGAATGGCGATCGCGGCGAGGATGCCGATGATGACGACGACAATCAGCAGTTCGATCAGCGTGAAGCCTTTGCGCGTGCGATGCATAGTCCGTCTCCAGTGTATGGTGGGGAGTCCGTTGAGGCGGCGGAACGAGGCGTGCGCTCAACACCCACGGTCGTGGCAATGGCTTTGCCAAGACGGTGTCCACAAGAAGCCGCCTTGCGCGACCGCGCGTCGCACCATTGCCACGCCGACCCGCCCGGTAGTACGCACCGATGCGCATCCTGCCTCCGCGGTCACAGCGAGGGGAGGCGGAGTGGAGTGGTCAGTCGTCGGAGATCAGGCGTCGCCGTATCTGGCGAGTTTCCGATACAGGGTGGACGGATCGATGCCCAGCAGGTCGGCCGCCCGGCTCTTATTGCCGCCCTCGGTGTGGAGCACCCACTGGATATACGCCCGCTCGATTGCTTCGAGCGTAGGGGTGTCCGGCGTGCGTTCGCTCACCAGCGGCTCGGCGCACCGCACCGTAACGCGCTCGGGCAGTGCGTCCACGTGAATCGTGTTCCCCGAGGACAAGATCACCGCCCGTTCCAGCGCATTCTCGAGTTCGCGCACATTGCCTGGCCAGCGGTAGGCGAGAAGAGCCTCGAGGGCATCCTCGGCCAGTACCTTCTGCGGTTCGCCGCGCTGCTCTGCCGAACGCGCGAGGAAGCTGGCGGCCAGCAGTGGGATGTCTTCGGCTCGCTGCCGTAGGGGGGGAAGGTGCATGGCGATCACATTGAGCCGATAGAACAGATCAGCCCGGAAGGCCCCGCGTTTGATCTCCTCTTCGAGGTCACGGTTGGTGGCGGCCAGGACGCGGGTGTTGACCGCGATGGGTTCGGTAGCCCCTACGGGGATGACCTCCCGCTGCTGCAGGACGCGGAGGAGCTTGACCTGTGTGGCCGGCGTGGTCTCGCCGATCTCGTCGAGGAAGAAGGTGCCGCGGTCCGCAGCAGGAAAGAGCCCGGTTTTGTCCTTCACGGCCCCGGTGAACGCGCCCTTCACGTGACCGAACAGCTCACTCTCCAGCAGCGATTCCGGCAGCGCCCCGCAGTTGATGGACAGGAAGCTGCGATCGACGCGCGCGCTCAGCTCGTGGATGTATCGCGCAATCACCTCCTTGCCCGTCCCCGACTCGCCCGTGATGAGCACGGTGCTGTCGGTGGGTGCGACCATTTCCGCGAGACGCAGCACCTCCATCCACGACTTGCTGCGCCCTACCGGGCGCCCGCTCGCGCACGTGTCGCGACGACGAATTTCTTCCTTGAGCGAATGGTTCTCCACGCGCAGGCGGCGGTGCTCCGCGGCGCGCCGAAGGATGGCCACGAGCTCGTCGTTACGGAACGGCTTCTGGATGTAGTAGAACGCACCTTCGTTGACCGCCTGCATCGCTGACTGCAGCGTGGCCTGGGCGGTCATGAGAATGACGGGCAGGTCGGCATCCACCTGCCGCGCGTGACTGAGGACCTGCACGCCGGTCACGTCGGGCATGCGTACGTCGGTCAGCACGATGTCTGGTTGGAGAGTATCGATGGTGTCGATACCCTGGCGCCCGCCGTGGGCCGTGAAGGGCGCGAACCCCTCGGACTTGAGCAGGATGCGCAGGGAATCAAGCATCCCCGATTCATCGTCCACGATGAGCACGCGCGGCGTGCCGGCGGCCGGAGCAATGACGGTCACGGGGCGGCTCCGTTGTTCCGGTTGCTGATGAGAGGAATGGCTGCCGGCTCAGGGGTCGATCCCGTGAGGACCACGCTGAAGCGCGTCCCTTTGGGTAAGCGATCCACCAGGACCACCCCGCGATGCGCTTCGACCGCGCGGTGCACGACCGGCAAGCCAAGCCCGGTCCCGCCGCGCTTGTCGCTGACGAACGGCTCGAAGAGGCGCTCCTCGAGGGCCGCGGGGATGCCCGGCCCGTCGTCGGTCACGGTGATGGCGATGAGGTCTCCGGTCACCGACGCGGAGGACCCATCGACGCCATCCGGCGCCCGCCGGTCCACATCGACGAACACATGTCCATCGGCATCCACCGCCTGAATGGCGTTGAGAACAAGATTGAAGACGGCGCGGTGCAACAGATCCTCGTCACCGTGCAGCCGCGGGAGATCGGGCCCCACGTTGACCTGGACCTGCACGCCGGGACCCCGGTCTGGGTGTGATGCCGCGAGCATCGTCGCCGTCTGCACGAGCGCTCCCACATCGAGGAGGTCGAGCCGTGCGACGCGCGTGCGCGCGAAATCGAGAAAATCAGCCAGCAGTCGACTCAGGCGATCCGTTTCACGCACGATCAGCCCGTGCAGAATGCGCTCGTCCTCGTCGTCGCTGGCAGTGGAAGGACGACGGCGCGCCAACTGTTCGGTGGCGCTGCGAATCGAGGCGAGTGGGTTACGAATCTCGTGCGCCAACGAGGCACTGAGTTCCGCCACGGCCTGCAGCCGTTCTGCGCGGATGTGCAACGCCTGCAGCCGCTTGCTATCGGAGATATCCTGAAAGATCGCCGTGGCGGTGACCGTACCATCCGGTCGCGTTCCATCAGCGATGGTGGTGGTGACGCCGATCTCGACGTCGTCGTTGCCGCGGTGGATGGTGCCCTCAGCGCGCGCGATGCGCTCCCCGTATCTGGCGCTGCGCTCGAGGAGGTTGGCCAGTTGGGGCGCCACCCCGAGCAGCGTAGGGAGGAGCGGCTTGCCAATGAGGGCGCAGAGCTCCACCCCCAACAACTCGGTTGCGGCGGGATTGGCGTACAACAGGCGCCCCTGCCTGTCGACGGTGACGATGCCTGAGCGAATGGTGCGCAGAATCTCGGCTGCTTCGAGCTGCACCTTCACGAGCTGCTGCGCGAGTGCCTCCCGGCCGGAGCCTGCCTGCCGAAGGCGCAGCGCCACATAACCAGAACCGACGGCGACCACCGCGAAGACCGCCGCCTGCACCCCGATGCCGACATACGGGGTGCCCGGTCGTAGCCAGAGCACATCGGCGGTGTACAAGGCGCAGGCGCCGACCGCCACGGCCATCCCTCCCCTCAGGGGAAGCATTAGCGCGGCGCTGGCAATCACGAGGATGTACAGCGCGGCAAACTGGGAGCTCCATCCGCCGGTGATATGCACCACGGCCGTGACGAGCAGAAGGTCGATGGTGCTTTGGCCCGCGACGAACGCCAGGGGGAGGGGGCGTTCCTCCATATGGGCGTACGCGACGGACCCGACGGTGGCAAGCATAGCCACGGCGAAGGCCAGCGTGGCGACCAGCGTGTCCGCCGGGGCCGCGTTGTTCCACACCAAGACGGCCGCCACCAAGATGGCACAGGACAGCACCCCCCGCCCCAGCCACACCCAGCGCAGCACGCGCCTGGGCTCGAGCAGCTCCTGTTCAGGATCCTGGGCAAAGGCCGGTGGGTAGCGCACTCAGCGGTGGAGTCGGGGGTCGTGCACTTTGCCGTACCCGCGCATTTTCGCGGATATTGCAGATCGCACTACCCTGACGAATCAGGCGCCGGCTCGTTTCCTTTCTTGCATGCTTGTCGACCCTCCGTTGGCCCCTGAGCCCGACCTGACGTTTGGCACCGTATCGGTCCGGCTGCTGTTCGTGCTGCTGCTCGTGCTGCTGAACGCCTTCTTCGTAGCTGCCGAGTTTGCCTTGGTGGCGGCGCGGCGCAGCAAGATCGACCAATTGGCCGCCGAGGGGGACCGAAGCGCCGCGGTCGTGCAACGGGCCCTGTCCCAGCTGGACCGCTACATATCGGGAACGCAACTGGGGATCACCCTGGCCTCGCTCGCCTTGGGATGGATCGGTGAACCAGCGCTGGCCGTGCTGGCCGACAAAGCGTTGCATCTCGTGGGGGTCGACCCGGCCCCCGGCGCCGTGCACACCGGTGCGGGGATCGCCGTGGCATTCCTCGTGATCACCTTCCTGCACATCGTGCTGGGCGAGCTGGCACCCAAGTCGATCGCTCTGGCGAAGCCGGAGGCGGTCAGCATGCTCGTGGCCCGGCCGCTCATGCTCTTCTCGCAAGCCATGTCGCCATTCATTGGCCTGCTGAATGGCGCAGCGAATCGCATGCTGGGATGGATGGGCATCGCCCCCGCTTCGGAAGGCGGGCATGTGCATAGCCCAGAGGAACTCCGGCTGCTCGTCATGCAGGCCCGCGCCCATGGAACGCTCGACGAGTCCGACTCGGCGATGCTGGCCGGCGTGTTCGATTTCCACAACAAACGGGCACTCGACGTGATGCGTCCCCGGACCGACATGGTCGCGATCGCGGAGGACGTGGAACGCGCCGAGCTCGTCGACATCCTCCGGCGGGAACGCTATTCCCGGTACCCGGTCTATCGCGAGACGGCCGACGATATCGTGGGAGTGTTTCTCGCCAAAGACTTCTGGCTCTCGGAGTATCCAGAGTCGTTCGAGCTGCGGGACCACCTGCGGGAGCCGCTCTTCGTACCCGCGACCCGCGCCGCCGAGCGGGTGTTGGATGACCTGCGTCGCACGCGCGCCCACCTCGCGGTGGTGCTCGACGAGTACGGAGGCACCGCCGGCATCGTGACGATGGAGGATCTGGTGGAAGAGGTGATCGGCGATATCGCTGACGAGTACGATCCACTGTCGCGCGACGCCCTGCTCTTCGAGGGCGTATTGGAGCTCGCGGGGTCGATGTCGTTGGTCGACGTGCGCTCCGATCATAAACTGCCGATCCCCGAGGGGGATTGGAGCACGCTGGGTGGATACGCGTTCGCAGCCCTTGGCCGGCTGCCGAAGGTGGGTGATCGCGTGAACTATCCCGAGGGGGAACTCGAGGTGGTCGCCATGGATGGACGCCGTGTCGCGGCCCTTCGCGTGCACCGGCGCACCGAACCGGTGGAGGCACCATGACGGGCAGTACTGCAACACGACGCATGCTCAGCTCAGCGGGTGTGGCCACGTTGCTCGCCATCGTGTTCGCCTGTGGGGCGAACGCCGAGGGGGCTACGCGTGGCCGCGGGACCGGCGTGGTGACGGTCCATCAGGACACCATAGGGCCGGCGGCCCCGCCGGGTGCCCCCGCGTCGCAGTTTCCGGCGCCACGTCGCGAAGTGGCCGATATCGTGGCCCCGCGCTGGACAGCCGAAGATACGCGTGACGACGCTGGTGAATTCGCAACCGTAGCGAAAATTGCCGGGATCCGTGAAGGACAGCGGGTGGCCGACATCGGCGCCGGTGATGGCTATTATGTCGCCCGCCTTGCCCCGCTCGTGGGTGCAACGGGGACGGTGTATGGTCAGGACATCGTGCCGGAGTACCTCGGCCTGTTGCAGCGTCGTGTCCGTGACGATGGGTTGACGAACGTGCGTGTGGTGTTAGGGGAGCCACACGATCCGCGACTTCCGGCGCGCGGAGTGGACGTGGCCCTCATGATCCACATGTACCACGAGATTGCGCAGCCCTTTGCACTGCTCTGGAATTTGGCGTCGGCCATGCGACCGGGCGGAACGCTCGTGATCCTCGACCTCGAGCGGCCCACCTATGCGCACGGGACACCCCCCTCGCTCCTGCGCTGTGAACTGGCGGCCGTGGGCTATCGGGAGCGGTCGTTCACGCGCACCGGCCCGGACGAGTATGTGGCGGTGTTTGTCGCACCAGACAGCGCCCAACGCCCCGCACCGAGCGACATCAGCGCCGCGCTGCAGGCGCGCCGATGCCGCGCATGATGCCCGGCCCGAGTGATGAAGCACTCGACGTTGCCCCGGGCGTACGCATTCCGCTGCACGAGATCATGGTGCAGGCAATTTCTGGGGGAGGTCCCGGTGGGCAGCACGTAAACAAGAGTGCCACGCGGATCGCCCTACAATGGAACGTGCGCACCACGCGCGCGCTCCGTGAGGATCAACGCGAACGCGCGCTGGCCAAACTCGGCTCACGACTGGACAGCGACGGCGCGGTGCGGATCGTGGCGGGCGAGTATCGAAGCCAGCAGCAGAACCGCCGCGCCGCGCTCGAGCGGCTCCGGGAGCTGGTGGCGCGGGCACTCCTCGTGCCGCGCGTGCGCCGCGCCACGAAGCCTACGCGCGGATCAATCGAGCAGCGTCTCACCTCGAAGAAGCGCCAGGGAGCGCGGAAGCAGGAGCGTCGGCGCGATTTTGACGACTGAGGTCAGAAGATGATCATGTTGACGCCGGCATAGTAGGAGACGAAGTCGGCACGTCCACGAGCCGGAACCGGCGCCCTGTTGCTATTGAACGCCTGCTGTACACGCTCGGCGGTGAGGTAGCGGACGTCGTCATGGCGCAGAAACCGTGCGCCAAGATCAATGCGCACCGGCGTGCGCCCCTCCGTCACGCGGATGTACGCGCCGACAGCGCCACCGTACGCCCACACCGCATCACTCGAATTGGTGGTGCTGGCAAAGGGTGAGTTGACGTTCTGCGAACCCTCCACCGTGCTTTCGGTCCAGAACACCGAAAAACCACCAAGGGCCGTCGCGTACGGGGTGAACACGCCCGAGGGGCCCAACAGCTGGGGGCCTGCCACCACCGAGGCGATGTTGCTCGATGTGCGAAGGTCCAGCTGGATCAGCCCACCGGTGCCCGCCATCGGAATCCGCCGCCGATTGTTGGCATACGAGACGAGGGAGAAGTCACCCCGCACGTTCAGGATCTTGTTGGCATCGACGGCGCGCAGAAGATACGCCCCGAACCCGAAGCCGTTGCCGGTGTTCTCGCCAAACGACCCGCTCGGCTCGGTCACCTGCAGATGGGCGCCGAAGGAGCCCTGGCCGGAGGGCGCTTGGGAGTCAATCGCGGTACGGCTCTGGGCCTGCAGCCCGGAGGGCATCGCAAAGAGCGGGGCCACCGCGGCAGCCGCCAGGAAAAGAAGAGTACGCATGCGCTACTATACGCCGGAGGGTACGAAAAGTGTCACGATGGAACACATTCAGAAAATCTAAGCAACTCTTTGAGATACATCTCCTTGAATCCCGAGCGACGGCGTCGCAATTATCGCTTGATTCCATAGTCTCAGCCCGCGGCCGGAGTTCATCGACTCCGGCTGGGGAAGCATTCCGCCCTGCTGTCCATTAGGGGCAGGCAGGGGTGAGCGCGGCGGCAGCACCGGGCTCCACCACCCTCTCCTTGTTCCTGCACAGCGAGCATGTCTGCACAGGCTACCCGCGTCAATCAATTGATCTCCGAGGCCCTCGGCCTCGATGTCGATCAGG
The DNA here is from genome assembly GCF_044344655.1 of Gemmatimonas sp. Classification (GTDB taxonomy): domain Bacteria; phylum Gemmatimonadota; class Gemmatimonadetes; order Gemmatimonadales; family Gemmatimonadaceae; genus Gemmatimonas. The sequence goes on from NZ_JBIJCN010000015.1 coordinate 51,094, forward strand.
CCCGCTGGCGTGCACTGACGCGTCAGGTCTCGCCGCAGGATCCGCTGGCCGGCCGTCTGCGCTCGGTGGGCGGTGCCGTTGATGTGGGCTACCTCGACCGGCAGCTGTCACTGGCCGAGCTCCGGCTGGCCATTGCCGAGCGCCAGTTACCGCTGGTGCTGCCCGCTGCGAATGAGCAGGATGTGGCCGTGCTGTACGCCACCGGTGACGGGCACGTGCGCGCCGTCATGATTCCGCGGGATGGAACGTCGTGGGACATCGATGCGCCTGACGGCAACCTGGCTGAAGCAGTCTGTAAGCAGCTGGCGCGCAGCGGCACCGTCCCGGCCCTCGCCCCCATGGCGCTTCGGTCTTCGACCGCAGGGCACGGCGATGCGATGCCCCACAGCCCGGTCGGCCCGGAGAAGCCGGGCGACGGAGAAGTGCCTCGTACACCGATCGAGCGTACCCTTGCGCTGCTGGCGCGTGAAAAACGCGAGATTCTCACGGTGTTCTTCTATGCCACGCTTGCCGGTGGCCTGAGCCTCATTCTGCCGCTTGCGGTGGGCGGGATTGTACAGCTGGTGCAGGGACGGCTCTTCCTGCAGCCGGTCGTGGTGCTCATCTCGTTCGTGATCCTCGGCACGATCGTGGCGGGCGTGCTCCAGATCGGCATCCTCAAGGTGGTCGAACGCATTCAACAACGGGTGTTGGCCCGCATGGCGCTCGAATTCGCCTTCCGTGTGCCGCGCATGAAGTACTCAGCGTCGCTGCAGCAGAACCTGCCTGAACAGATGAATCGCCTGTTCGAAGCGGTCGCCATCCAGAAGGGTGTGCAGAAGTTGCTGGTCGACGTGCCGACGGCACTGCTCACCATTCTGTTCGGCCTGATTCTCCTCACCGTATACAGTCCGTGGTTCTCGCTGTTCGCGGTGGTGGTGATCTTCATTCTGTATCTGATCATCCGGTGGACAGGCCCCGAGGGGCTCGAGACCTCGATCGTCGAATCGAAGTACAAGTACAAGGCGGTCCACTGGCTGGAGGAGATCGCACGCGCCGTCCATGCCTTCAAGTACGCCGGTGATTCCACGCTGCCCGTGGAGCGCATGGATGATGTGATCACCGGCTACCTGAAGTACCGCAAAAAGCATTTTGCGGTGCTCGTGAAGCAGACCATCGCGCTGATTGGCTTCAAGACGTTCATCACCGCGGCCGTGCTGATCATCGGCGCGACGCTGGTACAGACCAACCGCTTGCTGCTCGGACAGTTCGTGGCGGCCGAAGTAGTGATCGTGACGGTTCTTGTCGGCGTGGAGAAACTGATCAGCAGCCTTGGCACGGTCTACGATGTGCTCACGTCAGTCGACAAGGCTGGTCACGTGGCGGACCTGCCCCTCGAGAGCCGAGGGGGGCTCGCGCCGATCCACACCCCTGGCCTTGGCGTGGCAATCGAAACGCGTGATCTCCGCTACCGATACCCCGGAGCCCCCAGAGCATCGGTAACGAACGTGTCCCTGCGTGTGGCACCGGGTGAACGCGTGGCCTTCATGGGTATCGATGGTTCCGGCCGAAGCACGATCATCAAGCTGCTCGCCGGGCTCATCGACGACTACGATGGCACAATCCGTTTCGACGGCGTCACCCTGCGCGATCTTGATCGCCCAGCGCTGCGTGCCCGTATCGGACAGATGCTGTCATGGACCGACCTCTTCGACGGCACCATCGAGGAGAACGTGAGCGTCGGCCGCGCACACATCACGCCGCTCGACGTGCGTGAGGCGCTCGACGACCTCCAACTGACGGACGAAATTCAGCACCTCCCACAAGGCATTCAGACGGAGGTCACCAACAGCGCGCGCAACCTGCCGGCGCACCTCGCCAACAAGCTCCTCGTGGCACAGGGCATCGTGGGTCGTCCGCGCATGGTGGTGTTCGACGATTTCTTCCAGAACCTCGATTCGGCCTCCCGGTCACTCATCGTCCGCCTGCTCACCGACCGTGCTCGCCCATGGACGGTCCTCGCCGTCTCACACGATCCGCAGCTGCTCGCGGCCTTCGACCGCGTGATCGTGGTGCACGACGGCACCATCGTGCGCGAAGGACCGTTCGCGGAGCTGCGCAAGGATCCGATCTGCCGAAGCCTGCTGCACGAATACGTGCATGACCCTCTTGGCACCACCGGAGCCTGACCCATGGCCGCCTCCGATATCAATATCGAACGCGAACTCAAGGACCTGCCGCTCGAAACGACCGTACTACTCGGCAGGGCCGACAGTGGACGTATCGTCTCCCGGTGGCTCCTTGGCATCCTCGCGGTCCTCTTCGCAATTCTGTTTCTCCCCTGGCAGCAGAACGTGCAGGGGAACGGCATGGTGACCGCTCTCAGCCCAGCCGACCGCCCGCAGCAACTGCAGACGAGAATCGACGGACGCATCGAAGCGTGGTTCGTCGCCGAAGGGCAGTTTGTGAAGAAGGGCGACTCGATTGTCCGCATCTCCGAAATCAAGGAAGACTATCTCAATCCCAACGTCCTGCCGCTCACGCAGCAGCAGCAGAGCGCCAAGGAAAACGCCATCGCCGAGAAGCTCAACAAGGCGGCCGCGCTCGACGTGCAGATCACGCAGCTCGAGCAGCAGCGGGACTTCAAGGTTCAGCAGACGCGCAACAAGGTGCTGCAGTATCAGGCCGAGGTGCGTCAGGCCACCCTCGAAGACTCGGTGGCCCGCGACCAGCTGCGCCGTCGGGAGCGGCTCTTCCGCGACACGCTCGGGTTGGTATCGGTAAACGACCTGCAAACCTTCCAGATCCGCGTGCAGAGCGCCGCCGCGAAGCTGGTCGAGAAGCAGCAGATGCTGCTGATCACACAGACCGATCTCCAGAGCATTCCGGCTGAATACGGCGAGAAGATTGCCAAGTCGCGCTCGGATCGCGCGGCCACGCTGTCGGAAGTGAGCGAAGGGCGCTCGGAGGTAGCCAAGCTCCGTGACAAGGTCGGATCGCTCACCATCCGCAACTCGTTCTACGTGATTGAGGCGCCACAGGATGGCTACGTGGTGCGTGCCACACGGGCGGGTCAGGGCGAAATCGTGAAGGCCGGTGAGCCGATCGTGACGGTGCAGCCGGCGCGACCGCGCAAGGCGGTCGAGCTGTACGTGAAACCGATGGACGTGGCGTTACTCAAGCCGGGGCGGCACGTGCGCGTGTTCTTCGACGGGTGGCCCGCCCTGCAGATCTCCGGTTGGCCGCAGGTGGCGGTGGGCACGTTCGGCGCACAGGTGGTGGTGATCGATCAGTTCCCCAGCAGCGACGGACGGTTCCGCGTGCTGCTGGTGCCGGACACCACGCACGACGAGCCGTGGCCGGCCCAGTTGCGCCTCGGCACCGGCGTGGAAGGGTGGGCGATGCTCGACAACGTGACGGTGGGCTGGGAAATCTGGCGGACGCTCAACGGCTTCCCGCTCTCGATCAAGCCCGGCGATGCGCTCCCCGGCGATGCCGTGGCGGGAGAGAAGGGTGGCAAGGGTGGTGGAGGCACGAAGTGAGTCGTCACCTCCTGGTGATCCTCGCGGCGGGTATTGCGCTGGCGCCGCTGCAGGCGGCCCCGGCGCAGGACCTGTCGGCCGACACCACCGGCGTGCCGTTCACCTTCCCCGCGTTCGTCGATGCCGTGTTGGCCAACCACCCGGTGTCGCAACAAGCGCGGCTCGTGGCGGAACAGGCACGGGCGGAGTTGCGGCAGGCGTGGGGTGCCTTCGACCCGAAACTCGTCGCCTCCTGGGATCAGAAGCGCTTCGGCGGCACGGAGTACTTCAAGTACTTCGATGCCGAAATGAAGATTCCGCTCCCGATCGGCGCCGATGTGACCCTCGCGTTCGATCGGACCATGGGGCGCTACAGCAATCCCGATCGGCGCACGACGGGTGACGGCACGTTCACCGCAGGGATCTCCCTCCCGCTCGGACAGCGGATCATCACCGACGAGCGGCGCACGGCGCTGCGTCAGGCCCGGGCGGCGCGGGATGCGGGAGATGCCGAACGGATCGGCATCCTCAACAAGCTGCTGTTCAGTGCGGCGAAAGACTACGGCGCGTGGTATGAGACGTGGCGCCGCCGCGTGATCGCGGTGGAGGGGGAAGGGCTGGCGGACTTCCGCCTGCGCGCCATCCGCCAGCGCGTGGCCAACGGCGAGAGTGCCCCGATCGATACGATCGAGGCGCTGCTCGAGTTGCAGCGCCGCCAGGTGACCCGCTACGAGACGGAGGCCGCGTTCTACATCGCCACGCTCAACCTCACGGCCTACGTCTGGGATGCCGAGGGTCGACCGGCGGCCTTACCCGCTGATGCGGCGCCCGTGCTCACCGGCCTTGGGCGCGGCGGCCTGGACTCCACGCAGCTCAACCGCCTGCTCGAGACGGCCACGGAGCGGAACCCCGATCTGCTCAAGGTGCGCGCGAAGGTTCAACAGGCTGAGGCGGAGCGCCTTCTTGCCACGCAGGGGCTGCTGCCCTTCGCCGAGGCCAAACTGGCTGGCTTGGGCGAGCGCGGGGCGGACCAGCCGTTCTTCAATCGCAGCCGCCTCGATGACAACTACAAGGCGGGCCTCACGGTGGCCGTCCCGATGCTGTTCCTCAAGGAGCGAGGAAAGTTCGGCGCCACGGGTGCCAAGCTCGAGTTCCAGGAGTACGAGCAGGATCGGTTGCGGCGAGACGTGGAGTACGATGTGCGCGCGTCGATCTTCGATCTCGCCAATCTCGAGCGGCTCCTCGAGCGGCAGGTGGGCAGCGTGCGGAATGCGCGCCTGCTGCGTGACGCGGAGCAGGTACGCTTCGAGAACGGTGAAAGCACCCTGCTCATTCTGAACATCCGGGAACGGCTGGTGCTCGATGAGGCCGCCAAACTGGCGGCAATGGAGGCCAAGGTCGCCTCGGCTCGCGGAGCGCTCGCCCTGGCAACCGGCGATCGCTCCCTGCTGACCCTCCCCCGCTGATTCCCGGATAGATTGTCATCATGACCGACCGTTTCTGGGACGAGGATGA
>NZ_JBIJCN010000057.1:0-15191 GCF_044344655.1 Gemmatimonas sp.
CGAATTCGCGACGGGTGACGGCGTGGCCGACCTCTCGGGTGTCGTCTCCTGCCCGTACTGTGGTGAGACGGTGGAGATCACGCTCGATCCGGGGTCGGGAACGCACCAGCAGTACATCGAGGATTGTCAGGTGTGTTGTCGGCCGTGGGTCGTCTCGGTGAGCTACGACGAAGATGGCACGGCCCACGTGTTCGTCGACGCCAGCGACGACCACGACGAACACGATGACTGATCCGCGGATCCTATCCGCCAACGACGTCAAGCAATGGCTCACGGAGGCGCTGCGCCGTCCTGCACAGGAAGGCGCGCGCCTCATGGCGTTGCACTGGCTCCATCAGCTCGCGGCGACACGCGCTGCCTGGCAACAACAGAAGGCCGATCACGCCGCAACGGAGCTGCCGGCGCTGGATGGCGCCGCTCGAAGCAACGCCACCGAACGACTGCACAAGGCGCGTGTGGCACTTCGACGGCTTCGTGCCACAGCGCGGGAGAACAACCGCGTGCTCGACGGCACGTTCGACCGGAAGGTCTCGCGGGCGCTGCGCAACCTCGGCCAGGCGACCAATGCCGCGCGAGACGCCGACGTGCAACGCGGCTGGCTCGAAGCCGAGCAGGAGTCGCTGCCTGCCGATGCACGCCACGAGGCCCGGCGGCTACTCGATCAGCTCGTAGCCGAGAGCGACGCCGATACCACCCACGTGGAAGCGGCGTTCGTGCAGTACTTCGATAGCGTCGCCGATCGGTTGGCCGCGCGGCTCGGCCGGTATCGCATGCTGCGGCAGGTGGGGGTGGAGACCACTCCCCTTCCCTTCGCCCACCACCTCGCCACGCGACTAGACCGCGCAGGCACCCGGCTTCGTCGCGATATTGAACGCATCGGCGATGTCCAAGCGCAGGAGGCCATGCACGCGGTGCGGATTCGCCTCAAGCGCCAGCGCGCCGTGCTCGCACCGTTCGCCCGCACGCGACCGGCCATTGGTGCGTGGTTCGAACTGGCAAGCCGCGGCCAAGACCTGCTGGGCGCCATCCGCGATACCGACCTGCTGGCGCGCCGCGCACGAAAGGCCAAGCTGCCGGCCCTCGAGGCCGCCCTCCGCGATATCGTGCTCGGACACTATATGGCGTTTCGGCACGACTGGTGTGACCGACTCGATGACGTGCTACGCACGCTCGAGGCCGCGGCACAGGCGCTCCGCGCGGAAGGAAGCCCGGTCTCATTGAATGGCCTCCCCATGGAGATCGAGCGCAAGTATCTGCTGCGGGGCTGCCCGCCGGTCGCGCGCGCCGTTCCGCCGGTCCGCATCGAGCAGGGGTGGATTCCGGGTCAAGCGCTGCGGGAGCGGCTGCGCCGTCGGTATGCGCCGGACGGTAGCGTGAGTTGCTGGCGTACGGTGAAGCTTGGCCCGGCCGAGGCGCGTATCGAAGTGGAGGAAGCCACCCCCACCGCACTGTTCGACGCCATGTGGCCACTCACGCGCGATGCGCGCATCCGCAAGGATCGTCATGCGGTACCACACGGGTCGCACATCTGGGAGATCGACGTATTCCTCGACCGCGATCTGGTGCTGGCCGAGGTCGAACTCGGCGCGGTGAGCGACCAGGTCACGATCCCGCCATGGCTTGCCCCCTATGTGGAGTGTGATGTGACCGGCGATCCGGCGTATTTCAACGCGGTCATGGCGCGCCCGGAGCCCTGAGTCGACCGGCCCCCGACGGTGCCCGGTCGCGATGGACCGCAGAGCGTACGGCTTGCGGTCGGCTAGATTTCCGGCATGCCGGAAACCGCCCGTGACTATCTCATGCACCGCTTCCGCGGCGACGCCACGTCGCTGCGGGATCGCGTGTCCGCCCTCCGCCAGGGCAATAAGCTCCCCGGTCCCGACGCCGCCATGTCACAGCGCATGGCCAGCGCATGCGACGATGTGGCACACATCCTCGAAGCCATCGCGCCGAACGAGGACCCGTCGGCTGAACTTGCCGCGCTCGTTGCGTTGATCCCATTGCTCGAGCAGCGCGCACAGCAGCATGCCGGTCAGGCGCCCGTACGCGCCGTCTACGCCGGCGCCGCCACGCGTATCCGCGAAGTGCAGCAGGCTGAGGCCTCGACCCAACACCGGTCGCCGGAGGGGGGCGGGCCGCCGAGCAATGCTCTGGACGATGCGGCGGCGCTCGACGAGGAATTGGGCGACGAGATCGACGACGATGATGCGCTGTTCGGTGAGGACGAACCATGATGGCGCGCGGCCGCGGCAATGCACCTGCCGAGGTCGATGAGGAAACGCCGAGTCCGCCGGGGAAGGTTCGACTGGACAAGTGGCTCTGGGCCGCGCGGTTCTACAAGACTCGTGCGCTGGCCGCAGAGGCGATCGACGGCGGCAAGGTGGATGTAAATGGTGATCGGGCGAAACGCGCGCGTCTCGTGCAGGCCGATGACACGATCAGCCTTCGGCAAGGCCCGCTGGAGTGGGTGGTCGTCGTCCGCGACGTCGCCGAGCGTCGGGGGTCGGCCGAGATCGCTCGGCAGCTGTACGAGGAAACGACGGAAGGGCGCCGCAAGCGTGACCTTGTGACCGAGCAACTGCGGCACATGCCGACCGCGTTCTCGTACGGTGACGGCAAGCCTGGCAAGCGGGACCGGCGGGCCCTGCGTCGCCTGAAAGGCGACGCGTCGTGACAAAGCGGCCTGTTTGTTGCACTTCATGAAAGTCTGTTCAGAGTAGGCCACAGCTTTCTCTTTCGCATTACAATGGCATTGGCGCACCGGGCGGACGGTGCCGGGCACTGTTCTTGCCCAACCCGAATGTTCCGGCGCGGCTTCTTTCCTCACCCGCTTCTTTCATGCGCATCCTCGTCATCGAAGATGATCGGCTGGTGGCCGATCTGATGCGGCAGGTGCTTATGAATGACGGCTATGCCGTCGATGTGGCGCCTGTCGCGGAAGACGGCCACAAGCTCGCCTTGGGGCGCCCGTACGACGCCATCGTGCTGGATCTTGAGCTGCCCGATCGCAATGGGCTCGCCGTCCTGCAGGACCTGCGGCGCGAAGGCTTGACGACGCCCATCGTCATCGCGACGGCCTACGGCAGCACGGCCGACGTGGTGCGGGCCCTCGATGCCGGCGCTGACGATTATCTCCAGAAGCCGTTTGCCAACGAGGTGCTGGCCGCGCGGGTGCGTGCGGCCATCCGCCGCGGCGGCGCGCGCTCTATGGAGAAGGTGCACGTGGGCGATCTCACGCTGCATCGCGTGCACCACGAGGTGCACTGCCATGGCAAGCTGGTGACGCTCACCGCGCGGCAGTATGCCCTGCTCGAGTTCCTGGCCATGCGTGCGGGGGAAACCGTCACCCGCCCGCTGCTGCTGGAGCACGTGTGGCACCTGCGGTTCGACCCGGGCTCCAATGTGGTCGACGTGCACGTGGCCCAGCTCCGCAAGCGCCTCCGTGAAACAGGAAGCACCGTCGACATCCGCACGGTACGCGGCGAAGGCTACGCGCTCGACGTAGGCTGAGGGCGCCCCAGCGCCCGCAATCACCGGCCCAACGGGCCGTCGGCCATCGGCAATGCCCGGCGCACGATGGCATCGACCGTGTCCTCGGGCGTCGTCTCGACCAGCGTGATGGCGGGCACGGGACTGGCCGGCCAGCCGGCACCCACCGCCGGCAGGACCACCTTACGGACCGCCTGGAGGACCGCCTGGGCGACCGAACGGTCTTCGGGTGATGGCCCCACCACGAGCACGCACGGCGTCGCGCCGGCCAGCGCCTTTGCCAGCTCGGCCTGCCGACTTGCCCCGCGCACCTGCGCCCCACCGGCGCGTAAGGCGCGATCGACTGCGGTCCGAAACGCACGGTCGTGTGCGAAGAGGACGATCACGATCGCCCCGTACGCACGCAGATGTGCGCGCTGGCGGCTCTACGGGCGCAACAATTCGCCGGCAGGCCCGGCACGAGCGCGGCGCCCGCACCGGCCCGACGCCCACCCACACCCAGGGCCCAGCGCGGTGGCTGGTCAGAAAAGATCGAAGACACGCGAAGTGAGCGAAGGAGGAGGCGTTGTGGTTCAGCGCTCGGCCGCGAGGGCCGCGATCGCGGAGATCTCCACCAGGATGCCACGCAGCTGCGCCCCCACCACCGCACGCGTGGGATACGGCGGCTGAAACACGGTGCGATAGATCGCATCGAACGCACCCCAGTCGTTCTCGTCGGCAAGGTAGACGGTCACACTCACCACGTCGTGCAGGGACGCTCCTCCCGAGCGGAGGATGCGTTCCAGATTCGCTAGCGTGATGCGGGTCTGCTCTTCGAAGCTCGCGCCCACGATCTGTCCGGTCGACGGGTCGCGCGGCGTTTGCCCAGAAACGAAAAGGAGCTGCGAATTATTTGCGGTGCGCACGCCGGGAGAGTAGGCTCCCGCAGGCGGCGGAAGGTCTGGAAGGACGACGGGCGTCCAGTGACGCGCGATTCGGTCGTCAGTGGGTTCCTGGTGCGACATCACGTGGTTGGTGGAGGTAGGGCAGTGGCGATGTATCTCGAACAGCTCGAGACACCGGTTCCGGTCGTGGACCTTGACCGGCTTGCCCACAATTTGGACCGCATGGCGGCATATGCCACCCTGCACGGCCTGCGACTTCGTCCGCACGTGAAGACGCACAAGTCACCGCGTATCGCCGCGGAGCAGCTGCGGCTGGGCGCCGTGGGCCTTACCTGCGCCACGCTGCGGGAGGCCGAAGTGATGTCGGAAGTGTGCACCGACATTCTCGTGGCCTATCCGCCGGTGGGGGCGGCGCGTCTCGAGCGGCTGGCGATGCTTCCCGCCGGGGTGCGGGTGGCGGTGGCCGCCGATGACGCTCATGCCCTCGATGCACTTTCGGTGGCGGCGAGGCTGGGGCATCGCACCATCGACGTGATGGTCGAGGCCGATCTGGGGATGCATCGGGTGGGCGTCACGTCGCCAGAGAAGGCGGTGGCCATCGCGCGACAGATCGATCGCGCGTCGTCGCTGCGCTTCGCGGGGCTGCAGTTCTACCCCGGGCACATCCGCGCGAAGGTGAGCGAGCAGGATGCCGCGCTGGCGCAGCTCGGCCGCGACATCGCCCAGTACGTCGACGCGTTACGTGATGCCGGGCTCCCCCCAGCGATCGTGAGCGGTGGCTCGACACCGGCCGCATGGCGCATGCACGAGGTAGCTGGGGTCAACGAAGTGCGCCCTGGCACCTACGTGTACAATGACCGGACCACCGCGCAGATCGGCGCCTGCGACTGGGAGGACTGTGCCCTCACGGTGCTTGCCACCGTCGTGAGCGTAAGCGTGAAGGGCCAGGCGGTAGTGGACGCCGGCACGAAGGCCCTGGGGCGCGAACCCTTGCGCGCGGAGGGCGACGGCTACGGCGCCCTGCTCGACCATCCCGAGGTGATCGTGTCGCGCATGTCGGAAGAGCACGGCATTCTCGATCTCTCCCGCAGCGCGTGGCGGCCGCGTCTCGGTGATCAGGTGCGCATCGTGCCCAATCACGTGTGCATCGTGGTGCACCTCTTCGACGAGATCATCGGCGTGCGTGGCCACGCGGTGGAAACGCGCTGGCCGGTGGCGGCCCGTGGCCGGGCGTCGAACCGGGAGCTGGACACCGTGCCACAGGGCCCGCGCGCGGTTTAGGCCGTGCGGGCAATCGGGGCCAGCAGGCCGCTCGTGAGCCGCAGCAGGTCGTCTGCGGCGAGGGCCATCTCGACGCCACGTCGGCCGGCGCTCACGTGAATGCGTTCGTAGAGAATGGCGGTGTCGTCGAGCACGAGCGGCAGTGGCTTCTTCTGCGCGAGCGGGCTGATCCCCCCCACGATGTAGCCCGTGGCGCGCTCGGCGGCGCTCACGTCCGCCATCTTCGCCCGGCGCCCATGGACGGCATCGGCCATGGCCTTGAGATCGAGCATCGCACTGACCGGTACCACGGCGCAGGCGAGTCCCACCCCCTCGACCTCCACCACGAGCGTTTTGAACACCGTGTCGGGGTCGAGGTGTAGCGCCTCCGCCGCCTCAAGCCCGTACGACTCGGCCTTGGGATCGTGCGCATAGCTGAGGACGTCGTGTGGAATACCCGCCTGGCGAGCGAGCAGGATGGCTGGGGTCATGGGCGGTTCGGAAAGTCGGATGCCGATGGTGTATCGTACTCGCATGTCTCCGCCACCGCGCCGGGTCCTGCTCGTCGATGCCGACGCGTTCTTCGTGGCCGTGGCCCGGCAGGTCGATCCCGAGGGCGCGGGCCAGGCGCCCTTGCTGATCGTGGGCGGCCGCCCGGGATCGCGCGGCGTGGTATGCAGTGCGTCGTACGAGTGCCGGGCGTTCGGGGTCCGGTCGGCGATGCCCATTGCCCGGGCGCTCACGCTCTGCCCCGACGCGATGTGCGTACCCGTGCCGCGCGGCGCGTGCAGCGCACGCAGCAAGGACATTCAGGCGGTGCTGGCCCGCTTCGCGCCCGTCGTGCAATGCTCCAGCATCGACGAGTGGTATTGCGACCTTGGAGGAACCGAGGCGCTCTATGGGCACGAGCCGCTGCAGGAGACGGCCCATCGCATTCGGCGGGCGGTGTTCGAGGCAACGGGCCTCCACGTGTCGATCGGCGGCGGGACCTCGCGGCTGGTCGCCAAGATGGCGGTCGAGGTGGCCAAGCCCAAACCCGGCACGGGGGCCGATGGCGTGCACTGCGTGCCGCCGGGCGAGGAAGCCGACTTCCTGTCGCATTTTCGGCTGGCGGATCTGCCGATGGTGGGGCCCAAGCTGGCCGAGAAGCTGGAGCGCATGGGGCTCCTTCGGGTGGCCGATGCGCAACGCTGGACCGAGGCGGGGTTGGCCAGCCGCCTCGGGGAGCGGACGGGCGAGTGGCTGGCGCAACGCGTGCGCGGCATCGACGACAGCCTGGTCACCCCTCGCGCCCGGCAAAAACAGGTGAGCCGGGAAGACACCTTCGCCCAGGACCTCGACGACGATGCGGTGATCGAGCGGGAGTTGCTGCGCTTGGCGGTGCGCGTGAGCGCCGACCTGCGCCGGCAGGCACTCCGGGCGCGCACGGTGACGGTGAAGATCAAGGATACGGACTTCAAGACCCGATCGGCCCAGCGCACCCTGTCCGGGTTCATCGAGTCGGAGTCGTCGGTGGCCAAGGCGGCGGGGCCCCTGCTCCGCCAGCTGCGGGGGAAGCGACGGGTACCGGTCCGGCTTCTCGGGATCGCCCTGTCGCACTTCGACGACGAGCCCGAGAGCGCGTCGGGCGGCGCTCCCATCGGGGGGGCCATCCTCGCCGCCCAGCTTGGCCTGTTCGCCGGACAGGAGGCCGCACCGTTGGAGGCCACACACAAGGCGGGTCCCCCCGGGTCGGACCCGAACGAGACCCCTAGGGACCGGGCCCTCACCCGGGCACTGGATCGCATTCGGGATCGTTATGGTTCAGGGGCCATTCTGCCGGCCCGGCTGGTGGATCCCGCACACGATACGGGGCCGAGGGTGGAAGAATGATCCCGGTTCCGCTAGGTTCCTCCCGTCGCAGCTTCCCGTAGCAGCGCGCGGCATCCGCCGCGCCGCCTACAGGGCTTCCCGTCTGCCACCGATTTTTTACCTGCTTAGGGTGTCGTCATGAGTGCTCAGCAGTACGATCCGAACAAGTTGGGCTGGGGTGCGGCCCTGATCACGTGCGTCTTCACGGCGGCACTGGGCTTTGGCGCGTACACGATCCACAACAACACGTACCGTCACCCGCGCGACCCGATGGCGCAGCAGGTCTACTACGAGCGCGACAAGGCGAAGCATGCCGGCGCAGGCGAGCACGGTGCCGTCGCGGGCGGCGACCATGGCGCGGCAGCCAGCGGTGACCACGCGGCTCCGGCCGCTGGCGCCGAGCACGGCGAAGCGAAGCCGGCCGACAAGCACTAAGCGTCGAGCGCGCAGAGGAAACGCCGCGGTCTTCGGATCGCGGCGTTTTTTGTGCCTGATCGCATTGTTTCATTCTGCCTATGCATTGTATAAATACATTCGATTTGTAAATATGGTATGGGTCGATGACTTTGCGACCATGCTCGACACTGTCAAAGCCAACCTGCTCTCGCCGATCCCGCTCGCCTTCGCGCTCGGTATCGTGACGCGCCTCATGCGAAGTGAGTTCTCGCTGCCCAAGGACATTTACAGCGCGCTCTCTATCTACCTGCTCTTCGCTCTTGGTCTCAAGGGCGGCGTGGAACTCGCCCATGCCTCGTTCGAGGTGATCGTGGCCCCGGCCGGCGTGACCTTGTTGCTCGGCTGCCTCACGCCGCTGACCACGTACGGCGTCATGCGGTATCTGGGTCGCTTTTCCACGGCCGACGCGGCGGGCATGGCCGCCCACTACGGCTCCGTCAGTGCCGTCACCTTTATCGCCGCCCAGCAGTTCATGCAGCGCGTGGGAGCGCCCGCCGAGGGCTTCATGCCCACGCTGCTCACCCTCCTCGAGAGCCCCGGTATCCATATCGCGCTGGCCCTCGGGGCCCTCCAACGCAATAAGCAGCCCGTAGCCAAGGGGAGCGGACCGGCGCAGCACGGCAGCGTGAAGGCCGTCCTGCACGAAGTACTCACCGGTCGCACCATGGTCTTGCTCGTGGGTGGGCTGATCGTGGGCTACTTCATGGGTGAGGAGGGATGGCACTCCGTGGCGCCCTTCTTCGACAGCGGCTTCAAGGGTGCACTGATGATCTTCTTGCTCGAAATGGGAATCGTGGCTGGTGGTCGGCTTGGCGACCTCAGGAAAGTCGGCCCATTTCTGCTCGCCTTCGGCATGCTGATGCCGCTGGCCCACGGCGCCCTGGGGGTGCTGCTTGGCACCTGGGCCGGCCTGTCCGCTGGCGGGGCGGCCGTGCTGGGCACGATGGCGGCGAGCGCCAGCTACATCGCCGCGCCACCGGCGGTTCGCCTCACGCTCCCCGAGGCCAACCCCACGTACTCGCTCACGGCGGCGCTGGCCATCACCTTCCCGTTCAACATCCTCGCCGGAATTCCGATTTACTTCAACCTCGCGCAATCCATCGCTCCCTGATGGTCGCCACCGAACCCACATGCTGACGCATCCGTTCAAGCTCGTCACGATCATTGCGGAGCCGGTGTTGGCGCCGCGCATCACGCAAGAGCTCCGCCGCCTCGGTGCCACCGGCTTCACCGTGGTGGAGGGGCGCGGGGAGGGCTCGCGCGCCATGCACGCGGCCGAGATCCCCGGCATCAACGTCCGCATCGAAACGATCGTGCCGCCCGAGGTGGGCGACCGCATCGTGGCGCACATCGCGGAGACCTACTTCGCCGACTATGAGGTCATTGCCTATCTGTCCGACGTTGCCGTCGTCCGTGGCGACAAGTACCGCTCCATCACCTCCTCTGGAGGCCATTGACATGTGGCGGCACCTCCGTGATCGGGCCATCCACTCGGGGCGCATGTCGCCCATACCGCAATGACCACCCGATCCCTGTCGCTCAACTCGCTCAACTACCAGCATCTCCTGTACTTCTGGGTGGTGGCACGCGAAGGGAGCATCGCCCGCGCCACCACGGTGCTGCATCTCACGCAGCCGACCATCAGTACCCAGCTCAAGCTGCTCGAACGTGCGATGGACACCGCGCTCTTCGAAAAGCGCGGACGCAACCTCGTGCTGACCGACGCGGGGCACATGGTCTACCGCTACGCGGACGAAATCTTCCGCACGGGGCGCGAACTCACCGAGGCGCTGTCGCGTGGGGACCGGGGTATTCCCTCGCGGCTCGTGGTCGGCATCTCCGATTCGCTCCCCAAGCTCACCACGTGGCGGCTTCTGAGCCCCGCACTCGACGCCATCCCGGGGCTGCACCTCACGTGCCGCATCGACAAGACGGAGCGCCTGGTCGCCGATCTCGCCGTGCATGCACTCGACGTGGTGCTGGCCGACACGCCGGCGTCCCCGTCGCTGCCCATCACGCTCTTCAATCACCTGCTGGGTGAATGTGGCGTATCGGTCTTCGGCACCGAAGCCCTGGCCGCCAAATACCGCCGCAAGTTTCCCGAGTCGCTCGACGGCGCGCCGTTCATTCTTCCCACCGCGAACACCGCGATGCGTCGGTCCCTCGACGCCTGGTGCGTGGCGAACGACGTCCGTCCGTCGGTGGTGTGCGAAGCCGAAGACGTGGCGTTGTTGCAGGTATTCGGCCAGGAGGGCATGGGGCTCTTCGCGGCGCCCAGCGTGGTGGAAACGCAGATCCGTCGGCAATACCACGTGCGCGTGGTGGGGCGCCTACCCGATGTGCGCGAGCGGTTCTATGCGATCTCCGCAGAGCGCAAGCTGGCCCACCCGGCCGTGCTCGCGCTCACGGAAGCAGCGAGAACGCGCCTGTTCGGCTGAGCGAGGTTCGGCAAAGGGAGAGGCCCGTGGACAACGCGGCGGGCCTCCGTCTTCCCGTCACACGGGAACGGTGAACCAGAACTCTGCTCCCTTGCCCGGCTCCGATTCCACGCCGATCTCGCCCCCATGGGCGTCCACGATGCCCTTGGCGATATACAGCCCGAGCCCTGAGCCGGCGCGCAGCAGGCGGGGAGCCTGCCAATAGCGCTCGAACAGTCGCGGCACATCGTCGGGCGCCACCCCGGGCCCGGTGTCCTTCACGCTAAAGCGCACCGCGGCCTCCGAGTGTCGGACAGCCAGGACGACCTCACCACCGTGCGGCGTGAAGCGCACCGCATTGCCCAGCAGATTCGACAGGACCTGCTGCAGGCGGTGTTGATCGCCGAGCAGCACCGGAAGGTCGTCATCGAGGCGCCGTATGAAGCGCAGGGCGGCATCCACCATGACCGGCTCGAACATATCGGCGGTTTCCTTGAGCATCGCCGGCACGTCCATACGACGACGCTCCACCCGCAGACGGCCCGCTGAGATGCGTGAGACATCCTGTAGATCCTGAATCAACCCGTCCGCCTGGCGAGCAGCCGCACGCACGGCCTCGACGTCTTCGCGCGCCATCAACGGGACCTCGTCGTCTGACCCCTCGGTGTCTTCGGCGCGACGCAGTACGGCACCCGTGAGCATCACGACCGCGTTGACGGGATTACGCAGGTCGTGCGAGACGATCGCCAGCATCTCGTCGCGTTCGCGGACCGCGCTGCGCGCCTGCTGGTAGAGACGGGCGTTCTCCAACGCGAGCGCCGCGAGGCCCGCAAACTGATCCGCGACCTGCACCTCTTCGACCGAGTGGGTTGCCCCGGCGCGGGTCCGCACGAGATGCAATGCGCCGATCGCGCGTCCACCCGCACGCAGCGGCACGAGCAGAACGGCGCTCGCGCCAAGCGAGGCCGCGATCGCGCGCGCATTCGCGTCATGGAAGTTGGCGTCGAGCCACGCGCCAATGTCGGTAATGCGCTGGGCCTCCGCCTCGCGGGCCACGCGCGCTCCACTCGCCATCGACGGTTCGAATTCGAGCACCTCGGGGTAACGTACGACCAGAGACGCCGTCGTATCGTGGCGCTGTGGATCCATGTGCGTGGCGGCCGCGCGTCTGATGCCCCCCTCGGGCGTAAGCAGCTCCAGCAGGCTCCACTCGCCGAGCAGCGGCACCGGCAACTCCGCGATCGTCGCCATCGTGGACTCGACATCGAGCGTGGCCGCAAGCACCCACCCTGCGGTAGACAGCAGTTTCTGACGCTCTTCACCTTTCACTCGCTCACTCACGTCACGCAACGTGACCATGAACGTGCGCTCACCCTCCATCGTGACGCGCGCGATCGACGCCTCAGCCGGAAACAGCTCGCCATTCTTGCGTAGCCCCGAGATCGGGCGGCGATACGCCATCGTACGCGCGTCAACCGATCCCTCCGCAAACGTGCGCATGTGCCCGCGATGCACGGCACGCGCACCCATGGGCAGCAGGCGATCGAGCGGCTGCCCGAGCATTTCCCCTTCGGTCCAATGGAAGATCTGCTCGGCTCCGCGATTGAACCGGACGATATGGAAGCTGTCATCGAGCGCGATGATGGCATCCGCCGCGATATCAACGATGGCCGCTAGTGCGGCGTGGGAATGCGTATCGGCCATACCCCTGCAAGGTAATGAAGTGCATTGTGAAGACGGCGGTTCCACCATTGCGGCGGCGTGGCCGGGGCGCAACCGTTATCGCTGACGCGATCGCGCACGCCGTCATTCGGCGGACAGTATCGCCCGAGTCATTCCCTACACGTTACGCCGAAATACATGCGTCTACTGTCTTCAATATCTACGCTGCCGCTGATCACGCTAGCCTTTTTGGTCGTGGGTGGGGTGATGGGAATTGTCGATCGCAGCGGTGTATGGACCGACCGCATCTTGCTGTTGGGCCTGCTTGTCACCGGATTGCCGGTCGCCGGTCGTACATTCCGGGGAATTCTCCAGGGGAAGTTCGCAGCCGATGTGGTGGCCATGCTCGCCATTGTGGGCGCGGTGCTGCTCGGACAGCCGCTCGCCGGCCTGGTGGTGGTGCTGATGCAAACCGGAGGAGAGGCGCTCGACGCGTATGCGGTGGCGCGCGCCTCCAACGCCGTCGCCGCGCTCGAGGCTGATGCCCCCCGCACTGCCCACCGCGTACGCGACGAGCGTATACAGGACATACCGGCCGAGCAGATCGTACCGGGTGACCTGCTCCTCGTGCGTCCCGGCGAACTCATCCCCGCGGACGGGGTGGTGGTGAGTGGCACGTCACATGTGGACACCTCACGACTCAGCGGAGAGCCCATCCCAGTGCGCGCAGCGACCGGTACGTCGCTGCTGTCGGGAAGCGTGAATCAGGAGGGGGCGCTCACGATGCGCGCCGATCGTCGGTCGCAGGACAGCCAGTACGCGCGCATCGTGGACCTGGTGCGATCGGCGCAGGCCTCCAAAAGCCCGCTCCAGCGCACCGCCGATCGGTGGGCCGTGTGGTTCACCCCGCTCACGCTCGTGGCCTGCCTCAGCGCGTGGCTGGTGTCGCACGACTGGACGCGCGTCCTTGCCGTGTTGGTGGTGGCGACGCCGTGCCCCCTCATTCTGGCGGCCCCGGTTGCCATCATTGGCGGCATCAACCGCGCGGCCAAGCGCGGCATCATCGTGCGCAGCGGTGGCGCCCTCGAGGGGCTGGCCCGTGTGAACACCGCGGTCTTCGACAAGACCGGTACGCTGACCGTGGGACGTCCCAAGATCGCGCAGGTCGTAGTAACCGACGGTGATGACCCGCTGACGGTGCTCGCGCGTGGCGCGGCGGTCGAGCAGGGCTCTGGCCACCTGCTGGCCCGCGTCATCGTCGCGGAAGCAGAATCACGCGGCGTCGCGCTACGCGTGGCGACCGACCTGCACGAAACGCCGGGGCGTGGTGTGCGCGGCGTCGTGGACGGGGAGCTGGTGGCCGTAGGTTCTCCCGATTTCGTGCGCGAGCAGCTGCCACGCATGCTTCCCCACGCGGCTGATTCGCTCACCAGCCGGCTCGCCGCCATGGAGGAGCAGGCCTCTGGACTGCGCGCCTACATCGCCACCGGCGGCGGCGCGCTGGCACGCATCGAATTCGCGGACCAGCTGCGCCCCGAGTTGGCACCGATGTTCGGCGAACTGCGGGCGCTCGGGATCGTGGATGCGTATCTCTTCTCCGGCGACAAGCAGGCCAACGTACAGGTGATCGCGGCCGCCGTGGGGATCACGCAGTTTGCCGGCGACCTTTCGGCCGCAGCGAAGGTCGCGCGCGTGGCCGCCCTCGAGCAGATGGGACGCCGCGTGCTGATGGTGGGCGATGGGACGAACGATGCACCGAGCCTGTCGACGGCCACGGTGGGCGTGGCGCTCGCCGGACATGGTGGTGGGGTCGTGGCGGAAGCGGCCGACGTGGTGCTGTTGATCGACGATCCCTCGCGCATCCCCGAAGCGGTGCGTATCGGGCGGCGGGCGCTGTCGATCGCCAAGCAATCGATTGGCGTGGGGCTTGGCCTTTCGCTGGTGGGGATGGCGTTCGCCTCGGCCGGCCAGCTCACCCCGGTGGCCGGCGCGCTCATTCAGGAGGCGATCGACATTGCGGTGATTCTCAACGCACTCCGAGCGGCCAGGGCATAGCCCTCTGTACCGGATGAAGCGAAAAGGCCCCGCTGTACATCGCAGCGGGGCCTTCTTTCGTACTGAGGGGAATCGCCCCAGCGCGCGCGATCAGACGCGCTGCTTACGACGACGCGCCACGAAGCCAAGGGCCGCGAGCCCCGCGCTCATGAGCGCATAGGTGGAGGGCTCCGGCACCACGTTGTCTGGCGGCCCGCACTCGGACTCGCACTCCCCGGTCCGGTATACAATGGCATTCGAGACACCGCCAAAACCACCGTCTCGGTACTCGAAGGTGTACTCACCGCTCCCCGAGGTGGCAAAGTCGAACACATAGAAGGCCGTCACGTTCCCAGCGGGAGACATCGACTCGCGAAAATTCCCCCAATGAAAGCCGACGACCGTCGTGCCGAACAGGTCG
The DNA here is from genome assembly GCF_044344655.1 of Gemmatimonas sp. Taxonomy (GTDB): domain Bacteria; phylum Gemmatimonadota; class Gemmatimonadetes; order Gemmatimonadales; family Gemmatimonadaceae; genus Gemmatimonas. The sequence goes on from NZ_JBIJCN010000057.1 coordinate 14,475, forward strand.
CTGAACATGATCGGCGTGCCTTTCTGATCTTTCTTGGCCAGATTCGCAAACGGCCCGTAGCCCTCGAGTGCTCCCAACCCGTCGGTCTGCTTATCGCTGAGCGGATCCCCCGGACTCCTGTTGTTGTAGTTGCCTACCCAGAAGCCACTACAGGCGATGGCGGTGTAGTTCAAGTCATCGAGCGCGCAATCGTAGGTGTCGTCATCGCTGAATACCCCGGTGGGGAGCTGCGCCGGCGCCACGGCGAGCGGTGCCGAGAGGGCCAGTGCGAGGGAGAGAATGGTCTTCTTCATTGTGGGGTTCCACTCGGTGGTGAGGTGGTCGGACGTGGGTCGTTCTCGACCGCTGACGTTTCAATACCCGTGCCACCGAGTGCCACCGTAGAACCGCACCGCATGTCCTTGCTCAGCACCTGCAACCCTTACGAATCAACGTGATGCAGACGCCCAGTGAATGCCCGGCGAGGATCATGACCGATCCATCGCCTACAGGATCGCTGCCCTGTGGCAGGACGCCAACACCATGTGCGATGCCCTCCACAAGGGGAGGGCAAACTCATCCACCATTAGTGGCGCGACGCGAACAGATCAGAATTCGTCGTCGGTGAAGGCCATGATGGCTCCGCTGCCCGCCTGAATAGCTGCCAGTAGCGTCGTCGTCTCCGGCAGGATGCGCCCAGTGTAGAAGCGCGCCGTCTTGAGCTTGGCTTCGTGGAAT
>NZ_JBIJCN010000065.1:0-11947 GCF_044344655.1 Gemmatimonas sp.
CGCATCCGTTCCCGTGTTCATCCTGGCGACCATCCTCCGCTCGGACGCGCCGGCGAGCACGGCGGTGACGGTCAGTGCCGACAGTGCGTCGGCGGACGCGCCGAGATCGCTCCGGCTCCGCCCTGCCCCCAACAAGCTGTCCCTGCTGGCGGCGCAGCCGATGTGGCGTCCTGCCGGCGACGTGCTCAAGCGCGGCAAGACGACCGAAGCGGCTCCACTCCCGTTCTTCGGGACCCATACCGCGACCGAGTACCGGCAGTCGTTCGCGCGTTGGCACCGGATCTACACGTTCAGCGCGCAGTATCGGATCAAGGCCGACCTGGCCCGCAGGATCTATGACGCGGCGGTCACCGCGGGCATCGAGCCGGAGTTGGGCTTCCGCCTCGTCCGGGTGGAGAGCGTCTTCGACCCGGGCGCGGTCAGTTCCGCGGGTGCCCTTGGCCTCACGCAGCTCATGCCGGGCACCGCGCGCTTGTTCGAGCCCAACGTCACCCGTGCACAGCTGCTCACCCCCGACGTGAATCTCCGCATTGGGTTCCGCTACCTCCGCGGGCTGATTCGCGAGTACAAGGGCGATCTCAAGCTCGCGCTGCTCGTCTACAATCGAGGCCCCATTGCCGTAGACCGCGCCCTTTCCTTGGGACAGAGCCCTTCTAACGGCTACGAAAGCATTGTGACCAAGGGATATCGAGGCAACGGCACACTTGAGTAGCCAAAGCACCAATAATCAATAATTTAAAAAGGCGACCTCATGTAAATTCGAGGTCGCCTTTCTTTTCTCATCTAACGATATCCACGCTGTTTTCAACAGCAAACGAATGTGATTACCCGCGCGTCGTCTTCGACGGCTTGGCCCTCGATGCCTTGGCACTCGGCGGCTTGGACTTCGATTTCTTGGGCGTCGATTTCTGGGCCTTCGACGCCTTGGCCTTCGACGCCTTGGCCTTCGACGCGCTGGACGGCGCCGCCCTCGTCGACCCGCTCTTGCTCCGGGCCGCCTTGCTCGGCATGCCCGCGGGCGCCGCGGCCCCGCGCACCTGAAGCGCCTGCCCGGCAAGGATCCGACTGCCGCGCAGCCCGTTCATGGACTTCAGGCGCGTCTCGCTCAATCCATACCGACGGGCAATGGCCCCCAGCGTCTCCCCCCGCTTGACCACATGGACCCCGCGCGCGGTGAGCGTCGTGGTGCCGCCGCGGCCGCCGTACTTCTCCAAGGAGGGGTCAGGGATGTCGCGCGCGTAGGCCAGTGCCAGATCGGCGGGCACCCGCAGCGCTTGGCCGGCAACCAAGCGGCCCTTGCGGGTGGTCTTCCATGCGGGGTTGAACCAGCGGAGCTGCTTAAGCGACACGCCCTGCGCTTTGGCGAAGGCCGTCGGCGTGACGCTCTCGGCCACCGAGGCGATGCGGTAGCCGCGAGTGCGCTCCGCGCCGAGGCTGTCGAGCACGATCCGGATACGCTCCCCCGCCCCGACCGGCACGCGGATAAAGATCGCGGCATCCGGCGGCGCGATCCCCCGCAGCAGCGCCGGGTTGAGGTCGCGCAGTGCCGCACTGACCAGATCACCCGCTTGGGCCACCGCGGCGAGGCTCGTCCCTGGCGCCACCTTCACGGAGTCGTAGACATAGAGCGGGAGGGTGTCGATGGCGAGCCCGTAGGTCTCCGGCCTCTTGGCCACCAGCGCCGCCGCGATGAGCTGCGGCACGTAGTTCTTCGTCTCGGCGCGCAGGTAATCCTGTTCGGCGAGGGCGAAGAAGCGGTCCTCGCCCTCCGCCCCCTCCAACTCGTCGGCAAAACGGGTGAGCCCTCTGGACACCCGCCCAGGACCACCATTGTAGGCGGCGGCCGCCAGATAGAAGGAGCCAAACTGCTTCTGCAGCACGTCGAGGAACCGGATGGCCCCGTCGGTCGCCCGGGCCGGATCGCGGCGCTCGTCCATCCACCAGTCCACGCGCAGCCCCACCGCCCGGGCCGTGCTGCTCATGAACTGCCAAATGCCCACCGCCGCCGCCCGCGAATAGGCGTGCGGATCGTACCCGCTCTCGATCAGCGCGAGGTAGGTCAGGTCTTCGGGCATGCCGCTGGCGCGCAGCTTGGCGCGGATCATCGGCTCGTAGCGGGTCCCCCGCGACAGCCGCGACACGAAGCGCTCCCGCGCCCGGGTGCTGAACAGGTCCACGTAATGCGCCACCCGGTCGTGGGTCTCGTAGCTCCGCACATCGATGTCCCACACCGGAGCCGCATTCGGCGAGTCGGCCACCGCCACGGCCGCGCTGTCACCGAACACGGCGACGGCGGTGCGCACCACTTCGTCGCGGGTGGTGGGGCTGGCGACCGGGCGCGCCGGCGCCGACGGCAGGGCCGCGCCGGAGGGCACCGCGAGCGGAGCGGCCACAGTCACCGGGGCGGGGGCGCCGCCCCGGCAGGCCGACACCAGCAGCAGTGCACCGACGCCCACCACCATCGAGCGCGGCGCCACACGGAACACGGTCCCGGGACGGAAAGACGAAGCAGGAGTCACGCGGGAGAACCTATGCAGAAGGGCATCGCTCGGACACCGGTCGTTCCCCGACGTTCCCCCGCTCCCTGCGGTTTGCGACCGCACACCACGGGCCCGCCGTGGCCGCGCGACTGGAATCAGTCGGGCAGCGGGAGCGGTCCGAGCATGGGGGAGACGAAGCGGTTGACCGCGTGCAAGGTCGCGCGCACCGTCGCCAGCACGGCGTTGTTCTCATCGACGGCCACACCGAGCGCCCGGCGATGCTCTCCCGCCCAGTGCACGGCCACCGCGACCAGCATCATGTTGGTATCAAAGGCACGCGTGGGTTTCACCCCCGTGAGGTCGAAGCGCACCACGCCTTGCGTGGCATGGGTGAGCGCATCAAGCGTGGCCCGTGCGGCCAGACGAAGGTCGCCACCGGGACAGGTGGCCCCCTCCTGCTCGAACACCAGCGGCGGCTCAAACCACGGCCCCTCGAACTGCACGCAGGCGCGGGTGCGCGCCCCGGAGCGATGCTCGAGCTGGCAACGCACGAGACGCAGCCGAGACCGGTCGCCGGCCGGTGGGTCGTTACTCGAGGTGACGAGGCGATGGTCGGAGAACTCGGGGAGGAACATGCGATGGACCGAGAGTGAGTGAACGGTCGCCCAGCATCAGACGAACGTTTGCCCCATCTGTCACTCGACCTGTGCGCGACGTCTCGGTTCCGTGGCCGACGCCTCCGGGGCCCGTTCAGCCTCCGTCGCCGCCGCGGTTACCCCGCCGACGCGATGCCTGCCTCTAGCGCGAAACGCGTGAGGCCAGCCACCGAATGGATCTGCAGCTTGCGCATGAGGCTTTCGCGGTGCGCTTCGACCGTCCGGCGGCTGATCCCCAGCTCGGCGGCAATCGCCTTGTTAGTCAGGCCCCGGGCCACCCCGCCCAGCACATCGCGTTCGCGAGGCGTGAGCTGTTCGAGCTGCGCCGCCGGGGTATTCTCGGCCACCGCATCGGCCGAGGAGAGCCGCTTCACCACGGCGGGGCTGAAGAAGGTCCCCCCAGCGTGGACCGCGCGAATGGCGGCACGGAGCTCTTCCCCGGCGGAGTCCTTGAGGAGATAGCCGTGGGTCCCGATCCGCATCCCCTCGCGGACGTACTCCCCGTGATCGTGCATACTGAGGAGGAGCACGCGCACATGGGGTAGCGCCTCGCGCAGCCGCGCCGCGGCCTTGAGTCCCGTCTCCTCGGGCATCGTGATGTCGAGCACCACCACGTCGGGCACATGCTGCAGGGCCAGGTCCACAGCGATCCGACCATTCGACGCCTCCGCCACGACTTCGATGCCGGGATCAGCATCGAGCACGTACCGTAACCCTTCGCGTACGAGGGCGTGGTCATCGGCGATGAGGACGCGGATGGGCGAAGCAGCGGGCGTGGTCATGCGCGCGACCGAGAGGAGAGGTGGTGACGCCGCGGATCAGCCATGGGCCGATTCTCCCGAGGCGATGGAGGCGAGAGGAAGATCGGCGGCGCTCACCGGCACGGTGATCCGCACCTCGGCCCCGGGCAGTCGATTGCCGATATGCAATCGGCCACCGGCGGCAAGCAGGCGCTCGCGCATGCCCGTGAGTCCCATGCGGTGATCGGTGTCGGCCAGGCGGCCTCGCACCATGGGAAAGCCGCGGCCGTTGTCGCAGACCGTGAGGGTGACCGCGTCGTTGGTCACGTCGACGATCACCTCCACCTGCGTGGCGCCGGCGTGGCGCACCACGTTGGAGAGCGACTCCTGTAACCCACGGAACACCGCGAGGTCGGCGTCACCCGACAGCGTGGGCAACACCGCCGGCGCCGTGAACGTGGCGCGCAGCCCGCTTCGTTCGGTGAAGTCGGTGACGAGCGAATGCAACGCCGGCCGCAGCCCCAGGTCGTCGAGCAGCGTGGGGCGCAGATCGCTCGTCACCTGACGGATACTGGCGATGCCGGTGTCGACCAGCCCGAGCAAGCGGTCGAGGCGGGGCCCCGCACCGTCGGCGAGCGATCCGCGCAGCGCTTCGAGCTGCATCTTGACCGCCGAAAATACCTGCGCCGTTTCGTCGTGCAGTTCGCGCGAAAACCGGCGGCGCTCCTCCTCGTGCTGCCGAAGCATGCGCGCCGACAGCTGTTCGAGCGCACGCGTGCGCGCCGCCAGCTGCCGATCCAGCGACCACTGATCGAGGGCCGCCCCCACCTGCTGGCCAAGCGCCAAGAGAAAGTCGTCGTCGAGCGCCGTAAACGGGTTGCGGATGTCGCCGGCCATGATGAGCGCGCCCACCAACTGCGTGCCCGACCACACCGGCAGCACGGCGACGAACGGTTGCTCGCCGGTCGCCGACACGACCTGCGGTCGGCGCGAAACGCGCATGCGGGTGAGGGCGTCGCGTACCGCGGGCCGCAGGGCGGTGCCGACCCACGGTTCGCACACCCCGGCACCACGCACCACGCGTCCCGGCGCCATCGATGGCATGGCCGCCGGTACCGCCAGCGCCCCGTTGCGGGCCGCCTCCAGCACGCGATCGAGTGCGTCGGTGGGCCCATCTACCGAGGCATCCGTCGCCACCTCGACACCGAGCCCATCGTCGAGACGCTCGGTGTCCCCGCGCCCCGCCGGATCGAAGAGGTACATGGCCGTACCGCTCACCCCCGGCAGTGCGAGCGGGCGAGAGAGGAGTACATCGAACGGCTCGGTGTCGCTCGTGCGCCGCTGGAGGTCACCGGAGAGCAGCGACAACGCACGGACCCCGCGCCCGAGGTCGTCGAGGACGAGCAACACCAAGCCGGCCGCCACGAGCAGCTCGAAGCTGATGTCGAGGTAGTAGCCCCACGGATTCCACGCGCCCTGCGCCCGCAGGAACGGATAATCGAGGTGGTGCAGCCCCCACAGCGCAAACGAGACCGCCAGCAGCTTGGCCCCCGGCGATCCGGTAATGCGATGATGACGCCAGAACACCCACCCGGTGTACGCCGTGGCGCCGCTCAGAAACAGCACGGCGGGCAACGCCGCCCAGAGGAAGTGATCGAGCTGATAGATCGCGACGTACGACCATGCGGGCGGGAAGAGTGCCAGCAGCAGATAGGCAGGCCGTGCCCGCGGTTGCCGCAGGAAGACCAACGCGGCCCAGAGCAGCACGAGTGCCGTCCACCCCGTGGTGACCTGATGCCAGTACAGCCACACGCGCTGCCCCGACAGCAGAAAACTCAGGATGCACAACAGGCGCGCCACGTACACGCCCCACGCCAGCGCAAACCAGCCGAACCACGGCCGGCGATACCGGGCATAGAGGTGTACGCACAGCACCGCCACGCCGGCCGTGATGGCACCCTGCAGCAAGGTGGCCGCCAGCTCCGTGGCCACCACCGGCGCCGCCTGCGTGGGGACGTCCACCTGCAGCACCGGCCACACGATCGCACGCAACTGCTGCCATCCGGCCGTGAAGCCCATGGGCAGCACGCTCACCCGTCCACCGGCGGCGGCGCCGGGTCAGGTGGTGACACGTGGTACACGGTGCGCGAGGGGAAGGCGAAGCTCGATCCCAAGTCGCGGATGATGCGCATGAACTGCAGGTACATCTCGTGGCGGATCCGCAGGAATTCGTTCCATTCGGTCGTCTGGAACCACGCCACCACATTCAGGCGGACCGCAGAATCCGTGAAGGCCACCACGTGTACGCGCACCGTCTCCGTCCAGATCTTGGGATGCGCGCGCAGCGCCGCCTCGATCGCATCGCGGATGCGTTCGAGTTGCTCCGGCGTCGTGTCGTAGGTCACATCGAGATCGGTGCGCAGCAAGATGCGGTCACGCTCACCGAAGGTCTCGATCCGATCGTCGGCGAGGCGGCCGTTCGGCACGCGAATGACGGTCCGGTCGATCGTGCGGAGGCTCGTGCTGCGCAGTCCGATCCGTTGCACCTCCCCTTCCGTGGTGCCCACGCGCACCCAGTCGCCCACACGGAATGCGTTGTCAGCCGCGAGGCTCACACTGCCAAAGAGATGCTCCACCGTTTTCTGGGCGGCCAGCGCCACCGCGATACCGCCGATCCCGAGGCCGGCCAGCAGCGTCCCCACCGGATAGCCGAACTGTGCGAGCGCCACCAGCAGCGCGATGATCGCAAGGGTGACGCGCAGGAAATTGCCGAGGAGTGGCACGAGCGTGCGCGCCTGCGCCCCGTGCCCCGTTTCCCACGCGGCGTTCTGCAGGCGTGTCTGGACGATGCGGATCACGCGCAGCAGCCCCCAGAAGAGGGCGATCAGCGCAAGGCCGCGCAGCAGCGCGGCAAAGAACCCGTTCACGCGCGGGTTGAGTTCGAGTAACGACAGCAACGGCGTGCCGGCCAGCGCTGCCGCCCACAGACGGAACGGCCCGCGCAGGTTCACCAGCAACACGTCGTCCCAGTCGGTCACCGTCCGACGGGCAATCCGCCCGAGCAGATTGCGCAGCAGTGCCCCCAGCCCCCAGGCAATCAGCACCAGCAGTGGGATGCCGAGGCCAATGCCGATCCACTGCCACCAATACAGGTTCAACGGCCCGTCGCCCAGCAGGGCACGCGGCACACGTTCGCGCACCCACGGGGCCCCGAGCGCCGCGAACCACACATCCACGCGCGCGACCGTCGCCTGCGAAAAGAGCCAGCGCGAAGGCGTGCCCTGCACGCGCACCAAGCGCACGCTCTCTTCACGCCCCGATGCCGAGACAATCACCCCCAGCCGATCGCCGTTGAGGTCGCCGTCGAGCGTGTCCCCCGACGCCAGCGGGGAAAGCGCCGCGAGATCGATGGCCAGCCGCTGATCGAGCACCTGCTTGAGGCGGCGCGCCAGCACCTGCTGGCGCTCGGACTCCGACGACGGCACCGCGAGGAACGTAGCCGCCGCCTCCCAATCTCCGGCGTCGGCAAGCCGGAGGAACTGCTGCACCGCCGCCCGCGGCGATGCCGGCGACATCTGCGGTGCGGTATCACTTGGCGAACGCGGCGCCGATCCCAGTTGCGCCTGCGCGCTCGCCACGAGCACGACCAGGGCACCGGCGGCGGCCGTCATCCAACGAAAAGCCGGAATGTGGCGGACCATCCCGCAAATCTAACCGGACGGGCATGGCGAATGCCGTAGCGGAGCGGGCGCCGAGCCGACAATCTCCCCGGGTGCCGTCCTTGTCCCTTTGCCCCATCCCCATGACGCGATCCGTTCCGTCGTACCCGCTGCGCCGCCTGCTGCCGGGTGCCCTGCTGGTCTTGGCCGCCTGCACGTCCGGTGACCCCTCGGTCACCAGCCGCGCCACCGCGCTCAACGCCGATCCCGTGGCCGCCGACGCCCTCGCCGCCGTCGACACGGCGACGCTCATGCAGCACATCCGCGTATTGGCCCACGACTCGCTGCTCGGGCGACAGCCGGGGGCCGCCGGCGAGGAGAAGACGGCGCACTACCTCGAACAGCAGTTCAGGGCGATCGGGCTCGCGCCCGGCAACACGGACGGCACGTACACGCAGCGGGTGCCGCTGGTGGGCATCACCGTGACCAATGCCCCCATGCTCACCTTCGCCAAGGGCGGCACCACGCAGCAGCTGCGCTGGCGCGACGACTATGTGGCGTGGACCAAGCATGTGGAGCCCACGGCGAAGCTCGCGCAGTCGGAGCTCGTGTTCGTGGGCTACGGCACTGAGGCTCCGGAATTCGGCTGGGACGATTTCAAGGGCATGGACGTGGCCGGCAAGACGCTCGTCATGCTGGTGAACGATCCGCCGCTCGCGGATACGTCGCGCTTCGGTGGTCCACGCATGACGTATTACGGACGCTGGACCTACAAGTACGAGCAGGCTATCAAGCACAAGGCGGCGGGTGTACTGCTGATCCACGAGGCAGGACCAGCCGGCTACCCATTCTCCGTCGTACAGGGGAAGACGGCCGAGCAATTCGACCTCGTGGCCCCGGACCGCAACATGTCCCGCGCGGCGGTGGAGGGGTGGATCACGTTGGACAAGGCGAAGGCGCTCTTCGCACTCTCGGGACACAATCTCGATTCGCTCAAGGCCAGCGCGGTCACTCCCGAGTTCACGCCCGTCCCGCTGGGCGTGACGGCTACCGTGACCCTCGAGAACGCCCTCCGCGAAGTCGCGTCACGCAACATGATCGCGAAAATCGACGGCAGTGATCCGGCGCTCCGGAACGAATACGTGGTGTACACCGCGCACTGGGATCACTTCGGGGTGGGCGTGCCGGTCAAGGGCGACAGCATCTACAACGGCGCGGCCGACAACGCGACGGGCACCGCCGGACTGCTCACGCTCGCCAAGGCATTCATGGCCATGCCGGTGAAGCCGAAGCGAACGATCCTGTTCCTCGCCGTGACCGCCGAGGAGCAGGGATTGCTGGGGGCGGCATACTACGCGGCCGTCCCGGTCTATCCGCTCGCGCAGACCGTGGCGAATATCAACATGGACATGCTGAGTCTCTGGGGTCCGACCAGCGACCTGGTGGTGATTGGACTCGGCAACTCCGAGCTTGACGATTACGCGCAGGCCATCGCCACCGCGCAACAGCGCACACTCACGCCGGATGCCGAACCGGAAAAGGGATTCTATTACCGTTCCGATCACTTCCACTTCGCCAAGCAGGGCGTTCCGGCGTTCTACGCGGAACCCGGCGTGGACGTGATCGGCAAAGGGGCGGGCTATGGTCGTCGCAAGCGTGACGAGTACACGGCCAACGACTACCATGCCCCGCAGGACGAGATCAAACCCGACTGGGATCTCAGCGGTGCCGTGCAGGACCTGCACCTGCTGCTGACCATGGGGTACCGCGTGGGCAACGCGAACAAGGGCCCTGAGTGGCGCGTAGGCAACGAATTCCGCGCAGTGCGTGAGGCCATGCTGAAGCGGTCCAAGCAGTAATGATCGAACGCCGGTTGACCGTCACCGTCAAACCGGCGATTCTTCCCCATTGTACACCATGGTTCTTCGGGTCCCTCGGGACCGGTCGACCGGGTAGCTCAGTCGGTAGAGCAGCGGACTTTTAATCCGTAGGTCGTGGGTTCGATCCCCACCCCGGTCATGGCGAAAAGCGCGGCGGATGCCTCAGGCACCCGCCGCGCTTTTTTCAATCGACCGCTCAGTGGTTTGCCGTCAGCGCGGCGACCGTGGCGGCACCGGCGCCGGACGGCGTTTCCACCACGAACGTCACTCGACGGTTGAGCTCTGCGCCATCGTCACCGGCCTTCGCGCCGGGGCGCACGAGCCGCGCCTTGCCGTACCCCACGGTGCGCAACGCCGCACCATTCATCCCCTTGCTCACGAGATAGTCGCGCACGGCGTCAGCGCGCTCACGCGAGAGGCGGAGGTTGTAGGCCTGCGACCCGGCCGGGTCTGCAAACCCTTCGATCGTGATCGTCGCCCCCCGATAGTGCGCGCTGGCCACCTGCGCAAACTTCTCGAGCGCTGCCTCATCCTGCTGGCGGACCGCGGCATCATCGAAACCAAAATGGACCGGCATGGCAAATGTCACCTGATTCTCCATCGCCGTGATGCGCGTGTTGAAGTCGGTGCGCAACGCGGTCAAGTCATTGCGCAAGGTGGCGAGATCCGTCCGCAGGCCATTCATCTCAGTGCGCAGCGCCCCGTCGCCAGCCTCGCGAGCCGACCGCTCGGAATCGAGCGCCATGCGCTGCTCCTCGAGCCCCCGGCGAACAAACCCCTTCGTTGCACAGGCGCTCAGCGTGCCCACCGCGAGAACCATCACTGCCACATTCCGTGCCTGTCGCATTGGTCCTGCCTCATGTTCGTGGTGATGTCGCGTGATGGTTGCGCCGCAGCCGTCACGCGACGGCATGTCGCGGCAGATGCTCAGCAAACCACATCCGGAACGTCTCACCAAACAGCAGGTCGCGCTGTGACTCCGGTCACGCGAATGCCGGTTTCTCCCTCCTCGTGTGACGGGAGTCACGCGAACCAGACGTGAGGGTCACGCCGGCGCCTTCGCCAACCACTCGCCGCCGTCTACCACAAAAATCGCGCCGGTGATCCAATCTCCCGCAGGAGAGGCGAGGAACGCCACCATGTTGGCGATATCGCGCGGTGATCCCCATCGACCGAGGGGAATGCCGGTGCGGGCGTATTCCGCCATCTTCTCTTCCGCAGCGGCAAAAAGGTCTGGCACACCACTATCGGCCGGCGGCGTGAAGGCCTTCCGCACCCCTTCGGTGGGAATGGGGCCCGGCGCGATGGCGTTCACCCGAATGCGCTGCGGGGCCCACTCGACCGCGAGGGTGCGCGTGAGCGCATCCACGCCGGCCTTGGCGGCGGTGGCGTGCGCCATCAGCGGCCAACCACGATAGTGCAGTGTCATGCTCGTGCTCACGATGCGTCCGCCGCCCTGCTGTGCCATGATGGGATACACCGCCTGCGAGCAGTAGAACGTCCCGTACAGGTCGATCTCCACCACGGCCTTCCACGCGTTGGGCGAGAGCGTGGCGCTGGGCGCGTAGAAGTTGCCGGCGGCGTTGTTCACCAACAGATCGATACGACCGTGCTGCGCGGCGACCTCCTGCACCACCGCCTGCACGCGCTCGGGATCACGCACGTCGAGCGGCACCACGCTCGCCTGGTGTCCGCGGGCCGTGATGGCCGCAAGCGCGGCCTCGAGATGCGCCGGCTTTCGGCTTGCGATCACCACATGCGCGCCGAGCTCCGCGAGCAGTTCCGAGATACCGAGGCCGATACCCGTGCCGCCGCCCGTGACGAGGCAAACCTGTCCGTCCAGCAGTCCCGGGCGGAAGACCGCCGCATGAGCCGGCGTCATTGCATGGGAGAAACCCGTGGGGAACGCATCAGTCATTGCGCACATCCTGAATGGGGGAAACCGACCCGGCCTCGAACACCAGAGCAACCTGCGCGTCCAGGCAGAAGCTCCGACGATGATGTGGCGTAAGCCCGCATTCCGCGAGCGCCTGGCGGTGATGCAGCGTGCCGTAGCCGCTGTTGCGCTCCCATGCATACGCACCGTAGCGCGCAGCGAGCGCCGTCATGAGCCGGTCACGCGTGACCTTGGCGATGATGCTGGCGCAGGCGATGTGGTAGCACTTGGCGTCGCCCTTCACCACGGCGGTGTGCACCACCCCGAGCGTGCGGATCGGCTTGCCATCCACCAGCACATGATGCGGCGCGTGCCCCAGCCGGGCCGTGGCCCGCGTGAGCGCCCGCTGCATCGCCACGACGGTCGCGTGATAGATGTTGAGGCGATCCACCTCGCGTGCGCTGGCGGCGCCGAGGGCAATCACCAGCGCCTGCTCACGAATGCGGGCGGCGAGTTCCACGCGCGTGGCGTGGTCGAGCTGCTTGGAGTCATTGACGCCGGCAATCGCCCGCCGGTCCGGGGGCATCACGACAGCACATGCGACAACGGGGCCCGCTAAGGGGCCCCGTCCCACTTCATCCACCCCGGCCAGCAAG
>NZ_JBIJCN010000062.1:0-13542 GCF_044344655.1 Gemmatimonas sp.
AACGCTCGATCGGGCTCCAGCGAGCCACCGCGCGTTGGCCCCCGCGACCGGACGGAGTGCTTACTTGGCCGGACGAACGACCTTGCGCTCCTTGATGCGGGCCGCCTTGCCCGTCACGTCGCGCAGGTAGTACAGCTTGGCGCGGCGCACGACGCCACGACGGACCACGACGATGTCGGCCAGCATCGGGCTGTGCACCGGGAAGATGCGCTCCACGCCGACGCCATTCGACACCTTCCGGACCGTGAACGTCTCGCTCACGCCAGCGCCACGACGGGCAATGCAGACCCCTTCAAAAGCCTGGATGCGCTCCTTATCGCCTTCCTTCACGCGTACGTTGACACGAACGGTGTCACCGGCGCGGAACGGCGCGACGTCCTTCATCCACTCCTTCTGGGTCTCGATAAACGGATGCATGGGTACTCCAAGGCCGAGAGAACCGGCCGATTCGAGGTGCTGCCGATCCGGGGCTCCCACCGCGCGCCGATCGAACGGTGCGCGAATCGAGAGGTGTCCGGTGCGAGAGGCCATGACGCGGACGCGGAAGCGAATTCTTCCGGCCGGGACCGACGTGGCATCGCCACCGAGGCGGGGCCGACGAATGCCGGACGAGCCTTCGGGACTACTGCGGGTACGAATCCCAAGTTCTGGGGTAGCTTCGAAGCATAGGTGGTTAAGGCCCGGCATGCTACCCCCCTCCCCCTCCCTGCTACACTCCCAGCATGCCCACGCTGCCCTATCCCGCCACGTGCAAGGTCGATCAGGTCGACCTGTATCACGGTACGCCGGTCGCCGACCCATTCCGCTGGCTGGAAGATGACCTCTCCCAGGAAACCGCCGGCTGGGTCGAGCAACAGAATGTGGTGACCTTCGGCTATCTCGAGGGCATCCCCTACCGTGAAGCGCTCCGCGAGCGGATGACCACGCTGGTCAACTATCCGCGCTCGTCGGCTCCGGAGCAGAAGGGGCCGTGGTTCCTCTTCGCCCGCAACGATGGACTGCAGAACCAGCCGGTTTACTACCTCCAGCGCGGCGAGGACGGCCCGGCCGAGGTGCTGCTCGACCCCAATGCGCTGTCGGCCGACGGGACCACCCGCGTGGCTGGGCTCACCTTCGACCGGGCCGGCCGCCACATCGCCTACATGGTCAGCCACGCCGGCTCCGACTGGCAGCAGATTCGGGTCATTGAGGTGAACTCGCGCGCCAGTCTCCCCGACGTCATTGACTGGGTGAAGGTGTCGGCGATCGCGTGGCAGGGCGACGGCTTCTACTACAGCCGGTACCCCGAGCCCGCTGAGGGCGAAGGGGCCTACTCGGCGCGGAACGACGACCACCAGGTGTACTACCACCGGCTGGGTACCCCTCAGTCGGCCGACCGCTTGGTGTATCACGATCCCGAGAACCTGCAGCGCTTCCACATCCTCGGCACCACGGAAGACGAGCGCTTTGCCGTGCTGTCGATCAGTGACCGCGGCAAGGGCAAGGATGGCAACGCGCTTCTGGTGAAGGACCTGCGGGATCCCCACGCGGAGTTCCTGCCGGTCTGGCCGGAGTTCGACGATCAGTTCGCCGTGCTCGACAACGACGGTGACACGCTGCTGGTCCTCACCAACCGGCATGCGCCGAATCAGCGCGTCGTACGCATCGACCCCAGGCATCCGGCCGAATCGCACTGGCAGACGGTCATCTCCGAGCGCGAGGAACCGCTCGAAGGGGTCAGCACCACCGGCGGGCGCCTGTTCGCGCAGTACCTCAAGGACGTCACCTCGCGCGTGTTTGCCTATCGCTACGACGGCACGCTGGAGCGCGAGGTGGAGCTGCCCGGCCTGGGCACGGCGATGGGCTTTGCAGGCGCGCACGACGCCACGCAGCTCTTCTACACCTTCACCTCGTTCACGGCGCCGGCGACGGTCTACCGCTACGACCTCGCGACCGGCGCGAGCAGCGTCTACCGCGCGGTGCAGCTGCCCTTCGACCCGTCACGGTTCGAAACACGGCAAGTGTTCGTGACCAGCAAGGACGGCACACGCGTGCCGGCGTTCATCGTGGCGAAGAAGGGGCTGGTACTCGACGGCAACAACCCCACGATCCTCTACGCGTACGGTGGGTTCAACGTGTCGCTGCCGCCGGCGTTCAGCGCGCTGCGCGTGGCCTTCCTCGAGCAGGGCGGCGTGTACGTGCAGGCCAACCTGCGCGGCGGTGGCGAATACGGCGAAGCGTGGCACCAGGCGGGCATGAAGGAGAAGAAGCAGAATGTCTTCGACGACTTCATCGCCGTGGCGGAGTGGCTGATCGCCACTGGCTACACACGCAGCGACAAGCTGGCCGTACAGGGGGGCTCGAACGGCGGCCTGCTCGTGGGGGCCATCATGACGCAGCGTCCGGAGCTGGCCAAGGTGGCGCTGCCGGCCGTTGGCGTCATGGACATGCTGCGCTTCCACACGTTCACGATCGGCTGGAACTGGATCGCGGATTACGGCTCGAGCGATGACCCCGAAGGGTTCCGGTACCTGTACGCGTATTCCCCACTGCACAACCTGCGCGACGGCGTGTCGTACCCGGCCACGCTCATCACCACCGCCGATCACGACGATCGCGTGGTACCGGCCCATTCGTTCAAGTTCGCGGCGCGGCTACAGGAAGCGCACCGGGGGGATACCCCGGTGCTGATTCGCATCGAGACCAAGTCCGGGCACGGCAGCTCGTCGCTGTCCAAACAGATCGAAGAGATGGCCGACGTCTACAGCTTCGTGTTTCACAACCTCGAGGTAACGCCGACACTCAAGTGACGCGTCAGGGCACCGGAAACGGCCGCGGCGCCGGAAGCTGCTCTGCAAACTTCCACGGCGCCGCGCCATCGCGCGTGAGTGGCGTCTTCGCGAGACGCGCGCGCACCATGGCGATCGGCATGGGGCCGCCGCGGTAGAGCGCGTCGTGGAACTCGCGGTCCGTCATCTTGCCGCCCGTCACGAGCTCCTTGTAGAGCGTACGCAGCTGCAGTCCGCCGAGCATGTACGCGGCCTGATAGATCGGCGAGTACGACCCGTTGAATGAGCGACGCACTTCCGCCTCGCTGTTTGCCCGTTCAAACGGCACCTTGTCTACCAGGTATTCGATGCACTGCTCCGGCGTCATCTTGCCCAGGTGGAAGCTGAGCGAGAAGACGATGCGCGCACTGCGGTGCATGCGCCACGCGAGCGCACCGAGCCGGTCTTCTGGGCGCACATGGAAGTCGTGATCCCAGAGGAACATCTCCCAGTACAGCGCCATCCCCTCGTTCCAGAACGGCGTATTGAACAGGCGACGGTGCGTGTTGTAGCGTGCCGTCATGAAGCCCTGCAGGTGATGACCGGGATTCAGCTCGTGAAAGACGGTGGCCCGTGAGAAGTGCGGATTGTTGCCGCGCATGCTCATCATCTTCTCCTCGTCCGTCATGTCGTTGGTGGGATACGACACGAGGATGTTCTCGCCACCGAGGAAGAACGGGCTCACCCGCTGCCGCTCGGGCGACAGCATCTCCATGCGCCAGTCCTCGCGCGCGAGCGCCGGAATGGTCACCCAGTCGCGCTTGGCGAAGAATGCTTCGGCTTCGTTGGCGAGATCGCGGATGAGATCCGGCTGCTTGCCGGGCGCCACGTAGGCGTTCTTCACCTTCTCCATCGCCGCCTTCCAGTCGTCTCCGAAACCAAGCTGGCGCGCGGCCTTCTTCGCCTCGGCCTCGCTGAACGCATACTCGCGCTCGGCGATCGCGATCAGTTCGTCGGCCGTGTACGGGATCATGGCATGCCGAAGATCCATCGCCAGCCCTTCGGCGCCGATGGGGTCACCGATAATCGGCTCGTTGGCGCCCGCCGCGCTCCGCGGGGGCTGTGCCCCCGCTCCGCCGGCGCCACCGGGGCCGGCCGCCGCTGCGGATCCTGGCGCGGTGCTCGCCACCTGAAGGCCCACCACCCGCTGGCGGATCGTCTGCGCATACCGGCGCATCGCCTCATCGAGCTTCTGGTACGGGTTGGCCGCCCACCAGGTAAAGACCGGATCGTAGCCGCCATAGAAGCGATACCAGGTGCCGACCGTTGCGCGGATCTGATCGAGCTGATCGGCGGCACGGTTGCCTACCGTGCGCGACACCTTGGGGGCGGGGGCGCGGGGCGCGCGCGCACTATCGCTCGCAGCGCGCGGGGCGGCGGGTTCGAGTGTCTGCCGCAGGCTGTCGATCTGCTTGGTCACATCAGCCAGCAGTCGCGCGGCCCTTGGCGAGTCGATGCTGGTCAGGTCGCGGCGCGCCTCGTGCAGCGCCAGCAGCGCATCGGCGAAGGGGAGCAGCGGCGCCATCTCCGCCATCTGCTTGTCCTCGCGCGCCATGAGATCGAGCTGGTAACGCAGGTGGTTGTCGAGCAGCACGTAGTCCACCTTGCCGTCCTGCGACAGCGCGCCGAAGTCCAGGTCGCGCAGTCGGTCACGCCAGGTGGAGAAGAAGGCGCGCATGCGGGTGCGCTGCGCCTTCGAATCAGGGGCATCGTACCGGCGCTGCAGCGCCGCCTGATCGGCGGCGAAGCGCGTGATCACATCTGCCAGCTCACTGGTGGTGGTCCCCATGAACTGTGAGAGCGGCGGCACGCTGGCCTTCGGATCGGCCGGGAACGTCTGGCCGGTACTCGGCGGGATGCCGGGGCCCTGCGCCGCAAGCGACGCCGGGAGGACTAACCCGCAGGCAAGAAGAGCAGACGAGAGTACACGCACGGGCACGGGGAGAACTCCGGAGGGCGAGTGACCAGACAAGACCGAACCGACGAAATCGCACCGCCCAACCTTACGACCAGTGAACGGCTTGCACCACCCTGCGTCCGCGCTATGCCGACGCGAGGGTCTCCAGCTCTTCCCAGCGCGCCATGGCTACGAGGAGGTCATCCTCCAACTTCGCGAGACCGGCATTGACCGTGAGCACACGCTGTCCATCCCGCAGCACATTCGGGTCGGCCAGCAGTGCCGCCGCCGCATCGCGCTCGCCTTCGAGCGTAGCGATGCGATCGGGGAGCGCTTCGAGCTCCTTGGTCTCCTTATAGGAGAGCTTCCGTTTCTTGGACGTGACCAGCGCGGTGGGCGCGGCCACCGGTGTTGCCGGCGCAGCAGCCGGCGCCTTGCTCGCCGGTGGCGCGTCCGGCAGCGCGGGACGCTGGCGCACCCAGTCGGAATAGCCGCCCGCGTACTCCTTCACCGCGCCCTGTCCCTCGAAAACGAGCGTGCTGCTCACCACCGCATCGAGGAAGGCGCGATCGTGCGACACCAGCAGCAGGGTGCCACTGAACTCCACCAGCAGCTGTTCGAGCACATCGAGCGTCTCCATGTCGAGGTCGTTCGTGGGCTCGTCGAGCACCAGCACGTTGAACTGCCTCGTGAACAGCCGTGCCAGCAGTACGCGGTTCCGCTCACCACCGCTCAGCGCGCGAATGGGCGTGCGCGCGCGGTCAGCCGAGAAGAGGAAGTCGGAGAGGTAGCCGTGGATATGGCGGCGTTGGCCGCCGACCTGCACCCAGTCGGTCCCGTCGCCGACGGCCTCGATCACACTCTTGTCCGGATCGAGCTGCTCGCGCAGCTGATCGAAGTAGGCGATGTCGAGATTCGTCCCGTGCCGGACGCTCCCTGCCTGCGGCTCCAACTCCTTGAGCAGCAGCTTGATGAGCGTGGTCTTCCCCGAGCCGTTGGGGCCCACGAGCCCCACCCGATCACCACGCATGATGGTGGTGGTGAGGTCGCGCACGATGGGGCGTGCGCCGTGCGCAAAGGTGAGCCCCTGCGTTTCCAGCACGAGGCGGCCCGAGCGCTCGGCTTCCTGAATCTGGGCGCGGGTGGTGCCCACGCGCTCACGGCGCTGCGCGTGCTCCACGCGCATGGCCTCGAGCGACCGCACGCGCCCCTCGTTGCGGGTGCGCCGCGCCTGGATTCCGGTGCGGATCCACGTTTCCTCGATGGCGAGCCGCCGATCGAAGTCTTCCCACTCCTTGGCCTCGGCGTGGAGGACCTGCTCCTTCCGTTCGAGATACGTCTCGTACGTGGAGCCGTAGTCGGCAAGCCGTCCGCGATCCAGCTCCACAATGCGCGTGGCCACCCGCCGCAGAAATGCGCGATCGTGCGTCACGAATAGCAGCGTGATGCCCTCGTCGATGAGGAACTGCTCCATCCACTCGATCGCATCGATATCGAGATGATTGGTGGGCTCGTCGAGCAGCAGCACATCGGGCGCGTTCACGAGCGCACGCGCCAGCAGGGCCTGACGGGTACGACCGCCACTGGCCTGCTCGATGCGGGCCTCGGGGTCGAGCCCCAGGTGCTGCAGCGCCTTCTCCACCCGGAGATGCAGCTGCCACGCGTTGGCCGCATCCAC
This sequence comes from Gemmatimonas sp., assembly GCF_044344655.1. Taxonomy (GTDB): domain Bacteria; phylum Gemmatimonadota; class Gemmatimonadetes; order Gemmatimonadales; family Gemmatimonadaceae; genus Gemmatimonas. The sequence goes on from NZ_JBIJCN010000062.1 coordinate 6,383, forward strand.
CTGTCGATGCAAGCGATCGAGCTCCTGCAGCGCCTTCTCAGAGTAGTCGGTGGTCACGCGCACCGACGCCGCATGGTAGCGCGCCAGCAGTGCCCCGGCCTCACCCAGCCCGGCCGACACGATGTCGAACATCGTGCCGGTGAGCGTGCGCGGCACATCCTGTTCGAGGCGCGCGATGGTCACGCCTCCCTGCCGCACCACGAGGCCGCTGTCGGGGAGCAGCGTACCGTCGAGGACCTGCATGAAAGTGCTCTTGCCGGCGCCATTGCGCCCCAGCACGCACACCCGTTCGCCCCGCTCGATGGCGAAGTTGGCACCATCGAGTACCGGCGGGCCGCCGAATGCCACGCGCACCTCCTGCAGCGACACCAGCGCCATCAGCGCACGCCCTCGAGCGTCACCAGCGCACTCTCCCGCCCCACGCGATCCACGGTGGAGACCACCACGCGCGACGGCGCACGCCGCGAGGAATCGCTCACCACCAGCTGCGTGAAGGACGACGGCAGGACCCGGTGACTCCATACCCCATCATGCAGCGTGCGTACGGTGATCCACCGCGCTCGCTTGCCCGGGGTGACCAGCAATACGATCTCGCGCGACGATGGATCACGCCGCAGGCGCGCCACGGGCGCGGTCGGTCGTACGGCCCCCAGCCACGGCGATGCCGGCACGAGTGCGTCCTGCTGGAACAACTCATTCGTGAGCCGGTCGGCGAGCGTCGCCGGCACCAGCGACTTCATGCTGAAGAAGACATCGCCGGTGGCTCCCTGCCCCCGCGCCGTGGTGGCGCGCGTGGCGCGGACCTGATTGTTCAACTCGTCGGGCGCCCACTCCGGTCCGCCGTTGGCGGCGCGGCTCGAGTTGTGCCCGGGCCAGATGTGCCGCCCCTTGAGATTCTCACCGATCCACCAGTCGAGCAGCACCGGGTAGCTCTGCGCGGGGCGCGCGATGGGCCAGTAGAGCTGCGGCGTGAAGTAGTCCACCCACCCCTCGTGGAGCCACTTGCGCGAATCGCCAGCGAGCTTTTCGTACGCGTCGAACCCCTGCACGCTTTGCGGATAGCCGGGGCGCCAGATGCCGAAGGGGCTGATCCCCACCTTCACCCATGGCTTGATCGCCTTGGTGCGCTCGTACACCTGCTGCACATAGCGATCCACGTTGTTGCGACGCCAATCGGACACGCCGAGCTGACCACCACGTGCCCGATAACGTGCGTACGACCCGCTGTCGGGGAACGGCACCTCCACCTTATTGCTGTCCGCCTCGGGGTACGGGTAGAAGTAGTCATCCACGTGGATGCCGTCCACGTCGTACCGCTTCACCACGTCGAGCGCGACCTGCACCGAATGCGCCAGCACCCCCGGCTCGCCGGGATCCATCCACAGGTAGTTGCCGTAGCGCTTCACCCACTGCGGCTTCGTGTTGGCCATGTGGGTGGACGCATTGGGGCCTTTCATGGTGGGGTGGCGGGCTCGATAGGGATTGAGCCACGCATGCAGTTCGAGCCCGCGGGCATGCGCCTCGCGCACCGCGAAGGCGAGCGGATCGTAGTAGGGCTCGGGAGCACGCCCTTCCACACCCGTCAGGTACGACGACCACGGCTCGAACGGAGAGTGGTACAACGCGTCGCCCGCGGGACGCACCTGCAGCAGCACTGCATTCAGGCGCAGGGCGCGCGCGCGGTCGAGGAGCGCGATGAGCTCCGCCTGCTGCTGCCAGCTGCTTAGCCCCGGCTTCGAGGGCCAGTCGATGTTGGCCACACTCGCCACCCATACGCCGCGGAACTCACGGGGAATGGCGGGCGCCTTGGCAGACGGCGCGCCTTGAGCGACGGCGCTCGTGGCACCGGTCGCCGGTATGGCGGTGGCGACCGTGGAGGCGAGCAGCAGCTCAGCCCACCGCGGGCGGGCGAAGGGTTTCCACCATGATTTCGGGTCAGCACGCATGGACGAAGATTAGCGACGGCGCGAGTATTGGGGATGAGCCTTCCCTTCCCCGAGTACGATACGCTGGACGGCCTGGCCTTAGCCGATCTGGTCCGCCGCGGCGAAGTCTCCGCCACCGAAGTGACGGAAGCCGCCCTCGCCCGTGTGGCGGCGCGCAACCCCGCTATCAATGCCGTGGTCCGCCCGCTCGACACGCTGGCGCGCGAGATGGCTCGACGGGCCCCGGTGGATGCGCCCTTCGCCGGGGTGCCGATGCTCATCAAGGACCTGCAGGCTACGATCGCCGGCGTGCCCACCAGCCACGGTACACGCGCGCTGCAGCAGGTCATCCCGCCGCACGACTCGGAGCTGGTGGCGCGCTACCGGCGCGCGGGCGCGGTGTTCGTGGGCAAGTCCAATACGCCGGAGTTTGGCCTCACGCCGTTCACCGAGAGCGAAGCCCTCGGGCCGGCGCGCAATCCATGGGACACCACACGCACCCCCGGCGGCTCGAGCGGTGGCAGTGGGGCCGCGGTGGCCGCCCGCATCGTGCCGATCGGCCACGGTGGCGACGGCGGCGGCTCGCTGCGTATTCCCGCCTCCTGCAACGGGGTGTTCGGCCTCAAGCCCACCCGCGGGCGCGTGCCCACGGGCCCGGACCTGGGTGATGCGTGGCGTGGCTTCGCGCAGGAACATGTGCTGACGCGCAGCGTGCGCGATTCGGCTGCCATGCTCGACGTGACCGCCGGCGAGGACGCTGGCCCCCCGGTGGCCTGCCCGGCGCAGGCACGTCCGTATCTCGAGGAAGTCACGCGCGAGCCCGGCGCGCTGCGCATTGCCATATCGAGCACGCCGTTCTTCGGCAGCACGGTGCACGCGGATTGCGTGGACGCGCTGAACGACACGGCGGCGCTGCTCGCATCGCTGGGGCACCACGTGGAGCGCGCAGAACCGGTCGTGGACGGCCAGCGGTTGGCGCGCGCCTTCCTCACCGTGGTGGCGGCAGAGTGCCGCGCCGACATCGAGTGGATGGGACGCCAGCTTCGACGTGCCCCGCGCTCCGACGACGTGGAAGTGGCCACGTGGGCACTGGGGCTCGTGGGCGCCGCCTACAAGGCGAGTGACTACGCAACGGCCGTGCGCGACCTGCAGCTGGCCGGCCGCAGTTGCGGTGCCTTCTTCACGAAGTACGACGTGCTCGTCACCCCCACACTCGGCACCCCGCCCTTCGCCATCGGGGCGCTGCAGCCAACGCTCAGCGAGCGACTGGCGCTCTCGCTCCTGGGCCGACTCGGGCTTGGTGGTGTGCTCAAGGCCGGAGGGCTGCTTGATCAGACCGCGCGTGAAGTGTTCGGCTTCATTCCCTTTACGCCGCTCTTCAACGTGACCGGTCAGCCCGCCATGTCGGTGCCGTTGCACTGGAACGCGGCCGGACTCCCGATCGGTACGCAGTTCGTTGCCCGCTTCGGTGATGAGGCCACGTTGTTCCGCGTGGCCGGTCAGCTGGAACGCGCCCGCCCGTGGGCGCAGCGCATTCCACCGATGCGTACCGTTTGAGCGTTACTTCCTGAACGTCGCGTTCACCAGCTTGGCCACACCGCTCAGTGTGGTCTGCGCCGCATTGAGCCCCAGCCGGAAGTCCGCGTCGTTGAAGGTGGCGAAGAGGTCCGTGGGCTGGTGCCAGTGTGGATCCCACCCGCTCCCCACCTGCGTGCCGCGCTCGTTCTCACGCAGTGAGATCGCCGGAATGAGGTCCTGGAAGGGGCCGGAGTCGGTGTTGGTCATGTGCGGCCCGACCTGCGCGGGGTAGTCGGTCGCATACTTCGCGTTCATGCCGTGCAGGAACCAGGCGAGATCGGCCGACGGCTTCGCCATCGTCGAGTTGGACTGAAACTCGATGTTCACGTCGGCCTCGGGGCGCTGTGCCTTGCGCATCGTGCCGTCGGGGCTGGGCATGCCGTGATCAAAGAGCATCATGTCGTGCTGGATCATGCCGAGCCATTTGGGTTCCGGGTACTTGCCCGACCCCTTGGGCTCCTCGATTCCCTGCAACTTGGCCCGCTGCTCCACGTAGGCGCGCGCGCCGTTGAGCCCCGTCTCCTCATTGTTCCACAGCACGAAGCGAATGGAGCGCTCCGTCTGCACTGCCGGGTCGCTGAAGATGCGCGCCAGCTCCATGACGATCGCCGTGCCCGACGCGTCATCATTGGCCGCTTCACCCCAGCCGATGCCGTCCATGTGCGCGCCGACGATATACATCTCGTCGGGGCGGGTGGTGCCAACCTTGGTGCAGTACACTTCCTGCCGTTCGCCGGGCATGCTCGGCTCCGCATTGAGCGCCCGCAGCCGCGCGTCGGGCTGCCGCAGCGAATCGTTGTTCACGCCGGTGCGGGTACGCAGGCCACGCGCCCGTCCACCGCCGGCCGCCATCTGCACCCCCTGCGGACGCGCCGGCGCGTTGCCAGCCCCCGCCGGGCGCGGGGTCGGCGCGGGCGGGTTGAACTGATACGTGAGCCGCTCGGTGTTGGTACAGCCATAGCTCTGAAGCTGCGCCTCGATCCAATCGATCGCGTCGCGATTGCGCTTGGTACCCTGCCGGCGATCCCCGAAGGCGGTCAGCCCCTTGATGGTCGCCTTGTAGCGTTCCAGATCGAGGCGCGACACCATCACTGCAATAGGATCAGCGCTATCCACCACAAGGCGCGGCGTAGGCAGCACATTGCCCTGGGCCCCTGCGGTGGCGGCAGCCCCCGAGAGAAGCACCGGGAGCATGAGAGACGCAAGAAGTCTGCGGATCATCGGTAGACCGCCGTGGCAGGAAGTGGACAGCGCCGTCGGCGCGCGGTCAGCGCTTCGACAGGAGCTGCGTGAGGGCACCGCGATAGCCGAATTCCCACCCGGCGCCGTAGCGGATGTCCGCCACGCGCCAGGTGCGGTCGGCCCGTACCACCACCACCGTGTCGTTCCACGAGACGGGGGGCTTCTGCTCGGTGTTGGAGAAGTTGACGAGCACAAAAGCGCTGTCGCCCCGCGTGGTGGTGTTCTTTATCACGTACTGGGTCTGCCCCTCGAAGAGCCCGCTGAACGGATCTCCCTCGGAGAAGGGCGCTGGGCCACGGGCACCGGCAGCCACGACCGAATCACGATACACGTACGCCGCGCGCAACTGCGCCGCGAGTGATGGCGTGAGATACGGCTCCAAAGCGAGGAGCGCACGCGGCTCGGGGATGGAGCGCACGCCGCTCACTTCGAGCATCACGTAGAACTGCACCACTGTGTCCGACGCCGAGACCGGGCCACGTGGACCGCACGCTGCCGCGGTCAGGGAGAGGCCCGCCATACTGACCAGCGCAGCCAGCCGACCGCGGAACCTTCGCATCATACCGGAACGGTTCGATGGGAAGAGGCGTTGGCGAGCTCCTGCTCGCGCATCCGCCCGCCGAGCCATGCCCAGAGCATGACCAGCAGCAGCGATACGCCATGATACCACACCGGCGCCGTGTGCCACATGACGATTGCCCCGGCAATGTTGAAGATCAAACCGAGTATGCCGAGAATGACGGCGTGCCGCATGGGGCGCGAGGGGGCCATGCGGGCCGCGAGGTAGCAGCCGGCCGTCGCGTACAGCCCCACATAGGCGATGGTGAGCACCAGCAGCGGGACGCTGCTCGTACTACCGTCGGCCTCATACAATGAGGGCATGGCGGACTTGAGCGCCACATCGGTTCCAAAGCTGAGCAGTGCGATCAGCACGAAACCGGTGGCGATGGCGAGGAGGCTCCGAGCCATGTGGGGTAGGTGATCGAGGAGGGGAGTCGTCCGAAGCTGTCGCCGGGATCAGCCGGCCGCAACCGTCAGCCCCGGTTCGATCACGGCCCGTCGGCGCAGTTCGCGCCGCAGCAGCCAGAGCGTGAATCCTGCCTGCACCGTCATGGTGATCACCGACAACACCCAGACATGACGCAACTGGAATCCCGGACGTTGAGCCAGCCACAGCGCCGGCACGGCAAAGGTGACGAGGCGCGACGCACTGCTGACGAGTGACGGCACGGTGTTCCCCAGCGCCTGAAACATCCCGCTGCAGGTGAAGATCAGCCCCGACGCCACGAAGTTCCACGAGATGGTGCGCAGGAAGTCGGTGGCCACCATCAGCACCCCGGCCTCGTTGGTGAACCCCTGGACAAGCCACTCGGGCCGCCACTGGCATGCCAGGGTGATCAGCGCCATGAGGCCACTGCCCATGAGCGCCGCCCACCGGAAGGTATCGCGCACCCGCTGCGGCTGCCCCGCCCCCATGTTCTGCCCCGCCAGCGGCGCCGCCGAAAAGGCCACGGCCATGGCCGGAAGAAAGATCGACTGCATCACGCGGGAGCCGATGCCATAGCCGGCCTGCGCCGACGAGCCGAAGTCGCGGATCACGTAGTACACCACCGCGGTGAACAGGAACATCAGCGCAAACTCGGCGCCGGGCGGCACGCCGATGCGCAGCATGCGCGCCAGCACGTCACCACGGGCGCGTAACAGGTCCCGCCTGAAGCCCACGTAGTGCTCGAGGCGCAGGAAGTACACGAACATCAGTGCCACCGCCACCGCGATCGCCAGCGAGCTCGCGAGTCCCGCCCCTGCCACCCCCAGCGGCTTGCCGGTGCCCCACCCCGCGATCAGCACCGGCGCGAGCACGATGTTCATCACCACGGTCACGATCTGCACCAGCATGGTGGGTTTCACGATCCCGGTACCGCGCAGCGCCGCCCCCATGGAGACGAGCGCGAACTGCAACCCCAACCCCGGCAGATACCAGCGCAGATACGAGAGCCCCGCTTCACGTGCGGCGGCATCGGCGCTCACGGTGTGCATGTAGGGGCCGGCCAGCAGGGCCCCACCGATCAGGGTGACGAGTGCGCACACGAAGGCCCACACCACACTCTGGTTGAACACGAGATTCGCGTCGTCGCGATCCTTGCGCCCTACCGCGTTGGCGATGAGGGGCATCGTGCCCACCCCCAGCACCTGCGTGAGCGCCATGACGATGAATTGGACGTTGCCCGCCGCACTCACCCCCGCCACCGCCGCATCGCCAAGCCGCGTGACGAACCAGAGATCCACCAGGTAGTACATCGTCTGAAAGATCATCCCGAGCGCCATGGGCAGAGCGAGGCGGGCAAGGTGCTTCGGGATGGAGCCGGTCGTGAGGTCGCGCATCGCACAACGATGCACTCCGGAACCGCGCGGCGT
>NZ_JBIJCN010000025.1:0-46182 GCF_044344655.1 Gemmatimonas sp.
CGCGGCGTAACTTTCACCCATGCGCCTACGTTCATTCTTTCCTGCAGCCACGCTCGCCGCCCTCCCCCTGCTGGGGTGCCAGACCGAGTCCGCCGAGCAGCCCATCATCGGTCTTATCACCAAGACCGAGACCAACCCGTTTTTCGTGAAGATGAAGGAAGGTGCCGAGCAGGCGGCTACCGCCAGCGGGGCCACCCTGCTCGCCGGCGCCGGCCGCAGCGACGGCGACAACGCCGGCCAGGTGGCGGCCATCGAGAACCAGCTCGCGACAGGGGCCAAGGTCATCCTGCTCACCGCCAGCGATGCGAAGGCGATCGTTCCCACGGTGAAGAGAGCACGGGAGAACGGCGCCCTCGTGATCGCGCTCGATAGCCCCACCGACCCGGTCGATGCCACCGACGGCTTCTTCGGCACCGACAATTACAAGGCGGGTCAGCTGATCGGGGCATACGCCAAGGCGCGGCTTGCGGGCGCGGCGGCGCGCATCGTGACGATCGATCTCATTCCCGGCCATCCCACCGGCGCGCAGCGCCACAATGGCTTTCTGCAGGGCATGGGGCTCGCGTCCAACGACCGCACCAGCAACGAGCTCGCGCTGCCCGCCGACGTGGTATGCCATGGCGACAGCGTGGGCGATCAGGCCAAGGCGCAGACGGTGATGGAAAACTGCCTGCAGAGCGCGCCGAACGTGAACGTGGTGTACGCCATCAACGAGCCCAGCGCGGCCGGTGCGTACAATGCGCTCCAGAAGGCCGGTCGTGAGCAGGATGTGTTCATCGTCACCGTCGACGGCGGATGCCGCGGTGTGGCCGATGTGGCCGCCGGTAAGTTCGCCGCGACGGCCCAGCAGTATCCGCTCCGCATGGCGGAACTCGGGGTGCAGGCCGCCCTCGAGTTCATCCGCAGCGGCAAGAAGCCGAGCGGCTTCACTGACACGGGGGTGGCGCTGGTGTCCGGGCAGCCGGTCGCGGGCGTACAGAGCCTCTCCGTCGACGAAGGCACCGCCCGCTGCTGGGGCACCAAGTGACCGTACAGCAGCAGGCGCGTCGGCTCGCGACCTTCGGGCCCTTCATCGCCCTGCTGCTGGCCTGTCTCTTCTTTGCGGCACAGTCCCCGCGCTTCCTCACCCCCGAGAACTTCTCCCTCATCACACAGCAGGTGATGGTGGTGGGCGTCTTGGCCATCGGGCAGACGCTCGTGATTCTCACTGCCGGTATCGACCTGTCGTGCGGCATGGTCATGGCACTCGGCAGCATGGCGATGACGCTGCTTGCCTCGCGCGCAGGATTCGCTCCCGCCATGGCAGTGGCCACCGGACTTGGGGTGACCACACTGGCCGGCGTGGTGAACGGCCTACTGGTCACGCGCATCAGACTGCCACCGTTCATCGTGACGCTGGGCACGATGAACATCGCCTTCGCGCTCACGCAGATCATCTCGAAAGCGCAGAGCGTCACCGACCTGCCGCCGCTGCTCACTGCACTCGGTAACACGCTTCGCGTAGGCGTTACGCCCGTGGCCTACGGGGCACTGCTCATGGTGGTGCTGTACACACTCGCGTGGTGGCTGCTGCGTGAAACGGCCGGCGGCCGGCACGTGTACGCTGTGGGCAACAACCGCGAAGCGGCGCGACTCTCGGGGATTAATACGGAACGGGTACTGCTCGCCGTGTACGCGCTGGCGGGGCTCTGCTACGGGGTGGCCGCGCTGCTCTCGGTCGCGCGTACCGGCGTGGGAGATCCGCAGGCCGGGCAGACGGAGAACCTCGACACGGTCACCGCCGTGGTACTGGGTGGCACGAGTCTCTTTGGTGGGCGCGGGGTGATCACCGGCTCGCTGATCGGCGCCCTGATTGTGGGCGTGTTCCGCAATGGCCTTACGCTCATGGGCGTGTCGTCGGTGTATCAGATCCTCGTCACGGGGGTGCTGGTCATCCTCGCCGTGGCCACCGACCAGTGGTCGCGGAGGGCGTCATGAGCGTGGCGCCCAATGCGCCGGTGGTACTGCGGGCCCGCGACCTGCGTAAGCAGTACGGCCAGGTCGTGGCGCTCGACGGTGCCGATTTCGATGTGCGCGCCGGTGAGATCCTCGCCGTGATCGGCGACAACGGCGCGGGTAAGTCGTCGCTCATCAAGGCACTGTCGGGCGCACTCGTCCCAGACAGCGGCACGATCGAGCTCGACGGCAAGCGCGTGGACTTCACATCGCCTGCCGATGCGCGTGCGGCGGGGATCGAAACGGTGTACCAAGACCTCGCGCTCGCGCCGGCCATGAGCATCACCGACAACCTGTTCCTGGGGCGCGAACTCCGTCGCCCCGGTGCGCTGGGCACGCTGCTCCGCTGGATCGACCGCCCACGCATGCAGCAGCAGGCCGCAGAATCGCTCGCAGCGCTTGGCGTGAACGTGCGCTCCATCACGCAGGCGGTGGAGACGCTCTCCGGCGGTCAACGTCAGGGCATCGCCGTGGCCCGCAGCGCCGCCTTCGCGCGCCACGTGGTCATCCTCGATGAACCCACCGCCGCCCTCGGCGTACGCGAAAGCGGCATGGTGCTCGACCTCATCCAGCGCGTGCGCGCTCGCGGGCTGTCGGTGGTGCTGATCAGCCACAACATGCCGCACGTATTCCAGCTGGCGGATCGCCTCCACATTCAGCGGCTCGGCCGGCGCGTGGCACTCGCGGATACGGCCTCGATCACCATGGCCGATGCGGTGGCGATCATGACCGGCGGGGCGTAGCGGCACCCGCCCCAGTTGCCGACCCGTTGCCGGCGCCCCAACTTCGCTGAAGCCTCAGGAAGTCCCCCCACCTCCCGCCCTGCCCATGCGCCGCCTCGCCTATCTCGCCGCGCTCTGCGCGGCGTCCGTTTCTGCACTGGACGCCCAGTCGTCGCCCACCATGCCCCCGGTGAACGACAAGCCCAACCCCTACACCACCGTGGAGGGGTGGGCCAAGCTTCCCGACGGCCGCACCTGGGGCTCCACAAGTGCCGTAGCCATCGACAAAGACGGCAAGCACATCTGGGTGGCCGAGCGGTGCAGCGTGAATAACTGTGCCAGCTCAACACTTGCCCCGGTCCTCAAGTTCGACCAGAGCGGCAAGCTGGTGGCCTCATTCGGCGCCGGGATGATTCTCTCGCCGCACGGTATCCACGTGGACCGCGACGGCAACATCTGGGTGGTGGATTGCGCCTGCACGCTGGGCGCCACGCAGGCGCCTGCCGGCAAGGGGCACCAGATCCACAAGTTCAGCCCCACCGGCTCGTATCTCATGTCGCTGGGCAAGCCCGGTGGCGGGCGTGACACGGCATTCTTCTGGCAGCCCAACGCGATCGTCACTTCGAGCAACGGCGACATCTATGTGGCCGAGGGGCACTCGTCGCGTGCTGGCGCGAATGCGCGCGTGCTCGTGTTCGACAAGAACGGCACCCTCAAGAAGAGTTGGGGCACCTGGGGCAAGGGCGAAGGGCAGCTTGACCAGCCGCACGCGCTGGCGTTCGACAGCAAGGGGCGCCTCTTCATCGGCGACCGCGGGAACGATCGCATTCTCATCGTGGACAAGGATTTCAAGATCCTCGACACGTGGTATCAGTTCAGCCGCCCCAGCGGCATCTGGATCGACAAGAGCGACAACATCTACGTGGCCGATTCCGAAAGCGGCTCCGTGAACCCGCCGCACGGCGCCTGGACCCGCGGCATTCGCATCGGTAGCGCGAAGACCGGCGAAGTGACGGCGTTCATCCCCGACCCCGAAACGAAGCCCGCCAACACCAGCAGCGCCGAAGGGGTCGCTGTCGATGCGGCGGGCAATATCTACGGCGCCGAAGTGGGGCAGAAGGCGTTCAAGCGGTACGAGCGCAAGAAGTAAGATGAAATGAGCGCGCGTGCATGGCCGGGGAGTTTTCAGTGGTCAGTGGAAGTGGTCAGTGTTCAGTTGAACTGACGACTGATGACGTCCACTGCACACTGAAGACTCCTCAGCCCCGCACGCGACCGACCCCGCTTTACTTCTGCAGCTTCATCGCGACCAGGCTCGTGTTCTCCTCGGCGCCCGTCGCGAACACGATGTACTGCTGCCCCTTGTGCAGGAACGTCATCGGTACGGCGGTGGTCTTCGCGGGGATCTGCACGGCGGCCACCTGCTTGCCGGTGTTCTTGTCGAGCGCGAACAGCTTGGGCGGCTCACCCGGCAGACCGCCGCTGCGGCCGGTGCCGTAAATCACGAGCGTCTTGGTGGTGATCGCCTGCGCCTGCCCACGGCCCGGGAGCGGCGGCAGCGTGACGCCCGCAAAGAGCGGATCACGGCTCGTCTGCTTGAGGAATCCCGCGTTGGGCGCCCACCAGGCCTTGTCGCCGGTCTTGAGGTCGTAGGCGGTGATGCCACCGTACTCCTTCGGCTTGGCGATCGAGATGCCGCCGATCATGGAGCCCGACGCGCGGCCGCCAAAGCCCACGTTCTCGGGCTTCTTGTACCCTTCCGGCGTGGGCAGCGCGCCCAGCAGGCCGCAGTTGCTGGCCGGCGAGCTGTAGGCGAACTCACTGCACGGATCGTTGAGCAGCGTGGTGGTGCTGAGCCCCGTGATGCTCGCCACGAAGATCTTCCCGGTCTCCGGGTCGATCGTGGCGCCACCGTCGATGTTCACACCGCCACTCGCGCCCGGCGCATACCACGCGCACTTGTAGCCGCTGGCATCCTTGCCGTCGGCCGCAGCTGGCGGAATGTAGTACGGGCCCATGCGGCACTTCTTCGCGAGCGCGAGCGCGCTGTCGCGGATGGCGGGCGTGTAGTCGATCAGATCCGCCTCCACGAGCCCCTGCTGCGAATACGGCGCGGGCTTCGTGGGAATGGGCTGCGTGGGCGCCGACTCTTCACCCGGCACGCCGCTCTTGAGCACCGGCGTTTCCGGCATCGGCCAGATGGGCTGGCCGGTGATGCGATCGAACACGTACAGCCACCCCTGCTTGGTGGGCTGCGCGACGATCTTGCGCGGCTTGCCGTCGATGGTCACGTCCATGAGGTTGGGCGCCATCGGCGTGTCGTAGTCCCAGATGTCGTGGTGCACCATCTGGAAATGCCACTTGCGCTTGCCCGTCTTCACGTCGAGCGCCACGAGCGAATTGCCGAAGAGATTGTGGCCCGGGCGATGGCCGCCGTATTCGTCCATGAGCGGCATGCCCACGGGGATGTACACGGTGCCGAGGGCTTCGTCGGCGGCATACGGGGCCCACGCATCGGTCTTGCCCACGCCCTTGGTGCCCTGCTTCGAACCGTTCTTCCAGGTGTCGGCGCCGAACTCACCGGGCTGCGGCACGAGGTTGAACTTCCACAGCAGCTTGCCCGTGGGGATGTCGAAGGCCCGGATGGTGCCGATGGGGTTCGACGCGCGAATGGGGTAGTAGCCGTGAATCGACGAGTTCCCCACGATCAGCACGTTGCCCACCACCATCGGCGGCGAGCTGGCGGCGATCTGGCTCAGGATACCCACCGTACCATCGGCGCCGATCTTCTTCACCGGGTCCCACCCTTCACCGGGCTTGGCTTCGCGATACGGAGCGGCGTCGGAGATGATGAGCGGGCCGCTGTCGTCCACGGCGAGCTTCACCATGGGATAGCCGAGGCCCTCCATGAGGTCGACCGTGCCCTGCCTCCCGAACGTCGCATCAGGCTTGCCGGTCTTCGCGTCGAGCGACACGAGGTGATACCCCGGCGTGGTGACGAGGAGGCGCTCCTTGCCCCCCTGGCTCCAGTACGAAATGCCGCGGCCGGCGAACTGACGCGGCGCCTTCTGCCAGCGGATCCCTTCTTCCACCTTGTACGACCAGAGTTCCTTGCCCGTCTCCGGATCGAGCGCCACCACGTGGCGCTTGGTGCTCGTGACGGTGTAGAGACGGCCGTTAGCATAGAGCGGCGTGGTGCGATAGTACTCGTCGGGGCCGTGCTTCTCGCCACCCTTCCACTCCCAGGTGACGGCGAGCTTCTCGAAGTTCTCGGCGTTGACCTGATCGAGCGGCGAGTAGCGCGTGCTCCACTGATCGGCGCCCCAATGGCGCCATTCACCGAACGCGTTGCCGCGCACCATGGGCTTGGCTGCCGCGGCGGCCTTGGCGGCCTGCGCAGCGAGGGGAGAGGTCGCGAGTGCGAGAGAGGCACCAGCGGCACCGAGGGCGAGGGACGCCCAGCGAAGGGTACTGCGTCGGATCATGGATGCTCCGTACGTGCGCGAAGACGTGAATCGTGAGCCCTACCGAACTGCCTGTTACTGAACAACGGGTGCTCCTGCACCTGCAATGGCGTGCCGTTCGCACGCCCCATGGTGGAATCCACGCGCACGGACTTGAGCCACGCGGGTTCCGGTGACAACTCGGTGCGCCCCGGGGGCATACCGTTGAGCCGCAGGATATACGCGGTCACCCACACGTATTCATCCTCCGTGAGACTGCCGGGCGCCGCCTTGGGCATCGCCTGGCTCACATAGTCGTACAGATCGAAGAGCGCGCGACCGAACCACTTGTTCGTGAAGGCGGGACCCTGATGGGTGGCGGTGGTGTGGCAGCCGAGGCAGTTGCTGTTGAAGACCTCGCGCCCCTTCACCGCCTGATCGGCGGTGTACACGCCGGCCTTGGTGGTGCGCGGTGCCGTCTGCGCTTCGAGCGATGACATCGGCGTGATGCTCCACACGCCGACCGCGGCGAGCGCGAGCGCCGCGGACGCCACGCTGCGCGGCGTGAGCAAACGGCGCATCCAGCCGGAGAGCGCCCACGCCACCCCCGTGAGCACCAGCACCGCCATTGCCACGCGAATGAGCGTGACCGCCAGCGCGGCGTCGAACGCGGGCATGGCAAACGGCACCGCGCGGACATCGGCAAAGCGCGCCGTCATCCAATGCCACGCCTCGTGGGCCACGAGCGTGGACAACACCACGATACCGGCGCGCTCGGGAATGCGCGCCAACAACCGATCGAGAAGAGGGATCATCACGAGCAACACACCGAGCTGAGCGAGTTCCACGCCCACGTTGAACGCGAGCAGAGAGGTGACAAGGTGCGCCCCGGCGAATTGCAGGGTATCGCCGAGCGCGGAAGAAAAGCCGAAGCCGTGCACGAGACCGAAGATGAACGCCACGATCCATCGGCGTTCCACGCGGGCGCCCAAGACGTTTTCGATCGCCATGTACACGATCGACGCGGCGATGAGTACTTCCACCAGGGGCGCGAACCACGCCACACTCGGCACGAAGCCCAGCGCCGCTGCAATGAGCGTGATGGAGTGGGCCACCGTGAACGCGGTGACCATCCCCACCAGCGGCCGCCACTGCCGGAAGGGCAACACGAGGCAGAGCACGAACAGCAAGTGATCGATGCCCCCCAGCATGTGCGCCATGCCATGCTGCACGAAGGTCCACGCGGCGTGCCACCAGCGTGGGTCGAGCCGCACTTCGCCCGGATTGCCGTCGAAGCTGTAGCGACGCTCGGTCCCGTTGGGGTCCACGAGCGTGAGTACCGTGGTGGTACGCACGCCAAGGTTGGCCCAGCGCGGTTCGATCACGAGGTCGCGTATCGGCACCGAAGTGGCAACCTCCAGCAATACTTCGAGACGCAGCTGGCCGTGCGGGAGATCGGTGGCGGTTGGGAGTGCCTGCTGCGACACCGCCGTCAGTGCAGCGCCAAACGAATCGAACGCACGATCGGAGGGAAGCGCGGCGCGCACCGCCATGACCCGCGGCGCCCCCAGCATGGCCGAGCCGTCGCGCAGCGTCATGGCGTCGGCCACCCACAGCTGGGCGGCGTCGTGCAGGTACGGCGCCGCACGCGACACGTCGAGCGCGTCGTTGGCAAGCACGGGGAAGTCCACATCGCGCACTGCGTCCATCGGGATCTGCACGAGCAGGCGCACCCGGTCGGCGGCCGGCGCAACGTACGCCCGCACGCCCACATGGCGCGGAATTTCGTGTGCGAGCACGACGCGAACGGGGAGCAGAAACGCCACCCACATCGCGATCGCCAACTGGAAGCGACCGAGGCGCAACGATTCTCTGGACAGGGGAGATGCGGCGGGTACCTTCAACAGGTCGGCCCAAGCCGGTCCGGCGCAGGCGTCACCGTCTCCATCCCACGGTGCGCGGCTGCATGAAGGTTCCCAGAAATTACCACCAGTGCGCGGGATGTACACCGTCCCGCCACGATCCCCTGCCCCCTTCGGAGTATGCGATGCCGAAGTTCCGTCCCGCGACACGTTGGACCGTGCTCGCCCTTTCCCTCGCCGCCCTCGGGGCTGCGCAGGCATCCCTGCAGGCCGATGGCCGGCAAACGGTCCAGGCCCCGAAGTTCGAGGTCGATCCGCTCTGGCCCAAGCCGCTCCCCAATCACTGGATCCTGGGCTCGGTGATCGGCGTGGGCGTGGACAGCCGCGACCATGTGTTCATCATCCACCGCGGCGACTCGACCCTCAACCAGCGCACCGAAGCCGGCGCCAATGCCACCCCACCCATCGGCGAGTGCTGCCGCTCGGCCCCGCCGATTCTCGAGTTCGATCCCGATGGCAACCTCGTGAAGGCGTGGGGCGGACCGGGTACCGGCTACGACTGGCCGTCGAGCAACCACGGCGTGGCCGTGGATGACAAGGACAACGTGTGGATCGGCGGCAATGGCGCCATGGATTCGCACATCCTCAAGTTCTCGCACGACGGCAAGTTCCTCGCGCAGTACGGGACCCCCAAGCAGGCTGCCAACAGCAACGACAGCTCCCATTTCGGCCGTGTGGCCAAGATCACCTTCGATGCCAAGGCGGGTGAGGCTTATGTGGCCGACGGCTACGGCAACAAGCGGGTGGCGGTGATCGACGCCGCGTCAGGAAAGCTCAAGCGCTACTGGGGCGCCTACGGAAACCGTCCTGATGACGCGCGCATGCCCCCGTACGACCCGTCCGCGCCGCTGGCCCAGCAGTTCCGCAACCCGGTGCACTGCGCCGAGCCGACCAACGACGGCATGGTCTACGTGTGCGACCGTCCCAACGATCGCATTCAGGTATTCCAGAAGGATGGCAAGTTCGTGAAGGAGGTGCGCGTGGCCAAGGAAACGCGCGGCGACGGCTCGGTGTGGGACATCGCCTTCTCCCGCGACCCGCAGCAAAAGTACCTGTACCTCGCCGACGGCAAGAACGAGCGCGTGTACGTGATGGACCGCCAGTCGCTCGAGATCCTTACCTGGTTCGGTGACGGTGGCCGCCAGCCCGGACAGTTCTTCGCGGTGCACAGCATCGCCACGGACTCCAAGGGGAACGTGTACACCACTGAGACCTACGAAGGGAAGCGCGTGCAGAAGTTCCGCTACAAGGGCATCGGTGCGGTGCCGCGCGGTTCACAGGGCGTGGTGTGGCCCACGGGCAAGTGACTCACGCCTGATCTCGTCGAGCGATACGACAGCGGCCCCGGTGGATCATCCACCGGGGCCGCTGTCGTATCAGGGGTGACAATCGCTTACTGCGGAATCACACCTTGGCATTCAATCTCCACCTTGGCGCCCGGCACCACGAGGGCGGCCACCACGACGGTGGAACGAGCCGGCGGGTTGCTCGGGAAGAACTTGGTGTAGGCCTGGTTCATCCCCTGAAAGTCCTTCACGTCGGTGAGGAATACGGTGCACTTGGTGGCGGCCGCGGCGAGCGTTGTGCCGGCGGCCTTGAACACCTTTTCGGTGTTCTCCAGCGAACGGGTGGTCTGGCCGGCGATGGTCGTGTCGGTGGGGCTGGTGCCGAGCTGACCGGAGGCCCACAGCTGATTACCCACCCGGATGCCCGGGCTCAGCGTGGCGGTGATGCGCTGCCCTTCCCCAACGACTGTCTGACGTGCGGCAGGTGCTTGCGCAGCGAGTGGGGCGGCAGCGAGGATTGAGAGGGCCAGCGCAGCGAGCGTGGAACGGCGCATCTGAGGCATTGCGTTTTCTCCGGGGAATCGCGGTGGGTCTGGACGTGCATGAATATCGTTCGACGTACCTTCAGCCGAAACGGACACACAGGGAGAGACGCTCAATATGCCGATGTTCGACTTCGTCTGCACGTCGTGCCAGCATGCGTTCGAGACGCTCGTGCGCGGCAGTGCCGTCCCCGCCTGCCCGGAATGCGGCAGCGTGGAGCTGGATAAGCAGCTCGCCCTCCCCGCCATCAAGACCTCGGGCACGCACGGCAAGGCAATGGCGGCCGCCAAGCGCCGCGACAAGGCGCAGGGACAGGAGCGGATGCACGCGCAGCGGCAATATGAGCTGAGTCACGACGACTGAACGGGCCGGCCTATAGGTGCGCCGTGGGGAGAAAGCAGAACGTAGGGGACACAAACGAAAAAGCCCGCGCCGATGTGGCGCGGGCTTTCGTACGTCAGCGGATCAGCAGCTCCGGCACTTGTTGCTGTTCTTCGAGCCGAGCTTCACCAGCAACTCCACGGTCTCGAGGAAGGGCGGGATCCGCTGGACCGGACCGTTGGCCATGTCCGCCGTGGTCTGCCCACGCCGGCTGAGCGCCTTCACGTCGGTGCCCTTGGTCATCAGATACTGAATGAGTTCGTTGTCGCCGCGCGCCGCGGCATGATGCAACGGGTTGTAGCCGTTGAAGTCACGCGCATTGGGATCGGCCTTGAGCTCCTCGAGGAGATACTTCACGGCCGGCAACCACGCGTCCGGGGCATGCCGATGCGAATTGGCCGCATAGCCTTCCCCGTAGCCCACGCCCGACGCGGCGTGAATGGGATGCACTCCCGGACCGCCATCGGGTACCGGCGGAAGGCCCGACGGATCCGCGCCACCCGCCGCGCCCTCTTCCGGCGCATCGTCGCCGGGAAGGCGCCCCACCGGCTTGATCGTGGGGATCGTGGGATCGGCCTTGTACTGCACCAGCAGCTTCATCGCCGGCACGTCGAGACCGTAGGCGGCGCGCCAGAACGGCGTGGCCCCGACGGTGTTCACGCCGAGCAGGTCGAAGTTGTACGACATGAACCAGAGATGCTTCTTCAGGCGCACGTTGGGATCGGCACCGGCCTTGAGCATCTCTTCCATGAGCTCGAGGTGGGTGACCTTCTGCTGCAGCTGCGCCGTGGGCTGCGGGTACAGCGACTTGGGCGCCCACTGCGTGTTGATCACCGCGTACAGCGGCGTGGCCCCGGCATCGCTGGCCAGCTTCACGTCGGCGCCTTTCTGCATGAGCGCGCGTGCAAGGTCGAAGCGGCCGTTGATGGTGGCCATCAGCAGGGGCGACGTATGGTCACCCTCGCTCACATGGTTCACGTTGGCGCCGGCGGCGAGGAGGCGCTCGACGGCTTCCAGGTTGCCCTCACGCACGGCGAAGAGCAGCGGGGTCAGTCCCCCCTTGTTCCCGATCAGCTCACCGTAGGACGGGCCTCGGTTGATGAAGCCGGTCTGCGGGCGCGCAGAGTCCCCAGCCGCGCGAGGCGCGCCGGCCGCCACCGGGCGTGCGCCGTTGGCCAACGGGGCCGCCGGCTTCGCATCAGCGGACTTGGCAGACGGCTTCGCCTCTGCCGGCTTAGCCTCTGCCGGCTTAGCCTCTGCCGGCTTAGCCTCGACAGGCTTCGCCGCGACCACAGGCGCCGGCATGGTAGCGGCGGGCGTGGCCCCCGCCCGGGGGGCCGGCGACGGCGCCGAGGGGGGCATGGTGGGCGTGAACGTGCTGGGCGCCAGCGGTGACTCCGCCGCCTTGAGCGCCGCCACACGACGGGTGCGCGCAATCATCTGCGCGCGGATCTCCCGCTCCTGCTTCGGGATGTCGTCGATCTTCGACGCCGCCTCGAGCCCGGCGCCCGCCTTGATCAGCACATCAACAGCAGAGACCCGGTTGTAGGCCGCGGCCCACATGAGCGGCGTCTGCCCCCACGCGGACTCACGAATGTCCACCGGCACCTTGGCGTCGAGCAGCGCCTTCACGCTCTCCGCATTGCCGTTGCCCGCCGCGAAGTGGAGCGCCGTGGCGCCACCGGTGCTCGTGCCGGCCAGCGGATTCGCGCCGTTCGCCAACAGCAGTTTCACCACCGCGGCACGCCCTTCGCGGGCGGCGAGGTGCAATGGGGTGTAGTTGCCGTTACGCGTGACCGCGTCCACCCGCGCACCGGCATACACCAGCATGCCGGACGACGCGGCATCCCCACGCTGCGCCGCCCAATGCAACGCCGTCATGCCGTCGGCCAGCGCAGCATTCACATCGGTTCCCTGCTTGATCAGCAGCCGCACCCGGGCGGTATCGCCGCGCATGACCGCGTCGGCGACCGGCGCCTCGGTGGGATTGCGACGGGCGGCGGTCAGCAGCAGCGCGCTACCGCACGCCGCCACCAGCAGCAACCGCGCCTGCGCCCGCGACCGGGCCTTACGCATGGGCGTTGAGATTGAGGAGGCCGGTGCTGTCACCGAACGTGCTCATGTCCTCGAGGCCGAGCGTGTGCATCATGCTGAGCATCGCGTTGGACATGGGCGTACCGTCCGGCGCCTTGATGTGCATGTTGCCGGCAATGCGGTTCTCCGCCTTGCCCAGCACGATCAGCGGGCAGCGGCGATGGTTGTGCAGGTTCGAGTCGCCCATCGGCGAGCCGTAAATGATCATCGTCTTGTCGAGCATGTTACTCTCGCCTTCCTGGATGCCCTTGAGCTTGTCCAGGAAGTAGGGCAGCATCGAGACGTGGTACTTGTTGATCATGTTGAAGTCCTTCACGCCACGCTCGGTGCCGCCGTGATGCGAGGCCGGGTGGAACGGCTTGTCGGTGCCGCTCTCCGGGTACGTACGGCTCGAGCCGTCACGGCCCATCTTGAACGAGAACACGCGCGTGATGTCGGCCGCAAACGCGAGCGCCTGGATGTCGAACATCAGCTTCACATGCTCGGCGAACGAGTCGGGCACGCCGGCCGGTGCCTCAGGCAGCTCGCGCACTTCCCCGCTCGTGTTGCGCGCTTCCACCCGCTGAATGCGGCGCTCCACTTCGCGTACCTCGGTGAGGTAGCGGTCGAGGCGCACCTTGTCCTCGGGGCCCAGCGCCGCCTTGAGCGACGACATTTCGCCCGACACGAAGTCGAGGATGCTGCGGCGCGCACGACGGCGCTCGGCGCGCTCGGCACTCGTACCGCCGACGCCGAACAGCTTCTCGAACGCCACGCGCGGGTCGCGGATGACCGGCAGCGGCTCCGTCGGCGACGCCCAGCTGATGGAGTCGGTGTACACACAGGCGTAGCCGTAGGCGCAGCCGCCTGCCTGGTCCACGTTTTCGATGCACAGCTGCATCGACGGAATGGGCGTGTCCTGCCCGAAGCGCTTGGCATACAGCTGGTCGAGCGACGTGCCCACCTTCACATCCGAGCCTTCCGTCTGCTTCGGATGCATGTGCGTGAGGAACGTGGCGCTCGAGCGGAAGTGGTCACCGCCGATCTCATTGGGCGACGTGGGTTCGGCCTCGCGCACGTCGGTGTTGCTGATGATCGTGAGGTAGTCGCGGTACTGCTCGAGCGGCGTGAGCGCCGTGGGCGACAGGTCGAACTGGCGTCCCGTGGCCGCGGGCGACCACAGGTTCATCTTCGCGCCCCATTCGTTGCAGCCGGCAGCGCCGTGCACCATTTCGATCGCCACGAGGCGCGGCGCCTGCTTGGCGTTACCGAATCCATTGCGGCCGATCGGGATCATCGCGTCGAGGTACGGCAGGGCGATCGTCGCGCTCATGCCCTGCAGGAACTGACGGCGCGGCATGGCCTTTCCGGTCAGGAAATACATCGGTTGGTCTCCGGTCGTTGTTGAGGCAGGGATCAGTGAGAAGCGGGAGCGGCAGCCTTCGCGTTGCCCTGCGCCACCACCTGACGGAGGCGGAAGGCATCGCTCTTCACCACACCCAGCACGAAATCGTTGATGCGATAATTGTTGGCGCGCGCGGTCGCTTCGATGCGCCGCACGGTCGGGGCATCGAAGTACTCCACGCGACGTCCCAGCGCATACGCCATGAGGTTCTGCGTGAAGGAGCGCATGAGTGGTACCGGGCGCTTGAGTAGCGCTGCCTGCAACTCGGCCGGGCTCGTGATCTTGGTGCCGTCGTAGTAGTCACCGCGTGTATCAAGCGGCGCCCCATTCTCACGAATACGCCAGCGGCCCATCACGTCGAAGTTGTCGAGCGCAAGGCCGATCGGATCGATGAACTGGTGGCACGACTTGCACGTGGCGTTGGCGCGGTGGATCTCCATGCGCTCACGCGTGGTGAGCATTCGGCCTTCCTTTGTGCCCTCGGTCTTCTCGAGGTCGGGGATGTTCGGCGGCGGCGGCGGCGGCGGCGATCCCATGAGGACTTCCATGACCCACTTGCCGCGAAGCACCGGCGAGGTGCGGTTGGCGACACTGGTGAGCGTGAGCACGCTGCCGTGGCCCAGAATGCCGCTGCGCGGCGAGCCGGCGGGATACATCACGCGACGGAACTCGCTGCCCACCACACCGGGGATGTCGTAGTGCTTCGCCAAGGACTCGTTGAGATACGAGTAATTGCCGGTGAACAGCTCGGTGACGCTGCGGTTCTCGCGCACGAGGTTGTAGAAGAACAGCTCCGTCTCGCGGCGCATCTCGTGGGCCAGCTGCTCGCGGAAGTCGGGGAACTGGTTGGCATCGGGGTGCACCAGGTCGATATCCTGCAGGCGCAGCCATTGGGAGGCGAAGCGAGTAGCCAGCGCCTCGCTCCGCGGATCGGCGAGCATGCGCTTCGTCTGCTGTACCAGCACGGTGGTGTCGTTGAGACGGCCGCTGCGGCCAAGCGCCACCAGCTGCGAGTCGGGCGGTGCGCCCCAGAGGAAGAACGACAGGCGCGACGCGAGATCCACACCACTCACGGGCACACGCCCCTTGGCGGTCGCGGGCACCTCTTCGATACGGAAGATGAAGTGCGGGCTCGAGAGCATCGCCTCGAGCGCCATGCGGATCCCCATCTCGAAGCCGCCGTCTTTGGCGCCAGCGTCGTAGAATGCCAGCAGCGCCTTTGTATCGGCGGCAGCAAGCGGACGACGATACGCCGTCGCGCCCAGCTTGTTGATGATGCGTTCCGCGCACGGACGCGTCTCGGCCGGCGCCAGCGGACGACAGCTGAAGATGCGACGACGGCTCGGCGTGTCCGATACGCCGGTCGGGTTGTAGGGGCCGGTGATGGCGAAGTTCTGGATGTGCGCCTGCACCGTGATGCCCGCCTGCGCGCCGATCTGGGTGTCGGCGATGCTGTGGCCGAGCGGCGTGATGTTGTCGTTCACCGGCCCTTCGAAGGTCCGGATGAAGGTGGCGGTGATGCGTTGTGGGCCGGCGCGCACGGGGATGGGCTTGGTGCGGATGTCCATGCCCTGCGGGTCGGCCTGCGACATGCCGCGATCCACGTCGATCACCGCGGCCCGTTCGCCGTTGACCGACACTTCGATTTTCTCGTCGAACGGCGCCGTCGAGGCGAACAGCTGACCGGTGGGAATGGCGTGCAGCGTGACCGTGAACACGTACTCCCCATCGGCAGGGAACGTGTGCACGACCGACGCACCGCCACGCGTACCGGCGGGGGCCCCTTCCACCTGATCGAGCTGCGAGGCGAGGCGCGCGATCTTGAAGGTGCTGGTGGACACACTCGCCTTGGCGTCACCCACCGCCAGACGCGAAATCTCGCTGGCGGCGTCGAGGTAGGAATCCAGCAGCGTGGCCGACGGCATCTGCACGTCCGCGATGTTGTCGAAGTTGGCACTCTTGGTGTCGAGCGGCAGCCACGACTCGGCCTTCACGTCGAGTGACAGCACGTTCTTGACGGCACGCTCGTACTCTGCGCGATTGAGGCGCTGGAATGTGCGCGTGCCCGGGTTCGGATTGGCCGCGTAGCGGGCGTCCATCGTGCGCTCGAGTGTTTCGAGCAACACCTGCAACGTGTCACCACCCGGCTTGGCGCGCCCCGGCGGCGGCATCATTCCCGTACGCAGCTTGTTGATCATCTTCTCGGCCACATCGGGGGCCGTCTGCCCGATCGTCGCGAGATCGAACTGCTGGAGCGACAGGTTCCCCTGACGGCGCTGATCGCTGTGGCAACCGGCGCAGGATTTCTTCACCACATCGCCCAGCGCAGCGGCCGTCATCGCCGTGGCCGTGGCGGGACGGCGCAGCACCGGGTGACCGGCGCGTCGGCTGGCGCGCGTGACCGCGGCGTTGACCGGATCGGTCGCTCCATCGACGAACGACAGGTCGTACGAGGCGGGCACGACAGGGGAGGCATCGGGCGCGGCTACGCGCTGTGGCTCCGTCCCAGGGCGCTCGAGCGCCGCGACGGCCAGCAGGGCCAGACAACCGGTACCGGCAGCAACCAACGACTTCATCCCGAACTCCGGGCGCAGGCGGGTGTGGTCGGGTCGGGCGCGCAGGTGGGAGCGCGCGCCCGCAAAGGGGAGATCGAAGTGATACGTATAAAGTGACAGGAACGTTCGCCGAAAGGAAAGCCTCGGCGGGGGAGCCGTAATCCGTCCCACCTCAGCGCTTGTGCTCCCTGCGCCGTTGGGCAGTGTTAAGAGCCATTACCCCACCCTCGGAGGATTTCGTGCGCTCCAGCTGGATGCTGGCGGCTTCGGCCGCGCTGTCGCTCGGCCTGCTGCCCCCCGCCCCCCTCGCGGCCCAGGCCCGATTCAACCCTGTGATCGACCTGCTCGCCGCCAAGAAGCCCGTCTTCGGGCTCTATGCCCCGGCCAACCGGCGCGCACGCCCCGGGCAGCCTGCCCCGCCGGCCGACTCCATGAAGACCATGGCACAGCTGGCGCAGGAGGCGCTGGCCTACAAGAAGGTGGACTACATCTTCGAAGGCACGATGGAGTACAACTTCGACCAGTCCTTCCCGCCCTTCACCGAGTTCGCCAAGGCCATGTTCGACGGCGGCGCGGTCTCCGGCGGGCGCAACGCCCGCGCCGGTCACGGGCTGTTCGTGAAGACCCCGGAGATTGCCCCCGATCCTGCCGTGGCCACCGCCCGCATCGGCAAGCAGCTCAACGAGGGCGTCACGGGGATCGTGTTCGTCGACGTGCTCAGCGCCGAGGAGCTCAAGAAGGGGATCGCGGCCGTTCGCTTCAGCTCGAAGGGCGGCACGCGCTCCGCCAACGTGGGGAACGCCCCTGCGCGCTGGGGCATGAGCGAGAAGGAGTACAAGGAGCGCGCTGACCTGTGGCCGCTCAACCCGAAGGGCGAGCTTCTGACCTTCACGATCGTGGAAAGCAAGGAAGGGCTCTCCAAGATCCGCGAAATCGCTGCAGTGCCGGGCGTCGGTGTGCTCTTCCCGGGCGCCGGTACGTTGCGCGGCGTATTCACCAGCACCGACGCCAACGGCCAGCGCAAGTTCGACGAAGTGGCATGGGAAGCGGCCATTCAGTCGGTCCTTGCCGCCTGCAAGGAGTTCAACGTGCCGTGCGGCTATCCGGCCGGAGCCGCCGATATCGAGATGCGCATGAAGCAAGGCTTCAGCGTGTTCGTGATCGGCTGGGGGGAGCAGGGCTTCAAGGCCGTGGACCTCGGTCGCGCAGCCAGCGGACGCTGATCCTGTTCGATCCGCCACAACACAAAGGGCCGCCGGAGAGATGCTCCGGCGGCCCTTTGTGTTGGTCCTGCGAGTTCAGCGCTTACGGGTTGCGGTCGATGCAGCCACCCGCCGCCTTCGGGTTGTTCTTCTCGTCGAACGGAATCGGGATGTTCACGTCCGTTCCGTACGTGCCCGCGAGCGGCGCCGGCAGGTTGCCCGTGGGGAAGACCTGCGCCGCGGTCCGGCCGTACTGACGGATCAGACGGCGCATGTCACCGAGGCGGTGACCCGTAAGGTACAACCAGATCGCGCGCTCTTCGAAGAACTGCGAGACGGCTTCGGCCTGAACAGTCGGCGCGCTGCCGGCCAGTGCCGCGATGGCCGGGGTGTTGCCGGCACGCAGCGTATTGAGTCCAGCGAACACCGCATCACGATCAGCCTGCGTGTCGCCACGCAAACGCGCTTCCAGTTCGATCAGACGCGCTTCGATACCCGAAGCAATGACCACCGAGCCGGTACGCGCGTACTTCAGTAGATCGGGCAGGTTCCGGCTCGATCCATTGAACCCGGTACGCGTGGACGGCGACCACGGGATACGCGGATCCGCCGGCGTACGAAGCCAGGCGATACCGTTCGTGCCTTCGTTGTTGACGATGGCGTAGCGCGAATTCGGCACCGCCAACGCGTTCCAGACGCCATTTTCCTGGCGGCCGGACGATGTGGAGTGCGCCGTGGCCCACACGAAGTTGGTGGGTACGGCGGACACCGCCGCGGCAGCGTCCGCGAAGCGACCCTGGTTCAGCAACACGCGGGCACGACCCACGCGGGAAAGGTTCTGCACGCGCGTATCGGTGCCGGCGCTGGCGAGCGCCGAATCGAAACTGGCGAGCGCCCGCGTGTAGACCTGCGCCGTCGTCTGCGGATCACCGAACTGCGTCCCGGCATCCGTTTCCTCGGAGAACGGGACGCCGGAGCAATACGCTTCGGCGAAGAAGGTCTCGGTGAACCCGCGGATGCCGTACAGCTCACCGATGTTCTGGACCGGCGTCGGCGCCACCTTCTTGAGCACGGTGATCGCGCGCGTCGCGCCCGAGCGGGCACGATGCAAATTGCGGTAGAACCCGTCCATCGCGGGCAGGTTGTCGTTCATCGTGCGCGCGTTCGGGAACAGGCGGTCGTCGAACGTATCGGTCGAGTACATCTCGTCCGTTACGTTGCCGGTCACGACCACGAAGCTCTCGAGGTTAGCGTTGCCCGAATAGACGTTCTGGAAGTCCTGGATCACGCCGAAGCGGAGCGGGTTGGCCCCCGTTGCCGAGGCGTAATCCGCCGGATCGAGGATGTCCGGATCCTTTACTTCGAGGGTGCTGGTACTGCATCCAGCCACTACGCCGACCGCGAGGAAGAGGGCACTCGCGGGACGAGCCAGTCGTCGAGTCACGTTGATGAATCGCATGGGTGTACGTGCTCTCAGAAGTTGAAGTTCATGCGGAGCGTCCAGTAGCGCATCGGCGGAGTCGAGAAGAACTCCTCGTTGCCGCGCTGGTCGCCGTTGCCGACGGTCGTTTCAGGATCGACACCGGTAAACGGCGTCCAAACACCGAGGTTACGACCGGTAAACACCACGTTCCAGCGCTCGGCGCGAACAGCCTTGGCCCACTTGTCGGGCATCGTGTAGGCCACCGAGAGTTCGCGGAAGCGGGTGAAGGAACCGTCCTCGTAGAAGCCGGTGAACACCGACGCCGCCGCGGCAACGGCCATGGCCTGCTCCTCGAGCGGCGCGCCCGTGTACAGACCCTGGCACGAGACGCCGGCCTGACACTGGTGACGCTTGGTGTTGTTGAGCTTCTTCATGCCCCACTTGCTGTCAAGCTGGCCCGAGATGCGAAGCTTCTTGTTCAAGAGCTCCACCGTGGGGCTGAACGCGACTTCGCGGGTGGGGAAGGACGGGCCGATGAACTGGTTGGCGCCGTACGTCATCTCGCCGGCCACCAGGATACCGTCGCCGTTGGCGTCCTTGTACGTGTACGTGCGGCCCCAGAGACCGTAGAGCGGATAGCCCGGCGCATTCAGCTGCGTGTTGCGGTTACCCGTAGGGATCGGGGAGACGCCTTCACCGAGCGTGACCAGCTCGTTCTTGTTGGTCGAGCCGGTGAGGACGAATTCGAGACCGAGCTTCTGGCCGTCGATTACGCGCTGATTGTAGACGAGCTCGAGACCGCTGTTGCGCACGTTGCCGATGTTCTCGAAGCGCGAGGTCACGCCGGCAATCGAGGGCGCCACGCGGCGCTCAATGAGCGCGTCCGTGGTGTTCTTGTCGTAGTACGTGACTTCGATGTTGCTCTTGCCGCCGAACATGTTCAGATCGAAACCGGCTTCGGTTTCGGCCGAATACTCAGGCTTGAGCGTGGCATTGCCGAGGGCACCGATGGTCACGCCCGGCTGGTCCGCGCTGCCAGAGATCGTGGTACCAAACGGCGAGAGGAAGCGCAGGGCGTCCGTAGCGCCAGGGATCTGACCGGACGCGCCGTAGGTGGCGCGAAGACGGAGGGAGCTGATCCAATCAGCCTGCGGGAAGAAGCTCTGATCCGAGATCAGCCACGAGGCACCGAGCTTCGGATAGTTGACAGCACGGAAGTCCTTACCGAACGCCGACGCCGCATCGCGGCGCATGGCCGCCGTGATGAACAGCTTCTCGTTCCAATTGAACTGCTGCTCGACGTAGTAGCCCAGCGTACGCTTCTCGTCGGTTTCCTGCGACGCGTTGCGGATGGCACCGGCGGTGATCGTCACGGCTCCCGGCGGCAGCCCCTGGCCCGTTCCGCCCACACGGTTGAAGAAGTTGCGGATGTACTGGAGGCCGAACGACGTCTTCGAACCAAGCGACGACGTGAGCTGGCGAGTGGCCGTACCACCAAGGTCCACCGTCTGCTGGTTGATTTCCGAGCGGTTGTTGTTGACGAAGCCGGCGCGATTCACGCCCAACACGCCCTGTTCGTTGCGCTGCAGCGACTGGTCTGCACGCGACGCGAAGTCGATACCGAACACCGCGCGCGTGTTGAGCCAGCTGTAGGGCTGGTACTGCAGCTGCGCGGAGTTGATGAAGCGATTGACGTTCTGGGTCGTGACGTTCGAGAGGATGTCCCCCATGGGGAAGGCGCGCCAGCCGAGCAGCTTCACGCCGCGGCCATCCACGAGGTCCTCACGCCATTCGCCACCGAGCATGCCCACCATCAGACCATTGCCGTTGTCTTCGTTCTGCGGCAGCCGCTGGCGGCTGGCAATGAAGCCGGACGAGATCTGCAGGGTGGCCTTCTGGCTGATCTGCGCCGTGAGGTTAGCGCGCAGGCTGTTGCGATCGAGTGCATTGGGGCGGAGCTGCGTCCCCGGCAAGGACGCGTTACGCTCGGCGGTCAGACGGCGGACTTCGATTTCCGGCATCTTGTAGATGCCCGTCTCGCCTTCCGTTTCACCCGACACGAAGTACTGCACCCGATCATTACCGCCCGAGACCTGCATGCCGTACTGCTGGCGCGACCCGCGATCGATCGGCGTCAAGCTGTCGATCAGGAAGGCGTTACCCACGCGCAGGCTGTCGGCTCGGCAAAGGCCCGCGGCCACCGAGATGGCGGGGCAGCGCACGCGGTTGCCGGCGGTCGCGCCGGACAGCTGGGTGCCCCACCCGAAGTACATGAGCGGGAACTCGTTGGGGTTCGTGATCGCACCGTTCTCGCTGTAGAGATTCCAGCGGGTGCGCCCCGACTTACCTTTCTTGGTGGTGATGTTGATTACGCCGTTGGCCGCTTCCGTGCCGTAGAGCGTGGCGGCCGAGGGGCCCTTCACCACTTCGATGTTTTCGATTTCCTCAGGATTGAGGTCATCGAGACGCGACGGCGCCGAGCCGCCGACGCCGATCGAGGAGCTGCCGGCGGTCGCCGTCATACGCACGCCGTCGATGATCACGACGGGGTCGTTGGAGAGCGAGAGCGACGCTTGGCCGCGAATGCGGATTCGCGAGCCGGCGCCGGTGGCACCGGCCGACACGACCTGCACGCCGGCCGCACGACCGGAGAGCAGCTGGCCCATGTTGGCCACGGGCAGTTCCGCGATCTTTTCGGCCACGTTGACGGTGGCGGTGGCGTTGGCCAGTTCGACCTTACGCTGCTGGCCGGTTACGGTCGTCACGACGGCGGACAGCGAGAAGGCGGCCTGCGTGAGCGCCGCGTCGGCCACCACCGGGGCGGTGCCACCGGCGGTCACGTTGAGCTTCTTGGCCTCGTAGCCGATGCGGCTCACTTCGAGCACGATCGGACCGGCCGAGGGAATACGCAGCGAATACCGGCCGTTCTCGGTGGTCAGCGCACCGTTTTGCGTCCCTTGCACCAGCACCCTGGCCTGCTGAATGGGCTGGCCGGTGGCGGCATCGGTAACGCGTCCAACGACCGTTCCCCCGGTGCCCTGGGCATTCGCCGATGCGGGCGGCACCCACGCGAGCAGCGCGGCGGCCAGAGGGAGGACAGCTGTCCTCAATCGCCGCCAGACTGGCGCACGAAGGGTGGTGGTGTGCGGCGGCGAGCAGCTTCGCTCGCCACGTGCGAACGCAGCGGGAACGAACAATCGCATCTCGTGACTCCCCAGATCAGGATCACCGGCCGGCCACTCGATGTTGTGACCGGCCATGGTCCACAACGCCGCGACCCGTACGCCACGCGTACGGGGTCGAAGCGGGACCACTGCTATGCACGGAAGCGGCGCTTCCGATGGGCTCAGGCGAAGTGGTGCGGCGTAATGGACGCGCACCGGAGGTGGGACCCGCCAGCGGTCGAGCATGCCAGCAGGGACAACAGGCAGAGGGTACGGCCGCCCGCGAATACTGTCAATACTTATTTGCGGGATTACCTCATCGAAGATGAGGTGAATCGAACCAGTCGCCGGTGCCCCATGCCAGGATCAGGCAACACAAACGGCCGCCGGAACCACCGGCGGCCGTGAGCCTACGCACAGCGCGTCCCCGTCAGGGGGCCGGCGGGACCGCCGGCAGCACCAGTTTGATGGGGGCAAGGGTCAGGGAGTCGCTGCCAAGCGGACGTGCCCCCGCGACCAGCCCGTTGAGCTTCAGGATATACGCCAGGGCCGCCGTGTACTCCTCTCGGGGGAGGGCGCCAGGGTTGCCGTCGGGCATGGTGGTCCGGATCTGCTCATACAGCGTAAAGAGCGGCTGCCCCGCCCACTTGGTGCGGAAATCGGCCCCCGTGACATCCTTGGTCTCGTGGCATTCGGCGCACGCCTTGGTCCACACGGCTTGGCCAGCCGTGGCCTGGGAGTCGGTATAGACGACGGTCGAATCCTGCGCGCGGACGGGTCCCGCCCCGCCGGGCTGCTGCGCCGTCATGCGGGTGGCCGCGAAAACACTGGTTGCGACCACGGCGAGGAGAAAGGCGCCGGGAAAATGAGATGTACGTGGCATGGCCGTTCAACGTGTGCGCTGGGCGTTTCGCTGGCAAGTCGGCAGCGTGGAATTTGTCGGAGATTCACCCTGCCGTCTTTCGGCGTCCGGATTGCGGGCACGCTGCGCCTCCGACATTTTCGGCGAATGGACGCTTCACATACCCCGGAAGTTCCCGAACGACTCGAGCTGGCCAACGCGCCAGAGCCCTCGCGGCCCCTTGCCGAGGGCGACGACGCCCTGCCCCGCCGCGACTTTCTCCGGCTGGCCGGTGCCGGCGCCGGTTTCATGCTCGCCGGCTGTGCCCCGCCCGTGGCGTTCGCCTCCGCCCCCGCGCGGGGGATCGAACGCGGGCGCGGTCCCTCCCCATCGAGCAGCCATGTGGTGATCGTGGGCGCCGGTGCGTGGGGCGGATGGACCGCCTATCATCTGCGCGCCCGCGGCGTGCGGGTCACCCTGATCGACCAGTACGGGCCGGGGAATTCACGCTCGACCAGCGGCGACGAGACGCGCGGCATCCGGTCGTCGTACGGCGATCGCGCCGCCGGCGAACTCTGGACGCCGTGGGCTCGGGCCGCCATCGCCCGCTGGAAGCTGTTCGAACAGGAGTGGGGGCCGGCGTTCCGCACGTCCTTCTTTCACGAAACCGGCGACGTGATCATGCGCGCGACGCGCGAGCCGTTCATCACGAAGACGATCGACCTGTGGAAGGCCAACGGCGTGCGGCACGAAGTGCTCACCGGCGATGAGGTACGCAAGCGCTGGCCGGTGATTAAGGCCGACGACATCACCGTGGCCATCACGGAACCCGACGCCGGGGTCGTTCGCTGCCGGGCGGCCACGCAGGCGGTCGCCGCCGTCGCTCAGAAGATGGGCGTGGAGTTGGTGATCGGCCGCGTGACCCCCGGCCCCATCGTGAACGGCATGATGGACGGTGTGGTGCTGGAGAATGGCACGGTGATCCGCGGCGACCAGTACGTGTTCGCCTGTGGTCCCTGGTTACGCAAGCTGTTCCCGTACCTCGAGAACCGCGCGCGTATCCCGCTCGGCCATGCCCTCTATTTCGGCGTACCACAAGGCGATGCGCGCTTCCAATTCCCGAACCTCCCGAGCTTCAATTTCCCGGGCGTGACGGGGTGGCCCATGCTCCCCGTGGACAGCCGTGGCTTCCGGGTGCGCGGGGCCATCGCCCCCACCGTCGCCGCTGGCGCGTCGGCGGCACCGGCCGCACAGCCAGCAGCACCGCCGGCTGCGCCGTCAGCCGCGGCCGATCCCACGCTGCAGGATCCGGATCTGTCGTCACGCTGGACCAACCAGGATCGCGTGGATGGTGCGCGCCGCTTCCTCGCCGCCCGCTTTCCGATCCTGGCCAACGCGCCGCTGCTCGAAACGCGCGCCTGCCACTACGAATCGAGCGTGAACCAGAACTTCATCGTCGATCATGTCCCATCGGCGGGCAACGCGTGGATCGCCGGTCTCGGTCAGGCCGAAGGGTTCAAGTTCGGGCCGGTGATCGGCGATTACGTTGCGCAGCGCGTGCTCGGCATCGACGGTGATCCGGCGCTGAAGAAAGCCTTCGCACTCCCCACGGAGCAGTACGAAGGGCCGCCTCGCTGATGCGTGTCCCGTTGCTGTACGCCGGTGCGGCCTTGTTCTTCGCCTACGAGCAGTGGGCGTTCTATATGTGGATGCAGCAGCATGGCACCGTCGCGGTGGGGCTCGCGCACGCGTGGCGCACGCTCCGTCAGGATCCCATGGTGTTCATGGCGTGGAACGACATGGGTATCTTCACCGCCGTCGTGCTCACGTGGCTCTGGCGCGACATCACGCGGAGCGGCCGCGCGTTTGCGTGGTGGCCCGCGACGCTCCTGATGGGCTGCCCGCCGCTGCTGGTGTATCTGGCGCGGCGGAACGCATCCGATTGAACCGCAGCGTTTCGCCGTGCCGCAGCACGATGAACCGCTCACGCGGTAGCCCACGCGCATCCAGCGCCACCGCGAGATCGCGCGGCGGCTGATCGAGTGGTTCGTCGGTCAGCGCAAAGGTGCCCCAGTGTACCCCGATCGCCTGACGGGCCTGTACGTCGAGCATCACCTGCACCGCTTCCTCGGGATTCACATGCTGACTGCGCATGAACCAGCGCGGTTCGTAGGCGCCGATGGCGATCGCGGCGGCATCGAAGGGGCCCAACCGGTCACCGATGCGGCGCGGCTCGTGCGAATAGCCAAGATCCCCCGAATACCAAAACCGGAAGTCTGCATGCAGGACCGCCCAGCTGCCCCACAACGACGCGTTGCGGTCGAAGCCGGTCCGGCTTGACCAGTGCTGGACCGGCAGGAAGTGCAGCGTGAGCGGACCACAGGGCGCCTCGACCGTGCGCGTCGCATCCCAGTCGACGCCATCAATGTGCGGCAACGTACCACGCACGCGGGGGAGATTGCGCGCAAACCATCGCTCGGTGCCACGCGGCACGAAATACCGCGGCGCGCCGCCCTGCTGCGCCGCCACAGCACGCACCGAGCGGCGATCAAGGTGATCGTAGTGGTTGTGCGAGAGCAGCACCGCATCGACGTGCGGCAACTCCTCAAGTGTGAGCCCCGGGGGCTGATGACGACGCGGCCCGATGTAGCGGAAGGGCGACGCGGTGGCGCTGAAGACCGGATCGAGCAGGAGGTTCGCCCCTGCAACTTGCAGGAGCGCCGACGAATGCCCGATCCACGTATACGCCGGCGCACTGCGGTTGGCGTGCACGAATGCAAGATCGGGCGTGACTCCGCGCAGCGCGAGCACCGGTGCCCGCGGCGTACCCGCGCGCGCGCGTTGCCAGCTCCACTTGAGGAGATCACGGCCCCGTGTGGCGACCACCGACGGAAACCGCTGGCTCACGCCGAGTGGCGCTGCTTCTTCTGCGCGCGCGCGAGGTACGGCAACACGTAGAGATACATGCCGGTGCCCCACAAACCGAGGACGATCACCCCTGACGGCAGGAAGATCCACAGCTTGGCGGCATCGTGAAACCACGACCCGTCATGCAGTTGCTCGATGAGATCCGATCGGCGATACGCGGCCTGCAGTACGGCGCCCGTGCCGAGATCGACCTGCACTTCCCACCGGTTGTTGGCGGTGACCTTCACCAGCCCCTTGCCCGGGCGCACGTCAAGGCGGTCGATATCGTCCCAACTGGCCACCTGCGCCTGCGGCACCGAGCGGGCGGCGTCGAGGATCTGCGCCATGCTCACCGCCGGCACCGTGTGGGCGGTGCGCTGCTCCGGTGGCTGGACCCACGGCAGCTGCTTCTTGAGTTGCAGCAGCAACCCGGTCACAACCACCAGCAGGAACGGCACCGCGGCGGCAATCGCGCCCCAGCGATGCAGCTTCCGGTTCAGCACACGAGGGTTCGTCATCAGTTGCCGCGCTTGCCCCACACCGGCGGCGTGGGTTCGGTGTTGGCGCGGTCATTCTTCCACGTGGAGAGCAGGCGCATCGCCTCCTGCACCGCCCGCTCGAGCTGCGGATCCCGACCGGCAATCACGTCCTTCGGGAAGTTCTCCACGTCGATATCGGGGGCCACGCCCTCGTTCTCCACCGCGAACTTGTTCTCGCGCGAGAAGAAACCGAAGCGCGGCGCAATCATGGATCCACCGTCGATGAACGGCGGGGTGTCAGTGGTAGCGACCAGTCCGCCCCACGTGCGCGCCCCCACCAGCGGACCGAGTTTGCGCCGCTTGAACATGTAGGGCATGAGATCGCCGCCCGAGCCGGCCATCTCGTTGATGATCATCACCTTCGGCCCCCAGATACCGTTGGCCGGGCTCGTGAACGGATAGCGATCCCCCACGGGATTATTGAAATAGCCATCGTAGTCGCGGCCGAGCAGATCCACGATGTAGTCCGCAGCCGATCCGCCGCCGTTGAAGCGCTCGTCCACGACCACGCCCTGGCGGTCCTGCTGCGCGAAGTAGTAGCGGTTGAAGCTGGTGTAGCCTGGTTGGCCGGTATTGGGGAGATACACGTACGCCAGTCTGCCGTTCGACACGGAGTCCACATATCGGCGATTGCTCTCCACCCACGCACGCGTGCGCAAGCCCTGCTCGCTGGCGACGGGCACCACGGTGACCTGACGCGCCCCCTGCAGGTCGGGACGGCTGTTGACGGTGAGCACCGTCTGGCGATTGGCCGTCCCGTCGAGAAGGCGATAGATGTTGTCGGGCGCGCGCAACTCCACGCCGTTGATGGCCAGGATGTAGTCGCCCCGCGACACGTTCACCCCCGGCGACGCCAGCGGCGCCCGCAGTTCGGGGTTCCAGCTTTCCGCATCGTAGATGCGCGCCAGCCGGTAGCGACCATTGTCGATCGAGAAGTCGGCGCCGAGCGCCCCACCGCTGGCGGTGGGGACCTCGGGATAATCACCACCGCGCACGTACGAGTGACCGATCGCGGTTTCGGCGCCCATGTTGTCGATCAGGAAGTTCAGATCGGCGCGGTGATTCACATGCTCGAGCAGCGGCTCGTACATCGTCTTCATCGCCGCCCAATCCGTGCCATGCAGGTTCTTCACATAGAAGTTGTTGCGCTGGTTGCGCCACCCTTCGTTGAAGATTTGCCGGAATTCCTCGCGGGGATCGACATAGGCGCGCAGCGTGGCCGCGAGGCGACCGGTGCCGGCCGCAGGCACCGCACGATCGGCGTCCACGAGGAACAGCCCGCCGCTCTGACCGCCGGTGCGATAGAGCAGCTTGCGCCCATCCGCACTGAGCGTGAACTGCGACACACCGGCCATGAAGGGTGCGGCGCGGCGTGTGGACAGCTGATACCGATGCAGCGTGGCACCAGTGCCACCCATGCCACCATTGCCGCCACCGGTCCCCGTGGCCGGAATGGCCTCGAGGAAGAAGACCGTGCCCGACGGGCCGGCCCGCAGCGACGCGTAATTGCGATCAACGATCCCGGGCACCGCGATCACGCGCTGTTGAATACCCTCGAAATCGATCCGCACCGTACGCACCGGTACGGTGGCCCGCGCACTGTCGGACGGGACGGGCCCACGTGACACGCTGTCGGCGCGCGGACGCGCCGTCCCTGCGCTGTCACGCGGGGCAGCACCAGCGCGCGCGACCTCCTCGTCGCTTTCCGGGAGCAGCGGCGACGGCTCGGTCCTGCTCAGCACCGCGAGATACAGCGAACGCGTCTCGGGGTGATCGTATGCCGACATGTCGAGCAGCGACGTGTTCAGGCCCACGTTCGTGGACGCCATGAACCACAGGTACTTGCCGCTCACGTCCCACGCGGGGGCGACTGCGTCGGCCATCCCGTCGGTGATCTGCTGGACTGCACCGGCCTCCACATCGTACACGAAGATCGCACGGAACAGCGACTTGAGCCGCTTGGGATACGCGAGGTATCGCGAATCGGGGCTCCACACCGGCACCACCGAACGATCCGCCATGAAGTACGGGTCGGTGTCGGCCACTTTCGACCGCCCCGTGCCGACATCCACCAGCCAGATGCGGAAGTGGGAATCCTGGAACGCGATCTGCCGGCCGTTCGGCGACCAGCTCGGTGCATACGGACGGCTGGGTTCCGGGAGGGCAATCGTGCGACGCGCCCCAAGACCATCCTGCGGTGCGATGACGAGCTGATACTCACCCGATGCATCACTGAAGTAGGCGACCGACTTGCCGTCGGGCGACCAGAGCGGGGCGATCTCCGCCGCGCCGCTGCTGTTCGTCAGATTGCGCACATCGCCCTTCTCGGCAGGGATCGTGAACACCTCGCCGCGGGCCTCCACCGCGGCCCGCTTCCCGGTCGCAGAGAGCGCGAGACCGGTCACGCGTGCCGACACGTCTTTCCACCCGGGCATCATCCATGGGAAGTCACCCGCCGCCGTGATGCGCACGATCTTCGCGGCGCCCGTGCGCGCATCGAGTTCGTGCACGTAGCCGGCCTGCTCGAACACCACGGTACTGCCCGCGGCGTCGATCGACTTCACGTCGAAGTCCGTGAACTTCGTGACCTGCGAGAGCTTCCGCGACTTACGGTCGTAGGCCCAGACGTTCGACACACCGTCGCGATCGCTGAGGAAATACACGGCATCCCCGACCCACACCGGATCCATCTCCTTGGTGCCGGCGAATGGGGTGGAGTCGAGCGCAAAGGTCTTGAGATCGAGAATCCAGATCGGCTTATTCTGGCCCCCGCGATAGTTGCGGCGCTCCTCGTCCCACGAGGAGGCCATGCGGTATGCGACCTTGCCACCATCGGGGGAGAGCTTGCCCTGAAAGGCACGGGGCATCGGCATGGCACTTTCCACGCCACCCCCGACGGGGACGGTCCAGAAGCGCGGCGCGGCGCTGGGCGCCCATGTGGCACGAGGCGACGCGAACATGATCGCCTGGCCATCGGGCGACCATCCCTGCACCACGTCGTTCGCCGGATGCCAGGTGAGGCGCTTGGGTTGTCCACCCGCGACCGGCACCACGTACACATCGGTGTTGCCCGCATACTCGGCACTGAACGCGATCAACGTGCCGTCGGGCGACAGCTTGGGGTTCTGCGTTTGTCCCTGAAAGCTGGTGAGCCGACGCGCTTGGCCTCCCGTGCGCTCGACCACCCACACGTTGTTGGCATAGGCGAAGGCGATGTGCTGCGCGCTCACGGACGGCGTGCGAAGCAAGCGGGTCGGCGACTGGGCCTCGAGCGAGGCGGATGCCGCCAGAGCGGTGAGACTGGCGGCACGCAATGCGCGTGCGGCGAGAGCGCGGGCAGGTGTGGGGCGCATGATCGGCGAAGTGAAACGGGGAAGGACACGCCGGCGGACGGGAGCCCGGCGTTGGCGGGCCTCCTTCACGTTACGTTGCGTGCGGGCGCAGCAGAAGCCGCCGTGTCTCTGTACGACCAGGTCGTGCCATCCGTTGCCGTCGCCCCCCACGGGGACCATCACTCGTGGCGGTGCACAGCCGGCCGCTCCCGAGCTTGCTCCGGCGTGCATCGCCACTCATGATTCAATAGAGTCAGGCTGCGCGTCCACACCTGTCCGCGGTTCTCATGCGCCCCCGCCTTTGCAGTCTCCGCGCGCTCGCTGTCAGTTCGGCGATCGTGTTGGCATCGATCGCCGCACCACGTCGAGGCGCCGCGCAAGACCAGGCGGCCACCGGTACGCTCAAGGGCGCAGTGCGTACCGCCGCCGGTGTCCCGGTCGGCGGGGCGCAACTGCGCGTGCAGTTCCGCCCCGGGGTGGCGCCTGCCCGCGCGGAGTCCGACGACAATGGCGAGTTCACGTTGTCGCGGGTGCCAACCGGTCCCGTATGGCTGGTGGTGCGCCGGATCGGGTTCCGGCCAGACTCCGTAGCGGTGACGATTGGCCCTGATGCCGTGGCCACTGCCACCGTGCGTCTCGAGCGCATCGCCGTGGAACTCGCAACCGTCCGCGTGCTTGGGCGCCGCGACCTGACGGGGAATCTCGCGGGCTTCTACCGTCGCATGGACTTTGGCAACGGCCGCTTCTTCACCGCAGCGG
Organism: Gemmatimonas sp.; assembly: GCF_044344655.1. Lineage (GTDB taxonomy): Bacteria > Gemmatimonadota > Gemmatimonadetes > Gemmatimonadales > Gemmatimonadaceae > Gemmatimonas. The sequence continues at coordinate 30,493 of NZ_JBIJCN010000025.1, forward strand.
AGCTCGACCGGCGCAACACCACCCGGCTGACCGATGTCCTGCGTATGGTCCCGGGGTTGCGAATCGAAACGCGTGGCTTCACCAACTCGGTGCGCATGCGGGGCAGTCGCTGCGCCCCGCTGGTGTGGCTCGACAATCAACCGCTCTATGCCGGCGAGATCGACCTCGACAGCTTCGATGCCCGCAGCTTCGATGGCGTGGAGGTGTACAGTGGCGCCTCCTCCGTGCCGGTGGAGTTCCAAGGGAATCAGCGCATGAGCAGCGCCTGTGGCACCATCGTACTCTGGTCCAAGCGCGGCGAACTGCGGGAACGGAAGCGCAAAAAGGACGAACCGACGCCCGCCACACGCATCGCCGCCATGCTGGAGGATGGCAGCGCCTTCGTCGTCGGCGACGTGGACGCCGGGGCCTCCCCCGACTCACTGCTCCTCGTACGCCCCGTCTACCCCGATTCGCTCTTCGAAGCACAGGTGCCTGGACGGGTCATCGCCGAATTCGTGGTCACCACCACTGGCGAGGCCAACATGGATACCTTCAGCGCCGTCACCACGACGAATCGACTCTTCGTGGAGCCGGTGCGCCGCGCCGTACGCGAGCAGCGCTTCGTGCCGGCCGTGAAGCGTGGTCGGATCGTGCAGCAGGTTCTGCAGCTTCCCTTCGAGTTCGTTCCAGACTCCACCGCGCGCCGCAAGCGCTGACCCTTCCGTTCATGCACGCCATCATTTCCCGCCTTGCCCTGCCTGCCCTCTGCGTGGCCCTGGTCGCCAGCGTCGCTTCCCGTCCAGTCCTTGCGCAGAAGGCGACGCCACAGCAGATCGGCACTACGTCGGTGGGAACCCCGACACCCGTCTTCGTGGAACCGCGTTCGATCAGCCGGACCGGCACCGTGGTGACCGCCACCATTCGCGTGGCGCTCGTGCCACCACTCAAACACCCCAAGGGGGAACTCCGGACCTCGCGCACCATCGGCATGTACGATTGTGCCAAGCGTACGGTCGCCACGAAGGAAAGCTGGTACTACCTCGACGAGGCCGGCACGAAGGAAGGGATGCATCGGCAGGTAAAGATCCCCGGCTTCGGCCCCGTGGGCAAAGGCTCGGTCGCCAACGTCGCGCTCGACTATCTCTGCCGCGCCAAATAACGCGCGGCGTGGTGGACCGTCAGCGGCCGCGCGCGGCCCAGAGTACCCCGCCAACGACGGCTCCCGCTCCCACGAGCCCGATGATCGAGAGACGCTCCCCCCAAAGCAGGTAGGCGGCAATCACGGCCAGCACCGGCTCCAGCATGGCGATCGTGGAGGCACGGGACGGCCCAATGAGCCGAATGCCGTTTGCATTGGAGAGGTAGGCACCGTAGGTGGCCACCGTGGCCAGAAAGGCGATCGCCCCCCACGCCCGCCACGTGAGCCACTGCCACGACACGAAGGGCGCCAGCACCACAGCCCCCGTGGCCAACGCCCACGCCATCACGCGTGCCGGCGCGTTGTGTGCGAAGAGCGGCCGGCCGATCAGGAAGTACATGGCGTAGGCGATTCCCGAGCCCAGCCCCCACGCAATGGCCGCCGGCGTCACCTCGATCTGTGCGCCCCCCGCCGCCGGAAAGAGCGCCACCAGAATCACACCGCCGAGCGTGAGTAGCAGCGCGAGCGCCTCGTGCCGGGCCACGCCCTCGCGCAGCACGAAATGCGCGCCGATCGCCACCCAGACCGGTGCGGAATAGAGCAGGATCGCCGAGAGCGCCGCGCCGCCCAGCCGCACCGCCTCGAAGTACGCCACGTAGAGGCCGGCCACGGCGATCACGCCGAGCCCCATGGCGTACAGGCGGTCCGTGCGGCGCAGCGGGTGCGCCCGCGTGAGCGAGGCATGAATCGCGAACAAACAGGCCGCGATCGAAGCCCGCCAGAAGGCCACCGTGAGTGGAGGCACTCCCTCGGCAAACGCCACACGGGCGACTGGCCCCAGTAGCGCCCACTGCAGCGCAGCCAGCGCGATGAGCGATGCCCCGTGCCGGCTCACCGCGGACAGGAGTGTATGGGGATGGTTCGCACCTACGAAACCGTGTACCGAAGGCGGTCGCCGACGCGGATCACGGTACGATGCGCGCCGGGGTGGCGCCGCGATCCACCACCTTCGGCAGTCCCTTCCCATCGAGCGTGCGGTTCAGCACCGGGAGCTCGCTGGCAAGCAGCCCGTCGATCGTCTGCAGCGCGGCGGCGAGCTCGGTGCCAAGGATGCCACGCACCTCCACGTGCTGTGTGGTGGGGGTGAAGTCGGCGACCGAGACGCCATTCGCGAGATACCCGATCTTGCCGATCAGCTTGGAACCGAAACGCACGCCGTCCTGGCCACCACCCGTGAGCCGCAAATCGAGCAGCGCCGACTCGGCCTCGATCAACTTGGCATCGAGCGCGCGCATCTCGCGCACGACGTCAACGTCACCGGCGGCTGTGCGCTGCACTTGCTGCAACTGCAGGCGCACGTTCTCCACACGGGCCACCGCCACGGCAGCCTTGTCGAGTTCCCCCTTGAGCGCACGCAGCGTGCGAACCTGCTCGGTGATCTCCGCCTCGGTACCGGCGCTATTGGGATCCTTGCGCACCTCGAGCGGTTGCGACTGCGTGGTGCCGTCAACCGTGAGGCGTACCGTATACCGTCCCGGCGCCATGAGGATTTGCAGTCGGTTGGTGCCCGGCGCCACACGCCCCTGCGGCGGCGTCACGATGTGCTCCGCATAGAGCGGGCTGGTGAAGAGCCGCACCTCCATGCTCGGCTCGTCACGCAGATCCCAGTGAACGCGGTTGATGCCGGTTACGTTGCTGCCGCGCAGCGTGCGCACCACCGCCCCAGACGCATCGAGGATCTCAACCGACGGCGCACTCTTGGCGGGTGCCTTGAGGAAGTAGTTGATCGACGCGCCGTATTCGGGGTCGGTACCGGCGGTGGGATCATCATACGTGGTACTGGGCGCCGTGATGGGGCGGAAGCGATAGGCCGACCGCGGGGCGAACAGGTGCGCCGGCCGCGACAATACCGCCGCATCGAGCTGCTGCAGTGCGGTGAGATCGTCAAAGATCCAGAAGCCACGGCCGTACGTGGAGATCACCAGGTCGTTGAAGTGCTCCTGCACGACGATCCCCGACACCGGCGCATGCGGCAGATTGTTTTGCAGCGGAAGCCACTGGTCGCCGCGATCATACGACACAAAGATCGCGTTCTCGGTGCCGAGGTACAGCATACCGCGCCGCACCGGGTCTTCGATGATGATCTTAGCGTAGCTCAGCATGCTGCGCGGAATGCCGTTGACGATCTTCGTCCACGTCTTGCCGTAATCGGTAGTGCGGTACACGTGCGGATCGCGGTCGTTCTCCTGATGCGCATCCACCGTGATGTAGGCGGTGGCCGCATCCCACTTCGACGCGGCGATCGAGCGCACCGATCCCCAGAACGGAATACCCGGAATGTTGGCCGTGAGGTTGATCCAGGTGGCGCCGTTGTCGCGGGTCAACTGGACCAGCCCGTCGTTGGTCCCCACCCAGATCGTCCCCTTCTCCTTCGGTGATTCGGCGATGCCGTACACCACACCGGAGTACTCCACGCCGATGTTGTCTGGCGTGAGCCCGCCGGAGCTCTTCATCTTCGAGCGGTCGTTGCGCGTAAGGTCAGGGCTGATCACCTGCCAGCTGTTGCCGCCATCCTGCGTGCGATGCACATGCTGGCTGCCGGTATAGATCGCATTGTGATCGTGCGGCGAGATGAGCAGCGGCGCGTCCCATACGAAGCGGTACTTCACCCCCTCGGCCGGTCCGTTCGACTGCTGCGGCCACACCTCCACGTTGCGGAACTGGCGACGTGCTTCATCGAAGCGCACCACGATGCCACCCACCATGCCCGAGCCCGAGGCCGTGCTCCAGATGAGATTGGGGTCCACCGGATCAGGGGTGGCCCAGCCGCTCTCGCCGCCACCGACCGAATGCCACATACCGCGCGAGATGCCGGCGCTGCGTCCGCCCTGCACGCGACTGTTGCTGGGCCCCCGATAGCTCGGCTCGTCCTGCTTGTTGCCCAGCACGTTGTACGGGATGTTGTTGTCCACCGTTACGTGGTAGATCTGGGCGTTGCTGAGGCGCTGACGGAACCACGTCTTGCCGCGGTTGACCGTGATGGACAGTCCCTGATCGTGCGCCACGATCTGCCGGTTGGCATTGGAGGGGTCGATCCAGATGTCGTGGTGGTCACCACCGGGCGCTTCCTGTCCCGCGAGCGTGGTCAGCGTGCGCCCCCCATCGATCGAGCGCGCATAGCTCGCCGTGAGGAAGTACAGCTCGTTGTCGTTGTCGGTCGCCACGGCCGTGCGCGAGTAGTAGTGCGCGCGCCCCATGGCGTTGCGGTCACGTGTCATAAGCTGCCACGTGGCACCGTCGTCGTCGGTGCGCCACAGCTGCCCGCTTTCGGTGGCTTCGCCTTCGAACGGAATGCCGTCACCGGTTTCGATGAGGGCATAGACGCGCGACGGATTGCTGGGGGCGATCGCGAGCGCGTGCTTGCCGGTGATCTTCGTGGGCAGGCCATTGCCCACAAGCTTCTTCCAGGTCACGCCGCCGTCCGTGCTCTTGAACAGGCCACTGCCGGGGCCACCGCTGCGGCGCCCCCAGGTGTGGATCTCGATCTGCCACATCCCCGCGTACAGCGTGCGCGGGTTGGCCGGGCTCATGGCCAGATCGCTGCAGCCGGCGTCGGGCGTGGTGAACAGCACCCGCGTCCAGGTGACGCCACCATCGGTAGTGCGATAAACGCCGCGCTCCTGCTGCGGGCCGTACGCCGTGCCGAGGGCGCAGGCGAGCACGATGTCAGGGTTGGTGGGATGCACCACCACGCGTGCAATGCGCCCCGTCTTTTCGAGCCCCATGAGCTGCCACGTTTTGCCGGCATCCATGGACTTGTAGATCCCCTGCCCGATCGAGATGTGACTGCGGATGTGCGCTTCACCGGTGCCGGCCCAGACGATGTTGTGATCACTCGGTGCAAGCGCCATGGCCCCGATTGACTGCACGGGCTGTTCGTCGAACAGCTCCTGCCAGTGCACGCCGCCGTCGGTCGTCTTGTAAATGCCGCCGGAAGCAGCACCCACGTAGTACGTGTTGGGGTCGCCGGGTATACCCACCGCGGTACTGAAGCGATTACCCTCCGGCCCGATGTGTCGCCACGGCAGTCCCTGATACAGCGCGGGGCTGACGACCGGTTGCAACGGGGCGGCGGCTGGACGCTGGGCGCCGAGGGCGACGGGAATGGCGGCCAGCGAGAGCAGGCCGACAATGGATCGGTGCATAGCAGGACTCGGAGTAGAGGGGACCCCCCATGCTACCGCGCACACCCTCTCCCGTCAAAAGCAAACGGAGGCCCGGGGGGAATGCCCCGTGCCTCCGCGCCACCGTCTCCATGGTGCCTCGAGCCGCAGGCTCAGGCCATCTTCGCCTGCAGGCGACGATCGATCGCGTCGAGGAAGGCTTCCGTGTGCAGGTACGGCGTCTTGCGATCGATGAGGATCGCGAGATCCTTGGTCATCTCACCCGCTTCCACCGCTTCGATGCACACCTGCTCGAGCGTGTTGGCGAACGCCACCACGTCCGGGGTGCCATCGAGCTTGCCGCGGTGCGCGAGGCCGCGAGTCCACGCGAAGATCGAGGCGATCGGGTTAGTGGACGTCTTGTTCCCCTTCTGGTGTTCGCGATAGTGACGCGTGACGGTGCCGTGGGCCGCCTCTGCTTCCATCGTCTTGCCGTCGGGCGTAAGCAGCACGGAGGTCATGAGACCGAGCGAGCCAAAGCCCTGGGCCACGATATCGGACTGCACGTCGCCATCGTAGTTCTTGCACGCCCACACATAGCCGCCTTCCCACTTGAGCGCCGAGGCCACCATGTCGTCGATGAGGCGATGCTCGTAGGTGAGCCCCTTGGCGTCGAAATCGGCCTTGAACTCGTTCACGAACACTTCCTCGAACAGATCCTTGAACTGACCGTCGTACGCCTTCAGGATCGTGTTCTTCGTGGAGAGGTACACCGGGTACTCGCGCTGCAGGCCATAGCGAAAGCTGGCGCGTGCGAAGTCCCTGATGGAGTCGTTGAAGTTGTACATGCCCATGGCCACACCGCCGTCCTGGCCGAACTTGGCCACCTCGAACTGCATCGGCGCACTCCCATCGGCGGGCGTGTACGTCATGGTGACCGTACCCGGACCGGGGACCTTGAAGTCGGTGGCCTTGTACTGGTCGCCGTGCGCGTGGCGCCCGACCACGATCGGCTTGGTCCACCCCGGCACGAGCCGCGGGATGTTGGAAATGATGATCGGCTCGCGGAAAATCACGCCGCCGAGGATGTTGCGGATGGTCCCGTTGGGGCTCTTCCACATCTTCTTGAGCCCGAACTCCTTCACGCGCGCCTCATCCGGCGTGATGGTGGCGCATTTGACCGCCACGCCGTGCTTCTTCGTGGCTTCAGCCGAATCGATGGTGACCTGGTCGCCCGTCGCGTCGCGGTGCTCGATCCCGAGATCATAGTAATCGAGCTGCACATCGAGATACGGCAGGATGAGCTTGTCCTTGATGAACTGCCAGATGATGCGCGTCATCTCGTCGCCGTCCATTTCGACGACGGGGTTCACAACCTTGATCTTGGCCATCGGTCGGGGAGTGCCGGGTGAATCGGGGTGGTGGAACGACAGGCCACAGAGGCAGCCGGACGCTTGATGATACAAGATGCGCCCCGTACCACGATGGGACCAGTGGACGGACCCGTCAGCCCCCCGCGAGGGCCCAACGGGCGCCGCCCGTGCTCAGTCTCGCTGCTGTTCGAACACGCCAACGTCGCGGTTCTTCACCACATTATCGGCGGTGAAATACCGTCCGTTCATCGCCACGTACACCCCGGGTGGGAGCGACTGGGCGAAGCTCAGCGCGCTGCCGAGGTTGAACAAGCCATCGGAGCTGCCGAAGGCGTAGGGGACCATCGCCCCCGTCAGCACGATCGTCTTGCCGGACAGCTCGCCGGCCAACATGCGCGCCGTCTCCACCATCGTGTCGGTACCATGCGTGATCACGATCTGCGTTTCGGCCGCCTCCCGGCACGCCTGCACGATGCGTTGGCGGTGCGACTCCTTCATTTCAAGGCTGTCGATCATCACCAGCACGTCCACCTGCACGTCGAGCATGCAGCGTCCGCGCCGCAGCATCTCGGGCAGGTGCGTCTTCTCGAAGTGCAGGGTACCGGTGAGCTCGTCGTATTCCTTGTCGAAGGTCCCGCCGGTCACGAAAATGCGTACGCTCATGCGTCGGGTTCTCCCGCTGGCCCCTTGCCCGGACGCGCCGCCGCGCGGGCGCGGGCCCGTTCCTTCGCGGCCTTGTCGCGCGCCTTCTTTGCTGTCTTTTCGGCGAGCTTTCGTTCTGCCTCGGCGATCACCGCTTCACGGGCGGCGATCTCCGTTTCGCGGGTCTGCCACGCCGTACGGTCCCGCGCCTCCGCCTCGCGCGTGCGCCGCAGGCTCTCCGCCTCGCGCCAGGCGGCCACTTTGGCGTGGTCACCGCCCACGAGGAGGTCGGGCACGACCACCCCGCGATACTCCGCCGGCCGTGTGTAGCTCGGTGCGCTGATCCCGCGACCGAAAAACGAGTCGGTGCGCGCGCTCTCGAGATCGCTCATGGCCCCGGGGAGCAACCGCACGGTGGCATCGACGATCGCCAGCGCCGCTGGTTCACCGCCGCTCAGCACGAAGTCGCCAAGCGACAACTCCTCGGTGGCGAGATGCGAGGCCACGCGCTCGTCGATGTCCTTGTAGTGTCCGCACAGCAGCGTGAGCTCGGCGCCTTCGGCGAAGCGCATCGCATCGGCGTGGGCGAAGCGCCGCCCACGTGGCGACAGCAGCACGATAGGGCGGGTGGCGCCGATCGATTCGACGGCCTCGAAGAACGGGCCCGGCTTCATCACCATGCCCGGACCACCACCAAACGGGTAATCGTCGACCGTGCGATGACGGTCATGCGTGAACTGGCGGAGGTCCACGAGATTATACGTGACCTGTCCTGCCATGGCTGCCTTGTGCGGAATGCTCAGCGAGAGCGGCCCGGCGAAGAATTCCGGAAAGATGGTGACGATGTTGATGCGCAGCATGCGCGGATCCGCGAAGGCGTCTGAAGCGTGGACGTCAGTCGAACAGACCATCGAGCGGTGCGAACACGATCGTCCGCTGCCCGTCGTCCACCGACCTCACGAGCTCCTCGGTCCACGGCACGAGCGGGCGCCCGGTGGCCGTTTCCACTTCGAGGATGAAGCCCTGCGGCGCGTCATATACGTCGCGCACATGTCCCACGTGCCCCTGCCCTTCCACTTCGACACGCATGCCGATCAGATCGCCGATGTAGATCTCGTCGTCGTCCGGCTCGGGGAGCACGCTTTCGTCGGCCAGCAGATAGCGGCCACGCCAGCCGTCGGCGATGTCGCGGTCGGTCACCTCGGCCACGCGCAGGAGCCACTCCTTATTCATGGGGCGGCCGTCCTCGACGTGTAGCGGCTGGGTATCGGCACCAGGCGCGAGATTGCCCTCGCGGTCACCGGCAAAAAGCACGGCGCCGGACGCGAAAACCGCGTCCGGCGCATCGGTGAGCGACTCGACGGCCCATGCGCCGCGCACTCCATGTGCGCGGCGCACGCGGCCGACAATGATCAGCTCAGCCAGTTCAGGCCTCGCCCGACGGCAGGGCCACCGCGGTGGCCTGCAGCTTGGCGGCAAGGCGCGCTTCGTGGCGGGCCTTGAGGATACCGGCACGACGGAGGAGCGAGCGAACCGTATCGGTCGGCTGGGCGCCCACGCTGAGCCAGTAGTTCACGCGCTCGACCTGGAGGTTGATCGCGTTTTCACCGCCGCGGGGCTGGTACTGCCCGAGGATCTCGATGAAACGGCCGTCGCGGGGGCTCTGCGAGTCGGCAACGACGATGCGGTACATCGGGGTCTTCTTCCGGCCTTCGCGGCGGAGACGGATCTTGACGGCCATCTGTTATCTCTCGGACAGGGTGTTCGCCATGAGCCAGCGCCTACCGCCTGACTCACAGCATGGCAGGACCGCAAACGGTCGCCACCACTCGGGCTCCTCGCAGCGTCGGCGTCTCCGACGTGCACCCGGACCGCCCCTTTCGGGGCAGCCCTGAACCATAACCGAGGAGGGGGGCTGGTTCAACCGGTCCAACGGACTCTGGTCTGGCAGGACCAGCGGAAGCGCGACCGGACACGTAGAATCCGGGTATTGGTACCCCTCCCGCCCACCCCCCCATGTCCCGTACAGGTTCAGTACTGTCCCGGCGCCTCGCCTCCGCGGCTTGGCTCCTCTCGGCTTCGGCCCCCGTCCTGCTTCCCGGACGGCTCGGCGCGCAGGGTGCGGCCGACACGCCTCCCCGCCCCACGGCCGCCGTCGAAGGGGCCAAGGGTATGGTCGTCTCGGCCAGCGCCCTCGCAAGCCAGGTGGGGCGCGACGTGCTCGCCAACGGCGGCAACGCCATCGATGCCGCGATCGCGACCGGATTTGCGCTCGCCGTGACCTACCCGACCGCCGGCAACATCGGCGGCGGCGGCTTCATGGTCGTCCGCTTTCCCGACGGACGCGCCACCACAATCGACTTCCGTGAGCGCGCACCGCAGGCGGCCACCCCCACGATGTTCACCGACAGCACCGGTGCCTACTCGGCGCGCATCCACCACGGATCACATAAGGCCGTCGGCGTACCGGGCACCGTGGCCGGCTTCGACTTTGCGCACAAGAAGTACGGCAAGGTGAGTTGGGCCAAGCTGGTGGAGCCCGCGGCCCGCATGGCCGACACGGGCTTCATGGTGCCGGTGGGTCTCGCTTCGTCACTGGGCAACGCCCGATTGCAGGAACGGCTGGCCGCCTACCCGGCCACCATCGCCGCGTACTACAAGGGCGGCAAGCCGTACGCTGCCGGCGAACGCATGGTCCTCGCGGATCTCGGCCGCACGCTCTCACGTGTGCGTGACCTACGCCGCGACGGCTTCTACAAGGGGACGACAGCCCACCTCATCACCGCCGAAATGCGCAAGCATGGCGGGCTCATCACCGAGGACGACCTCGCGCGCTACGAGGCCGTGGAGCGGGCGCCGGTACGCGGCACCTTCAAGGGGTACGAGGTGATCTCCATGCCCCCACCGAGTAGTGGCGGCGTGGCGATGGTGGAGATGCTGAACATCCTCGAGGGGCTCGACCTCAAGGGGGCCGGGCACAACTCACCACAGTACCTGCATTGGCTCGCCGAGAGCATGCGGCGTGCCTTCCGTGACCGTGCCATTCATCTGGGCGACCCCGACTTCACCAAGCCGCCCGTCGATCGCCTGACGAGCAAGAGCTACGCCGCCACGTTGCGCGGCACGATCGACCCCAATGCGGCGTCCCCGTCGTCACCGGCCGATGTTACCCAGGGGTACGAAAGCGACGAGACCACGCACTACTCGGTCGTGGACAAAGACGGCCTGGCCGTGTCGGTCACGTATACCCTCGAGGCGGGGTACGGACTCGGGGCCGTCGTGGATGGCGCCGGCTTCCTGCTGAACAACGAGATGGGTGACTTCAACGGCAAGCCCGGTCTTACCGACAGCACGGGGCTGATCGGGACCGCGCCCAATGTGGCGCAGCCGGGCAAGCGGATGCTCTCCAGCATGACCCCCACGATCATTGCGCGTGAGGGCAAGCTCGTGGCGGTGGTGGGCAGCCCGGGCGGCCGCACGATCATCAACACCGTGATGCAGGTCGCCCTCAACCTCATGGCGTTCGAGATGCCGGTGCAGCAGGCCGTGAATGCCGCGCGCATTCACCACCAGTGGCTCCCGAACGCGATCACGATGGAGCGTGACGGGTTCGGCAGCGGCGTGGCCGACGCGCTGAAGGCCAAGGGGCACGTGGTGCGGATGGGCTCCACGCAGGGGACGGCGCATTCGATTGCCATCGACCCCACGACTGGCAAGCGCCTCGGCGCGCCGGATCCGCGCGACCGGGACGCGGGGGCGTCGGGACATAACTGAGTCCCGGGAACGCCCGGAACGCTTGCCCCACACGCAAAACCCGGAACTGATCGGTGACTGATCGGTTCCGGGTTTCGCGTGTGGGTTTCGGGTTCCGGGTGGCTCCGAATTACTTCGCCGTGAAGCCCGCGATGGCCTTGTACGTGTCCCACATGATCACGATCTCGCCGCCCTTGCCGGCCGACTTGACCTGGATCTCCATCTTCTCGACGACCGCATTGTCGGACGTCACCTTCATGGGGATGCTCACGAGGTCCTGCTTCGCGTCGTACGCCGTGCCCCACTGGCCCGTCTGCTTGTTGACGATCAGTTCCCACTTGCCGCTCTCTTCGAGCTTCGTCCAGAGCGTGTAGGTGCCGGCGGGCACGGTCTTGCCGCCGAAGTCGAGCGCCTTGCTGGTGGTGAAGTGCGTGGCCTGATTCGCACCCGTGCGCCACACCATGCCCCACTTCATGTCGTTCAGGCCACCGAAGATCACGCGGCCACGCTTGGACGGACGGCCGTAGTTGACCTTGATGTCGGCACCGGCCACGGTCACGGCGATCGAGTCACGCGGCGACGCGGGCGCCTGGCCACGGCCGCCACCCATCTGCATGCCACCCATGCCGCCCTGCGCGGCGGCCGACACCGAGAACAGCGAAACAGCAGCAAGCGCGTACGCGCCACGAACCAGCGAGCGGGAAATGGTCATCGTCGAGAGGAAGGAGAGAATGAACGGCAATCGGGCGACGCTCCCCTGAGCGCCGCCCGAATTGTATCACCACCGGCAAGCGGGGAGTTCCCGCCACACCCGGCCGGAACCTACATCCGCCGGGCCGCCGGACCGATGGCCCGATCGAGCTTGGCCTTCACCGCCTCGAGCTCCTTGCGCAGCACCGTGTACCGCTCGAGGGCATCCTGCCCGACCTTCTGGTCGGCGCGGGCCGTCATGCCGGCGAGGTAGGTGATGTGCGCCTGCAGCCCCGGCTTGCCGTAACGGATGGGCTGGGTGTTCACCACCTCGCTCACTTCCTTCACCTGCTTCGCAGTGTCAGCCGCAGCACCCGTGGCGCCCTTGTACTTCTGCTCCGCCGTACGCACGCGAGCCAACAGCGTGTTCACGTCGGCCACCATCTCGCGCATCTTCACGTTGTGTGCGAACTGCGCCTGCAGATCCGCCTCGGTGGTGCCATCAGCTGCAAGCCGCGGGTCGATGCGCACGCGAAGCGGGACCGTCTTCGATTCACCGCCCACGCTGATCTTGACCGAGTACTGTCCCGGGGGAGCGCCCAGCCCGTTCTGGTGCTGCACGTTCCACACGAAGCGGTTCAGCCCCGTCTTCTTGGTGACCAGGTTGAGCGTGGGGCCTTCCGCCATCGTGGGCGTCCGCCCCCCGCGCCCGGCCATCATCGATTCATCCGGATCGTCATCGTCACCGCGACGACGTGGCGGCTGCACCGGGGCCACCCCGCTCTTGAAGCTGTTCACCACTTTGCCGGCCGCATCGGTGATCTCGATGCGCACCGTATCCGACGGTTCGCTGGCAAGGAAGTAGTCGACCGTGGGACCAAGGAGCGACTGACCCACATTGGCGCGGTATCCATCGCGCGGCGTGAATACCGTGAGTGCGGCACTAGCCGTAGTGGGACCGATCTGTTGCAGCGGCGCGATGTTGTCGAGGATCCACGCCGCCCGACCCTGCGTGGCGATCACGAGATCGCCCTTGTGCACGCGAATGTCGTTGATCGGGATGATCGGCATGTTGAGGTTGAACGGCTGCCAGTGCCCACCGTTGTCGAACGAGATGTACAACCCGAACTCCGTGCCGGCATAGAGCAGCCCTTCACGCACCGGATCCTCGCGCACCACGCGCACCGGCACGTCGGCCGCGATGCCATTGGTGCCGTCGGTCAGCAGCTTCCACGTCTTGCCGTAATCGTTGGTGAGATAGACGTACGGCTTGTAGTCGCCAAGCAGGTACCGGTAGGTCGCATAATAGGCCGATCCCTTGCGATGCGGTGACGCATCGATCCACGCCACGCGGCCGCCCTCGCCGAGTCCCTTGGGCGTGATGCGCGACCAGGTCTTACCGTCGTCGCGAGTCACGCTGAAGGGTCCGTCGTTGGAGCCGGTCCAGATCACGCCCTTCTCGAGCGGGGATTCACTGATCGCGTAGAGCGTGCTGTAGAACTCCTCGCCCGTCACGTCACGCGTGATCGGCTCACCGCTGCCGCCCTGGCAGCACTTGGGGAAGGCGGTCAGGTCAGGCGAAATCTTTTCCCACGACGCGCCGTTGTTGCGCGTGCGGTGCAGGTACTGCGACCCGTAGTACAGCACCTTGGGGTCATGCGGCGACGTGGCCATCGGCGTGGTGCGCTGCATGCGGAAAAGGAGATCGCCGCCATCGTTGCCATACAGCGACTGTGCGCCGATCCAGTAGTTCTTGGTCACGCCGGCCTTCATGTTCATCACCGCATACTGCCCCTTGCAGTTGCCGTGCACGATATTCTCGTCGCTCGGATGCGGGATGATCGGCCCCGTTTCGCATCCCGGTCCCACCCGGACCGCGGCCATGTTGAACGGGTTGTTGAGGCTCGGCACGATGTACGTGCTATTGTCCTGCTGCGCCATGTACAGGTTGTACGGGAAGGCGTTGTCGAGCCACACCCCGTAGAACTCTGCCGTGGGCTGGATGTCCTGCGAGCTCCACGTCTTGCCGCCGTCGTACGACACATTGGCGCCGCCGTCGTTCGACTGCACCATGGTGTTGCCGTTCGTCGGGTTGATCCAGATGTCGTGGTTGTCGCCATGCGGCGTGCGGAACGGCGTGACCGTCTTCCCGCCGTCGGTGCTCTTGTAGAACGTCTCCGCTCCGGCGTACACCACGTCGGCATTGGTGGGATCGGCGCCGAGCGACGTGTAATAGAACGGTCGCGTGATGAGCCCCGGCGTGCTGTTCATTAGCTGCCAGCTTTCCCCGGCGTTATCGGAGCGATAGAGACCACCGCCGGGGAGCGCTTCCACCAGCGCGTAGAGCCGCTGCGGATTGGCTGCGGTTACGGCCACGTTGCCCTTGCCGATCAACTCGTTGGGGAGACCGGTGCTCTGGATGCGCTTCCAGCTCTCCCCGCCGTCGGTGCTCTTGTAGAAGCCGCCTTCGCGCGAGCCGGAGATGATCGACCACGGTTTGCGCTCGATACGGTTCATCCAGGCGTACACCACATTCGGGTTGCCGGGCTGCAACTCCACATCCATCGCGCCGGTGGAATCGCTCACGTAGAGCGTGTGCTTCCAGGTCTTGCCACCGTCGGTGGTCTTGAACACCCCGCGCGTCTTGTTGGGCTTGAAGATGTCGCCGTAGGCGGCCACCCACGCGATGTCGGGGTTCGTGGGGTGCACGCGTACCGCGCCGATCTGCCCGGCGTCGTAAAGCCCCTTGAACTCCCAAGTCTTGCCCGCGTCGCTGGAGCGATACACGCCGCGGCCGGTGGAGACGTTGGAACGTACGCCGTCGGAGCCGGTGCCAAGCCAGATCACATTGGGGTCACTGTCGGCCACCACGACGGAGCCCATGGATCCCACGGGCACCTTGCCATCGGTGATCGGCTCCCAGCTTTCACCGCCGTTGGTGGTGCGCCAGAGGCCGCCGCTGGCCACCCCCATGTAGAACGTTTTCGGCTGCGAGGGCACACCAGTTACGGTCGTCACACGGCCGCCGCGGGAGTGCCCCACGAGGCGGTATGACATGCCGCGGAACAGGTTGTTGTCCACCGCCGCCATCATTGGCGCCTTGGGGGCGGCCGGACGGGCGGCCGGACGGGCGGCGGGCTTGGCGCTCTGGGCTCCTGCCACGGCAGGGGCCACACCGAGCAGGGCGAGTATGACCGGGAGGGAACGGCGAGTCATGCGGCGAGGCGGTTGAGGGATCGACCGGCTGGGGTGCCGGCCTCGCATAACCTACGCCGCATTCTCGCCCGCGTTGAGGGTGGGGGCGGGACCGTCCCCGGCACCGGCGGGCCCGCGGTCACCCCGCCCGGAGCACCCGCCCAGGATTGGCGAGATGCTCCCCCTCCCGTACCGCCACCACCCCATTCACGATCACGGCGGCGATTCCCACCGGGTACTGAAACGGATTCGCGAAGGTGGCGGTATCGGCCACGCGCGCGGCATCGAACACCACCACATCACCCGCCATCCCCACGGCAAGCCGGCCGCGATCACGTAGGTGCATCCGATCGGCGGGACGCGCCGTCATCTTGTGCAGGGCGTCGGCCAGCGACAGCGCCTGGCGTTCCCGAACGAAGCGCCCGAGTACCCGCGGCATGGTACCGGCCCCGCGCGGATGCGGACTGCCGCGGCGGGTGGGCCCATCCACCGCGAAGCTGCCGCCATCCGAGCAGACCATGCCGTATTCGTGCGCCAGCAGGCGATCGAGATTGGCTTCACTCATGGCGAACCCCAGCATCCCCACGTCAACCTGATTGCGGCGCAGGAGCCCCACGGCCGCGTCATATGGATCCTCGCCGCGCGCCCGCGCCCACGCCCCGAGCCGCTTGCCTTCCGCATCACGATCCACGGGATTGCTCACGCGCGCGATTTGCACGTTGTCCCATCCGCCGATCACCTCGACCTTGCCTAG
>NZ_JBIJCN010000010.1:0-67723 GCF_044344655.1 Gemmatimonas sp.
TTGGTGCGCTGACCTGAGATACGACGCGAGAGGCAAGGTGGTGTGCCGTCCGGCGATCAGTAGTTCAGGAGCGTCGAACTGCTCAATCTGGTCGACCCATCCTGAGAGTGCCGCGTCGATGCACCCGTCGTTTCGGAGGAGGCTGAGGTCACACCCGGCCGCGTGAAGCGCTTCGGCGCTCGCGATCAGACAGCGCTCGGATCCGCGCAGTTGATTTCCTCCCCAGTGGATGAGGAGGACCCGGGGGGGCCTGTCGAGCCATTGAGGTGGGTTGTTCACGCAATCCAAGGAGAGAGCGGTCATTCCGAGGCAACAGCCCGTGCAGGATGCTGCACGGGCTGTTGCGTCGGTCGAACACGAATCGTTACTGCCTTACTGCTTTAGGCCGCTTCGATACCCAAAGAAGCGCCAGCCGGTCGTGTACTGCTGATTGAACTGCTTTGATCCATACAGGAAGGACTTCTCGATGCCACCCTGGAAAATTGCATCGGAGCGACTGGCGGCACTCTGATTGCCCGTTAGTGCAAACACCCAGGCATAGCCATTGAGGATCAGATTGTTGAGCTCGGGCACTGGAATGGTGTCCCCCGTTCCCGGGCAATCGGTTGGCACATACTTGAACCCTTGGCTCGCCGGAATCCACTGGGTCCACAACCAGTTGGTACTCTGCGTCACCGACGTGAGGATCCGGGGGTCCGGCTTGTAGTGGGTGTAGATCTGGATGAGCGCTTCGTTGAGCATTCCATCCATGTAGTTGAGGGACTGATTGCAGTACGCGGTGAACTTGTAGGACCCGTCGGCTTCCTGCGCGCCCAATACGGCTCCGTACGCCTCTTCAAGTTCCGTACCGACCGTGGCGGGGGCATCCGAAAGCCTCCAGAGCCACAGGTGCGCCATCAGTACGCGAGCGCGGATGCGGTTCTCCAGATCGGTTGAGGTCTTGGTCCCGAGTCCAACGCGAACTCTGAAGTACCAGAGGGTCTGCGTGATGCGACTGATCGCGTAGCGTGACGAATCGTCTCCCGTCGTGAGATAGTGCAGTCCAAGGCCATCGACTTGGGACCAGTGGGGCGACGTGCCGTAGTTGTTCGCTTCCAGATAGTCCTTTCGGTAGTTCAAAAGGAGCTCGACGGCTCGGTCCCAGTAGAGCGGATTCCCCGAGCGCATCCACATCGCGTAGTACGCCTGGGTGCGGTCGTAGTAGTTCTCCGTCCACGTCCCTCCGAGTTGTGAATAGAGCAGCGTCGAGAATTGGACAAAATCGGCGTCAAAGCGCTGGCCGAGCGGACCAAATCGGAGGCCAGCCTCAGCGACGGTGAGGGTCGGGCCGAGGAAGTCGAGCGAGGTCAGGTAGGTCGCATCGCGGGGCAGGAGGGCGATGGACGGATTCCCGCGGTAGTCACTCGGCTTCGGAAGCGAGACACTGCGTGGCGTATCCGCCAGAACAATCTGTGCGCTCACATCGGTTCCGGCGGTCACGCTATACGGAAACTGGATGAGGACTGCCCGAACGCTCCCATCTTTGTGCCGGCCGGCGAGCTCCTCCGTGTAGATGCGCTGCTCAATCCCACCAACTAGCACACGGAGCCGATTGGCCGTGCCTGGGCGGATCACGCCGGGGGCGAATGGAACACCGCTCGATACCAGCGCGGATCCGCTGGCGCCATCGCGACGATGGAGCAGCGCCGCGACGGTGAGGGAGGCTGGCGGGGGTGGGACGACCACCGGAACAGCAACCGCCACCGCAATCGAGCCCGTGGCGCCGACCAGATTGGTCACGCGGACCGTGGTGTTCCCATTGGCCACCGACGTGATGGTTCCGGTTGTCGTCACGGAGGCGATGGCCGGATCGAGTGATGTGAAGACCGGCTTGTACCTGGCATCAGTAGGCGCGACTGTGCTTTGGATGCCGATCTCTCGGAAGCGGACGGTATCTATCGAAAAGTTCAGCGCCGATGGGCCGGTGCCGACCTTCACGATGACGGTGTCGACCAGCGTGCCGGCGGTCGCGGTGACCAGAGTGCCTCCGTTGGCCACTCCCGTCACGAGCCCGCGGCTCGTCACGGTCGCCACATTGCGGTCAGCCGATGCGTAGCTCGTCGTCCGCGACAGGCGTCGCAGCGTCTTGGTGGACTGCGTCTGGTCGGCCAGTGACTCGGTACCGCCGACCGGAAGCGAAAGGATCGCGTAGCCGCCGGTGCTTCCGGCGGGAATGAGCGTGGCTGCGCCGACGAGGTCGGCCGGAGCCGCAGGAGGACTGGTGGACGCGTCGCAACCAAGAGCGAACACCGATGCGAGCAGGACTGGGTACACGTGTTGCCGTGTGGGACGTAGCATGATTCCCCCAAACGATTTCGGTAGCCCGACTAGCTTTACTCGTCCGGCGTCGGAGGAGTCGAAGCTTCGTGGCTTTGCGTCACCGGCTTTCGCCGGCTATGCCGTTGTCGATCATCTGGAGGGAGTGAGATGGGCTCCCGTTGCCCCCTCCGCCTCTAGGACGAAAGCGGGGTCCCGGCGCAACCAAGGCAGACCGGTCCAGAAACCGCGGGCGTGCCGCGGCGCGTCGGATGCGGCCGATGGGCCATGGTGACACAATGACATGTGAATAGAAATGAGAAAAAAGCCCCGTATTCTTTACATCTATCCAGACACAGTAGCGCCAGCATCAAGACAAGAGCGCAATGCCCTCAGTTTCTTGGCGCACCACCTCCGCGGTGACTTCGTGGCCGTGCTGGTCCCGACCAACGGCAGTACCCAAGAAGCGCTGGCACGCGCAGCGCGTGCGGTGGGGGACTTTCGCCTCTCCTTTGTCACGGTCGGGAATCGCCTCCGGCCGTTCAAAAAATGGCGCGAGCTCGTCTCCATCCTCCGGCTCGCGCACGCGGCGCGCGCGAGTGGAGGGCCCTACGACGCGATCGTGTCGCACGGCGCCTATCGCACCGGCATCGCGGGAACGGTCCTTTCGCTCCTGTGGAGGACCCCCCTCATCGTGGAACTGCCGGGCCATCCAACCAAGGGCCTGCGATTTGACGGGTCGCTCCTGGGGAAGGCCAAACGAATGCTCGCGCCGATTCTCCTCCGGTTGGTGCTCGGTCGAGCGGCCGTCATTCGATTGCTGTATCCCGCGCAACTCGACGGCATTCCGCTCCAGAATGCGCGCACGCTGGCGAACCGAGCGCATGTCTTTCATGAGTTCGTGGCCATCTCCGGGATTACACCCGCCCGACCCGTGCGGAGCGGCACCATGCTGTTCGTGGGATTCCCATTTCAGCTCAAAGGCGTCGATCTGTTGATCGATGTCTTTCTGCGGATGGCCGAGGACTTCCCCCACCTCACCTTGAAGATTGTCGGCTTCTGCCCGGATCTCGGCCCGTGGCGGCAGCGTGCGCGTCACGACGCCCGCGTGCAGTTCCTGGGTCCACAGCCGAATGAATCCGTGGTGGCGTTAATGGGCGAAGCGGCCGTACTGGTCCTTCCGTCGCGAACGGAAGCGATGGGCCGAGTCCTGCTCGAAGCGATGGCGGCAGGGACTCCCGTGGTCGCGTCCGACGTGGATGGGATTCCTCATTATGTGCGCGATGGGATCGACGGCCAGCTCTTCAAGGCTGGAGACTCCGCGCACCTGGAAGAAAAACTGCGCGCGATCTTCGAACGGCCGGAGCGCGCCCAGCGCATGGCGGCCGAGGCGCGAGTACGGGTGACGTCGGCGTATTCGGAAAGGACCTATGCCGAGTCATTCCATCGCATGGTGGTCGATGCAATCGACAGTTCCTCCAATAGCTCGAGCAGCGGACGGCTCACCACGTCCCAGGCGAATCGGGCCGCCACCGTCGTTCTGCCGTTGAGCGAGAGCGAATAGGACAGGGCCGGATCGTTGTCGAGCCGCGTCAACGCTCGATGCATGTCGTGCTCGGTGTTGGCTTCCAGATAGTCCCGGCCATCAATCAACCCCAGCCCCTCGACGGCGTGCCTCGTGGCCACGAGGGGAATGCCCATGGCCAGCGCATCGAGAATCTTGAGGCGCGTGCCGCCGCCCTGGCGAATCGGGCAGAGATAGGCGGACGCCTCCGCGATGTACGGCCGGACATCGTTGACGAACCCCGTCACCTTCACCTGGTCGTCATTTCTCGCAAGCGCCTGAATGGACGGTGGCGGCGCACGGCCAATAACCGTGAACGATCGTCTGGGCTCTGCCGCCTTCAGGCTTGCCCAGAGGGAATTGCTCACCCAGTCCATGGCATCCCTGTTGGGGTACCAGTCCATTCCGCCGGCAAACACGAGGGAATGCGGCCGCGGCGATCCGTTGGAGCGACCACCATCCGAGAAGTACTCGATGTCGACGCCATTGGGCACCTCAATGATGCTGGGCGTCGACAGGATCGCGCGCAGGCGCTCAGAGTCGTCTGGCGATACGGTGACCTGCGATATGTGTCGATCGCCGCAGCGTTGCTCCGCTGCGGAGGTCCGTCTGCTCTGCAGGCGAAAGAGCGACGCCCGCCAGCCTGCCGAGCGATCGGCGCGCTGCCGCAGCAGATGCGATTCGATGTTGTGATGATTGATCACGATCGGACCGGCCAGCAGATCATCCAGATAGCGTTGCAGAAAAATCGTATCGACGATGACGATAGGCTGATGACGGCTGCAGAACGCCTGCAGTGCCGCGTGCAGGGAGCGGTTGAAAAAGAGGGCATCCCAGATGCTGAAGCGGCCCGCAAGGCTCCCGGCTGCGCGAAACAGTCGCATCGCTCCGGTCGGCACCGGCTGCACCACCGCCGACTGTACGCCAAGCGTGAGCGCCTGCGCGTGCGCCTGTGGCTGATTGCTGAGCGTGAACAGATGCACGTCGAACTGCTCTGCCACTCGTCGAATGAGATGGTGGGTGCGCTGCAGGGCGCCGTGCCCGTTCGCCGGATACGGCAAGAAGTGCGTGACCCACGCGACGGCCCTTCGATTCGACCGCGGGTGGGTCATGCACGATGCTCCCGGACACCGACACGGACGGCCGGGTTCCCTCGCATGATGGACAGCGCCTCAACACGCTCAAGCACCACTGCTCCAGCACCAACAACGCTGCCATCACCGATGTCTGCCCCAACAATGGCGCCGTTTCCGATCCAGCAGTCCCTGCCGATCGTGACGGGTTCGAATGTCCCACCCTGCAGGCGTATGGGTATGTCGCGCCGCCGAAAGGCGTGCTGTCTTTGGCCTCCCAGGATCATCACGCCACTGCCCACGAGGACATCGTTGCCGATTGTCGAGTGCCCAATGTTGCAGTGCGCACCGATGTACACGTTGTGTCCGATGCGGACCTCGCTCGTTGCGAGCACCGAACCGAATGACAGGCATAATCCGTCACCCACCGCCGGGAGTGTACGCCGGTAGAACGCGCGGCGCAGAAAATCCCCGGGAACGCCGGGGGTCAACGAGAGCAGCTGGCTTAGTGTGCGAAACGCACTCTCTCGTATCTCATTCCCGCCGAAGCGGGCGACATGCCAGATCACCAGCAGGGGGGCAATCAGGACCACGGCCACCGCATCAAACAAGCGCTTCATGAGCCGAGCCGGGGCCGACCGGCTATTTGCCGTAGAGTTGTTCATAATGTGCGCGCATGGTGTCTACACTGTAGTGCTGCTTCACTGCGGCCTGGGCCGCTGACGCTTTTGCCACGCTGGGCTCCCAGTCATTGATGACCGCCAGCATCTCCTGGGCGAGATCGCTGGCGGCGGGCGATCTGGTGAGTCGCCCGAGTTTGCCATGCCCGAGGACCTTGGCATTGTTGCCCACCGGAGTTGCGATGACCGGTGTTCTCGATGCCATGGCTTCCAGCAGGCTGATGGATGTGCCCTCCGCCAGCGACGGCAGGACAAACAGATCCAATGCCCGATGAATGCGTGGCGTGTCATTGCGCGTCCCGAGGAATCGGACGGCGCCGCTGAGGCCAAGGCGGGCCACATGCGTCGAGAGATCGGGCCAGAGCGGCCCGTCGCCGGCGAGCAGGAGATACGCAGCAGGCATGCGTGCCATCACGTCGCGAAATGCGGTGATGAGGGCGTGGAGGTTCTTCACCGCGGCGAGTCGCGCGACCACGCCAATCACCATCCGGTCCTCGATCTCCAGCTCCTCCCGCATGCGCTGTCGGTCCGCCGGATCGTCGATGAAGGTGGCGGTGTCAATGCCGTTCTCGATGACCGAGATGTTCTGGGGGCGCAGGCCAACACGGTCCACCAGGTCCTGCTCGAGCGCCTCGGAGACGGCCACGATGTGTGTGCTGTGGCGCGCTTCCCATCGCTTGAGCACGATATCGTAGAACGGATCGCTGTCGAGTTTACCATGAACGGTGTGCACCGTCGTATCGACGCCGGCCATTTGGGCCGCTCGGCAGGCGCGGCCCCATACACCACTGTGCGTATGCACCACGTCGGGCCGCAGCGTGCGGAGATGACGAACGAGTCCGGGGGCCCAGAAGGAGGAGCGCAATCCCGGTGCACGCACGAGTGAGACCCGGATGCCGACGTCGAGGAGCCTCGAGGCCAGTGGCCCGCGGAAGTTCAGGCAGGTGACTCCCACGTCGTGCCCTGCTCGCTTGAGTGAACCGGCGAGCGACACCGTCATTGTCTCCATTCCCCCCACCTCGAGCGTGGGCACTATCATCTCGATTTTCACCGGGGTCGCCTCGGTTCCCGTGCAAGCACCTCGTCGTAGAGCTGGGCCAGCCGCGAAGCACGCGCATCGAGTGAGAATGTGCGAGTGATTGACAGGCGGTCCGCTACACCGTCCGCCATGTACGCCTCAGTTGCACACGCCAGCATGGCGCCGGCCAGTGCCGGTGCATCACCGACAGGCACGAGGACGCCGGCTTGGGAGGACGTCAGCACTTCTGGAATGGCACCGACCGGCGTCGCGACTACTGGCATACCGGAGCGCAGCCCTTCAAGCAGCACATTGGGGAGGCCTTCGCTACGGGACGGAATGACGAGTACGTCATTGGCGAGAAAGTAGGGTTCCGGGTCTTGCACATGGCCGATGAAGCGCACCAGTCCGGAGAGACCCGCTTCCGCCGCCTGTCGCTCGAGGAGCGCCCTGTCAGGGCCGTCTCCGACAATGTCTGCATTGAATGCAATGCCTTGCCTTCGCATAATGTGGCAAGCTTCAAGAAACACATCCACGCCCTTTTCGCTGCTCAAGCGGCCGATGACGCAGTACCGCGCGGGAACATGCTCGCTGAAGCGCCTTCGTCGTTCGAACGCCTCTGCGTGAGGAGGCTGCAGCACGGCATTGTAGAGAATCGCGGAGGGCACTCCGGGGGGCGCGGCGGCCTTGTGCGCCGCGGACATGACAACCATTAAACTGGAGAAGCGCATCAATAACTGATCGAGCCAATGAAAGAGGCGAACCTTGAGGTTCTCCGTCGTGGCCCCGTGGAAAAAGGCAATCCATGGAGGGCGCCTTCGCAACGCCTTCATCAGGAACGCAATGGCCGAAGGCTTGTAGCCATGCGTCTGCACAAGATCGACATCCCAGGCGATTGCGTGATGGGCGAGACGCCAGGCCGCCATTACATCAAAGCGTCGGTGTTCATTGATCACCACGTGGTCGATCCCCGTGGATTGCAGTAGATCCACAAAAGGCGAAGGGGGTCTGCCCTGTCGATGGAAACATGCGACACGGACAGACACCCCCCGCTTCTGCAACGTCGGAATGATCGCAATGAGCTGGCGCGCTGGACCGGAAACCTGAATGGTGTCAATAACTGCGAGAATTCGCATCACCGCGCCGTAGAGGGACGTACTACTTGCGAATGCTATCCTTGCGAGCCCTCGGGAGCTTCTCCGTGAGCTGGTCCTGATACTCACGCATGCCGTGGCCCGTGTAGATCTGACGCGGGCGCGCGATCTTCTGCTCCTTGTCCAAGATCATTTCTTCCCACTGCGCCATCCACCCGGCCACGCGCGCCACGGCAAAGAGCACCGTGAAGAAGTCCGTGGGGAACGCCATGCTGCGGTAGATCAGCCCGGTGTAGAAGTCCACGTTGGGGTAGAGCTTGCGCGCGATGAAGTAGTCGTCGCTCAGGGCAATGCGCTCGAGCTCGAGGGCAATCTCGAGATCCTTGTCCATCCCCACCTGGGCGAACACATCGTCAGCCAGCTTCTTCACGATCCGGGCGCGCGGGTCGTAGCTCTTGTACACGCGGTGGCCGAAGCCCATCAGGCGCTGCTCACCCTTACCACTCTTCACGGCCTCGATGAACGCCGGGATGTTCTTCACGTCGCCGATGTCGCTGATCATGCGCAGCACGGCTTCGTTCGCGCCGCCGTGCAGGGGGCCGAAGAGCGCGGCAATGCCGGCCGCCACCGCCGAGAATGGATCCACATGGCTGGAGCCGACCGCACGGACCGCGCTGGTGCTGCAGTTCTGTTCGTGGTCCGCGTGCAGGATGAAGAGCACCTCGAGCGCCTTCGCAAACACCGGGTTGGCTTCGTACTTGGGCTCCGACATGCGCGCCACCATGGAGAGGAAGTTCTCCGTGTAGCTCAGGTCGTTGTCGGGATAGATGAAGGGGAGCCCCTTCACGTGCCGGTACGAGAAGGCGGCGATGGTCGGCAGCTTGGCCATCAGGCGAACCATGCTGATGTAGCGCTGCTGCGGATCGTAGATATCGCGTGCTTGCGGATAGAAGCTCGACAGCGCGGCCGTGGCGCTGCACAGCATGTTCATGGGATGGGCGTCGTAGCGGAAGCCTTCCAGGAACTTGCGGATGTTCTCATGCACGTACGTGTGGTACGTGATGTCGTGCACCCAGGTGTCGTACTGCTGCTGGTTTGGCAATTCGCCGTTGCGCAGCAGGTAGGCCACTTCGAGGAAGGTGGCCTTCTCGGCCAGCTGCTCGATCGGATAGCCGCGATAGCGCAGGATTCCCTTGTCGCCGTCGATGAACGTGATGGCGCTGCGGCACGACGCGGTGTTCATGAACGCCGGATCGTAGCTCAGCGTCCCGAACTCGCCCGCTTCACGCTTGACCTGCTTGAGGTCGGAGGCGCGAATGTAGGTATCGCCCTCGGGGCCTTCAGTACGGATGGGCGCGCTGTAGGTGGCGCCGGTGCGGCTGTCGCGGATCTCGAGCGCGTCGGGCGCCGAGGGGGCTGCGGAGGTGGGCTGGTTCATCGGTAGCTACTGCTCCAGGCGAACACTGGGGAGGGTGGCGGTACGGCGGGTGAGCGTGTGCACGTGCGGGAAGCCCGCGCCCACAGATCGTGCACCAAAAACTAAGGGAGTGCACCGGTCGATGGAGGAAGTACCAGGGTGAACTCGATCGTGGTCCCCGGGTGGCCCGGCTGGTCGGCCAGTTCGAGGCGGCTCCCCAGCACGCCCAGCGTGTGCTGGCACATGGCAATCCCCAGACCCGTACTGTGTACATGGGGGGCACCGGACTGGGCGGCGCCGCGGTGCAACTGGATTCGAACCGCCGCCGGTAGCCCCGGTCCGGTGTCCGTCACGCTGAATCGCACCTCCGCCTCACCCGCAGCCCGGGCGCTCACGGTGACCGACCCCTGAGCCGTGACCTTGAGGGCGTTCGTCACCAGGTTGAGCAGCACCCGATGGACCGCGCCGGCGTGCCCGATACGCCGATCGCTTGCCGGCCCGCTCCAGCGCAGCACGAGCTGCCTCTCCTCGGCGATGGGGTGCACCAGCGCTCGTACTGATTGCCAGACGGCGCGTAGTGAAAACTCGCGGGGCGGGCCGGAATACAGGTCCGGGGCCGACCCGCGTGCCATGTCGAGCGCATCACCGGTGAGGCTCGCCACGCCTAGGGCGGCCGAGTAGATCAGCCCCAGCAACTTTTCCTGCTGGGGGGTGACCGGGCCGGCGTGCCCGCCACGCACTCGCTCCAGCAGCACCAGCATGGAGGCGAGCGGCGACCGGAGGTCGTGCGTGACACCCACCAGCAGCGGCAGGGCGTCCGGCAGCGATGGCGTCCGGCGCGCCCCGCCCTTCGCGGTCGACGTAAGCGCGCGTGCGCCGTGGGCGACGAGTGCCGCGATCGCCTCGGCGCTTCCGTCGACGGCCGTGGCTTGGGTCTCGGGGGAAGCGTTCATGGGCCTCGGAGGCGGCAGGAGTGCGTACCCATCATTCGGCTGTGCCGGAGAGCCCATCGCGCTTGAAGCCATGTTTTTCCATAAGGCGGTACAAGGTGGTGCGGTCGATCCCCGCCAGACGGGCGGCCTTGCTCATGTTGCCGCCGGCACGCGTGGTGAGGCGCGACAAGTACTCCTGCTCGAAGTGGGCGATGAGATTGTCCTTCGCGGTGTGGAAGGCCTCGTTCATGATGTTGGCGGGAAGGCTGGTCTCGCCGCCGCCGTCGGCACCATTGGGGATG
Source organism: Gemmatimonas sp. (assembly GCF_044344655.1). Classification (GTDB taxonomy): domain Bacteria; phylum Gemmatimonadota; class Gemmatimonadetes; order Gemmatimonadales; family Gemmatimonadaceae; genus Gemmatimonas. Next base: position 10,376 of record NZ_JBIJCN010000010.1, read on the forward strand.
TCGTCGTAGACTGGGATGTCGTTGGGGGTAATGCTGCGCCCCGCGTCGACGATCACCGCCACATGCTCGATCACGTTCTGCAGTTCGCGCACGTTGCCGCGCCAGGGGCGTGACTGCAAAAACGCGAGGGCCTCCGGCTCGAACGACGGCACCGGCGCGCCACTGGCGCGGTGGCGCTCCCACGAGTGCTTGAGGAAGAACTCGGCCAACAACGGAATGTCCTCGAGGCGTTTGCGCAGCGGTGGCAGCTTGATGGGCACGACGCGCAACCGGTAAAACAGGTCCTCGCGAAGGATCCCCTGCTGCACCGCTTCCTGCGGGTCGCGGTTGGTGGCGCTGACGAAGCGCACATCCACCACGGCATCCTGCGTTTCGCTACCCAGCCGCCGCACCACGCCGTCCTGCAGCACGCGCAGGAGCTTGGCCTGCAGCGGCATGGTCATTTCGGTGAGTTCGTCCAGGAACAGCGTGCCGTGGTTGGCCACCTCGAGCAGTCCGGCCTTGTCGCGATCGGCGCCGGTGAAGGCGCCCTTGCGATAGCCGAACATTTCCGATTCGAGGAGGGCGTCTGGCAGGGCCGCGCAGTTCACCGGCACCATCTTGCGTTGGGCGCGCCGACTGTGCTGGTGGATGAACTGTGCGATCATTTCCTTGCCGGTGCCGCTCTCTCCGCTGATCATCACGCTAGCATCGGTGGCCGCCACCTTCTGGGCCAGCTCGACCGCTTTGCGGAAGGCGGGCGAAATGCCCAGCAGCTCCATCGTCACGCCAGCGCCGCTTTGGGTAAACAGCGCCGATGGCTTGCTGACGGGTGGGCGTTCGCGTGTGGCGGTGGCGTGGGCCGCGCGGCCCACCAGCACCTGCAGGTGGCTGGCGCTGAATGGCTTGGGCAGGTAGTCCCACGCGCCAGCGCGGAGCACCTCGATGCTGGACTGGACGGTGGGATTGCCGGTCATGACCACGACGATCACGTCTTTGTGGGCCTCCACGGCGGCCTTGAGCACCTCCATCCCGGAGATGGTGGGCATGTACAGGTCTACCAGCACGAGATCGAAGCGGCGGCGGCGGACCATCTCGAGCGCCTCCTCGCCGCGGCTGGTGCTGGTCACCGTGTGGCCATCCATCTGGAGGACCGACACGCACCCTTCCCGCAGCGTCCGATCGTCATCGACGACCAGAATGCGGAGCCCTGACCCCTTGTCGGGGACGGCCTTGGCGGCCGCATCGGGGAGAAATGGATCAGTCATTGCGTGGTGAGGTGCGCTGCGGTGACCGCCAATGGCGGCAACGCCAATCATTTACTCAGTATTGATGCATGTGAGCGACATGCCCCACGTTCCGTTGCGTTGCACCAACATATAGCAGTGTCGTGACTACAACAGTCGGCAAAAGGTCACCTTTTGTTGCAGAGCTGCTTCGTGAGTAGTGCGCTCATGCATCACTGTGTTGCGGAAAAGATTACGTAGCCGTCATTAGGCACACGTTTGCAACAGTTCCCCCAGTCGTCATTGAATCAATGTCCGGACAGCAGATCCAGCCTGTTCCCCCGCGTGATGCTGCGATTGAGCCGTATCAGGATGGTGCCCCCCCAGCCAACTGGCGAGGCGATGAGGATGCCGTGGCCCCGGAGCCCAAGGGACCGAGTCTAGCTCGCTACCTCGCGGCAATCAATCGGTTCAAATGGCTAGTGGTCGTGCTCGGTTTCGTAGGCGCCGCCGCGGGCTACGCGGCGACCAGGTTCATCGAACCCGAGTATGAGGTGCAGGCGACCGTGCTGCTGGAGCAGGGCACCGGCGTCAACAATGGTAGGACGGACCGTGGACCGATTCAGGCGGACGAACTGCTCAAGGCCAGCGGTTGGCGGGACTTGCTGCGTTCGTTCGCCATCGCCGATCCCGTGGTCAACAGTCTGGCTCTGTTTGTTGAGCCCGCCAGCAAGGGGGACAGCACCCTCTTTCGCTCGTTCCGTGTTGATGCGCGGCGACTTCGGCCCGGCGACTATACGCTGAAGATCACTGGAGCGCGCTATGCCCTCCAGACGAAGGCCGGGCTGGTCATCGAGCAGGGGCTGGTGGACGACTCGATCGGCGCGCGGCTTGGCTTTATGTGGCAACCGACCCCGAAGCTGCTGGCGGGGCGCACCGAGGTGGCGTTCAATGTCCAGACGCCGCGCGAAGCCTCGATCCGGCTGATCAAAAAGTTGAGTCTGTCACTTGCTGACGGTTCGTCGTTTCTGTTCCTCAAGTTGCAAGGCGATGACGCCGAGCGCACTGCCGCCACACTGAATGCGTGGGTTGAGCAGTTTGTCGTGGTGGCCACGGCACTCAAGAAAAAAAACGTGGCCAGTGTGGCCGCCATTCTCGAGGGACAGCGCGCCTTTGCCGCGCAAAATCTTCAAGACGCCGAGTCGGCGCTGGAAAGCTTTCGGGTGCGCACCGTTACCGAGCCGAGCGAACGGCAGACCATTCAGCCGGGCATCGAGATGACCAACAGCCCGGTCTTCGAGAACTACTTCAAGGACAAGATTCTCGCCGACCATTACCAGCGCGATCGTGAAGCGCTGGACCGTATTCTGGCGCAGGGGAAACTGGGCCAGGCCATCGCGCGCGAAGCCGTGCTCAGCGTGCCCAGCGTGAACAGCGATCCGGCCGCTGACAATCTGCGCAAGGTGCTGCAGGAGCAGGCGGACCGTGAGTTCATCCTCCGCCGCCTGCGGGAGAGCTATACCGACGAATACCAGAAAGTGCGGGACGAGCAGACCGCGCTCGTCACGCTGCGCACCGCCACCGTTCCCAACGCCCTCGAGGCGTACCTGTCGCAGTTACGTCTCCGTGAGCAGGCGCTGACCAGCAGCATTGCGCAGAGCGGTAAGGATTTGCGCGGTATCCCCTCGCGGACCATCGAAGAGCAGCGCCTCAAGCGTCAGGTCGAGGTGAACGCTGAGATGTACAAGAACCTCAACCTCAAGGCGGCTGAGGCCAAGCTTGCCGAGGCCGCTACGATCCCCGATGTGAGCGTGCTCGACCCTGCGGTGGCGCCCCTCAAGCCGACGCGCAACACGGCTCCGGCCATCATACTGGGCGCAGCTGGTGCCCTGCTGGCGCTGGGGGTGGTACTTGCCATCGTGCTCGATCAGGTGGACAAGCGTTTCCGTTACCCCGAACAAGCCACCGACGATCTGGGCCTCTTCGTGCTGGGGGTGGTGCCCGTGATGCGCAGCAAGGGCAAGCGTGGCAAGGCCGATGAAGCGGCGCAGGTGGTGGAAGCGTTTCGCACGATTCGGATGAACGTGCGCTACGCCATTGACGCGTCGCGGCCGCTCGCGCTGACCATCACCAGCCCCGGCCCCAATGACGGCAAGAGCCTCATCGCCAGCAATCTGGCGCTGAGCTTCGTGGAGTCTGGCGCGCGCACGTTGCTCATTGACGGCGACCTTCGCCGCGGGGGTCTGGCGAGGACCTTCGGCATTAGCGCGAAGCCCGGGCTGGTGGAGTACCTGGACGGCACGGCCTTGATCGCCGAGGTCCTGCACCCGATCGACGCGCACCCCAACCTGACGGTGATGCCGGCTGGCGCCCGCCGCCGCCGTGCACCGGAACTGCTGGCCACGCCACGCCTCAGCCAGCTCATCAGCCAGATGGCGGTCGAATACGATGTGGTGATTGTGGACTCGCCGCCCCTCGGCGCCGGCTTCGATGCCTATGCCTTGGCCACGGCGACCGGCCATCTGGCGCTGGTGCTGCGCGCCGGGGTGACCGACCGCAAGATGGCCGCGGCCAAGATGGCCGTGGTGAACACCCTGCCGGTGCGCGTCATGGGCTGCGTGCTCAATGGCATCACGATGACTGGTGTGTACCAGTACTACTCGTACGACCGGGAGTACAGCGCGCAGGATGAGGAGACAGCGGCGCGCTTTGCCGACGGTGTGTCAACGCGTGAGCAGGTTCTGCCGCGTGGTCGTTCATGATCCACCCAACTCTCATGACTGAAATCACCGGCGCCGGGCGCGTGGCTGCTACGGTATGTGGCGTTCGCGCTGCATTGCGTGGTGTAGTGGTAACGGGGGCGTTGGCGCTTGCCCCATCGTGGGCAGGCGGCCAGGCGGTGGTCTCGTCGGGCCCGCAGCGCGCAACCCGGGCGCAGTTGGCTGAGCTGGTGGGGCAGTTGGAGCGGACCGTGGCCAGCGGGGCGAAGGGCGCTGCGCGCGACAGGGCTGCCGCAGCGCTCGCCGCAACCCGCACTCGACTGCAGCAGGGCGACTTCCGTGTAGGCGACCGGTTCGTCGTGACGGTCCGTCAGGACAGCGTGCGCTCCGACACCGTCGATGTGCGTGACAGCCTCCGGGTGTCCGTCCTCAATCTTCCCGAGCTTCGCCTGGCCGGCGTGTTACGGGCGGAGCTGGACGAGCAGATGAGTGCGCATTTGGCGAGGTATTTGCGGAATGTCGAGGTCCGGACCAGGGTGCTGACTCGCATTTCCATTCTCGGGGCGGTGCTGCGGCCGGGGTTCTACTATGCGGCGCCGGATCGGCCCATCTCCGATCTCCTGATGTTGGCGGGTGGGCCTGCCGTCAACGCCAATCTGTCGGAGTTGGAGGTGAGTCGGGGGCCGCTCACGGTGCTCCGTGCGAAGGAGTCCAAGAAAGCGGTGAAGGACGGTCGGACCTTGGAGCAACTCGATGTACAGAGCGGCGACGACGTCCGTATTCCGGAGAAGCGTACCATCAACTGGCAGCTGGTCATTCAGCTGTTCTTCATCCTGTCGTCGCTGCTCTTTGCGTTCGTGAACTTTCTCCAGTGGTACTACGGACGCGACGAGGGCTAACCCACAGCCCGCCCATGAAAAGTTCCGTATCGGTCGTACCGGTCACCAGCAGTCGTCGAGGGGGCCGGCCGCGAGGTCATGCTCCTTCCCTGAGCGCCACCGACGCCCGCGCGGCAGACACGCGGACCGGTCTGGAGGACGGCTTCGGCCCACGGCCGCGCTCGGAGCGTGCGGCGCGGGTGTTCAACCTGCTCGTGGCGGCCTTGCTGTTTGTGCTTGCCGCGCCGGTGATGGTGCTTGCCGCCGTCCTCATTCGATTGAGCTCGCGCGGCCCGGTGGTGTACACGCAGGTCCGCGTGGGGATTGATCGTCGCTGGAGTCGGATGCGGGCACTCCATGAGCGACGTCGTGAGGATCTGGGCGGGATTCCATTTACGATTTTCAAGTTCCGCTCGATGCGCGTTGATGCCGAGCTGAACGGACGCGCGGTCTGGGCCAAACAAAACGATGACCGAGTGACCTCGGTTGGTCGCGTCATCCGCAAGACGCGCATCGACGAGCTCCCCCAGCTGTACAACGTCTTGATCGGCGACATGAACATCGTCGGCCCCCGACCTGAGCGCCCGAGTATCTTCGTGCGGTTGCGGGAGCAGATCCAGGAGTATCCCGTTCGGCAGCGGGTGAAGCCCGGCATTACCGGACTCGCGCAGATTTCCAATCCGTATGATCAGACGTTGGATGATGTGCGCCGGAAGGTGGCGTTCGACATTGAGTACATGCGGAGACAATCCGTCGTCGAGGATGTGTGGATCATGCTTCGGACGGTGCCGGTGATGCTATTCAGAATCGGCGGCTGGTAGGCCGCCGCCCCCCCCCCAGAGTGGCGCACTCCCGCCGCGGCACGGTGATTGCTCTACGTGGTCTCGTCGAAGCGATCAACCTTTTTCCTTTTGTGGAGAATCTGAAGATGAGATTGAATCTTGTTGGTGGGCTGCTGACCGTCACGTTGGCCGGAGTGGTTCCGTCGCTGGTGGGTGCCCAGTCCTTTACGGCGTTCGGGGCCCCGGCCAACGGCACGTCGAATGCTGAGTTCTGGAACCGCACGTCAGACGACAACGTCGTTGCGCGCGGCAGCGTCTGTAACGTGGGGGCGGTCCTCACGAATACGTCGCTCGTGCCGGCGGACTGCGATAATGAGTCGCCAAGCAACCTCTTGCCGTACACCGCCGTTCCGACGCCCAACACCTATCTGAACAATGCGGGGGCCGCAACGCCGTTCTACTTTGGCGCCGGCGACTGGACGGTCAACTTGGTCGGCCGTCTTGCCGGGGCCAATCCTGCCCGACCGGTGTCAATCTATGATGCCCTCACGGACAACCTGCTCTATGCCAATATCTCGAGCTTGTCGTTCTTCGCGGTGAACGGGTTCTATCTGAGCATCAGTGCCTACAGCCCGTTCAGTGTGGACTACACCTCCAATAGCTCGTCAGGCCCGATCCAGTTCGGCGTGTTCACCAATGGCACCGGCGCGGATCTCACCCAGACGAAACTCGGGACGCGTCTCAATGGCAACACCGGCCGCACCTACTTCGTGGGGGCCGAGGACGACGCGATGGACGATTCCGATTACGACTACAACGACGTGATCTTCCAGGTGCAGACCGTGCCCGAACCGTCCACCTATGCCTTGTTCGCGACGGGTCTGGCCGCTCTGGCCATCGCGGCGCGCCGCCGTCGCACGCAAGCGTAAGCCGTACACACCGCATCATCACACGGGGCCTCTCTCAGAGAGGCCCCGTTCGTTTTAGCTCACCCGCTTCGTCTTCTTCCGCAGGAAGTCCATCAGCACGAACTGGCCAAGGCTCATCGTATTGGTGAAATACGCCTTCCCGCGGCTGATCTGACTCATCTGCTTCACGAACTCCACCAGCGCCCGATCGCGCGCCAGCATGAACGTGTTGATCATGATGTTGCTCTTTCGGCAGGCCGCCACCTCACGGAGCGTTTCGGCGATCACGTAGCCGTCGAGCCCCATGCTGTTCTTATAGATCTGCCCGTCGGGCATACTCAGCGCACTGGGCTTGCCGTCGGTGATCATGATGATCTGGCGCATGTCCTTCTTCTGCGCCATCAGCAGGCGCCGCGCCAGCTTGAGCCCCTCGGCCGTGTTGGTGTGGTACGGCCCCACCTGCGCGCGTGCCAGCGAGGAGATGGGAATCTCTTCGGCGCTGTCGTGAAACAGCACCACCCGGATCGTATCGCCCGGGAACTGGGTCTTGATGAGGTGCGTCAGCGCCAGCGCCACTTTCTTGGCCGGGGTGAACCGGTCCTCCCCATACAGGATCATGCTGTGACTGGTGTCGAGCATCAGCACCGTGGCGCAGCTCGAGCGGTACTCGCTCTGCCGCACCATGAGATCCTTGTAGTCGAGGTCGATCGGCACATCGAGGGAACCGGTGCGCCCCAGTGCGTTGGCGAGCGTGGCCGGTACATCGAGGTTGAGCGTGTCGCCGAACTCGTACGGCTTGCTCCACGCGTCGCTCTCTACGCCGGTCGCCAGCTGCGGCGTGTCATGGCTGCCGATGCTGCTCTTGCCGAAGCTCCCCAACAAGTGGCGCAGCGTCTTGAAGCCGAGGAAGTCGACGCCCTTCTCCGTGAGGTTGAACTGCACGTCCTTCGCCGCTGCCTGGGCAATGGAGCCCTTGCCGGTGACTGGTTGGTGCCCAGCCGGCACGTTGGCGCCTTGGTCGGTGCTCAGGAACCCGTCCTGGATGAGCCGTTGCACCAGCCCGTCCAGAAGCTGGGCAAGGTTCTCCTCGCTCACCTCGTCCCCCTCGCCGCGGAGTGCCTGCAGCATTTCGGGGGTCAGCTGCCCGCTTTCGATCAGCGCCCGGAGGATCGCCTCCTTGAGGCCGTCGATGGATCGGTCCGCCTCTTCGTCGGCAGGATCGCCCCAATACCCCTGATCGCCCCCTGCAAAACCGGACTGCAGCAGAAAGTCGGCGAGCTGGTCGAGCAGCGCCTGCAGGTCGACCGCGTCGGCCAACTGGGGGTTGAACTTGGTGTACGTGTGGAACCGCATGGGGACGCTCGGTAAGGCTAATGAGGAGAAACAGTTGCCGACGGCCTCAGTGGTGGGGGCGCCACACGTCCCAGCGCCCGGCCGCCGCAAATGCCAGCGCCTTCAACGGCATAAACAACAACTGGCCGGCAAAGATCCCTGTCCGTGCCATCCGGGGGAGCCGCCCCTCGCCCATTCCTGCCAGAATCCACGAAGCGAGTCCCGCCGAGGCGCCGGCCGTGGTCAGCACGGACGCAAGCCCTGGCGACTCCCTCCAGAGAAGCCCAAACGTGGCCAGGCCGGTGACCAGGAGCAGCAGCGGGGTCAATGGCCGTACCAGCTTGTGGAGCAGAAAGTCGATCAGCATGGGATTCCGGTGGGCGCTCAGTATGCCCGGGAACCACAGGACAAACTGCAGCAGCCCCGTCATGGTGCGCAGCCTGCGGGCCAATTCCTGCTCTCGCGAGAACCTTCGTGGGTCCACGACCCGTGCTCCGGGGACGATGGCGACGCGCGCGCCGCCGGTCACCACCGAGTAGGTGCTCCACAAGTCGTCGCAGATCAGCCCGACCGGCATATCGCGCCAGAACTGCCGCCGCATCACGTACGCACAGCCCGTTACGCAGATCACACTGTGCCGGCTCGCCTGCCCGAGCCGAACGGCCAGTTCTCGGCGCCAGTACCGGTCCATCAGGGCGTCGCCGCTGGTGGGCTGCAGGGTGGCCGTCGCGGCACCCCATCCTTCGCGTAGGACTGCGCTCACGAGCAAGGGCAGCGCATCCGGAGCGAATTGCTGGGCGGTATCCACGAACAGCAGGAGCTCGTGCGCCGCGGCATGCACCCCGGCGGTGAGTGCCGACGCCTTACCCGCCGCCCCGCCGTGCACGACCACGACGCCAGAGCCGAGCGCCTGCTGGACGGCTTCTTGTCGCTCGGCGACGGTCGCATCGAGGGCCACCACGAACTGCAGCGCCCGCGCGGGATACTCGAGCTCGCCCAGATTCTGCAGCCGCTGAACGATGCGGGGGGTGGGCTCCCTGGTCGCCAGCACCACACTCACGGCGGGCCACGACGGTGGATCGGGGGGCGCCGGTGCGGGGACCCGGGCGCCACGGCGAGCCATGTGCCGAGGATACCAGATCCATCCGGTCACGAGTACGGCGATGGAGGCGCCGATGAGAAGAAGCAGACCGCTGGTCACTGCCGACCGCTACTTTGTAAGAAGATTGCCCATGCCATCAGCAACTCGCGCGCCCTCGCCCCCTCCCGTCGCGGAGAGGACGTCCTCCACCGGGTCGTCCAATCCATTCCGCGTGCTCCGACGTCATCGGAATTTCCGGATTTTCTGGACGGGGCAAACGCTAAGCCTGGTGGGGTCATGGATGCAGACGATGGCGGTGGGGTGGCTGTCACTGCAGCTCTCCAACTCGGCGTTCATCGTGGGGCTGGTGTCCAGCGTGGGAGCGCTCCCGATCGTGCTGTTCAGCATGCATGCGGGGGCGCTGGTGGACCGCGGCGACCGGCTGCGGATCGTACGCTTCACGCAGGCGGTATTCCTGCTGCAGGCGGCGGTGTTGTGGCTGGTCACCTGGACGGGGCAGGTGACGATCCCGCTGTTGCTGGTCCTGCAGTTCGTCCAGGGGCTGGCCAGCGCCGTGGAGATCCCGGCCCGCCAGAGCATGATCATCCAGCTGGTGGGGCGCGATGACTTGCAGCCCGCCATTGCGCTGAACTCGAGCGGCTTCAACCTGGCCCGCGTGGTAGGGCCGGCGCTCGGCGGGGGGATCATCGGGCAGTTCGGGATTGCGTGGTGCTTTGGGGTGAATGCGCTGAGTTTCGTGGCGGTGCTCTGGGGGCTGTTTCTCATCACGCTGCCGGCGCGAGCGCACGGCGACGGGGCGGACGCGCGCGGGCGCGACGTGTCGCCCCCCCTCACGGCGGGGGCTTCGACCGCGCGGCTCCTCCGCGAGAGTACCCGCGGGGCGATGGAGGGGCTGCGGTACCTGCTCAAGCCGGGGCATGTGCGCGATCTGCTGGCGCTCGTAACGGTGGGGGCGGTCTTTGGTGGGCCATACCTCACGCTGCTCCCCGTCGTGGCGCGGGATCAGCTTGGCCTTGGGGCGGGGGGCTATGGGGCGATGCTGGCAATGGTGGGTGTCGGGGGGCTCGTGGCGGCGCTGTTGGTGGCGGGGCCCATATCGCACCGGGCCCGGAAGGGGCGGGTACTCATGGGCGCGGCGCTTCTTTTCCCCTCGCTGCTGATCGCGTTTGCCTACACGCGCGCAGTGCCGGCGGCGTTTGCCCTCCTGTTTGCCAGCGGGCTCGCCATGATCACGTGGAACGCCCTCTCCAACGGCGTCCTGCAGCTCATGGTGGAGGAGCGGTTTCGCGGGCGGCTGATGGCCTTCTACTCCATGGTGTTTGTCGGGCTGTCGCAGGCGATCGGCTCATTCGCCATCGGTGCCCTGGCGCGAGGTGTTGGGGCGTCGGCGGCGATTGCGACGTGTGCGGTCGTGCTACTAGGCGCGTCGCTGGCCACCATGCTGCGGTCGGGGTTCTGGCGCGCGGTGTAGGTGTTGGGTCGGGGTGCGGGAGGTGCCTCCCGTGACGCGCGGCCCGGATCAGGGCACCCGCCGCTCTGGCGGCATGCAGTACCAGCCTCTAGCGTGTGGGGTTCGCGTGGTTGACTCCCTTCCGCCCCATCGCCCGTGCTGATTGGTCGTTTCTGCTCGCCGCTGCGTGTGCGGCGTGCTCCCTCGCTGGCCGCGACGGCGCTCTTCGCGGTCTTCGGCGCAGCCTGCGGCGGCGACCCCGCCGCGCCCGATGTCCCGCCGGTCGTGCAGGTCACGGCGTCGGGATCCACCACGCTGCTCTCGGGAAGTGCGGTCTCTCTCTCCGCCACGTACCGCGACAACAAGGGGAAGCTGGTCCCCACCGCGGTGTTCACCTGGAGCTCGAGCGATGCAGCGGTCGCGACCGTTGCGCCCACGGGGCAGGTGGTGGGCGCCAAGGCGGGAACGGCGACCATCACGGCCACGAGCAGTGGTACGTCGGGCGCGGTGTCGGTCACGGTCAACCCTGGTGCGGCCAGCAAAGTGGTGATCACCACGCAGCCCGCCGGTGCGGTGGCGGGGGTTCGCCTCACGACGCAGCCGGTCGTGGAAATTCGCGATGCGGCCGACAATCTGGTTACCACCAGCAGCGCCTCAGTCGTCGCCGCGGTGAACGGCTCGGGCACGCTGACCGGCACGCTCACCGCGGCCGTGACGGGGGGCGTGGCGCGATTCACCGACCTGGCCCTCGGCGGCACGGTGGGTGGACGCACGCTGGTATTCGCGTCGCCGGGGCTGACCGCGGCCACGTCGAACGTGGTGGACCTGGTGGCTGGGCCGCCCGTCGCTCTCGCCTACGTGGGCACTCCGGTCCGTCTGCGCAGTGGCCTCCCTGCGAGCGCGGCGGGCAACTCGATCGCGTTGCAGCTTCGCGACAGCGAGGGGAACAACGCGGCTGTCGCCGGCCGTGTCGTCACCGCTACGGTGGGCACCGGACTCGGTGACGCCGTCACGTCGGGGCTCACTGCCATCACCAACGCGCAGGGGCGCGCCAGCTTCGATGCCCTCACCGTGACCGCGCTCGCGGGCACGCGTACGCTCACGTTCCGGACGGACCAGATTGCGACCACGCCGAGCGTGAGTGCATCGATCGTGGGTGGCGCGCCGACACGGATGGCGATCGAGCGCGACGTGCCGGCCACGGTCGAACTGTTTGCGCCCATCGTGCCCGCGCCGATCGTCCGTCTGCTGGACGCCCTCGGCAACGCATCGCCGGAAGCGGGCGTGCAGGTGCGGGCCACGCGCGTGGGCAGTGCCTTGCAGGCCGCCACGGTGCTGACCGACGATCAGGGGCGCGCCAGCTTTACCGGGCTTGCCGTGGCAAGCGGCACGGGCAGCAGCCCGGTGCTCTTCGCCGCGGACAACTTCCCGACGGTCACCTCACGGGCGATGGCCGTGCTGCCCACGGACGGATCCCCACAGCCGAGCTTCATCACCACGGCGGTCAGTGATGCGGATACCGCGCGGCGTACACTCGAATTGGCTACGACCACGAGTTCATTCCTGCCGTTTTTTCAAGCGCGCAACGCCCAGCAGCAACCCATGGCCAACGTGGGCATCCGCTGGGAGGTGCGTGACCCATCGCGTGCGAGCGTCACGACCGATGGCCGCATCACGGGGCTGCTCCCGGGGCGCACGTTCGTGGTGGCGCAGGGCAGCCGCACGCCCTCGGTGGCGGACTCGCTCCAAGTGTTCATCCCGCGCAGCGGCACGGGACCGATTGTGCGCACCACGCTCACCACGTACCGCATGCCGGCCGACACCTTCTCGATGGTGGTGGAGTTGGTATCGCGCGACGGGCAGCCGTTTGCTGCTGCGGATCTGGAGTTCTCGTGGCCGGGCACGAGCACGAGCTTCTTCGCGCCCTTCGACGTGACGACCTGGCAAGCGCTGCGTAGCGGCGTGGTCATCCAGCGGTCCGACAATAAGGACATTCTGCGGGTGACCTGGGCGAGCGCCACGCCCGTGGCGGGCCCGGTGCAGCTATTCCGCTTCAGCGCCCGCGTGCTGCGACGCAACCAGGGGAATCAGGTGGTGATCACCCTCAATCAGCTGCTGCGGGGTGATCTGACGGATGTGACGGGCGCGGCATCGGTGTACAACCCGTTCATCATCATCCCGTGACGCGATCCCGCTCTGCATGTGACGGCCTTCGACCAACGACCTCCGACCTCTCGCTTTCAATGAGACCCTTTCGCATTGCCCTGCTGTCCGTTGCCGTGCTGGGCGGCGCGTGCCGGAAGACTGACTTCACCGAGGCCCCGCAGCCCGAGGCGGGCACGGTGCTCCTCCTGCGTGCTGCCACGAGTGGCGATACCGCCCGCGTGGCGCTCACGCTCGAGGGGAGCGTCCCGCTTTCGCTCGGTAGCGTGACGGGTGACGTGGGCTACGCGGCGGGGTGGACATTCATTGGATGCGATGCGGCCACGCCGAACGCCGAAGGTTTGGTGGCGTGCAAGGCGCACGACCGCACCGTGCGGGTGGCCGGCGCCTGGGCGGCAGGCACGGCGCACGGCGCGCTGGTGCGGCTGCTCTTCGTGCGTTCGTCCGCTGCCGTGAGCGGTGAACACTGGGAGCTCAGCGTGCGTGAGATGATCACGGCCCGCGGGGAGCCAGTGAAAGAGGGAGAGCTCCGTGTGCGACGGGAGAGCGGGAAATGACCGCGGCCATGCCAGCCGTGGGGCGTATGCGCCGCGGCGCCAGCAGGCCCGCGCTGACGCTGGCCGTTGTCCTGCTTGGCGGCTGCGCGTCACGCAGCGCCTCCACCCTATCGGTGACGCCGGTGCTGGCGTCGCTCGCGCCGTCGAGTGCCGATGTGAGCGGCGGGAAAGTGGTGGTGGTGACTGCGACCGGCCGCGGTTTTGATGCGCTCAACACGGTGCACTTCGGACGGGTGCGGCTCATGAGTGTCCCGCGCACGTCGGACAGTACGGTGCAATTCACGGTGCCCACCGACGACACGTTTCTCGTGGATCGCGGGGCGACGCCGGTGATGCCGCTGCCTGCGGGGCGATACGAGGTGGTGATCGAGACGGCGCGTGGCAAGTCGAATGGGATGGTGTTTGAGCTCAGAGGGGGAGCGGTGCGATGAGAGAGGCGATGAACGGAGGAACGGCGGGAGCGGTTGCCGCGGGCTTGCTTGGCGCGTTGCTCTTGGGCGCTCCTCTTTCTGCGCAGGAGCGTGAGGGAGATGCGGAGGCGCGGCGGAAGGCGCTCATCGAGCAGTGGGATGGGGCCGCGGGGAGCACCGAGGCCAACACGGGGGTCACGTTTGCCAAATGGCTCGCGGCGGTCGGCTCAGCGAGCGGCGCGGCGCTTCGTTCCTCGGTTACGGTGCCGCAGCCGCAGCAGTGGGTGAGCATCGGTCCACGTGGGCTGTACATGGACAACGGGTTTTACGGCTCGCTGCCGCAGCTCGACGCGGGGCGTGTGCCGACGCTCGCCTTTCACCCCACCGATCGCAACACGCTCTATGTGGGCACGAGTGCGGGTGGCGTGTGGAAGAGCACCAACGAGGGCGCGAGCTGGGTGCCGCTCACTGACACGGAATGCTCCCTGGTGACCGGCGCGATTGCGATCGATCCGGTCAATCCGGAGATCGTGTACGTCGGGACGGGAGAGCAAAACGAGAGTACGGCAGGGTGCGGCGTGCTGCGCAGCACCAACGGCGGCGCCACCTGGTCGGTGTACGCGCAGAACGTGACGGTCACCAATGCCGCCAGTGCGGCGCCGATCTACAGCATCGTGGTGGACCGTGCGAGTGCCGGGACCGCCAACGCCACCACGGTGGTGGCGGCCACCAACCGCGGCATCATCCGCTCCACCAACTCGGGGCTCACCTGGCAGCTGGTCACCGCGGCACTCACCTTCAGTGATCTCAAGCAGCACCCCACCGATCCCAACATCATGTACGCGGCGCGCTACGGCGTGACGGGGAGCGCCACGCCTCCCGGCCTGTGGCGCTCGATCGATCGCGGCGCGTCGTGGAACGCGGTGACCACGTTCACCACCGACTCGGTGATCCGCATGGAGATCGCCGTGTCGCGCGCGCGCCCTGGCAGTGTGTGGATGCTCGCGGGGCGCCCCGACCGTCAGCTTGGCGGCATGTGGCGCTGGGACGATGCCACCAGCACGCGCGTGTCGCTCGACGCCACGGGGCTGCGCGTGCCGGAGCCCAACGGCCGTCTCAACTTCGGCGGCCAGAGTGAGTACAACCTGATGATCGCCGTCGATCACGACGACGCCAACATCATGTATGTGGGTGGCGTGCGCGCGTATCGCAGCACCGACGGCGGCACCACGTTCCGTGAGATGGCCGAGCGCATTCACGTAGACTGGCACGCCATCGCAGTCGACGAGAACGATTCGCGCCGCGTGTTCGTGGGCAACGACGGCGGCGCCTTCCTCTCGCGGGATCGCGGCCTGTCGTTTCAATCCGTCAACAGCGGGCTCGCCACGGCGCTGCACTATCCCGGCCTGTCGCTGCACCCCACCGATCCCACCGGCGTGCTCACGGGGCTGCAGGACAACGGGACCATCATCACGCGCAACGGCATGATGCAGTGGACGGGCGTGTGGGGGGGCGATGGCGCCTTCACGGCCATCAACCCCGACAATCCCAGCATCTACTACGTATCGAGCCAGAACGGCAACATGGTGCGCATCAACACCGCCACCAACCAGCGTACCGGTATCGCGGTCGACACCGCCGTGGAACGGCGTCGCGCGTTCATCGCGCCGTTCGTCCTCGACCCCACGCGCTCCACTCGGCTCTATTTCGGTGGCGCCCGCCTCATGCGCTCGGAAACGCAGGGAGGGAACTGGGTGGCGGTGTCGCCCGATCTCACGCGTGGCTCGGGGACGATCAATGCCATCGCCGTAGCGCCCACGGATTCGAACGTGCTCTTCGTGGGCACCAACGACGGCAACGTGCGCTACACGCGTGACTTCGGGGCCAACTGGCTCGTACCGGCCACCACGTTCCCATCGCGTACGGTCACGGATTTCGCCGTGGACCCCGCCAATGCCAACCGCGCAGTGGTCCTCTTCGGTAGCAGTGGTGGTCCGCACGTGTACCTCACGGGCGATGGCGGCGCGAACTGGACCGATATCACCGGAACACTGCCCGACGTGTCCACGCAGGCCGCGGCGTGGGGGCCGGGCGGGCGCTTGTACGTCGGCAATATGTTCGGCGTATACGAAACGGCGAATGACGGGGTGACCTGGACCCGCAATGCCGGGCTACCCACCGTGCGCGTGACGGACCTCGTGTACAACCCGCGCACCAGCCGCCTCGTGGCCGCTACTTACGGCCGCGGGATCTGGAGCTACGACTTCGCCGCCCCCGGCGCGGTGCTACGTGGCGACGTGAACAACGACGGCAGCGTGACCGCCGCCGATGCACTCCTCATTCAGCAGGCGCTGATCGGGGTGCAGATCCCCAGCGCCGTGCGCCTGTTCCCCGCCGCCGATGCAAACTGTGATGGCCGGATGCAGGTGCTGGACGCGCTGCTCGTGCTCAAGTTCGCAGTGGGTGAGCAAACGGCGACGTGCGTGGGGACGGTGCGGTAACGGGGCCACGCTTCGTGCGGGACGCCGCCCGTCGTTCAGCCCAGCGGCGGCGTCATCCGATCGTCACCCCAAAGCGGACGGTCCTTCCCGCCTGCGGCAGACCACACTGGTCGTATGCTGCGCGGTCGCCGATGTTGTCCACCGCGATGATGGCGGTAAGGCGCTGCAGCAGGCCGCGTGAACGTATTGCGAAGGTGCGCGTGACCGCGGCGTCGCTGATGGTCTGTGCACCGAGCTCCACCTGCCGGCCTAGGTCAGGGTGCTGGCAGTATTGCGCGCCGATGTGACGTGCCATGAGGCTCGTGCGCACGCCGCGCCACGCGGGGCTCGTGACCGCGAACGATGCTCGGCGCTCGGGATTGTGTTCGGCGCGGCGTTCGTTGTTGGCGTTGCCGGTGATCGTCTGATCGATCACGCGGATGTGCTGCAGCGTGGCGTCGGCGCTGATGGTGGCGCCCTTGAGGGCGGCGGGGGCGTAGCTGGCGAGCAGCTCGATCCCTTCGCTGCGAATCTGATCGCGATTGATGCGGCGGAAGAGCCGATTCGGGAGCGTGATACGCACCACAGCATCATCGAGGCGATGCACGAAGCCCACCGCCTGCAGCTGCAGGCCGCGGTCAGCGAATGCCCCGCCCGAAAGCGTGATCCCCGACTCGATCCCCAGCAGCGTTTCGGGACGGAGCAGAGGATTGGGGTCGAAGCGATCGAGCGCGCCGCTGTACAGCTCGCGGAGCGCGGCGAAGCGTGCGCGGCGGCTGCCCGAGGCGTGGAGGCGTACGCCGTCGGTGAGGCGGAGTGTGGAGCCCACGCGCCAGCCGGCGCGGGCGAGCGTGCCCAGCGCCGGACGGCCACCGGTTTGCGGCGTGCGCGACTCGTCCTGTACCACGCCGCCGCTCACGAGCAGGCGTTCGACGAGCGGTACATCCAGCTCGGCGCCGACGCTCGAGAGCTGCTGCTCGTAACGCGAAGCCGAAGCGGTAGATCGCTGCGCGTTGAGCGTTTCGTCGTACACCACGTTGGTCACCGTGCCCGCGAGGCGAAACTGCGCGTTGCGCGGCAGCGAGTGCGTGCCCTCAAGGCGGTACACCGTGCTCGCTTCACGGCCCAGCTCGCGGCTGGCGAGTGTGGTGTATGTGCGGCTGCTGAAGTTTTCGATGTCGAGCCGCTGGTTGCTGCGTCCGGCGCTGACGCTGAGGGAGCCATAGCCCATCGGCGTTTGCTGCAGCCCCGTGCCGCCGCTCAGGATAGCGAGGGTGCGCTGTTGCGAGGGGTAGCGCCAGAAGCGTGGCGACGCGAGGTGCTGCTCGGGGGCCACGCCGCGCTCCGTGTCGTAGCCGGTGGCAGTGAGCCCCACGAACGCGCCGCGGCGATGGTCGTAGCGCAACGCAGTGAAACCATCCACCTGCCGTGCGTCGGTGTTGGTGCGGAGCGCACGGTTGGCGGGATCGCCGGGATCGGCCGTGCCGCCGGTCACCACATCGCCGAGCGCGCGGCTGGGGAGCGCAACCCCTTCACGCGCGCGGGAGGTGATCCCGCCGCGGACGCGCAGCGTGCCTCCGCGTACGGAGAGCGGAACGGCGCCGTTCACCGACAGGATGCGCGACGCATACTGATCGAAGCCGGTGCCGAGCTGCAGCGACGGCGCGCTCTTGGCACTGCGCGCAAGCGGCCCATTGAGATCCATGCGGATCACACCGCCCAGCGTGTTGGCGCCACCAAGGAGCGTGGCGAGGCCTCGCACCACGACGATCTGCTCCACGCCCGTGGTGGGAATGAGTGACGGGTCGGTGCGTGCGTCCCACCCCACGGTGAGTGGCAGCCCGTCGAGCATGACCGCCGCCTGACGCGAGTCCGAGCCGCGTACGCCGATCTCCATTTCGCCGCGCGAATTCTGCCGCACGAGCACGAATGCCGTCTGTCGCAGCACGTCGCCGATATGTGGCGCCGGTGCGAGCGGTACGGGGAGGGAATCGGGGCGGATCGTAACGACGGTGGCGCCACCCGTGACCGACGGGGCACGAGCGCCCCGCACGGTCATGGGTTCAATACGGCGAGCCGCCGAATCGCGGGGGGGCTGGACGGCCTGTGCGCCGGCCTGAGACGCGAGGGCGAGAAGCGAGAGGGACAGCGCAAGACGGGAACGCATCCCGCAACGTGGCGAGGGCAGGCTTAACCGGAGATTACAGCAGTCGGGGCGCGCTTCGCGCGGACTTCGGGAGCGGGTTACTGCGGTCAGCCCAGACTGCAGTTCACCCGAAGTACTCCTGTCCCGGCTTCCGTCGCGACTCCCGTTCCGCCCGTCCGTACGCCCCCGCATCGCTGCGCGAGATCTTGCGGCGCGCCACGAGCGCCTCGAGCACGAGTTCGCAGGCCACGACGATCATTGCGTCGTCGCCCTTTTTGGCGAGGCCGAGGATGGTGACCATGTCAACCAGGCCGGGCACCAGGTCGAAGCCTTTGCGTACCACGTGGAGGGCAATGTCGTCGCCCACCTGCAGCGCGCTGCCCTTGTCGAACCACATGATGATCTCGTCGGTGTCGAGATCGCCAGCCCGTTCGCGCAGGGTGGCATCGCAGGCGCGGCGGATGAGTTCCCTGGCGATCGCCGCGCCGCCCACGAGTTCGCCCTCGTACTCGAGTTCGATCTTGCCGGTAATGGCGGGGAGGGCGGCGTACACGTCGGCCACGCGTGGCACGGCCTCCCCGTCGCCGTTGCGCAGTGCGCGCGCCTCGGCGTTCGATACCACGTTCTCCATCGCGGTGATCGGCATGCGTTGCGACACGCCGCTGCGCTTGTCGATGCGCTTGTCGTCGCGCGCCTCGAAGGCGATGCGCTCCACCACTTCCTCGATGAGATCGGGGACGCGGATGTCCACGCTGTGGTCGCGCTGGGTCCACGCCTCCTGTCGCGTGATACTCACGCCGAGCTCCACGCTCTCGGGGTAGTGCGTGATGATTTCCGACCCGATGCGGTCCTTGAGCGGCGTGATAATCTTGCCGCGCGCGGTATAGTCTTCGGGATTGGCGGTGAAGCAGAGCAGCACATCCAGTGCGAGCCGCACGGGATAGCCTTTGATCTGCACGTCGCCTTCCTGCATGATGTTGAAGAGCCCGACCTGCACCTTGCCCGCGAGGTCGGGGAGTTCGTTGAGGGCGAAGATGCCGCGGTTGGCGCGCGGCAGCATGCCGTAGTGGATCGTGAGTTCGTCGCTCAGCAGGTGTCCGCCGCGCGCGGCCTTGATGGGATCCACGTCGCCGATGATGTCCGCCACGGTGACGTCGGGGGTGGCGAGCTTCTCGACGTAGCGCTGCTCTCGGCCGACCCAGGCGATGGGGGTGTCGTCGCCGGCCTCGTCGATGAGGGTGCGCGCGAACTTGGAGATGGGCGCGAACGGATCGTCATTGACCTCGCTACCGGCTACGACAGGCATGGCCTCATCGAGGAGTGTGACGAGTGCGCGCAGGATGCGCGACTTGGCCTGTCCCCGCAGCCCCAGGAGGATGAAGTTGTGCCGCGCGAGCAGGGCGTTGACGATCTGCGGCATGACGGTCTCTTCGTAGCCGAGTACGCCACGAAAGAGCGGCCCGCCATCCTGCAGACGCGCAATGAGGTTGCGACGGATCTCGTCCTTGACGGATGTCGGACGATTGGCGGCATAGCCGGAGCGCTTGAGCGCGCCGAGGGTTTCGGGGAGTCGGGGCACGATCGTGTGAGGCACGGGGGGATGGAGGCATCGGGAACTCCGCTCCATCAAGGCACGGTCCTAAAGCGCACAAGCCGTGCGAGTAGTGCCCACGGTGTTGGCGGTCTGCGCCGGGTTAGCGGCGCCGGAACGCATGGGCGGACCCGGGAGGCCGGCGCTGCTCAGCGGAGGGTGTGGGGTGCGGGTACCGGATTTCGGGTCATGCGACTGGTCACGCGGGACCCGCTATTTTCTGAAACAGCTGAAAATCTTTGTCTCGCAACGGTTTCGCGATCGTGGATCGGCGCGAGAATGCGAGAAAGGAGTCTTGACAGCGGCGTGCACTGCCGTATGTTTCTGTCGCTTGACCCCGTCGGCACATCAGCCGGGGGGGCCGTGCGCTTTCTGGACGCACGGCGCACATCACCGCACCGTTGGAGTCCTCCACTATGAAGCGCATCGCTCTCGTCGCCGCTGCTATCGTGCTCGCCGCCTGCTCCGCCAAGGAAGAGGCCCCGGCCGCTGACTCGGCCGCCGCTGCTCCGGCTGCTGCTCCGGCCCCCGCGCCGGCCATGGATTCGGCCGCGATGGCCGCCCCGGCTGACTCGGCTGCCGCGCCGGCCGCCGACACGACCAAGCACTAAGCTGCTCGGTTGACGGAAGAGCGGGCCACGCGAAAGCGTGGCCCGCTCTTTTTTTGTCCGTGAGTGACGGCGGCGGGCCGTTTGCGATGCGCCGCTATTCCGGAAACGGCAGCACCACCATCCTCGCCTCGATCTCCCGTTCGCCCGCCTGCACCCGGAGGGGATCGCCGGGCTGCACTTCACGGCGGAGCATCGCCAGCGCAATCGGTCCGAGGCGGGGGGAGATCACGGTGCTCCGCACCTCGCCGACGTCCTTGCCATTGCCGTCGAGCACGTGGGCGTGCCGCGGTATGGGTTCACCGGCCACGAGGCCCCGGAGATGGCGGTTCACGTGACCACGGAAGTGCACCCGTGCCACCGTTTCCTGGCCCGTGTAGCACCCCTTGGTGAACGAGATCGCTCCCAAGGTGTCGAGGTTGGCTTCCTGCGGGATCGTGTTCTCGTCCATGTCGATGCCGAAGGCGGGGCGGCCGCCTTCGACGCGGGCAAGCGTCAACACATCGCGAGACGCGCGGCGCATTGCGGAGGCTTCGAGGCGGGCGCGGACCAGGTCGGCATTCGTGGCTTCGGTCAGCAGCATGAAGCCCGGGATTGTCCCCGCAGTCGGCACGCGCGCAAGGCGCACGCACCCCGTGCCAATGTTCCACAGGCCATGTGACCACACTGGCCAATCGGCCAACCCGCACACCATGACGTCGCCGAGGTTCTCTACGGTGGATGCGGCCCCCCCAAGGTTGGCGACCGCCTGCACCGCGTTGATGCCGTAGATCATCCATGTCGCCCATCGCGTCGACTCGTCGGTGACGGTGGCGAGGCGCGGATTGATGTACTTGCGCGCCAGCTCCATCCACGCCGGGGCGCAGCGGCGCTGCATGGTCAGCAGGAAGCGGTCGTCGTCGGTGCGCGCGATGTACATGTCGCACACGACCTTGCCCTTGGGGGTGAGCGCAACGGCATGCTGCCCCATGCCCACGGCAAGCTGGCTGACGTCATTGGTGACGAGTCCGTTGAGCGCATCGACCGCTTTGGGGCCGTGAATGCTGCTCCAGTGACTCATCGATTCAATCCATACCGCCTCGCGTCGCAGGTCACGGTACGACTCGACGTCGTCGGGAGACAGCGGCAATGGGTACCGCAAGTCAGGTGCGGAATGTGCAGTTGGGTCAGTCACAAGTCGAAGGGTAATTGAATACGACAAACAATACAGCCGGTCCTGCTCAATTCGATCCTGAAGGGAATGTTACCTGAGAAACGACCGTCTTCGCCACCGCCGCCGTTGCCGCATGCGCTTCCCATGCGGTTCTCTCGCTCACGGTGATCGCCAGACTTTCCAGCCGTTGATCAATCGCCTGCCAGCTGCGCTCGAGTGATGGTACCACCCCGCGCGGTGGGTCGTCGCTGGCGCGCAGGAGGTGCACCACGTGTTCGAGCCCGGCGAGCGCCAGCAGCGGTTCCACGTCGCGCCGTTCGCTGTCGGCGCGTACCACGATACGATCACCTCGGCCCACGGCGGCGTGCAGCAGGCCAAGGGACTCGCGGTCGAACGATACACCGTGCGCCACCAACGCCCGATAGCTTCGCTGCGCGCGCATGGCCACCAGCTCGGCGAGTGTGGGATCGCTCGCCGCCGTCGGCAACAGGAGCTGCGCTGCCTCGAGCATCGAGCGCCCCGGGATTACCGACTCCACGCGGGCGGTATCGATCACGTGCCCTTCGGCTTCGACGGCGAGCACCAGCGACTGCGCGCGCAGCGGGATCGTGGCGGCGAGGACGCCGTCGAAAGCGAAGATGCAGGCGCGCATGTCAGAACGGCTTTTCGAGGCTCTCCGACTGCGGCGTGAACAGCTCGGCACCGTTTTCGGTGATCACCATATCGTCCTCGAGACGGATGCCGAATTCACCGGGGATGTAGATGCCCGGTTCGTCGGAGAACACCATGCCGGGGGCCAGGGGCAGGGTATTCCCCCGCACGAGATACGGCCACTCGTGTCCATCCATGCCCATCCCGTGTCCCACGCGATGCGAGAAGAACTTGTAGTCTGGACCAAAACCGGCATCGACGATCACCTGGCGTGCCGCGGCATCGACGGCTTCGCAGGGTACGCCGGGCTTGGCGGCGGCGAGCGCGGCGCTCTGCGCCTTGAACTCGATTTCGAAGACGTCCTTCATGCGCTGGGTGGCCTTGCCCAGCACGAACGTGCGCGAGATGTCGGAGCTGTAGCCTTCCACTTTGCATCCGCCGTCGATCAGCAGGATGCTCCCTTCCTGCACGACCTGGGGCGTGGCACTGCCGTGCGGCAGCGCGCTGTACTTGCCCACCTGCACCCCGGCGCTCCCGCTGTAGCCGAGTCGCTTGTGGGCGACCTGCACGAGCTCCTCGAAGTCATCCTGCGTCATCCCTTCCTTGAGTGACTTGTAGGCCGCTTCGTAGGCAATCAAGGTGACCTTGCTGGCGTGCCGCATGAGCGCGAGTTCGTGCGCGTCCTTGAAGATGCGGCAGCCCGCGGTGACGGGGGTTCCGTTTGCCGTTCTGACCTGTGGGATGTGCGCGGCCCCGTCGCTGAACTGGAACTTGACCGTCTCTTCCACGCCGATCGTGGCGGTGGAAAGACCGCGATCCTTCAACCCCTTGGCGAAGAACTCGTACGGGTTCTCGTGTTCTTCCCACGCGTACACGGTGGCTTCCTTGCCGAGCGGTCCCATGTGCGCCTGCTCGAGCGCGCGCTCTTCCTCGAACTTGGGCGTCACGAGGAACGGCGCGCCCTTGGCAGGAATGACGACCGCGAGCAGCCGCTCGCTGTTGCCCCACCGCATGCCGGTGAAGTACTCCATGCTCGTGCCGCCGGCGAGCATGAGCGCATCGTGCTTGTTCTCCACCATCAGCCGGCGTGCCTTCTCCAGTCGCGCGCGCCGCTCGTCGACGGAAATGGGTACCACGCCGTCGGTCATGGGCGTGAGCGCCGCAATGGCGGGGGGCAGCTCCGACGCCGCGCTGGTGCCGCCGGCCCCGTCGGCCCCCGCCTTGGCGCAACCGGTGAGCGTGAGGGCGGCAAGTGACGCGGAGGACGTGGCGAGGAAGTCGCGGCGGGAAGACATGGGGAGCGGTGGGTTGGTGGGGGGAACGGTGGGGGGAACGGCGGGTGAAGCGGGAGTGGGCAACGGTGGGAGCGATTCGCGGTTCGCCGTTGCCTCCGTTACGGCTGTATGCCTCCGCCGCCGCCCGGCCCGTCGCTCGATGCGCTCGCGGCCGTTGTGGCACCGAGGGCGGTGGCAATCACGGCGGCCACGCCGATCACGAGGCCCCAGGTGCGCCGCTTCGAAAAGACACGTTCGGAGACGCGCTCGATATGCGCGCGGGCAATGGTGGCGCTGGCGCCGTTCTGCGGGAAGCGTTCGCGCGTGACGGTGCTGACCTGCGACACCATCACTTCGATCGAGTCGGTGGTCACGCGCACGATGGTGCCGTCCACTTCGCGCACGTTCTCCCCGAGTCGTTGTTGCACGGCCATCGTGCCGGCGGCGGTAAGCAGCAACGTGGCGTCGCCGGGCCTGGGGGCCGTGCCGTTGGCCACGGGCACGTAGCTGTAGCAGCCCATGATCGGCAGCGCGGTGGTCCACGCGGCGAGGGCGAGCACCGGGGCAGCGGCGCGGCGGAGGCGAGTCTGCGGTGTGGGCATGCGCAGAAGATACGACCGATTCACGAGGGGGGACAGAGAGCGGCTGCGCGTGCGCAGGCACAGCCCCGACTCCCCCCCGACACGCGAAACTCCCCGCGGTTCACGAGATGCTCGTGAGCCGCGGGGAGTTTCGGATCCCGTGGTGCGGGGGTCGGGCTCAGCCCGACCGGTCCGCTGCTACATGGTGCTGCTTATTGGCACGCCGCCGGACGATCCTGCGCCGGCTGCGGGGCCTTGGGGTTCTGCTGCCGCTCGTTGTACGAGATCGGGAAGAAGCACGGCTTGTTGCCGCGCGTGCTCACCCAACGATCCGCACGGATCTGGAAGCGGTAGTGGTCCGTGAGGCGACGGGCCTGCAGGAACAGGTTCACCTGGCGCGAATGGACCAGGATGTCGCGCGCCGACACGGGGCTCGCCGGGGTCCACTCCGGCAGGCCGTCCACCGCGCGGATCTCGTTGATGCGCTGCTGGAACGTGGCGGTGTTGCCCGAGGCGAGTGCGGCTTCGGCGAGGATGAGGAGCATTTCCTTCGCCGAGCTCGCCGTCCAGCCCACGTTGACCGTGGAGGAGAGGCGGCAGCACTCGTCGATGTTCTTGAGCGTCACCGGATCCGTGGTGCCCGTGATGGGGTCACGCATGGCGATACCCGCGGCTCCATCGACCGGACGCGTGCCGGCCGCGTTCGGCACGATGTAGCGGTTGCCGGCGCGGATTTCGAGACGCGAGTTCATCTCGGAGCCCGTGGAGAACCAGCCACCGGCGTTCTGTGCGATCACGTCGAAGCGGTAGCGCGCGCCGTTGTTGCCGAACGCGGCGAGCGCGGCGGCAGCATCGGCGTTGGCGCCTGCATCGTTGATCAGCGGGTTGGCCGGGAAGCCGCGCGGGGTGCGCAGCGTGGCCCACACCGCCTTCGACCACTTCGCGCGCGCCTGCATGCCGAGCAGACGGGCCCGGAGTGGCTGGTTGTTGAGCGCCGTGGCCACGGTGATGCCCTTGCCGGTGTACACGATGGCCGAGTCGAACATGACGCGCATGTTGTTCTCACCCACCGGGTCGCCGTTGTTCACGCGATCGGACGAGATGATGAAGTTCTCGTAGTTCTCGCCGATGAGCGTGTAGATCGTGGCCGCCAGGAAATACGCCTGCGCCAGATCGGCGCGGTTGCGCAGCGAGTTGGTCTTGTCGTACCCCTCGAGCTTCGGGATCACGTAGTTCGCCATCCAGCGGGCCTGGCTCACATACGGATACTGGCCGTCGGTGTACTCGTTGAGCGGGTCACCCAGGTCACCCACGTCGAGCAGGTTCCAGTATTCACGGGAACCCACCCACGTGAGCTCGTCCGACGCCGCGCCGCTGGTGCCGGTGAGCTGGTTCCCTGCCGCGTTGACGGCGCCGTACAGGCCCGTCACCAGCGAGCCGGCAGCGGCCGACGCGGTGGCGATGGCGTCTTCGGTGACGGCGTTGGGGTTCTTCACTTCCGTGGAGAAGACCGTGCAGGAGGCCAGCGAGGCGGCACCCAGTACGGCGGCTGCCGTGCCGAGCGCCTTACGCAGGCGTGCCGATCCCCCGATCGTGTTTCGATGATGCATACGGGTTCGGGCTCCTATCAGAAGTTGAGGTTGAGCGCGAGCGAAATGCGGCGCGGGATCGGGAGACCGAAGCCGTCCGTCGCATTCTGGAAGTTGTCCTGCAGGGCGCCCACGGAGCCGCGACCGTTTTCGTTCGACTCGGGGTCCTGACCCGGATACTTGGTGAAGAGCAGCAGGTTACGACCGGCGAACGTGATGGCCGCGTTGCGGAAGCCGAGCTTCTTGGCGAGGTCAGCGCCGAGGTCGTAGGTGACCGCGAGTTCGCGCCAGCGCAGGAAGTTGCCGTTCTGCGCCTGGTACAGGCCCGGCTCCAGGAGGCGACGATAGCCGCGGATGTACGTCTCGGCGGCCGCCACGCGCTGCTCCGGCGTGCTGGCCGGGTTCTGCATGACCGCCTGGATTTCGGAGAATTCCTTGCGGTTCGAACCGATCGACGGATGCTGCGAGAGGCGGAAGCCGTCGGTGAGGTTCGAGATCATGTAGCCGGTGCGGTACTCGAGCGTGGACTGGATCTTCCAGTGGTTCGCGAACGACCACGTGCCACCGAAGGCGCCGGTCCACGTGGGGATGCTCTTGCCCACGTTCTGCTCGAAGAGGATGCCGCTGCCGTCGTAGTCGGCGATCAGCGGCTGCAGCGCCGACTGGACGGCCGACGTCTGGATGTCACGCGGCTGCGCGAAGTAGGCGAGCAGTTCCGCACGCGTCGCGGCGGTGCCGCGGCCGTTGAAGCTGATCGGGATCTGGTCCGCCGCGTTGTAGCAGGTGATCGGCTTGTTGGCCGAGTTGGTGGCGGGCACCTGGCCGCAGGCACCGGCGAGACGGGGCTCGTAGATCGAGCCGAGCGGCGCGCCTTCCTTGAGGTAGATGCGGTAGCGCGCGTAGCCGCCCGACACGCGAATGGCCGGCGCGCCGCCGAGGCTGGCCAGCGTCTGGTTGAGATACGCCGCGTTGGCGAACAGCTCGAGCTTGTTGGTGTTCTTGTTGATCACCTGCGAGCGCAGGCCGATTTCCATGCCGTTGGCGTTGATCTCACCGATGTTGGTGAGCTGCGCGTTGCGGAAGCCACCCGACGTGGGGAAGGTGCGCGGCACGAGGGCGTCGGCCACAGTGCGGCGCCACGCGGTGTACTCGAGGGCGACCTTGTTGTTGAACAGGCCGGCTTCGAAGCCGCCTTCCATTTCGGTGGAGATTTCCGGGCGGAGGTCCGGGTTGCCGAGCGCCGACGGAATGAGGCCGGCACCGACCGCCGTGACCTGCGGCGCGAAGGTGGTGAACTGGTCGAAGGCGCCGGGCTGACGGCCCGACTGCCCGATGGCGGCACGGAGGCGGAACGTGGAGACGAGCGTGCTGTTCCAGCCCGAGCGATCCGAGGGCACCACGGAGAGCGAGACCTTCGGGTAGAACACGCCACCGGCGTTTTCGCCGAACGCCGACGAGAAGTCGTAGCGGCCGCCGACGGTGCCGAACACCCAATCCTTCCAGCCGATCTGCGACTGCGCGAAGTAGCCGCCGTTGACGGTGGTGAGGAACGACTCACCGGCCGAGATGTTCTGGCCGCCCGCGCCCACCACTTCGATGCCGGGGCCCGGGAAGAAGTTCGACGACCCGGAGTTCGTTTCCGTGCGGTTGTTGAAGACCTGCAGACCCGCGACGTTGCTCGTGGTGAACGGGCCGAAGTCACGGTTGTAGGCGATCTTGCCGTCGAGCGTGAGCACGCGCGTGCCACCCGAGAACACGGCACGCGAGCCGTCCGGGTTGTTCGACGTGAAGAGGTCGACGTTGTAGCCGAACGGCGAGAAGCCGAAGTCGCGCTGCGCGGCGTAGTCGAAGCCGAAGGTCGACGACAGCGTGAGGCGCTCGGTGGCGGTGTACGAGCCGTCGAGCGTACCCACGTAGCGCTGCACGTTCGACTTGTTCGTCTGGTACATCGCTTCGCGGGCCGTCATGAAGGCCTGGTTGCCGAAGCGGTTGCCGGCGCCCGAGCAGACGCCCGGCGACACGTACGACGAGAGGTTGCAGTTGGCGAGCTCGGGGCGCGCCATGTACGACAACGAGTTCACGCCGTAGATGTTGTTGTTGTTCTCGGGCGCTTCGTTGGCGGTGTTGAAGTACGAGTTGTTGAAGCGGACGCGGAGGTTCTTCGTCGGGATGAGCGAGAAGTTGGCCGACGTCTGGATGCGGCGCACCTTGTCGCGGGCCGGACCGATGTCCTCACCGCCGAACGGGCCGTTTTCGTTGTAGTAGCGGCCGCTCATGAAGTAGGTGAGCGACTGGCCGCCACCCTGCACGCTCGTGGACAGCGTGTTGCCGAGCCCCGTTTCCGTGAAGTAGTCGCGGAAGATCGGTACCTCGAAGACCTGGAACGCCTTGAGGCCGGGGATGCCCCAGAACTGCGCCAGCGAGTCGGCGCGCGGCTGCGAGCGGGCGAAGCCGGAGTTGTGGGCCACGGCGTCGCCGAAGCTCACCGCGTCCTGCTGCAGCTGCATCGTCCAGCGCGGCGACGACGACGAGCCGGCCTTGGTGAAGAACTGGATCACGCCGTTCGAGGCTTCCGTGCCGTACAGCGTGGCCGCGGCCGCGCCCTTGAGCACTTCGACGCGCTCGATCGTGCTGGGGTCGATGTCGTCGATACGCGACGGCGAACCACCGCCGCCGGTGCCGATGCCGAAGCCGCCGCCGGAGTTGATACGCACGCCGTCGACGAAGATGATCGGCTCGTTGGACTGCGAGAGCGACGCGTTACCGCGGATGCGGATCTTCGCGCCTTCGCCCGACAGACCGCCCGACACGAGGCCGGACACGCCCGGCTCACGCGCGGTGAGCAGGTTCGAGATGTCGTTGATGGGCGCGTTGGCGGGGGGCTGGATGACGGCCACCGTGTTGCCCAGGCGCTTCACTTCCGTCTTCTGGCCCGAACCGGTCACGACGACCTGGTTGAGCTGGATGGCCGACACGGTCACGGCGAAGTCGCGCTTCACCGTCTGGCCGGCGCTGACCTGCACCGTGCGGGTTTCGCGCGAGTAACCGATGGCACGCACCCGCACGACCACGTCGGCCGTGGCGCCGGCGACGGGAATACCCGTGATGCGGTAGTTGCCTGATGCGTTGGTCATCGCGCCCAGCGTGGTGCCGTCGATCGTGACTTGCACGTTTTCGAGCGGGCGCTGGGTGGCAGCGTCCGTGACGCGGCCTTCGATGATGGCTGGGTTCCCCTGGGCATGACTGCGTGCCAACGGCACGGCCAGGGCGAGCAGCAACGCGGCGACGAAGCGTGAGCTTCGCGCGAGAAGAGCTCCGGGCATTCCTTGCCTCCTGCAGGTACGAGGGATGAACCCGACGTGGAGGTCGGGTACGACGAACAAGCTCCCGAATATGCGCCTCGTGTCTCAAACCGGCAACAATCATTCGGGGCGTTCGTCCCCTCTTTTCGCGTCTTGTCGTCTACTGAAAACGGCGTATCGGGAAGTCCGGCCTCAGGTCACGGACTCCGTGGGACGAACCGCGGTCCGCCGTCAGCGGTCCGCCGTCAGCGGTCCGCCGTCAGCGACCCGCCCCTTTCGCCTCGAGCAACGCGTCGAGCAGCTTGGCGGCCTCGGGGTTCGCTGCATCCAGGGCCAGCGAGCGGCGGACGGCGCGCTCGGCGCCGGCCAGGTCGCCCGCCTTGAGGTGCACCAGAGCCAGTTGGAAATGGCCGCTTGCCAGCCCGGGATCGCGCGCCAGCGCCTGTTCCAGCCATGGACGCGCCTCGGCGGCCCGGTCGGCCCGCAGCAAGGTGGTGCCGAGGTTGAGGTACGGGAGGGCCATGGTGGGGTCGAGGGCGATGGCGCGTTCGTAGGCGGCCTGCGCGCCGGCCGCGTCGCCCCGCTGCTCCAGCGTCACCCCCAGGTTGACCTCTGCCAGCGGCTGGCGGGGGTCGGCCCGGAGCGAACGCTGGTAGGCCGTCAGCGCCTGATCCACATCGCCGCGGGCGGCATGGGCGAGGCCGAGGTTCACGAGCAGCGCCGGGGCGTTGGGGGTGACTTCGAGTGCGGCGCGGTAGGCGGCCGTGGCCGCATCGAAGCGGCCGGCCTCCCGGGCGGCGTCGCCGATCCCCCCCAGGACGGCGGCCCAGCGGCGGCGCAGCGCGCTCCGGTTGGCTTCGGGTTCGAGGTGCCGCGCGAGCAGCGCCCGGATGCGTCGGTCGTCGCCGCGCGTGTAGTGCAGGGTGGCCAGCGCGAGGGCCTGGATATCGAGCTCCGGGCTGTCGGCCAGCGCGGTGAGGCGCTCCTGGGCCGCTGCCGGCAGGTCGCTGCGCGGGGCCGTGCCGAACCGATCGAGCCATTCGCCCAGCCCGGCGATCTGCGCCGGTACGTGGCGGGAGGTGGGGTGCAACAGCAGGGGTGTCGCCCGCGTTTCGTCGGTCACGCCACGCGCGGCGAGCACCCCGGCCACCGCGGGCTCGTGCGGCTTGAGGGTGCCCCACCACGCGGTGGCCTGCGCGTCGAGCGCCTGCACGCTTTGGTTGGCGTGGCAGGAGCGACAGGCGCCTACGAGGCCGAGCGAGGCGTCGAGCACCACGCGCGGAATGGCGATCGTGTGATCGCTCCGCCCGTACCGGATCGCGCGCCCGAGTTCGTGCTGCTGTTCGTACGGCATGTGGCATGACACGCAGTTGCTGCCGCGGCTGCCCACGGGGTGCTTCGTGTGGGCCGTCACGTTGTCACGTTTGCTAGCGTGACAGCTGGTGCACTGCCGGTCGTCGACCCGCCCGGGGATGGGCTGGCCGTCCACGGTGCGATAGCCTTGCGAATGCGGATCGTGACACGACGCGCAGGTCATACCGCCGTTGCGATAGCAGTCGCTGGCGTAGTGCCCCTCCTGATACGCGAACGTCCGCGTGCGCCCGTCGGGCGTGAAGGGCTTGTCTCCCAGCTGCGTGAGGTGGACCGCGTAGTAGTCGGTGAGCTTCGCGCCGGGGACGTAGCCGTTGGCCAAGCGGGTCTTGAGTGCGTGGCACCCCATGCAGGTGCCCACCGACTCGTCCTTGGAGAGGGTGGCGAGCGACACGAGGCCGATGTCGGCCGCGGTGCTCCCCGCCTGCATGCGCTGCACGTGCGTCTTCGCGGGGCCGTGGCAGCTTTCGCAATCCACCGCATAGCTGCGCACGTCGGTGGACCACTGCTGGCGGGTCTCGTCGAACGAGACGGTGATGTTGCTGCCGTGGCACGACTGGCAGTTGCTGAAGCGGGGGTCGTCGCCGAGGATGCGCGACGGCGGCCAGTCGCCGCAGTCGGCGAGCTTCAGGCGAGGGGTGATGGGCTGCCATCCCCGATCGACGCGCGTGCCCGTATGGCAGAACCAGGTGCGGTTGTGGCGACTCCAGTCGAAGGGGAGAAAGCGCACGGTGCCGTCGCGCCAGTTGGTCACGAAGCCCTGCGTACCGCCGCCCTCCATGTGCCCGCCGCCGATGACGCCGGTCACGCGATAGGTCGTGTCGGTCTCCCCGGCGCGTTGCACCACGAACTCGTACGCGCCGTCGCGCACCCGCGGCACGACGGTGGCGTCGGCGAAGCGGATGACCCGCCCGTCGAAGGGGGCGATCACCTTTGCGGGGTTGGTGCGACTTCCCGGCACGCCACCGGCATTCCCGTGCGTGGAGGCGCTCCACGCCTTCGATTGCTCCGCGTGGCAGCCCACGCAGGAGGCCGATCCGGCGAAATCGGTGGGCTGCGGTGCGGGGGCGGGTGCTTCGAGGGCGGCGGTGGTGAGTGCGGTGGGCTCGTCGGTTGTGGCGGCCGGTTCCGAGCAGGCCGATAGGCAGAGAACGGCCACGATGACGGCGACGGCAGCGGAGGCGGCGGAGCTCACGGTGTTCCCCCGTCGCGGGACCACTGCGGCCCCTGGCACTTGCACAGCGTGCGGATGTACGCCACGAGCGTACGAATGTCCGGTGTGCCGAGTGAACCACCGAAGGCGGGCATGCGGTGACTGCGGTTCATCACGCTGCCGCCGGCCTCGATGGTATCGAAGAGGGCGTCGTCGCTGCGGGCACTCATGGCCTGACGGCTGCTGTGCTTCGCGGGAGGCACGGGGAGTGCCTTGGCGTTGGGGCCGTCACCGTTGCCGGTGGCGCCGTGGCAGCCGGCGCACCACTGCCGATAGAGCGCCTTGCCGTCGGGCGTGGTGGTTGCAACCATGGGTGCGGGCTGGTCCACGATGCGCGCGGGATCGCCGCCGAGATAGCGCACGAGGAGCGCGCGTTCGCTGGCGGGCATGCGCACCCGCGGCATGGCGGCGCCTGGCTTGGTGTGCTGCGGGTCGCTCACCATGGCGGCGATATAGGCGGGATCGCGGCGGGTGCGTACGTCGTGCAGCGATGGGGCCAGCACGCCGCCTTCGCCCCTGAGCTGGTGGCAGCCCAGGCAGCTGGCCTTTTCGCGCATCAATCGTTCGGCCTTGGCGGAGGCGAAGGCGGAGAGTGGTGGCGCCGACGCTTGCGCCGAGGCCTGCGCCGAGGGCTGCGCCCGCCCGGGCGACGGAGTCAGGAGGCACAGTGCCGGCAAGGCGGCGAGTCTCATGCGCCTCAGCGAGGGTCGCACTAGCGAGGGCCGCATCAGCGGCGCGCGGGCGGGTCGTCGGTGCGCGCGCCGGTCCAGATCACGGCGGAGCCGCAGCCGTTGCGCGTCTGGAACTGCAGCGGAATGCTGGCAATGCGCGAGTAGAGCTCGATCGCGCGCACGTCCTTGGGGTTGATGATGTTGTCGAGGTCACCGTCCTCGATATTCACGTACAACCCATTGATGAAGATCGCCGGCGCGCAGTCACCGGTCATGCCCGTGCTGCGGATCAGCACGCGATCGCGTCCAAACTGGCCGGGCATGGTGACCACGCCGGGGATGCCACGGAAGATGTCGCCCATGTAGGTGGGCGCCTTCTTCTTGATGTCGTCTTCGTCGAGGAAGTGGCCGAAGCCGGTCTTGCGACGGCGATTGAATTCGTCGAGCGGTACCGCGCGGTTGGCGCGTACGCGCATGGTGTCGATGCTGGTGACGAGCGGTGTGAGCACCATGTCGGCCACGCTCTCGCGCGCGGCACTGAGATCGATCGTGGCGCGATGCGGCTGGTAGCCGAGCGCGCGTGCCTCAATGGTGTAGGTACCCTCGGGCATCGCCACGATCTGGTACTGTCCCGCGGCGTTGCTGGCCACTTCCACGCCGGTGCCCCACACCGTCACGCGCGCGCCGGTGATCGGTTGGCCGGTTTGGTTGCGCGCCACCCCGCGCACGGAGGCGGCGCCGGTGAGCGTGCTGGAGGTACGTGACGACTTGGCTGCCACGCGGGTGGCGGGCCCGATGTACAGGTCGCGCAGCAGCAGGCCGTGGCGCGGAACCGCGAGTTCGGCGAAGCCGCTACTGTCGCTGCCCGCGAAGCCGCGCACGATGATGGTGCCGTTGGGGGGGACGCCGCAGACCGCCACGGTGCCCTCCGCGTTGCTGCTCGCAATGCGCACATTGGGGACGCGCTCGAGGCGTTTGTCCACGATGCGATTGGTGTTGTACTGGGCGCGTACCCGGGCCGGCCCCGTGAGCGGCGTGCCGTTGGTCTGCCTGACGGTGCCGAAGAACATGCCGCGCGGGAGCTCGGCGCTCGGCGCGCCGCACCGGGCCTCGATGAGCGTGCCGGCCGATGGGGTCCCGAGGCCGATGGTGATCGTTTCGGTCGTGCTCACTTCCACGCGAAACAGATTGCTCTCCACGCCAAGGGTGTCGAGCACGGGGTGGAGGAAGCCGGCGAGATAGACGCCCGCGGGCACATCGTCGAACTGGAAGATCCCCTGGAGGTTGGACACCGCGGCGAGGATGCGGCCGGGGGTGTCGGCCGCGACGAGCTGCACCGTGGCACCGGTCAGTGGCTTCTGGCGGATGCTGTCGAGCACCTCACCGCGCACGCGGGCGCGCACGGGGGGCTGCGCCGGGAGGTGAGCGGCCAGCAGCGCGGACGAGAGCAGGAGGGGCAGGACGAGACGCGGCATACCACACGTTACGAACCTGCTTCCTCTGGGGCCAGAGGGGAGCGGCGCGGGCGAGTGGTGAGGGGCTCACCGCTCCCTCTCAGCCCTCACCGCTCACCGCTCACCGCTCGTAGCTGGCCGCGAGCAGTTCGACCGGGTGCGCCACCGCGGTCTCGCTTCGCTCCAGAATCAGTCCTGCGCCGATCTGCATCATGCACCCCGGGTTGCCGGAGGCCACGATCTGGGCGCGGGTGTCGTGGATGCGTTGCAGCTTGGGGGCGAGCACGGCGTCGGAGGTCCCAGGTTCGA
Source organism: Gemmatimonas sp. (assembly GCF_044344655.1). Lineage (GTDB taxonomy): Bacteria > Gemmatimonadota > Gemmatimonadetes > Gemmatimonadales > Gemmatimonadaceae > Gemmatimonas. The sequence continues at coordinate 44,276 of NZ_JBIJCN010000010.1, forward strand.
TCAGGTTGTAGATGCCGGCGGAGCCGCAGCATTGATCGGTGTCTTCCAGCGGCACGAGTTCGAGGCCGGGGACCGCCTGCAGCACGGCGAGCGGCGGTTGCACGATGCGCTGTGCGTGCATCTGGTGGCACGGGGCGTCGTGCGTCACGCGCACCGGGACGGCGCGGTCGCCGGGCACGGGGCCGGCGGACGCGAGCAGTTCGCTCACGTCGCGTGTCTTGTGCGAGAGCGCAGCGGCGCGCGCGGCCCAGGTGGGGTCGTCGTGCAGCAGGTGGCCGTACTGCTTCAGCATCGCACCGCAGCCGGCGGCGTTGACCACCACGAGGGCGGCATCGGACTGCTCGAACGCGGCGATATTGGCGCGGGCGAGCGCGCGTGCACCGTTCAGATCCCCGGCGTGCGCGTGCAAGGCACCGCAGCAGCGCTGGCCGCTGGTGGTGCAGGGTGTGAACCCGTTGGCCTGGAGCGCGGTGTGGGTGGCGTCGTTGACGTGCGCGAAGAGGCCGGACATCACGCACCCGTCGAGCAGCGAAACGCGCGAGGGACTGGCGTGGGGAGCGGCGGCACTGCGGGAGCTCGAGGGACGGGCGCTGGCAGTGCGGGAGCGTGAACTGCGGGAGCCCACAATGCGGGTCGGAGAGGTGGACGCGAGCATCGCCATGGGGAAGGCGAGGCGGCGGGGGAGCAGGCGGGCGAGCACCCGCGGCAGTCCAGTGGCGCGGAAGGCGCGGGCACCACGCAGCGCCGTGCGCAGCAGCAGGTGGTTGCTGAACACGGCAAGGATCACCCGCGCGATCAGCGGCAGACCGCGCGCGGGGGCCATCGTGGCGCGCGTGGCTTCGAGCAGGTCGCCGTACGGCACGCCCGACGGACAGGCGGTTTCGCAAGCACGACAGCCGAGGCAGCGGTCGATGTGTTGGGCGGCACCTTCATCGGTGAGCGGGATGCTGCCCTCGAGCATGCGCCGCATGAGCACGAGGCGCCCGCGCGGCGAATCGTTTTCGTCCTCGAGATTCACGTAGGTGGGGCACGCCTGCAGGCAGAAGCCGCAGTGTACGCAGGCGTCGAGCCCAGCGGAGGCCTGTGCGAGCGGCGAACCGGGCAGGGCACACCCCGGTGCGGGGATACGCGTCGTCGATGCGGAGGGCGCCATGATGGTAAGGACGTCAGTACGCGGCGGGCGCGTTGGTCGTGTGTGGCACCGCGGCGAGCGGGTTGAGTATGCCGCGTGCATCGAAGCCCCGCTTGATCTCCGCTTCGATCGGCGTGAGGACACGCGGCGCGGCGCGGTACTGGTCGACGACGACGGAGATGGGGTGCGTGGCGCCGCCCGCGGCCGCGCGTCGACCCAGGGTGGCGATGTCGTGATCGAGCGCCGACGCGTGTGCGACCGGCACGAGCACGCGCAGGCCCCCCGTGGCGGGATCGAAGCGCAGCGTACTGGAGGGAAACACCTCACGCGCCGCCCGCACCAACGGCACGGCGTCGGAGAGTGGCATGCGTGCCCGCACGACGACCGTGTTCCGGGGCGTGGCCCGCACGGCATCGAGGTGAGCGCCCCCCTCCTCCCGCAGCGACCAGTGTTGCCCGTGTTGTGGGAGGAGGCCCATCGCGCCGACCCGATCCATGAGTGCGCTGGTGCGCGCCGCGTTGCCGGCGCAGCGTGCCCAGAGCACCGGGTCGTCGTGGGCGGACAGTTCGAGCAGCATGGGGAGCGGCGCCCGCTGCATCACCAGCCGCGGGATCACCTCGGCGACCGAGTCGCGCAGCGGGGCGCGCACGAGGGTGTCGTGCGGCGGGCGTGCGTGCAGGCGCAGGCTGACCTCGGTGATCACGCCAAGCGTGCCGAAGGCGCCGGTGTGTAGTCGCACCAGATCGAAACCGGCCACGTTCTTCACCACGCGGCCACCGGCCCTGGTCACGGCGCCGTCGCCGGTGACGACTTGCACCCCCAGCACGAGATCGCGCGCGGTCATGTCGGCCAAGGGGAGCGGCGCTGGGGACGCCGTGGCGATCATGGCCCCCACGGTCGCGTCGACGATCCCGGGTGCGGCGCGATCCTGCGTGGCGTAGGGGGCAATCGCGAGCATCTGCCCGTGTGCGCCAGTCACCTCGGCGAGCTCCGCGAGCGTGGTGCCGGCGCGTACGGTGATGACGAGGTCTCCCGGGATGTACTCCACCACGCCACGCAATGCCGTCGTGGACAAGGCCTGGGCGGTCGCCCACGGGCCGCCGCCGTGCAGCCAACTGCCGCGCCCCTGCACGCGCAACGGCTCGGTGGCGGTACGCAAGACGTCGCGCAACTCGGTGACCGAGGCCGGTGTGATCATCGTCGTGTCGGTGCCGCTCATGGGCGGGCGCCGCTCCGCGACGCGCGCGTCCCGTGCCATTCACGACAGGCATGTACCGGCACCACCTTGCCAGGGTTGGCGCGCCGATCGGGATCGAAGGCGCTTCGCACGCGGCACATCGCGTCGAGCGACTCGGCGTCGAAGAGCGAGTCCATGTACGGCAACTTGTCGAGCCCCACGCCGTGTTCGCCGGTGATGGTGCCGCCGGCGCGAACGCAGGCGTGCATGATCTCCGACATCGCCGCGTGCACGCGCGCGCTTTCGTCGGCATCGTCGGCGTTGTACGGAATGTTCGGGTGCAGGTTGCCGTCGCCGGCGTGGAACACGTTGCACACGCGCACTCCGTGGCGCGCACCGATGGCGTCGATGGCGGCGAGCACGTCGGGCAGTTTCGTGCGTGGTACGACGGCGTCCTGCACCACGAGCGCGGGGGCGAGGCGCCCCATGGCGCCGAACGCCTTCTTGCGCCCCTGCCAGAGGCGCAGGCGATCCGCGGCTTCGGTGGCCACGCGCACCCCGCGGGCACCGCTCGTCATGCAGGCGTCGCGAATGAGGGCCACGTCGTCGTCGAGGCCGTCGGGCACGCCGTCCACCTCGCAGAGCAGGATCGCCGCGGCATCCACCGGATAGCCCGCGGCATAGATGCTCGCTTCCACGCAACGGATGGTGGCGTTGTCCATCATCTCGAGGGCGGCGGGCACGATCCCGGTGGCGACGATGCGCGAGACCGCGTGCGCGGCATCGTTCACGCTCGAGAAATCGGCGAGCAACGTGTGCACGGCATCGGGGAGCGGCACGAGGCGTACGGTGACCTCGGTCGCAATGCCGAAACAGCCTTCACTTCCCACGAATGCGCCGAGGAGGTCGTACCCATCCGCTTCGCGATAGGCCCCGCCGAGGCGCGTGATGGTCCCGTCGGGGAGCAGCACCTCGCACTCCACCACGTGATTCATGGTCACCCCGTACTTGAGGCAGTGCGGCCCACCGGCATTTTCGGCGACGTTGCCGCCGATCGTGCAGACCGTCTGGCTCGAGGGATCGGGGGCATATTGCAGCCCGTAGCGCGTGGTTTCGCGCGAGAGCTTCGCATTGACCACGCCCGGTTCCACGCGGGCGAGCCGGTTCACCGGATCCACCTCGATGATGCGCGTGAGGCGATTGAGCCCGATCAGCACCACGTCGTCGGCGAGCGCTCCGCCGGAGAGCCCGGTGCCCGCGCCGCGCGGCACCCAGGGCACGCCCTGCCGCGCGAGTTCACACACGACGGCGATCAGTTCGTCTTTCGTGCCCGGCAGCACCGCCAGCGACGGCGTGGCGCGGTAGCCGGGCAGTCCGTCGGCGTCGTACGGCGCCAGCTCCGGGCGCCGCACCTTCACCCAGCGGGCACCGACGATGGTGGAGAGGGACGAAACGAGCATGCTGCAAGATATGCGGACGGCGAAAGAAACGGCGGGCACTCGCTCTCTCGAGTGCCCGCCGTTTCTCCTGTCTGCCGCGTTACCTGATCGTGGGAACCGCCGTCGGGATCAGGCGGCGCCCCAGAACCCCGCGAGGGCGCTGCCATCGGGCGACTCGCGGAGCTTCTCGAAGGCTCGCTCGCGGATCTGCCGGATGCGTTCACGCGTGACGCCCATCAGGGCCCCGATGCGCTCGAGCGTCATGGCTTCCGCCCCTTCGTCGAGCCCGTAGTAGAGATAGAGGATCTTGCGCTCGCGCGGGGTGAGGTACTTCCGGAAGACGCGGTCGATGAACTCGCGCATGAGGCGGAAGTCGGTGCCGTCCTCGATGTCGGCGTGGGTTTCGCCGGCAAACCGCTCGCCGAGGGTGCTTGCTTCGCGGTCCTGCCGGTCGACCGGCGCGTCGAGCGAGACTTCGGTGCTGCTGATCTGGCGCGCATTGCGCACCTGTTCCACCGGTTCGTCGAGCAGCTTGGCGAGCTCGGCGTCGCTGGCTTCGCGGTTGAGCACCTGCGAGAGGATCATCTCGCCGCGCGCCATGCGAATGAGCTGGGAGTTCTGGTTGAGCGGGATGCGGACGGAGCGGGTCTGTTCAGCGAGTGCCTTGAGCACGGCCTGGCGCACCCACCACACGGCGTAGGAGATGAACTTCACGCCCTGATCGGGATCGAACTTGCGGACCGCCTTGAGCAGTCCCTCGTTGCCGATGGCAACGAGTTCGGACAGATCGAGACCGTGCCCCTGATACTTCTTCACGTAGCTGATCACGAACCGGAGGTTCGCCGTCACCAGCCGCTCGGCCGCGGCTTCGTCACCCTTCTGGGCGAGGCGGGCGAGGCGGCGCTCTTCGGCCGCATCGGTGATCAGGGGGAGCTTCTGAATATCGTGGAGATACTGGTCGAAGGCCGTGGAAGGAGCGGAACGGAAGAAGCCCTTGGCGCGTGCTTCGGTAGTCCTGGTTGCAGCTGCTGCCTGCATACGCCCTCGCCGTGCATGGTGCGGAAGATCGGGTCGGGACCGGCCCGATCTGGGTGGGAGCGCCACGATAACGGTCACGGTCGGGACGGTCAATGAAAATTTTCTGGATGTGACGTATTAAATCATTAACAAATCAGTATAGCGACATTAGCGGGGAGATGGGGCACTTTCTGGCCGACTTCGATTGTCGCGATTAGGCTCGTCCCAGCGTTCGTCCCGCCGCTCGTCCCGCCGCGCGCCCCACATCCGTGTGGCGCGCGGGCCTCCTAGTGACGGGCCGTCCTGTCAGGCGACCTGTTCGAGCAACGCGGTCCGCACGAGGTCGTCGGCGACGGGCACGGCCCACTCGCCCTCGGCGCTTTCCATCTCGCCGATGCCGCGCGGGAGCGCGTATCGTGCGGCCCCACCCCGGGCCTTCTTATCCCCGTGGGTTTCGGCGATCACGGCGTCGAGGGCGATCCCGATCGGCAACTGCCACGGCAGGCCAGCGCGGTGCACCGCATCGCGCACGGCCACGGCAATACCGGGCGCCGCCACCCCCACCTGTTCGGCCAGCCGCGCCTCAGTCACCATCCCCATCGCTACGGCGTCGCCGTGCCGCATGTCGTAGCACTGCACCTTCTCGATGGCATGCGCGATGGTGTGGCCGAAGTTGAGGATCTGCCGCAGCCCGCCCTCGCGCGTGTCTTCGGCGACCACATTGGCCTTGATCTGCACACTGGCGGCAATGAGTGGCGCGAATTGCGGTGCCGCCGCTCCCAGCGACAGCAGGTCGGGGAGCGCCTGCAGCACCGCGTCGAAATAGCTCGCGTCGGCGATCACGCCATGCTTGAGCATCTCCGCCAACCCACTGCGCAGCGTGGCCGGCGGGAGCGAGGCCAGTACGCCGGGGTCGATCACGACCGCCGCCGGATTGTGAAACGCCCCGACGAGATTCTTTCCTGCGGGCGTATCGAGTGCCGTCTTGCCGCCGACCGAGGCGTCGACCATGGCGAGCAGCGTGGTGGGGACCTGAATCACCGGTAGCCCCCGCATGAACGTGGCGGCCACGAATCCGGCGAGATCCCCGATCACGCCGCCGCCGAGTGCCACGACGGTGGTGTCGCGTCCGGCGCCCCACGCGATAAGCGCATCGGTGAGCTCGGCCCACCGCGCGCGGGTCTTTTCCTGCTCGCCGGGCGGGATGGCGAAGAGCCGCGTGCGCTCCGCCGGAAACTGCGCCACCAGAGCGGCGGCGTGATGCGACGCCACGGTGTGATCGGTGATCACGGCCACGCGGTGTGACGGCGCCGCACGCTGGGCGATGCGCCCCACGTACGCCACGGCTCCCGCCTCACAATAGACTGGATAGTCGAGCGGGAGATGGAGTGGCGCGGGCACCGGGGTCGGCGCGGGCGGCATCGTCAGGTGCTGCGGACTACCAGGTGACTTCTCCGGCACCGGCCCGCTTGTTGGCCACTCGGGCCAACATGAACAGCAGGTCGGAGAGGCGATTCAAATAGATGACGACGAGGTGCGGCAGCTCCACTTCGGCCGCGAGGTGCACCACGCGGCGCTCGGCGCGGCGGCATACCGTGCGCGCCACGTGCAATGCGGCCGCCTTGGGCGTGCCCCCGGGGATGATGAAGCTGCGCAGCGGCTCGAGCTCTTGCTCGCAGGCATCGATCGCCTTCTCGAGCTCGTCGATTCGCCCCTCGTCGATGCGCGCCTTGGTGAGGTGATCGCGCATCTTCTCCAGATCGGGGGTGGCCAGCAACGCACCGATGGCGAAGAGATCACGCTGGATGGGCACGAGCACTTCGTCGATCCGTGGGATCATCTGAATGGAGCGCGCCATACCGAGCGAGGCATTCAATTCGTCCACGTCGCCATAGGCGTCGACGCGCGGGTGGTCTTTGCCGACTCGGCCGCCGCCGAACAGGGCGGTGGCGCCTTCATCGCCGGAGCGAGTATAGATCTTCATGCTCGCAATGTAGCGAGGGCCGGAACCGGCAAACAGCGAAACTTCCGACGGCACGAGGGGCGCCGGGGCAATCGGGGAACGGGCTCAGGCACAGCGCCCGACGCCGCTGGCCGGTTGGTCGGGCGTCGTGGGAGGCTGCTCCGTTCACCCCACTCTCGGATCGACTTTCCGGTACGCCACATCCGTGATCAGGTTGACGGTCACGAACACGAGCGACAGGAAGAGGACCGACCCCTGTACGGCGGGGAGGTCGCGGCGCGAGATAGCCATGACCACGTAGCGGCCGATACCGGGCCAGCTGAAGATGGTCTCGGTGAGGATGCTACCGGTGAGGTACGCCCCGAAGTCGAGGCCGATGACGGTGACCACGGGCATGAGCGCATTGCGCAGGGCGTGCCGTACGATCACCGTGCCTTCGGCAAGCCCCTTCGCGCGTGCGGTGCGCACGAAGTCGGCGCTGAGGACTTCGCGCATCGCCCCGCGGGTGACGCGTGCGAGGTAGGCGATGCTACGCGAACCGAGAGCGAGCGCGGGGAGCACCAGGTACTCGAGGCGTCCGAACCCCGATGCCGGTAGCCAGCGCAGCGTGACAGCGAAGAGGACGATGAGCAACAGGCCGATCCAGTAGACCGGAAAGGAGATGCCCAGATAGGTGGCGGCGAGCGCCAGCCGGTCGAACCAGCCGTTGGGGCGAATGGCGGCCAGGACGCCGATGGTGATGCCGGAAATGGTGGCGAGCAGCATTGCGGCGCCCGCGAGCAGCAAGGTGCGCGGAAAACGTTCCGCAATGTCATCCACGATGGGCCGGCCCGTGATGTACGAGCGCCCGAGGTCACCGGTGAGGATGTGACCGACATAGTTGGTGAACTGCACCGGCAGTGGATCGTCGAGCCGGAGCTCCGCGCGTAGCCGAGTGATCGTGGCCGTGTCGGCGCGCTCACCGACCATGGCCTGCACAGGGTCACCGGGAGCGACATAGAGCAACAGGAAGACGACGGCGAGCACGCCCGCAAGCGTGGGGATCGAGAGGATGAGGCGGCGGGCAAGCAGCGCGAGCATGCGCAAAAGCTAACGACGGAAGCGGGGGACTGCGGGCGCGCGACTGCGGGCGCGCGACCACGGGAGCCGGTCCATCGGCCGCCGCGGCCGCGAGACACCGCGGTCAGTTGTCCCGTCGGCGCCTCTCCGCTCTTCCCCGCTATCGCTGCTCCATCCCCACCAGCTTCACCTTGTCCCATCGCTGCCCGTTGAAGATCACCGGCACTTCGAATCCGCTGATCCACGGCTGCACCGCATACACTTCATTGTAGAAGAACAGCGGCACCATCCCCACCTGGGCGTAGGCCAGCGAGTCGGCGGATTTGTAGAGCGCCGTGCGCTTCGCGTCGTCGCTTTCGCGGCGTGAGGCGCTCACGAGGCGGTCGAAGTCGGGGTTGCTGAAGAAGCTCACGTTGCCGCCGGCGCCGGTGTTGGCGGAGTGCAGCAGCGGATACAGGAAGTTCTCGGCGTCGGGATAGTCGGCGTACCAATCCTTCACGACGAGGTCCGTCTGGCCCGCGCGGGCGGCGGCGCGCATGCTGGGGGCGTCGCGCTGCACGAGCTTCAGGCGGATTCCCACGGCGCCGAGGTACGCCTGAATGGATTGCGCGAGGCGGGGCCACGGCGTGGTCTGTGAGCTCCACAGCTCAAGGTCGACGCCGTTCGGATAGCCGGCGTCCGTGAGCAGCCGCCGCGCGGCTACGGTGTCGTACGCGTACGGCTTGCGCGACGCATCGGCGCCGGCGAGGGACGGGGGGATCACCCCGGCGGCCACAGTGCCGCGGCCGGCCAGGAGCTGTGAGAGCAGCGTCGGTACGTCGAGCGCCTGCGCAATCGCCTGCCGCACCCGCACGTCCTTGAGCGGACCGCGCGTGGTATTCACCCCCATGTACCAGAGGCGGAGCGCCGGAGCGCTCACGAGGCGTCCCTTCTTGTCGTCCGTGTCCTCCCAATCACGCGTCTGGTCCTCCGGCACGTATAGCAGGTCTACCGTGCCCGCCTCAAACTCCGCCACCGCGGTAGAGGGTTCGGGGATGATGCGCGCGATCAGCGTGTCGATGGCCGGTGCGCCACCGAAGTAGGTGGGATTCTTCGCAAACTTGAGGTAGTCGTCGTGTTTCCACTCCACCAGCCGCCACGGCCCGGTGCCGACCGGCTTTTCACTGAAGTCGGCGCCGACGTTGTCGGGGACGATCGATGCCACCGGCATGGCCAGCAGCTTGGGGAAGATGGCCAGCGGTTCCTCGAGCGTGATCACCACGGTGGTGTCGTCGGTGGCGGCCACGCCGAGCGTCGTGCCTTTGCCGTCGGCCATCGACCGGGCGCCCTTGATGGGGTAGAGCGGCCATACCGTGCCGGCTTTGGTGGCCGGGTCGAGTACCCGGCGAAACGACTGCACCACGTGCCGCGCCAGCAGCGGCGACCCGTCGTGGAAGCGGACGCCCGCGCGCAGGTGGAAGGTGTAGCTGAGGCCGTCGGGCGACACCTCCCATCGGGTGGCCAGCGCCGGTTCCACCGCCCCGGCGGGGGAGAAGCGGGTGAGTCCGTCGAAGAGGTAGGCGACCGCGCGCCCCGACGGCACGTCGGGGGCGCGCGCCGGATCGAGGGAGACCGGATCGGACCAGTCGCGAGAGTCCACCACCGCACGGCGGGCCGGCGATGAGTCGCCCTGACGGCAGGCCCCCGTCAGCAGCGCCGCGATCGGCAGCGCGAGAGGTAACGCGAGTGCACGTGCGAGCGGGCGCACGCACGGTGCGAAACGAACGGCGGCGGACGACACAGGGCGCGAAGCGAGGCGCATGACGTGGTTGACGGGGTGGGCGTGCTGGTTGAGCTTTGTAGGCTATAGAACGTGCGATTATTCCTCCATCTCCTCTCTGCCGCCGTTGCGTACGGTGTGCTGCTGGCCGCCGCTCCGCTCGCCGCGCAGGATCTCTCCTGTGACCGTGGTGATCGTGAGGTGCGGGCGCTCCGCTTCGCCGGCAATCGCGAATATCCTGCATCGGTCCTCGCGGCGACAGTGGCCACGACCCCGTCCACCATGCCCGGTGTGCCGCTCCTTGGCACCCGTCGCTGTCTCGATCCGGTGGAGTTCGCGCGTGACGTGCAACGCCTGGAGACGCTCTACCGTCGTCGCGGCTATCCCGATGTGCAGGTGGACACCACCGTCACGACGGTGAAGCCCATGGTGATCGACATCACGTTCACCGTCCGCGAGGGGGAGCCGATGCGCGTGTCGGCGTTCGCGCTGCGGGGCGCCGATCGCGATGCGCAGATCACCGATGCCACGCGCGACTTCCCCCTGCGGGTGGGCGGTCTCTTCGATCGCAGTGCGCTCGAGGCGGGCCGCGATACGCTTGTGCGGCGCCTCCGCAATCTAGGGTGGCCACAGGCGGAGGCGCTGCTGGCCTACACCACCAACACTCGGCAGCGCACCGCCGATGTGGAAGTGACCGTGGTGCCCGGTGCGCGGGCGCGCGTGGGGCGCATCGCACTCGAGGTGGACACGAGCAGCGGGCCGCGGCATGTATCCGATGCGACCATCCGTCGCACCATGGCGCTGCGCTCCGGCGCTTGGTATTCGGTGCGGCAGATCATCGACGCCCAGCGCAATCTCTACCAGACCGACGCCTTTCAGCGTGTGGAGCTGCGGCCCGACAGCCTCCAGCCGCCCGGCGACACGATCGTGAACCTCACGGCGCGGCTTCTGGAGAGTGACCGTTACGCGGCACGCGGTGGAGTGGGGTGGGCCACACTCGACTGCTTCCGTGCCCAGGGCACACTCACCGATCGCGACTTTCTGCCGTTCGCCCAACGTCTCGAACTCACGGCGCGCGTCAGCAAGATCGGTCTCGGTGCGCCCCTCGACGGCGCGAGTGACTTCTGCCAGGGACAGGCGCGCAGCGATCCATACAGCCGCACGCTCAACTACTACACGTCGATGACGTTGCGGCAGCCGGTACGCGCCGACCAGGCCCGGGTGCCGTCGCTCACGGTGTTCAGCTCCACGCTGTCGGAGTACAAGGCGTATCTCCGGCGCACGCCGATCGGCGGTGTGATTTCCTTGTCGGACCCCTTCGCGCTCCGCCCCTCGCCGCGCACGCCAAGCTCCCTCAGTTATCAGTTGGAGCTCGGACGCACCGAGGCGGAGCCGGCGTTCTTCTGTGCGGTATTCAACGCCTGCGATGCGGAGCTGCGCAGTTTCCTGCAGCGCAACAACCGCCTCGCTGCCCTGGAATACTCCATCTCGCGGGAGCGGCTCAACGATCCACTGCGTCCCACCGGGGGCACGATCGTGCGGGCTTCCGTGCGGCACGCCAGCACGTGGATCGGTTCCGACCGCACGCAGCAGTTCAACCGCGCGACGGGTGACGTCTCGTGGTATCGCCGGATTGCGGGGGCCACCCTCACCGCCCACCTGCGCGCCGGGATGGTGCAGGGGCAGGGGAGCGGCAACGGGGTGGGCAACTTCATTCCGCCGCAGGAGCGATTGTACGCGGGGGGGCCGACCACGGTGCGTGGCTTCCGCCAGAACGAGTTGGGCCCCGCGGTCTACATCGTGAGCGGATACACCACCGACGTGGTGAATGGCATCACGTACTATCGCGCCGACGAGCGCAGCGTGGCCGAACGCGTGGTCCCCACCGGCGGCAATACGCTGGTGGTGGGGAATCTCGAGGCGCAATGGGCGAGCCCGTTGCTCCCCCGGCTGCTGCAGCTTGCCGCCTTCGTGGACGGCGGGCGCCTCTGGAACCGCGGGGAGGCGTCGCAGCGTGGCGCTGACCTGCGTGCCGATGGGCCGCTCGTGAAGATCACGCCGGGCCTTGGGGTGCGCGTGGCGTCACCGTTCGGCGCGATCCGTATTGACTTCGGCTACAACCCGTACGCGCTCCCCGCCGGCGCGGCGTACTTCAACGCGCCGCTGCAGGGTGGCGTGGCGCCGCTCTACTGCGTGAGCCCAGGCAACACGCTGGTCGTCGCCGCATCGGACGTAAGCGGTCAGCCGCCTTTCCAGGCGAGCGGCAGCTGCCCCGGGTCCTATCGCCCGTCGCGTCGCACCGGATTGTTCGGGCGCCTCAATCCGAGCATCTGGATCGGGCAGGCGTTCTGATGGCCCCTCGGCGTCGCACCATCGTGCTGGGCACGGCAGCCGTGCTGCTGCTACTGCTGGCGGGGATCGTGGGTGGCCTCGTGGCGCTCACGCAAACGCGCGGTGGGCGCGCCCTGATCCTGCGCACCGTCCTGCCGCTGGCGCGGGCCGCGGTGCCGGGTCGGCTGTACGTGGGCGCCGTGGGCGGCAACCTCTTTCGCGACATCACCATCGATAGCGTGGATTTGCGCGCACCCGATGGCACGCCGTTCCTCACCACCGGTCCCATCAAGCTCACGTACGAGCCGCGTGACCTGCTCGACGCGCGCATCGTGATCCGGTCACTGGACGTGACGCGTCCAGTGATCACCCTCGTGGACTACGGGCAGGACGACTGGAACTGGCGGCGCGCGCTGCAGCGCAACCGCAGCAAGAAGAAGACGCCGAGCACGAGCCGGTTCGGCAAGTACATCGTGATCGACACCACGTCGCTGCACGAGGCGACATTCGTGATGCGGCTGCCGTGGCAGCTGGCGGATTCGCTGAAGGGCGCCAAGCGTGACAGCGCGCTCACGTTCAACCTCACGCGCCTCGACGGCGAAGTGCGGCAGGACGACGGACGGACCGTGCGCGTGTACCGCTTCGTGCGCGGCAACATGGCGCTCGGGCGCACCCGGCTCGCGCATCCGGACAGTGCGGGGATGGTGTTCCCGGTGCGCCGTCTCGACGTGATGTGGGTGTATCCCCCCTTCTGGTTCAAGGACCTCAAGGGGGACTTCCGTCGGCTCGGTGATTCCCTGTGGGTGGACAACGCCGACTTCGCGCTGCCCGGGAGCAAGGCGCGCGGCGAGGCAAAGATCGTGTGGGGCGGCAACCTCCCCGTGCGCTACGATGTGCGCTTGCACCTCGACACCGTGGCGCTCAGTGATCTCGCGTGGATCAGCCCCACCGTGCCGCATACGGGGGGTGGCACGGCATTCCTGCGCATGCGGAACGATCCCGCCAACCTGAGCATCATCGACTACGCGATCACCAACATGGATGCGCGATCGCTCCGGTCACGCATCCGCGGCAACATGACGTGGGGGGTGGGTGGGTTCGTTACGCGCCTGACCGACGTGAATCTCGATCTCGAGCCGGCGCACACGGATCTGCTGAAGTGGTTCAACGGCGAGCCGTTTCCGTACGACTGGAGGGGGGACGTGCGCGGCACGGTGGTCGCTCGCGGCGGTTTCGTGACGGACTGGAAGCTCGATGCCGCGCGCGTGTCATTCGCCGACGAGCATGTCCCCGGCGCGGTGTCGCGGGCACGGGCCACCGGTATGCTCAACATCTTCCAGCCGGCCGAAGCCATTCTCAAGGGCGTGGACCTCCAGATCGACTATCTGGATTTCCGTACGCCGCGCCATGTGAATCCGCTCTTCGCGGAGCTCAACGGGTTTGCGCGCGGCCGCGTGCGCCTCGACTCGCTCTGGTACGACGCCCGCTTCCGCGGTGCCGATGTGGAACTGGTGGATGGGCCCGGGCAACCGTCGCGTTTCACCGGGGCTGGGCGCTACACCCTCGTCACGGAGGGGGTGCTGTTCGACGTGGATCTCGAGGCGTTGCCCCTGTCGTACACCACGCTGTCCAACTCGTATCCCAATATGCCGTTGCGCGGGTCGGCGGTGGGACGCATCCGGGCGAAGGGGATGGCCGACAAGTTCGACCTCCAGACCACGCTGTCGGGTGAAGGCGGTGAGTTGAGCTTCACCGGCGTGGCCGACGCACTGGAGCCGGTCATGGGTGCGGCGGGGACATGGCGCGTGCGCGGCGGCAACCTGCAGGCCCTCTTCGGCACCAGTGCCTTGCCTCCCAGCACGCTGAACATGACCGGCACGGTGGACCTGCTCGGGTCGGTCGATGCGAAGGGCGTGTTCATGAACAACAGCTTCAAGGGACCGCTGCGCGCCACCATCGACCAGTTCTCTCGGGTTGCCGATGCGCGCGTCTTCGGCGGCGCCGCCGCGATCGTGTTCGACAGTGGCACGGTGCGCATCGACACGATGACCGTCGAAAGCTCCGCGGTGCGTCTCACCGCGCGCGGTGGGCTGGGGCTCGATCAGCACAAGCGCGATTCGCTGCGCTTCTCCTTCGTGGTGGACTCGCTGGGTGGCCTGCGCCCCTGGCTATCGTCAAGTGATCCCGCGACGCGTTCCTTCATTCTCCCTGCGGATACGCTCCGCGGTACCGTGGAAGTCGCGGGCGCGCTGATGGGGAGCATCGATACGCTCGATACGCGTGGTATGGACCTGTCGCTGCGCGCCGACCTGCGTGATCTGGTCGTAGCGAGTTCGCGCTCCTTGCGCGCGTCATTCGATCTCCAGGTGAGCGATGTGTTGCGGGGCGGAAACGGACGCCTCACGGCCTATGCCGATTCGGCCTACCTCGCGGGTATCGATGTGGCGTCGGCTGCTGCCACGAGCACGCTGCGCAACGGACTGGCCGAGCGCTTCGGCTTCTCCCTGCGCACGCCATCGGAGTCGCGCATTGCCTTGAGCGGCGGAGTGTCGCGTCGGGGCGACTCCACCGCCGTGTTGATCGACTCGCTCGTTGTGCGGGTGGATAGTGGGGCGGTTCGGCCGCGCGGGTTCCTGCTCGCCGGGCCCGCCACGCTGCAACTGCTTCCGGACGGACAGGCCAGCCTCGATTCGCTCGTCCTGCAACACACCGATACCGGACGGCTCGCGCTGCGGGGGCAGGTGGCGCAGGCGGGCACGGTGCGCGGCACCTTCGACGCCGATCGCGTGCCGCTGGGCGATCTGGGGCGTTTGCTGCGCCGCAGCACGTTGAGCGGAGGAACGGCCACGGCGCAGGCCCTGATCAGCGGTACGCGCGAGCGGCCGCGCATGGACGGCACGGTGAGCCTGCGCGATGCCATGGTGGGACGCATCCGGTTCGGCGAGCTCTTTGCGCGCGCGCAGTACGACTCGTTGCGTCTCGGCGTGGAGGGCGCGCTGCGGGTACAGGGCGCGACGGCGGTGCAGGCGACCGTGTCGCTGCCTCTCGATCTGGCGCTCGCGGCGCGCGGCACGCGCACGATCGACGAGCCGCTCACCGGGCGCATTGTGGCCGACCGCACCGATCTGTCGCTCCTCGAGTCACTCTTCCCCGACATCTCTCGCGCACGGGGCACGCTCGAGAGCACGGTGGAGCTCACTGGTAGCTGGGATCGTCCGCGCCTGCGCGGTCTGCTCCGCATCGACAGCGCGGCCCTGTCGCTCGAGAAGCTCGGCATCCGTCTCGAGCGTGCCACCGCCGACATCGCGTTGGCCGGTGACAGTGTCCTGATCCGCCGCTTCGGGGCGGTGAGTGGGGCGCCCACTGACACGCTGGGGGGCTCGGGGGTGATCGGCATCACCGAGATTGCCCGCCCCACGTTCGACCTGCGTCTGGCGGCCAACAACTTCCTGGCGGTCGACAAGGCGCGCACGGCGTCGCTGGCGCTCACGACCACCACGCCCATCTCGCTTACCGGCAGCAGCGAGGCCGCGCGATTGCGGGGGGCGGTTCAGGTGGACCGGGGGCGCGTGTACATCAGCCAGCTCACTCAGCGCCGCGCGCTCGACCTGAGCGACAATCTCGATCTGGTCGACACGGCGCGGCTGGGGATGAATGCCTTGCTGCCCAGTGCACCGAGCCGGCTGATGCAGAACCTGCAACTCGACAACGTACGGGTGGGGATCGGCGACGACGTGTGGCTGCGCTCCCCTGAGGCAAACCTCAAGTTGGGCGGGCAGCTGCGCGTGACGCGTTCGGTCTCCCGCGACGGCAGTGGCGCCCGCCTCGCGCTCGCGGACTCGCTCACCGTGGAACGCGGTACCTATCAGCTGAATCTCGGTCTCGCCCGCCCCACCTTCGAGGTGGAGCGCGGACTGGTGCGCTTCTTCGGCGATCCCGATCTGGCGCCCACGCTCGACATCGCGGCGCTGCATACCGTACGCGAGACGCGCGCGAACTCAAACCAGCAGAACGTGCGCATTCGCGTGAACATCGGGGGCACGGTGAACCAGCCCACGCTGGCGCTCACCAGTGCCGACAATCCGCCGCTTCCCGAGAGCGACATGCTGAGCTACCTGGTCACAGGGGAGCCGGCGTACACGGTGCTGGGGAGCACGTACGCCGAGCAAGGGGCCACGCTGGCGCTGCGGTTGGCGGGCTCCTACTTGTCGAGCCGCCTTGCTGGCGGCCGTTTCGACGTGGTGCAGGTGGAGCCCACGGCGCTCAACCCGGGTGATGCCGCGAACCTGCGCCAGAACGGGTTGGGGATCCTCGCGTCTACCCGCGTGGGGGTGGGCGGGCAGGTGGCGCGCAACACGTATCTCACCCTCAGCACCGGTCTGTGTGGTCTGGCGCCGCAGAGCGGTAGCGGCGATGCCCTGTCGCTCTTCGCCCAGGGGCTCGGTGTGAAGGTGGAGCGGCGCTTCGACGGGGGACTGTCGTTGGCCGCCGGCGTGGAGCCGGGGTCCAGCGCGCAGGCGTGCGGGCGGCTGGGCGTGAGCCGCACCTTCCAGCAGACGCCGCCGCAGATCGGCATCGACTTCTTCCGCTTCTGGACGTTCTGAGCGCGGGGCGGTGCGTGGCGGGAGACGGCAACGGATCCCGTCGTTCCCGCTCCTGCCGTCCCTCGTGGTAGCTTTCCGTCATGTCTCATCTCACCCTCTCCACGGCTGACCGCTTCACCGTGCGATCCGCCGTCGCGCCGCTGTTGAGTGAGGCGCGGATTTCCTCGTCGGTCACGTCACAGCTGGTGCACGGTGATGTGGTGCAGTTGGTGGACGGACGCGGCGACTGGCTGCGTGTGCGAGGTCGTGACGACTATGAGGGGTGGCTGCACGTGGGCTACCTCACGCCGTGCGTCGGTACGGAGACGCGGTGGCCGCTGTCGCTGGGGTGCACCGTGCGCGACGCCGCGGGCGCGGAGCGGGCCTTGCCCCTCGGCGCGCATCTGGCGCCGGGCATGGAGGTCGTGAGCGGGCAGGCGATCGCCGCCGACGAGCGGGCCACGCGCTTCCCGCGTCAGGCGGATGCGATCGTGGACAGCGCCCTCGTCCTCTTCAGCGGCACGAGCTACCTCTGGGGTGGTGTGACGCCGTGGGGCGTGGACTGCTCAGGGCTGGTGCAGCGGGTGTTCGCCCTGCATGGCGTGACGCTGCCGCGCGATGCCTGGCAGCAGGCCGACGCCACCCGTGCCGTGGCGGCTGACGCCACGGCAGCGCACGCGCCGGCAGACCTGCTGTTCTTCTCCGATCGCGACGACCGCCGCATCACCCACGTGGGGATCGCGACGGGTGACGGACGCATGGTGCACAGTGCGCTGCTGCGCGGTGGCACGGCGGTGGAGCGACTCGACGCGACCGACGCGTACGTGGCGAGGCTGCGGGCCCAGTGCACGGGCGTACACCGGGCGCTGTAAGGGGGCACTGTAAGCGGGCGCGGTGGTCTGGCGCGTTGCCTCCGGGCGCATGGCCTCCGGGCGCCGCGCCTGGGGCTCCGTCAGCTGACCATCCCGGCGGGCGGAGGCGGGACCATGGGGGCGGCCGCGTTGCCGTGGACGTGGAGTGTGCACGCGGTGGTCTCCTTGCCCGCGACCGTGACGGTCATGCGATAGTCGCCGACGACGTCGAGGGGCAGGTCGAGCTGCACGATCACGGGCATGTCGAGTTCACCCATGTTGGCTGGCCCCTGCGCGATGTCGAGTTCGGCCTGCGAACTCCAGAGCTCCGCGCCGCGCGGGTTGATCCAGCGCAGTTGCAGCGGATGCACGCCCGCGTCCTGCGGCTGGGCCTTGAGACGCAGCACGAACGTCGTGCGGGGGTGCAAGGCCGGGAGTTGCCCCACGTGCACGGCGTCGAACACGCCGAGGATGTTGAGCTTCCCTTCCTGGGAGATGTTCGCGGCGTCCGCGAAGAGCGCAAAGGAGACATGCATCACGGGAAGATAAACCACTAAGTTACGAGATGTCTTCGACGTCCTCCGCCGCCCGCTCGACTGCCCCCGGGCCCGACGCCTCGCCGTCCGCGGCCACGCACCAGGGGGTCGGCGCGACCGACGCCGGTCTGGTGCTGATGGCGACGATCTGGGGGGTGAATTACAGTGTGGTGAAGGCCGGGTTGCAGGCCATGACGCCCTTGTCGTTCACCGGGGTGCGGATGCTGCTCGCCGCGGTGGTGCTCTTCGTCATCGCGCTCCTTCTGCGAGAGGCGCGCTGGCCCAACCGGCACGACGTGGGACGCCTGCTCGCGCTCGGCCTGTTGGGCAACGGCTTCTATCAGCTGCTCTTCATCTCCGGCATGGCGCGCACCCGTGCCGGCGTGGCCGCGCTGATCGTGGCGGCCGGTCCCGCCTGGATTGCCATCGTCTCCCGCCTGCTGGGGCGCGAGCGTGTGTCGCGTCTGGGGTGGGCCGGCATCGGCCTGCAGCTCGTGGGCGTGTTGTGCGTGGTGGGCAGCACCCAGGGCTTCGACGGCGGGGACGAGGGGCTTCTGGGGGCGGTGCTGATTGCGTCCGGCAGCATGGCGTGGGCGGTCTACAGCGTACTCCTGCAGCCCTTCACGCAGCGCGCGACGGCGTTGCACCTCTCAGCGATCACGCTGCTGAGCGGCGCGCTGATGATGGGGCTCGTAGGGCTCCCGGACATGCTGCGCCTCGACTGGGGCGCGGTGAGCCTCACCGGATGGGGGGCGGTGCTCTACTCCGCACTCGGGGCAATGGTCCTCGGGTACATGCTGTTCTATCGCGGGGTGCGTGTGCTTGGCCCCACGAAGACGGCGATGTACGGCAACCTGCAGCCGATCATCGCGATCGTCGTCGCGTGGATCATGCTGCACGAGCAGCCCACGGGCTGGCAGCTGTTGGGCGCGGGGTTCATCATGGCGGGGTTGCTCGTATCGCGTACGGCCAAAGTGCGCCCTGCTCCCGAAGCCTTGGAGGAAGCGGCGTGAAGCTCGTGTTGTTCGACATCGACGGGACGCTGCTGCGCACGGATGGGGCGGGCCGACGGGCCATGGAACATGCGCTGTTCACGGTTCACGGCGCGCATGGAGATCCTGCGTATCGCTACGACGGCAAGACGGACCGGCAGATCACGCGTGAGCAGATGCGCTGGGCCGGTGTGAGCGACGACGAGATCGACCGTCGCATGCTCGACGTGTTCGCGATCTACAGCGAACGGTTGGCGCGTGAGCTGGCGAGTGGTGCGGAGCAGGCGATACTGCTGGCGGGGATTCCGCCGCTGCTCGAGCGCCTCCGCGCGCACGACGACGTGACGCTCGGATTGCTGACCGGCAACATCGAAGCGGGCGCGCGACAGAAGATCGACGCGGTGCAGCTGGCGTGGGAGCAGTTCAAGGTCAACGCGTTCGGCAGCGATCATGAGCAGCGCCCCATGCTGCCGGCCGTAGCGCAGCAGCGCGCCCGTGCGTTGCTCGGGCGCGACGTACCGGGCGAACGCATGGTGATCATCGGCGACACCCCGGCGGACATTCATTGCGGACGGTCGCTCAACGTGCGGGCGATCGGCGTGGCCACTGGGCGCTACAGCGTGGACGATCTGGCGGCCCACGGCCCGGCGGCGGTGTTCGAGACGCTCGTGGAGACTGACGCCGTCGTGGAGGCGATCGTCGCGTGAGTGCGCCGCTCGCGGTGCGCGTGGCGGGACTCGTGCGCGGGCGCCGCCTCGATGCGGTGGCGCGCGTGTCGCTCGACGACGGGGCCCTGGTGCTCGAATGGCCCCACGCTGCGGCGTGGCGGTTGGCACTCGATGGCATCGACGGTATCGGCACGGGTGCGACATCGTGCACGGTGTATCTCCCTGATGGCGACCTGCTGGAACTCACGGCCGACGAGTCAGTGCACGCGCTCGCGATGGCGGTGACCGAGCGTGCCTGTCGCATGCCTGAACTCACGCGGGGTCTGCGTCATCTGGGAGCGGTACGACACCACGGAGCCGTTGTCGCCGGTGTGGTCAGCCCGTTGCATGCGGCGCATGACCGCTGGTTTGCGCCGCTGCTTGCCGCTCGCCGTGCCGTGCACGGCGTGAGCGATCCGCAGCGTCAGGTGCAGCTCCTCGACGGGGCCGCGCTGCAGCCGGCCATGCTCGAGGCGGCCGGACGCATCTCCACCAGCCTCGCCCCAGGCGACAGCGCCGAGCAGCGTGCCCTCGAGGCCGCGATCGAGGACGAGGCTCGGCCGATGTTTGGTGCGCTCGACCATCTTCGCCTCGCCGGCGACGCGGTACGTACGGGTCACGCGGCGCGCCGCTTCGCCGACTGGCGACGCTGGGTGCACGCGGCACGCACGGTGTTCGAAAAGGCGGACGAGGGATGGGCGGGAATTGCGGAGATCGTGGGGGAGAGCTGAGAGGGCAGCGCCCGCCGTTCAGGCTCCCGCCGTCGCCCGCTCCCGCCGTTGGGCCGGTGCCGTTGCCGCTAGTGTCCGCACCCGCAATCGCTACCGCACCCGCTCTTCGGCTTCTTCGCGGCCGCCACGGCGAGCCACACTTTGCGGCCCACGTAGGCTACCGCCGTGCCGACGATCAGCAGCACCGCCAACACATCGGGGGTCATATCAGCCTCCCCATCCGAGGGCCGTGCCGCCGGCGTACACCACCCACGCGGCACCGTAGGCAAGAGCAAGCATGTAGGCGAACTGGATCGTGGCCCACTTCCATCCCAACGCACCGCCGCCAGCTTCGCGCACCGTCACAGCGATGGTGCTGATGCACATGAGCGCGAACACGTAGAACACCATCAGGCCGATGGCAATGAGCGGTGTGTACACCTTCTTGCCGGTCACCGGGTTGGTTTCGGCGACGAGCTTTTCGGTGAGCGCGGCTTCGTTTTCGCTGCCCACGCCGTAGATGGTGCCCATGGTGGACACGAATACCTCGCGTGCGGCAAAGGAGGCGGCGATCGACACGCCGATCTTCCAGTCGTACCCCAGAGGACGCACGAGGGGTTCGATCGCGCGGCCGGTCTGGCCGAGGATCGAATGTTCGAGCTGTTGCTCCTGCTGTATCTCCTCAGGGAGCGCGTTGTCGACGGGGGTCTTGGGATACGTGGCCAGTGCCCACAGCACGATGCTCAGTGCGAGGATCACCGTTCCCGCGCGTCGCAGAAACAGCTGACAGCGCTGCGCCACGCTCACGAGCAGCGACCACGGGCTTGGCCAGCGATAGGGTGGCAGCTCGAGGATCATGGGGCGCACGGGGCCCTTGAGCAGCGTGCGCTTGAAGATCGCCGCCACCGCCAGCGCGGCCACCGTTCCCAACAGGTACATGCCGAGCATCGTGGCACCCTGCATGGTGAGCCCGGGGAAGAGCGACGTGGCGGGCACGAAGGCACCGATGAGCAGCGTGTAGACCGGCAGACGCGCCGAGCAGCTCATGAGCGGCACTACCATGATGGTGGCGAGGCGGTCCTTGGGGTCTTCGATGGTGCGGGTGGCCATGACACCCGGGACGGCGCAGGCGTACCCCGACAGCATGGGGATGAAGCTTTTGCCGTGCAGCCCGACGGTGCGCATGATGCGGTCCATGAGGAACGCGGCGCGCGCCATGTAGCCCGAGTGCTCCAGGAGCGTGATGAAGGCGAAGAGAATCGCGATCTGCGGCAGAAACACCAGCACCGAGCCCACGCCGCCGAACACGCCGTCGACCACGAGTGACTTGAGGTCTCCATCGGTCATGCGGTCGCCCACGGCGCCACCCATGGTGGCGATGAGCCCCTCGATCCCGTCCATCAGCGGGGCCGCCCACGAGAAGACGGCCTGGAAGACGACCGCCATGAGCACCAGGAAGATGAGCGGGCCGAATACGCGGTGCAGCACCACGCGATCGATGCGATCGCTGAGGTTCCGCTTGATCGCGCGCGGCCGCGACGTGGTACGCTCGATGACCTGCGCAATCCACGCGTAGCGCACCTCGCTCTCGAGCCGCGATGGGCTGAACCCCTGCGCTTTGAGGGATGCCGCCGCCTCCTGCACGCGCTCGGCGAGCTGGGGAACGTCGACCAGATGTGGTTCGGTGCGATTGCCGCCGAGCAGCCGCAGCGCTTCCATTCCTGCCGCGCTGTGCGAGAAGCCACCGGCCACGAGGCAAGCGTGCACGGGCGCGAGGGCCTGCTGCACGGCCGGCGGGAGCACGAACTTGCGCGAGGGGACCGGCAATGTGGTGGCCGTGAGGAGCGCCCGTTTGAGTGGGTCGAGCCCCTCCCCGCGCTTGGCGACGGTGGGCACGATCGGTACGCCCAGCTCGTGAATGAGCTCGGGGACGTCGATGGTGATCCCCTCGGCCTGCGCCACATCGAACTGATTGAGCGCGATCACCACCGGCAGGCCGAGCTCGATGATCTGCCCGGCGAGGAAGAGATTGCGCTCGAGGTGCACGGCGTCGACGACCACGAGCACCACGTCGGGCGTCCAGTGGCCGCCATCACGGTTGAGCAGGACGTCGAGCGCGACGCGCTCATCGGGGGAGCCCGCTGAGAGCGAGTAGCTGCCCGGAAGGTCGAGCACGGTGATGCGACGGCCATCAGGGCCGCGGAAGCCGCCTTCGACGCGCTCGACGGTGACGCCGGCGAAGTTGCCTACGCGCTGGCGGAGCCCGGTGAGGGCATTGAAAAGCGTGGTCTTGCCGGTATTGGGGTTCCCGATGATGGCGACGCGCAGGGCATCCTGCGTGGCCCCAGCCGATCCGGCGCCCGGTTCGGCCGCTGCGGTTGGCGTGCGGTCGGGGGGTGTTGGCGGGGGGGTCGTCACGGCGTTCCGGGAGATGTCGCCGGGGAGGCGACATCGAGGGCAGCAGGCGCCGTCAGGCGCGGGCGGCCACGGGCTGCACGGTGATCCCGGCCGTCAGCGCGGAGCCCAAGGCGAGGCGTGTGCCACGCACTTCGAGAAGCATGGAGTCGCGGGCGTCGATGATGTTGACCGCGGTGCCTTCACAGAGGCCGAGTGCGCGGAGGCGGCAGGCCTCGTCGCCCGAGCATTCGATGTCGACGACGGTGGCGCGGGTTCCGGCGCGACAGGCGTTCAACGCGCACGTGGTGCGCGACGCAGTGTCAGCGGATTGGAGCGTAGGAAGGGAAACCGAGCGCACGGATCTAGTTGAGAATGGTTCTCAAAGCCTCTGTCGGAGTATACATGCGGAGGGGAGGTCTGCGCAATGGGGAACGCGCTGGTCGGCATTCCGCTGGTCGGGGTCGGGGTCTGAGTCTTGGTACGGCCACGACGGTCGGAGCACTGCCACGACGGTCAGAGCACTGCCACGACGGTCTGGGTCGTCCCACGGTCGGAGTTGCTGCTCGGGTCGGGGGCTCACTGCAGCCTGAGGGTGGGTCGTGGGGGCGGCGCTGCGCTGGCCTGTCGGGGTCGGGGGGGCGGCGCGAAAGGTCGTGGTTGCAGTGGGCGTCATGGCCCCGGCCCAGACGTTTAGCGCCACCCCCCACCCCCCCCCCCCCCCCCCCCCCCCCCCCCCCCCCCCCCCCCCCCCCCCCGCCCCCCCCACCCCCGCCCCCCCCCCGGGGGAGGGCCACA